>JAFTSU010000002.1 GCA_017467105.1 Clostridia bacterium
GAAGTCGATACCTGCCTTAACGGGAGAGTAGAACTCCTCGGCATCCTCGGGGATAGTGGGAGCGTCGGGTGTTGCGGGAGTATCGCCGCTCGCCTCCTCGTATACGTGCCAGAAGCTAACGTTGTCTATATACATCTTAGCGCCGGACTTGTTGTCCATATAAATGTTAAACTTATTTGCAAGAGCCGGTGTTGAACCGGGAGTAACGGCGCCGGAATAAACCTTCGCTTCGTTTACGTAGAGATCCCAGGAGCCGTCCACACCGTCAATCATAAGCTTCACGGAAGCCTTAGTGCCGACTACGATGCCGGAATCAACGGTACCGAGAGACTTGTTTCTGAGGTCAACTACCTTGATAGAGGAGCCTGCGTCAGTACCTGTAACAGTGAAGTAAGGAAGGGCCAGCTCTGTGCTGCCATTATAGATCCAGAACTCGATAGCGCCTGCCGCAGTAACGTCGGTGTAGAGGATATCGAAGGCGAAGACCGTGGCGTTCGCGTTTTCCTCGGTAACGGTTATAGCGTCATTGCCTTTTACGATCAGACCGCTCGTGGTTTTATCGCCGGACTTAACCTTATTTGCAAGTATTGCCTTGTCGCCGTCGCCCTTATCCACAATCGTAACGGTGTTATCCGTATTGTAAATTACGCCTTCGTATCCGGAGGGAAGAGCGTCAATACCGTCAAAGGTCTGAACGTCATCCGATGTGTCGTCGGGAGTATCGCTGCCACCGCCCTCTCCGCCGGACTCGCCGCCGGGAATTTCAAGCTTCAGATACTGAAGAGAAAGGTTATCAATATAGAAATCACCAACGTTTCCGTTTCCGATAACAAGCTTGAACGTATCAATATCGGTTACCTGAGGATAGCTTGTTCCTATTCTCAGGTAATTACCTGACATGATCAGATTGCCGTTTGCGTAGAAGTCGTATCTCTCAAGCGAGGGATAATACTTGATGGTGAAGGTTATCAGACTACCCATAGTAGCTCCGACGTCATAACGAGTGGGATTTCCCTTATGATCGTAAACCTTGATCGCAGAGCCGCTCTCGGCGCCGTCAAACACAATGTAAGGCAGGAAGAATGCGTCTCCGCCCTTCTGAATATAGGGCTCAAGTCCTACAGCTCCCGTGAGATTCTCACCAAGGAAGTCGAAGCTTACAACGACAGCGTTGGCGTTTGCCTCGGATTTTCCGAGACCGTTATAGGTAAGCGCGATATAACTGCCTACGGTGTTGTTAACAAGGAGCATCTTACCGCCGTTCTTGTCAGCGAGACTTACGTTGATGCCCTCCTTGCTTGGAATAGTAAGCTTCTCGGGCATCCGGTCGAAGGTCTCTACCTCTGCTCCGGTTGTATCGGGAGGAGTAACGGGAGTATCGCTGCCGCCGCCCTCTCCGCCGGACTCGCCGCCGCCCTCTCCGCCGGACTCGCCGCCGGGAGCGTCAAGCTTCAGATGCTGTATCGAAACGTTATCAATGTAGTAATCACCAACGTTTCCGCTGGGGATAGTAAGGTGAAGACCGTTTATCTTGGATACTGCGGGGAAATCACCGTCAGCCTTGAGAGTATTACCGGACATAACGAAAATACCGTTTACGTATACGTCGTATCTTTCAAGAGACTGATAATACTTGATAGTGAAGGTCGCCCATTCACCTACCTTGGCACCGGTATCCACTCTGTTGCCTCCACCGCCGTGGTCGTATACCTTGATCGACGAGCCGTCGATCTTGCTGTCGAATACAAGATATGGCAGGAAATACGTTGTTCCGCCGCCCTGGATATAGGGCTCTATGCCGCTTGCCTTGGCGAGATTTTCCGCCAGGAAGTCAAAGCTGATAACAGCCGCGTTAGCGTTTGCCTCAGACTTGTTTATCGCGGTATAGGTCATAGGGAAATAGGCCTCAACAGTCTTATCCACGAAGAGAACGCTGTTATTATCCTTATTCGTTATGCTTGCGGTAATTCCATCCTTGTTGCTTACCTGAAGCTGAGAGGGCATCTTGTCGAAGGTCTCTACCTCAGGCGCGGGCTCTGCGGGAGGAGTGGGAGTCGTGCCGCCCTGGTTATTGCCGGGACGGAGGGGCCCTACCTTGATAACGTACTCCTGGCTGTTCATGATCTTAAGGAATCTGAGCAGGTCGGCGTTCGTGTACATAGGAACGTTAGACTCGCTTATGCCGAGAACGGAGCATATCGAGCTGACGAGAAGCGCCGTAGAGCAGTTGATAGCGTCAAGGTCGGAGAGATCGTCCTCCGCAATACCTACCTTAAGGCCGCCCTGCCAGTTCGGCGTACCGTTCATCGTGCTGTGAGCAAAGCCGCCGTCTCTCTTCTGGAAGGTCATAACCTTACCAAGACACTTGTCGATAGCAACCGCAGCGTAAGCCTTCTTGTTACCCGTCGAGTCGTATGCTGTGGGAGCCTTAAGACCGTCCTCTATGAACTGGAGAAGCTCTGCCTTGTCGTCACCCTTGTAATAATTTTTGATATTGTGTTTAAGAGAGCTGAGAGATGACCATACGTTGTAGATAACGAGAATGTTGCCTCCTACGTCCTCGTCGCTGTTAATACCCTTCAGCAAGCTGCTTGCCGCCTCCCAGGGCTTAGGATAAGCGATTCCGTTGTTAGCGTATCTTCCTATAGCCTTAAGGAAGCCGTTGGAGTTCTGGTATCCCCAGCCGCCGTAGAAGCCATCGTACTTGGGTATCTTCTTGCCGTTTTTATCGAAAACGAAATTTCCGTCTTCATCAACGAGGTACTCATCAGTCATCTTACCGAACAGACCTGCCTCGTTAATATGGCTGTTCATCCAATTGATGAGTATCATATTGAGCGTATCGCCCTTGCTCAAAACAAGCTTACGATCGCTGTATTTCGCATGCACGATCTCCCTAGTCTCGCCGGTGTATTCGCCAAGCTTCTTGGACCAGTCGGAGATAATGCTTGCGGCGGATGAGGTATTACTCATCGCGGTATAGGGATTGTTATACGCATCCTTATCGAGAAGCCACTGAACGAACGCCTCGTGGCTCTGGAACTGCTCTGTGCCGGATGCAACGGCTACTACCTGAGAAGCCATAACTGCCTTTGATACCGCTACGGTATTCGAATAGCTAAGGCTGGCGGTAGCGGGAACACGGCTCTCGTCCGCGAAGTAAATATGAGGCTTTTCATCCTCCGTGGCAAGTCCCTGCGCAACCAGGTTTGCCCAATATTGCTCGCCGGTTATGCCGTCACCCTTGGTCGATCCGACGTCATACGTAGGACTAGCCTTTAAACGACTGAGAATACTTAAACACGCAGATCTGTCTCTACCCATACGGTTAGAGTCAACCTGAGCCATACGCATCTGCGCTACGTAGAACTCTCCGCTTGGATCCTGAATACTCTTGATCTGGTAAATCATTTTGTATTTCTGAAGGTCTGTAAGCACGTTAATCCAGCTCGTTCCCTTCAGCATACCGGTTGTAACCAGATAGCTGAGAGCCTGGCTCGTTCCCTCGGGAATAGGATATATACCGCCCGCGTTCTTACCGGAAAGAGAGGTATAGAAGAGACCTGTCGCCGGATCGTAGAAGTTTGCAATAAGATCAGCCATCTTGTCTGTGAACATAGTCTCACACATATAACGAAGAGACATATAGATCTCGTGATCTCCTATGATGTCCTCGATTTCAAGCCACTGATCAGCTACTCTGTTGTTATCCTCAGCCTGCTGTGCCTTGACCAGATCTACCTTGCCCTGCATAACGACGCCCTTCTCCAAGAAGAGCTGGCTCTTGCCTCTGACGTACTCTCTGATAAACAGATCTGCGGCAACCTCAACTGCCTGCCTGTTAGTGATGTTGTTTTCGTCATAAGCGAAAGCGATCTTACCGCTGTCAGCATAGACAACGTATCTCGCCTCCTCGAGCTCTGACTTTCTCTTCATAGTGTTAAGGATCTCATAAGCCTTGACGGATACCTCTTTATCCTCAACGTAGCCTATGATTACCTCATTGCGATATTCCTCGGCTATGTACGCGTTACCGACGAACAGATATCCGCTCTTGGAAACGTACTTGCCGATAGCTGACATAAGATCGTCTAACGCTACTCGGCTGTTCTTCTGAGTAGAAGCGACGAACATAATGTCAGACTTCTTCCAATAGAGAGTCTCCTCCGGAGCGTATTCGGGCTCCGTTTCCTCAGAGCCGCCCTCGGATCCACCACCGCCCTCGGAGCCGCCGCCACCGGAGCCGCCGTCACAGGACGTAAATGCGGTTGCCACAACCGTAAGAAGCAGCAACAGCAACAAAAGTAAGCTGATTTTTTTCATAGTTTCTCCTTTCATTGACAGAAAAAAATCCAAATTAATACCATAAATCATAACGCGCCCCATAGAAAAAATACTTCTTTTAGGCGCAAGTCGCTAAGTTTGGTTCTACCATTATAAACCATCAAAATTAAGATTTCAACCAAATATCCATCATTTTTTATTAATTTTAAAATTAAATGTACAAAATAAACAAAAAACACTCCTGATATTTGTCCATTTAAACCCATTTGTCTCCTTTACGTCTGTTTTCTATGCTCATCATCCCCCAAAAAATAAAAAAAACCCGCATACCATTCGGTACACGGGCGCCGTAATATTAAATATTAAAATTATTTTGCGCTTTTTGCCCGTGGCAGCTTACCTCCCGTCCTCTGCGCTTCTGTCTCCCCTGATATGAGCGACGTAGAGATTGTCGATATAAACGTCTGCGCCAAGGCTCTAAAACATATTAAGCATTATGCTGTCAATAAGCTTCGATGACGGGGTGTCTCCGCCATCCTCGCCGGGAGCATCCGGCTCGGGAAGATCAAGGCACAGGTGGCTGATAGACAGATTGTCAATACAGTAGTCGCCCGCGTTTCCTCTGGCGAGAACGAGTCTGAAACTATCTATTGCGGTCGCAGGCGGATACACGCTTCCCTCACGCAGCTTATTGCCCGTGAGAACACACTCTCCGTTTACAATAAACTCGTATTTTTGCAACACGGGGTAGTACATAATGGTGAAGGTTGCCCCAATAAAACGTCCAGTCCTCGTATACGGTAATGCTCTCCTCCGAGCCTGTGTCACCCGAGCCTGCGCCTGAGTCGCCCTCGTCACCTCCGCAGGATGTCATAGCGGCTGTCACCGCAATAAGAATCAGAAGAAGGATCAAGCTTAAACAGATCTTTTTCATACTCACCTCCGTTAAAACTCAGGCGCGTATAACACCATACCGCATCTATAGGCGCGTTAAACACTCGCTTAGTACATTATATCTTACAAATCAATTATACCTTACGTTATCCCACCTCACAAGTAACAATCATCACCCTTTTGGGTAAAATCTTCCCGGGAAAATCAAATAATTGTCATAATTCTGTCAAATGCCTCACAAAGCGGAGACGGAGACTTGATATGCTGGGGCATAGGCTGCGCAGGAAGAAAACGCGATATTATAAAGTCGGTGACAGGTCGGGCAAGCAGTGAGCAAATAATTGTACGTTGCAACGGTATACTGTGAGCAAATATTTATGAGAGCGGTCGTTTTTCTTTATGCTGTTTCAAACGAAAACGCGGAAATTTGTAAAATTCAATTTACATATTTCCTTTTCATACCGCGTTAATCCTATATATAACCTTCTTGCCATTTCACTGGATTTTTACGAAAAATGCAAGCATCAAATCGCCTTCGCGGTATAAAAAAGCACCGCAGCCATATGACTGCGGTGCTTCGCTTATTTAATTTTCAGTGAGTAGGTTTTTATATCGTTCTTTCTGTCTTACTCAGTTTTAGGCTGAAGAGAATCCAGATAAGCCTGATATGCGGGAGGAATTCCTATCGTTCCGTCCTCAAGCTGAGTGGTGGTCTGACGGAGAGTGATATTATCCATATAGAACTCGCCTGTCAGAGCCATGTTCATAGCGATGGACGCATAGTTAATCTTCTCAGCCATGGGAAGAGGAGTGTAACCTCCAACTACGTTATCACCCATTACGCCGTTAGTGGTGTAAATAAGCTCGTCGTCGATATAGTACTTGGTTCTTACGGTATCAAGAGTACCGGTTCCCTCGTAATACTCAACTCTGATATTGAACCATTCGCCAACCTTAGGTCTGATAGTTATCGCCTTCTCAGACTTTCTGTTGTGATAAGGAATTATCTGTATGTCGGAGCCGTTAGCAGTGCCCTTATGCTGAATAAGGAAGAGTATGGGCTTATCTGCGTGGCTGGTAGAACTCTGATTAGTGATGGAAATCTCCATCTGAGATGCTGCTCCCATACGGGTCATCATAATATCGAAGCTGAAGACCGTCATGGTAGCCGCGGGATTCTGAATAAGAGCGTCACCGCAAGTAACTAAAGTCTGAGTACCTGCAGCAAGCTTGTTGATGTAAAGAACGTTATCGCTCATACCGAACTTCTCTACTTCTACGATCTCCATCTCGTAGTCAACGCCGGACTTAACCTGGAAGAACTTAGCGGGGATCTCGTTGAAGTCAAAGATGGTGATGGGAGGCTCCTTATAGAGATCACGGTCATATTTGATAACGGGATCTATCTTGAGAAGCTCATCAATAAATCTGAGCCAGTCAGCCTCTGTGTAGATAGGAATGTAGTCAACGCCGATAGCCTTACACATCGCTCTGGCAGCTATAGGACCGGAGTAGATAACTGCGCTGACCTCACTCTCGTTCTCCTCACCTGTACCGATCACAAGACCTGCGGCGCCTGTGGAGTTACAGCCCTCAAGAAGATGACCGAAGCCACCGTCTACCTTCTGATAGGTGCTCTGTCTGGAGGAGGATACGATGAACGCGTTGCCGCCGAGCTCGTCGATCGCTGCCTTATAATTGTCGAAGAAGGCAGCCTTCTCATCTGCGGATGCGTATTTATTTACGTTGTCTATAAGGTCGCAAAGGATTTCCCAAATGTCAGAAACCTGCTTGATATTCTCAGAATACTCAAAGCCGCCAAGGCACTTGAGAAGACCTCTTGCGGATTTGGAAGCAGCCTCGAAGAACAGGCCCTGATCGTTATAGAAGTCGATGATAACGTCGAACGCGTATGCATTGAGCATCTCCGCGCCTATAGTCTGGTCTGAGCCGTCGTTCGTGTGGGTCGTTCCGTAAAGGCCCTCAGCGTTAAGCATATCGATAAGCATATCGAAGAGCATGTCAACGTAGGTCTTGCCCTCGTAAGCGGGTCTCTCGTCATCAGCTACGCTAGGACCGCTCTTGTAGGGACCAACGTCCTCGCTGGCTTCCTTGATGCGCTCGAAGTCGTAGGGAACCTGCTTTGCAGCTTCCAAGGGGTGTATATGGAATCCAACCTTACGTCCGTACTGAGAGAACTTTCTGTGGCTCTCAAGAAGAGGCTCGACGTCAATAACGCTTACGAAATCGTCGTCGATAGCAGCGGCGTCAACAGCCTTGGATACTGCGGTAGTCACAGAAGTGGAAAGACCTGCGGTAACGGCGCCGTTCTCGTCCTCTGTGCCTTCCTCACCCTCGGTGCCCTCTTCGTCCTCTATGACAACGTATTCGGGAGCCTCAGGCTTAAGCTCATCAGCGTAACCGGTGGTTGCCCAGTACTGATCAGCGGTCATACCGTCGCCCTTAACACCGTTGGGTGTATCGTAGGTGGGCTGTGCGCCAAGGATATCAAGCAGGCTCTCAGCATATCTGAGGTCGCTCTCACGGCGCTCAAGCGCGCCCTCTACCTCCTCGCTGTCAAGGATATCCTTGCCAAGCTGAGTCATATAGAAATATCCGTTCTCGTCCTGGATGCTCTTTGCATACCAGATGAGCTGACACTTAACGATATTGGGAAGATACTTAGCAATACCGCCGTCAAGATCGTCTAACATACCGGATGCGATAATGAACTCGAATATCTCAGCGGTGGACTGGATGTCGGGGAAGATGTTGATCTCATCTCTACCGGTCGCAGTAGCGTAGAAGCCGCCAAGGTCGGGATCGTAAAGGTTAGCGAACCAGGCGGTGATGTCACTGGACTCTCCGGAGAACACGTTATAATATGTACGCATGCCCTGGTATACGGACGCGCTGTACTTAGAGGATACCTGCTCCCACAGATCGTCAAGCATTTCCTTGTCGAGCTGAGCCTGAACGTCTATGAGGTTTATAACGTCGGACATAACCTCACCGGCATCAATGGTGATAGAGGTCTTGCCCGCTACGTGCTCGCCTATAAAATCGTCAACCGCGAAATCTATTATCTGAAGATCGGAATAATAGTTCTCGTCGTATGCGAAGGCGATGGTACCGCCCTTAGCATATATGAGGTATCTTGCCTCTGCGAGAGGAGAGGAGCTGTCGATTCTATCAAGAAGCTCGTAAGCTCTGACGGATACCGGTCTCTCGGGAACGTATCCTATAATTACCTCATAGTCGGAAGCAGCATCAGAGGCAGAGCCTACAACGGGCTTAAAGCCGTCGGCTGCTATTCCCTCCATTGCCGACATAAGTACGCCGGAGGCGTTCACTGACGAGGCTCTTCCGTCGGTCAGAAATACTACCTTAGTGCCTGCGTCGTAGTAGGTCTGTCCCTCGAAAATCTCGACGGAATTTCCGCCGCCTCCTTCTCCGCCTGCACCGCCGCCCGAGCATGCACTGAGAGTGAATACCGTGCAAACCAGAAGCAGAAGCGCTGTCAGGAGTGAAACGTGGGTTTTTTTCATTGCGGTGTTTCCTTTCATTACAACTTAAAAAGTTGGTATTTTTGTATATATATTTCGGCGGCTGCCGAGGATCCGCCAAAAAATGTATAACTGTGGGTTGCTTTGCTTTACCGGAACCGATATCCTATACGGTGACGGGCACGCAAGACGATAAAGAGATCCGCGCAAACGGACTGTCCGGCGGAGTCTGAGACGCATAGCTCGTTTCCGACAGTAAGACGCGATGAACGCCATTCGTCTGCCAAGATAAACATATTACCTTAAATAAATGTATAGGAATTATAGCACACGAAAAAATATCCGTCAATTGCTTTTTTAAAAAAATTTGAACAATATTTGATTTTGATGACCAAAGTGCTACAAAAAACCGCCCTGTTTTTGTCACTTTGCAACAAATGCGACGCAAAAGCAAAGCCGCACACCAGATCGGCGTGCGGCGTGACGGGAGTGTGAAATATCAATCGGCAAGACGGACGCTGACCTCGCCGGTAAAAACGCGGATAAGCTCACCGTCAGACTCACGCCGGACGGTAAGAGAATAGTCGTCCTCCACTCCGATGCATCGGGCAGGGTAGCTGTCGTTATAGCCGATAACGGTGACTCTCTTCCCTACGGTTATACAGCGTTTTCTGTATTCGGAGACTGGGGACTCAAGTGATGATATGTCCGCTATGCTCACAGCCAGAGTAGCCGCAAGCTCGTTAATATCAACGCGTTTCGAAAGCACATCCTCTATAGTGGTTGCGATAGGTAAATTCGTGGTTAAATCAGTATTTTTGTAAACATTTATTCCCATTCCGACCACAAAATAGCTTAAATTACCGTTTTCATCGAAAGTGCCTTCCGTTAAAATCCCTGCAAGCTTCTTGCCATTTACATAGATGTCGTTGACCCATTTTATTCCCACACCGAGTCCGTACAGTCTCTCAAGGCACAGGCACACGGCAACAGCTCCCCTGCAGGTTATCTCCATAGGGTCAATGGGCAGCGGCGGCATAAGCAGGCTCATATATATCCCTCCCTCATCCGACGAGAAGCTTCTGCCAAGTCTCCCTCTGCCATCACTCTGAGAGGCGGCTATAAACAGGGTTGGCTCTATTTTCTCCTTGCCCCTTGCGTATTCCTTCGCCCGAGTGTTCGTGGAATCGGTCTTATCATAGAAAACTATCTTCATATCCGAAGGCAAGTCTTCGGCAATTTTCTCGCTGAGAAGCATTTTTTCTTCCCTTTCTTTTCCGTCTTTTCACCATATTTTAGCATTTTTTTCTGCCTTTGTCAACGCTCAGGGCTGTACGCGTGTAAATATTTTTCTCCTCACCTCTTGACAAAAGCGGCGTAATACTTTATAATACTATGCGAAAGACTAAGACGAAGACAGTAGTCGGTACGAAAGCTCACAGAGAGTCGGCGGATGGTGCGAGCCGAAAGCGAGTAATGCCGTATGAAGATCACTTCAGAGTCGCTCATCCGAGACAGGTAGGGTGCGCCGCAGGCTCAGCGTAACGGGAGCACGTATTGCTTGATACGCGAAAAGGTGGTATATCCGTTTCCGTCTCGGAGACGGTTTTTTGTTTATTAATATTCAGAGTCGGAGCTTGCGGACCCGATACGGCGGTCCTCTTTTGACGGTCTTCCGCTTATCCGAACGAAAGGAAAATATATGGAACTTTACGAAAAGGTGTCAACAAACCTGAACTTTGTTGAACGGGAAAAGGCTACCAGACGCTTCTGGGAAGAAAACCGTATTTTTGAAAGGAGCATCGACGCTCGCGAGGGCGGAGAGAACTTTACCTTCTACGACGGACCTCCCACCGCAAACGGAAAGCCTCATATCGGTCACGTTCTGACCAGAGTAATCAAGGATATGATCCCCCGCTACCATACTATGAAGGGCAGAAGAGTTCTCCGTAAGGCAGGCTGGGATACTCACGGACTTCCCGTGGAGCTTGAGGTTGAGAAGAAGCTTGGCATTGACGGAAAGGATCAGATAGAGGGATACGGCCTGGAGCCATTTATCGCTCACTGTAAGGAATCTGTCTGGAACTACAAGGAAATGTGGGAGGACTTCTCCGGAACGGTAGGCTTCTGGGCAGACATGGACAACCCATACGTTACCTACACTAACGATTTCATTGAGTCGGAGTGGTGGGCGCTCAAAAAGATCTGGGATAAGGGTCTGCTCTATAAGGGCTTCAAGATCGTTCCCTACTGCCCTCGCTGCGGCACACCCCTTTCCTCTCACGAGGTTGCTCAGGGCTATAAAACGGTAAAGGAGCGATCTGCCGTGGTCCGCTTCAAATGCACGGACGAGGATGCGTATTTCCTCGCCTGGACCACTACACCCTGGACTCTTCCATCAAACACTGCCCTTTGCGTTAACCCGACCGACACCTACTGTAAGGTAAAGGCTGCCGACGGCTACGTATACTATATGGCGGAGGCGCTGCTTGACAGCGTGCTCGGCTCACTCGCTCGCGAGGAGGGCGCTCCCGCATACGAGATACTTGAGAAAATGGCAGGCAAGGACCTGGAGGGACGCTCCTACGAGGCTCTCTGGAGCTGCACCGCGGAGGCTGCCGCGAAGCAGGGCAAAAAGGCACACTTCGTAACCGCTGATAATTACGTTACTATGTCCGACGGTACGGGTATAGTTCACATCGCTCCCGCATTCGGTGAGGACGACTCTCGCGTCGGCAAGAGATACGGTCTTCCGTTCATTCAGTTCGTCGACGGCAAGGGAGATATGACGGCGGAAACTCCCTACGCGGGCATCTTCGTCAAGAAGGCAGACCCCGTGATACTTTCCGACCTGGATAAAGAGGGCAAGCTCTTCTCCGCTCCCAAGTTCGAGCACGATTATCCTCATTGCTGGAGATGTAACACTCCCCTTATCTACTACGCCCGTGACACCTGGTTTATCGAGATGACCCGTGTGCGTGAGAATCTTATCAAAAATAACAATACTGTCAATTGGATCCCCGAGAACGTTGGTAAGGGCCGCTTCGGCGATTGGCTTGAGAACGTGCAGGATTGGGGAATCTCCCGTAACAGATATTGGGGCACTCCTCTGAATATCTGGGAATGCTCCTGCGGCGAGCGTCACTCTATCGGCTCTATTGAGGAGCTGAAGGCTATGTCCGACAACTGCCCCGACAATATCGAGCTTCACAGACCCTTCATCGACGCTGTGACTCTGAGATGTCCTAAGTGCGGCGGCGAGATGAAGCGCGTTCCCGAGGTCATCGACTGCTGGTTTGACTCCGGCTCTATGCCCTTTGCTCAGTGGCATTATCCCTTTGAAAATAAGGAAATATTTGAGTCTCAGTTCCCTGCTGACTTTATCAGCGAGGGCGTTGACCAGACTCGCGGATGGTTCTATTCTCTGATGGCTATTTCCACCCTTATCTTCGACTGTGCTCCCTATAAGAACGTGCTCGTTCTCGGTCACGTGCTGGACAAGGACGGTCAGAAAATGTCCAAGTCCAAGGGCAACGCCGTTGATCCCTTTGAGGCTCTGGAGCAGTACGGCGCCGACGCGATCCGCTGGTACTTCTACTCAAACTCTGCTCCCTGGCTGCCTAACCGCTTCTACGGCGACGCGGTAATAGAGGGTCAGCGCAAGTTTATGGGAACACTCTGGAACACATACGCGTTCTACGTTCTTTACGCGAACATCGACGGCTTTGATCCCACGAAATATAACGTAGACCCCGCCTCTCTCACCGTAATGGACAAGTGGATACTCTCCAAGCTGAACACCGCCGTAAAGACGGTTGACTCACACCTTGCGGCATACAAGATCCCCGAGGCGACGAGAGTGCTTGAGAGCTTCGTTGACGAGCTTTCAAACTGGTACGTTCGCCGTTGCCGTGAGCGCTTCTGGGTGAAGGATATGCCCGCTGACAAGGTTGCGGCATACACCACACTCTATAGCTGCCTGGTTACCGTAGCGAAGATCGCCGCTCCCTTCATCCCCTTTATGACCGACGATATCTACAGAAATCTCGTATGTAACGTGGATAAGACCGCACCCGTGTCTATTCATTTGTGTGAATATCCCGTTTGTGACGAGTCTATGATAGACCCGGAGCTTGAGGAAAATATGGACAAGGTAGTTGAGGTCGTAGTGCTTGGACGCGCCTGCAGAAACGCCGCGAAGGTGAAGAATCGCCAGCCCGTAGCCAAGATGTACGTTAAGGCTGACAAAGCTCCCGAGGCAAGCTTCATTGACGTTATCAGAGAGGAGCTGAACGTGAAGAGCGTTGAGTTCACCGATGACGTTTCCGGCTTCACCACCTACACCTTCAAGCCTCAGCTTCGTACCGTAGGACCGAAGTACGGTAAGTATCTCGGCGGTATCAGGACGACCCTTGCAGAGCTTGACGGAAACGCCGCAATGGCTGACCTTCAGGCAAACGGCTCTATAAGCTTTGAGATAGGTGGCGAGAAGATCGTGCTTACCGAGGAGGACCTGCTCATAGATATGACAAAGCAGGAAGGCTTCGAGTCACTTTCCGACCACGGTATCACCGTAGTTATAGACAAGAATCTGACCCCCGAGCTTATTGAGGAAGGAAACGTACGCGAGATCATCTCCAAGATCCAGACCATGCGTAAGGACTCCGGCTTTGAGGTTATGGATAACATCCGTATCGGCGTTGCAGGTAACGGAACGGTTGAGGGCGTCGCGTCCAGAAACGAGGCGGAGATACTCTCCGAGACCCTTGGCGTGAAGCTGCTAATCGGCAGCACCCTCGAAAATGCAAAGGAATGGAATATCAATGGCGAAAACGTAACAATCTCCGTTGAGCGCGTTTGATCTTACAGACCTTTATATCAGTATAAAAGTCGAAAAACCGTGATACGTTACGGCGTTTTTCTCGATTTTAATCAAGATTCACTATAGTATAAAAATCTCCCGTGGCTGAAATCCTCTGCCACGGGAGATTTTCTGTTCGCGATTTGCGTTCTGTTACGCTTGAAAAAAATAGTTTTCGCATATAATCGTGTCGATTACCGACGGTACGTCATCTCTTATTGATCCGAAAAGCTGTTTGCGGCCTTGTACTCCGTGGGAGTTATTCCGTAAATATCAAAAAATCCTCGGTTAAAGCTCCGCACGCTTCCAAATCCGACCTCCATGGCTATATCGGTAAAAGTGCCACGGTCAGCAAGTATAAGATTTGCCGCCGCCGTTGCCCTGAGATACTTGATAAATCTCAAAAAACCGATGCCGGTCCTTTGGGTGAACAGCCTTGATAGGCTGGCCGGATGTATACCAAGCTCTGCCGCTACGGACTCAAGGGTTACCTGTTCTCTGTAATGAGCGCTGAGATATATAAGCGCGCGCAGAAGAACGTCCCTGTCAGCCGAGCTTTCCTTGTAAAATACGCACTTTCTTGATATCTCGTAAAGAAGCGGAGAGAGCACCGCCTTTGCTAAGGGTGGACCGCCAACGCATCTTCTTCCCGGAAGATAATGGTCCACTATTCCAAAGAGCGCCTCACAAACCTCAAAAATATATTTTTTTACGTGGGTAACGCTTCCCTCTCCGTTTGCCTCCTGTAAAATCTCCTTAGCAAAGGTTATGACCTGGCATACGTTGCTTCTGTCAGAAATAAATTCGTGAGGTACAAGGGGAGGCACGAAGGCGTTAAAAACAACGTTTTCGTCGGAACGTCCGGTCACTTTCCTGTCAGGACCTCGAAAAACGAGCTGCTCTCCGAGGTGTGCTTTGAGCGAAATATAATAGTCAGCCTTAAATGCCCTATTTACAACCCGCAAAGCGGAGCCAATACGTTCGGTGCTCGCGCTAATTTCGTTTGGGATGCATCGGGCAGAGACGTCGTAATGTTTACCGACAGAGATGGCAATGAGATAAGCCTTGAAGAGTGGCAAAGAGTTTACGGTATGGATCCCGACACGGTGTCCGTGGATCCTGCGTTCAGGTCCATAGAGAAAAGAGATTTTACACTTGATGAAAGATCACCGTTGCTTGATATGGGCTTCAAAAGATTACCCGAAAGCGTCACTCTCTCCGCTGATCGTATGAACGACGTCTCTGCTGTTTTAAGCGAGCATTAAGCAAATGCTACAATAAATACGGACTGTCATTATGAAGCCGAGGCGGCATATCGGCATCTTATAGCTCCCGTTTCCTAAGTTATCCTCTCTTCGAGATGGGATCCTTTGAAGCCTTCTGACAGTGTCTCTCTCGAGAAATCCGGTCTAAAAACTGTTGCAAATAATGTTAACTTTTATTTTTATTTTCTCCATTGACTTCTAACGACATTTCTTCTATAATTAGTGTAAAAAGACGTTTTTGAAGTGACCCATTCCGATACGTTTTCGTGATGGTTGACAGGAAAGCTAATTTATCAACGATGATATACTGAAATAACACAAAAATTTTCCGCAAAGGAGTATACTATGAAAATCAAAGGATTACCGGCGAGCTTCAAGGCAAGCTACGCCATAATGAACGATCATCTCGGACTCGACGAGCTGGATCTCACATTAAGCTTTGTTATTTCGAAGGAAATGACCGTGGAGATAAGAAACGGTGTCGGAGAGATCAGATGCTCCGAGATACACCACCTGAACCGTCTACTCGCGCTCATAAAGGGATATTACAAGGGCGAGGATCTGACGATCTGCGAAAAGGCATGCTTCAAGACCCTATCCATTATGCTTGACGTCTCCTTTGGCGGGCCACTTAATATGGATGCCCTTAAGGAATATTTCCGTCAGCTCGCATCCCTCGGCTACAATCAGCTCTGGTTCTACATAGAGGATATGTACGAGATGCCCGAGAAGTACAAGCACTTCGGATATATGAGAGGCAGATACTCCGCGGCGGAGCTTCGCGAGCTTGACGGTTACGCCGACTCCATAGGTATAGAGATAGTTCCCTGCATTCAGACTCTCGGTCATATGCAGCACTACCTCAAGTGGAGCGAGGCATCAAAATACAAGGAAAACGGCTTCTGCCTTCTTCCCGGCGAGGAGACGACCTACGAGCTCATCCGCGATATGTTGGTGGCGGTTTCCTCCGTATTCCGCTCAAGACGCGTACACGTAGGTCTTGACGAATCAGCGGGTCTCGGCACGGGCACGTACTTAAGACGCAACGGATACCGCGAGCCCTTGAATATCTTTATCGAGCACGTGCAGCGTGTGGCGGAAATTTGCTCGGAGCTTGGACTCCGTCCTATGATGTGGAACGATATGGTGTTCTGCTATCTCTCCGAGCATCACGAGAAATATCCGAAGAAGCTGGATATCCCGGAGAGCGTTATTTCAGCTATGCCGAAGAATATGGAGCTCGTCTACTGGAACTACGAGGATGAAAACTGCAGCGAATTTATCATAGACAAGAACCGTGAGTTCGGTAATCCCGTGATCTTTGCCGGCGGCGTGTGGATCTTCGGCGGTCTGCTGCCCGATAACGAGTGGAGCGAATACTTCCACGAGAAATCTATTGAGGCGTGTAAAAAGAAGGGTATAGAGGAGATATGTATGACCGTCTGGTCGTACAGCACCACCATATACCAGACCTCACTTCTCGAGGCGGCAAGATTTGCGGAGCTTACCTACGAGGACTCATCCGCGCTTCTGCCCGAGAGATTTGAGAAGATAATAGGAGCGTCATACGAGGCGTTCTACGATATGTCAAACTACCACGCGCTTTACAAGGAGGGCGAGGTGGATTATAAGTCGATGTTCTACGGCGAGCGCTTCTACGGCAACAAGCTGATGTGGCAGGACCTGATGCTCGGTATCTTTGACGAAAAGCTTTACAGAGAGAGCCGATACGGGCATTACGGCAAAATGGCTGATCAGTATCTTGGATATATGACGCGCGGCGACGGCTGGGAGTGGCTTTACAGCTTCTGCCACTGCGTATTTAAGGTGCTCTCGCTGAAGACCTATATTTCCGAGAAGATAGCTCCCGCGTATAAGTCGGGTGATAAAAAAACACTTGCTTATATACTCGCGGAGAAGCTGCCCGCCCTCGAAAACGCCTGGCTTGAGCTTACGGAGGCGCACCACTCTCACAAGGACGAGTATCTCCGCCCCTTCGGAGCTGAGATCATTGACGGAATGTACGGTCCTCAGATAATGAGAACGAGATACGCTATGCGCCGCCTTGGTGATTATCTGGGCGGAATCGTTGACTCGCTTCCCGAGCTCGCGGAGCCAAGATACGACGAGGGCGCGTCCGCTTGGGGCTGGAGCTACGGAAACCTTCTCAGCTTCTGACGGCTTTATATTGCGGATGTACAAGCTCGCTTTTGCTTAAGATCATTCTCCTTTCAGATAAGGAATAGTTTAAGTGATCAAACGGCTTTAAAACAAAAAAATGAGCGTTTTCTCCACACGTGGTGGGGTAAACGCTCATTTTTATACCTTTTATACGCCGAAAGTGAGCGGCGCGTCAATGCTCAATCCTATAAATCAAAATCAGTTGTGCTGGGACTTCCAGTAGCCATCCTTATCGGGAAGCCACTTGATATAGCGGATCACGGGCTGGTTGTTAACGTCCTCAATAATGCCCGCCATTTCCTCAAGGTTCGCATACTGCTGATAATCCTCAACGATCTTATCGATAATATCCATTCCCTTGATAACGTAGCCGAAGGAAGCGTACTCACCGTCAAGATGAGGAATATCGTCAAGGCAGATAAAGAACTGGCAGGATGCGCTATTGGGATCATCCTGGCGAACCATCGAAATAACGCCGCGCAGATGCTTGATATCGTTTTCTAAATAGCCGTTATCCGCGAATTCTCCCTCTATCTTTTCCAGAAGCTGACCTGTGCCGTCGTGGTTAAAGCAGCCGCCCTGAATAACGAAGCCGGGGTCTATAAGATGGAAGGTGTTGGCGTAAAGCTCCTTCTTCTCATCCTTGCCGGGCGTATCGTAGAAGCCTGCCTTAACAAGACCTATAAAGTTTACTACAGTCTTAGGCGCTGTGGTATGATCGAGGAGAAGCACGATCTTACCGTATTTCTCTACGCATATCTCAACGTAGCCGACACTTCTGCCCGTCGTGTCGCGCTCGGTGGTGTATACGCATCCGCCCTCGCCGTACTCCTCGGATTTGTCAGGACCCGGCTTGTCGCAGGAAAACATTGCGAGAGATGAGATCACAAGCGCGAGAATTAAAGCAATTAAACGTTTCATATGTAAACCTTTCTTTGCAAATTTATATATTTTGTGAAACAAACAATTCAATAGCAGTATAGCCCATTATACCGCCGTATTTTGAATCAGCATCCACTCTGGTGAGTGTGGACACTATCTTGGATAGCCTGTCCGGAGTGTATTTTTTCACCGCGGAGATTGCGTGCTTCGCTCTGTATGGGTTCATCTTCAAAAGAGTCTCTATATCCGACGAGCCCTTACCCTCAGAGAGAAGCTTCGACACGTGGAGAAGCTCCGCGAAGGTATGTGAGAGAGTCGCCATAACCACCGTCGGATCTATTCTGCGGAATTTCATATCCAAAAGAGCGTCGTACGCTTTCGCCTTATTTCTCTCGGTTATAGCGTTCTGCAGCGCAAAGGTCTCGCACTCCGGGGTGGAAGAGGATACCTCCTCTACTTCCTTGGGTGTCAGTACCTCCAGACCTCTGGCGTGCGCAAGAGCGGAGAGCTTATCCACCTCTCTGACAAGTATCTCCATAGACCTTCCCGAGCGGAATACCAGAGCCCTGAGGGTATCGAGGGTTACGTCGACCCCCTCTGAGTCAAAATGCTTTTTTAGCCAACCGTACAGCTGATTTTCCGTCGATCTGTCAAAGCGAAGGACGTTCGCGATTTTTGAAAATCTCGTTATCAGCTTGGAGGGCCGTTTAGGAGTTCCAAAATCAATGTCGTCCGGAGCGGCGCTGATCGCAAGCACCGCGTAGCTATGCTCTGCCGTCAGCTCCATAACGCTCTCCAGAAGATCAAGCTCCTTGTCCTTCATAGACGAAAGGGGCGCGTGACGCCATACTATCAGCTTATACTCATCCATAACGGGAGGAGATTTTACAGCCTCCGCTATAGCGCCGAGATCCACGTCCTCACCGTCGAAGGTGAGAGAATTAAACACCGCAAAGGCAGAATCACCGGATGCGGCATCGGCAAGCTGCTTGAGATAATATCTGACGAGATATTCCTCCTCGCCTCCGAAAATATATACTCCGCCAAGGCTGCCCTCTTTGATTCTGGTCCTCAGCTCGTTTGCATCCATATTTTCATTCTGACCGCCTTGTCTGCACCGCCGATATTCATTCTATAGAGAATATCAACTCTTCCTCCGTGTGCGTCAAGCTCCGGTCTTACCCTTCCCGTTTTGATAGTAACCTCAAATTTATATGGCGAAACAGTATATAAAGAGCGATGCTCCTCGCCCTCCTTGAAGTAGAAATCGCTTATAACGGCTCCCTGCCTTTTCACTCTTACGGCACCGCCGTCTACGGTTATCTCCGAATACACGTCGCCGCCCTCACCCTTAACGGAGTAGGTGAGCGTGTACTGATCGCCGTTATTCATAAGGTAGCCGTCAGCCTTCTCCTCTGTCCTCTCGGAGTCACCTACTGTAAGGCCCAGGGAATCCAGATTATCCACCGTGGACTCTATTCTCACTCTGCAGGGAAAAGCCGTAGCCATAAACGATCCGCCTTTCATCTAAATAATTATGGCGCACAGCACTGCGGCGGTGCGCCATCATCTTACATTCTTTTCTTTCTGAGATTGTACTCGCTGCGAGGGTTGATAAACTCGCGCCAATTGAAGCTTCCTGCCTCCAGGGCTGTAACAAGCACCTCCGCGGTAGCTATGTTCGTCGCCATAGGAATATTATATACGTCGCAGAGTCTCAGAAGATTGTTCTCCGCCTCGGTAACCTCTCTCTCAGACGCCGTGCTTCTGAAGAAGAATACCATATCTATCTCGTTGAATGAAATGCGTGATGAGATCTGCTCCATTCCGCCCTCGCTGCCGGGCATAAACGTGTCTATCTCAAGCCCCGTAGCATCAGCAATATATCTGCCGGTGCTGTCAGTCGCGCATATGTTGTGACGGCTTAGCGTACCGCAGTATGCGATACAGAACTGAGCCATAAGTTCCTTTTTGTTGTCCTCTGCTATAAGTGCTATATACACCGCTGAGCTCCTTCCGAGTAATAGTAAATGCCTCCGCGCTGCGACGGAATCCTGAAATATATATAAAAATAATATCACAAATACGCACTTTTGTCAATCCAAAATATAATAATTAACAACATTTAGATGTTTTATACAAAAATATTTACCCGTTTATTGCGATTTTCACAAAACAGGTATTGAAAAAGGCAAAATAATATTGTATAATACATTGGAAACAAAATTTTTATCATAAAAACACGAAGGAATATGAAAAAATGAAAGAATTCAAGAGAATAGGCGTGCTTACCTCGGGCGGCGATGCTCCCGGTATGAACGCGGCGGTAAGAGCAGTAGCCAGAGTCGCACTCACCAGAGGAGTTGAGGTGATGGCAATTTATCGCGGTTACTCGGGACTTATCCACGGCGATATCAAACCTCTCGCGATCCGCGACGTATCCAACATCATCAACCGCGGCGGTACTGTGCTGTACTCCGACCGCTGCCCCGAGTTCAAAACCAAGGAGGGTATGGAGAAGGCGCTGGAGACCTGCCGCAAATTCGGTATTGACGGCATAGTATCTCTCGGCGGTGACGGAACCTTCCGCGGCGCAACCGATCTTACCGCTCACGGAATACCCTGCGTAGGCGTGCCCTGTACTATTGATAACGACATAACCTCTACCGATGCAACTATCGGCTTCGACACGGCGATGAACACGGTCGTTGAGCTTATCGACAAGCTTCGAGACACCTGCGAATCCCACGCAAGATGTAACGTCGTTGAGGTAATGGGAAGAGGAGCCGGCGACATCGCTCTCAATACCGCGATAGCATCAGGCGCGACGGCAGTTGTAGTACCCGAGTTCCCCTATGACGACAACTCCATCTGCAAGAAGATCGCAAAGGCCAAGGCTCTCGGCAAGCGTAACTTTATTGTTATCGTATCCGAGGGTGTAGGCAGCGAGTACGCTCCCGCCCTTGCAAAGAAAATTCAGGCTGAGACCGGTGTAGAGACAAAGTTTGCCCGCCTCGCTCATATCGTCCGCGGCGGAAATCCCACCCTTCGTGACAGAGTGCTTGCCTCCAAGATGGGTACATACGCTGCAGAGGAGCTGCTCCGTGGCAACTCAAACGTAGTCGTCTGCGAGAGAAAGGGCAAAATCATAACCAACGATATAAACTACGCTCTCATTCTTGACAGAATGTACAAGAAGACCCTTAAGGATGGCGACCTTGACGCATTCTCCGCTGAGGATATAGACAGAATGAAGAGAGAGATCGCAGAGAAGGAATCATATCTTCTCGACCTCTTCACAGTCGCTAATAAGATCAATCTGTAATTTATATTATCTCGGTCTTTCGTAAATATAGACTAATAAAAAACCGATTTTGCTAACTTATGTGTGCAAAATCGGTTTTTTCAGCTATTGATCCCTCATCAGCTCGTCAAAGCAGAAGTAGCTGTCCGGTGTTTCAAATCTGATGCCAAGTATCTTGATAAATCTCTGATAATCGTAATCGTAGGTGGAGAGCGGTCTGGCGTAGGCGTTGTCTGTCTGGGCTGCTACCAGAATATCCTCTCCGTCAAAGCCTACCGCTATCAAAGTATGATAATATCCCTCATCGTTTCGCCCGAGCTGTATTACGTCTCCTATCTCAATCTCGTCTCTGGTGGCAACTCTGCCGAAAGGCCCTACGTCCGCGTTCTGTGTAATGAAATTGAAGAAATACTCAACTCCAGTCCACGAGGGCGATCTTTCGTTCAAAGAAATATAGTACCAGCCAAACGTTGGCTTATAGTTCATTTCGCATCCACCCGCGTATATACATTGAGATACGAAATTGGTGCAATTTCCTCCTATCCCGGCAAAGTTTCCAAATCTTGAGTTTTGTGAGAACGCGTATTTTCTGGCGTAAGCCACCGCGTTTTCTCTGTTATACGGCTTTGTAGCAAGCATTTTTGTCTCCCGATGTGTAATACTTATAATTATATTATATGGGAAAGGTGAGATTTTGTTAAAAAAACATCTTGAATTCCCACACGCGTCAGTGTATAATTATACTGTAAAAATAAAAGGGGGTAATCATATGAATTCCAACAAAAGACCCGATTCGATGCTCAGAATAACCACCAAGGCTCTTGCTGATCAGTTTATCGCTGAGGAAATAGAAAAGATCAGAGCCGAGGTAGGAGACAAGAAGGTGCTTCTCGCTCTTTCAGGCGGCGTAGACAGCTCCGTAGTAGCAGCGCTTCTCATAAAAGCAATAGGCGATCAGCTGATCTCCGTACACGTAAACCACGGTCTGATGAGGAAAAACGAATCAGAGGACGTTGTGGAGGTCTTCAGAAATCAGCTCAAGGCAAATCTCGTATACGTGGACGCAACCGACAGATTTTTAGGTCTTTTAGCCGGTGTGAGTGACCCCGAAAGAAAGAGAAAGATCATCGGCGCAGAGTTCATTAACGTGTTCGCCGACGAGGCAAGAAAGCTCGAGGGAGTTGAATATCTGGCGCAGGGTACAATTTATCCCGACATCCTGGAAAGCGTTAAGCAGGCGGAGGGCAAGAAGGCAGTTAAGTCCCACCACAACGTCGGCGGTCTGCCCGAGGATCTTAACTTCAAGCTTGTAGAGCCCATAAAGCTTCTTTATAAGGACGAGGTCCGCGTAGTCGGCGAGGCTCTCGGACTTCCTCACGGTATGGTATACCGTCAGCCCTTCCCCGGCCCCGGACTCGGCGTCAGATGTCTTGGCGCTATCACCCGTGACAGACTCGAGGCTCTGCGCGAGGCAGATGCAATTTTGCGCGAGGAGTTTGAGATCTCCGGTCTCTCCGGTAAGGTATGGCAGTATTTCATCGCCATCCCCGATATCAAGAGCGTAGGCGTCAAGGACGACAGTCGCTACGAGGGCTGGCCCGCGATCATTCGCGCAGTTAATACAAAGGATGCTATGACCGCTACAATTGAGGAAATACCCTATCCCGTGTTACATAAAATCACCTCGCGCATAACGAACGAGGTCCCCGGCATCAACCGCGTTCTGTTTGATCTTACACCTAAGCCTACGGGAACGATTGAGTGGGAATGAGGCATTTGTGACCGAACAAACAGGTAGAACCTCACAAATACAAAAACAAATATCCTTTAGATACACACAAAGGAGTCTTGTTTGAGATTAAACTCGAAGTGAAAAGGATAATAGAATGAAAAAGGTCATTAAAAAAGGCGATTCATTCAACATCAATACCATTGCAGAACTTATGACGCTGTTGTTCAACAGTAAACTTCCATATAGAGCATCATATTTTAGCCCAACGCGTTTGCATAAGTATATTCCTGGCGGATTTTATGTTTGGGTAGATAAATTTACCGTTGAGGGGTATGTTCACGATTTAGGTAATGGTATCATTTGGAAAAACGCCATTGACGCTTCAAATCAAAAAATTATAAAAACTTTCGTTGGTAACCACGAGTGTTTAACAAATGATAAAATGGATATGCACGGAAAGAAGATACTTGTGTTTTTAGATAACCGTCCAAAGCAGAAAAGCGTAGAGTTTTTAGGAGTGTTTGGCGAAACGGGTATTCTTTTTTCTCACAATCGTTTTAAAGGTATTTCTTATGAAAAAATCAAAGATGAAATTACCTATGATTTGATAGAGCCAACGCAACCAAAAGAAAAGAAAGCGCAAAAACTTTCGCTAAACAAATTAAAATCTTCTCACGAATTTAATATGATGTTGCTAAATTCAGTAGAAAAAGAATCGGAACTTTATATTAAAATAAAACAAGAAATAGATTGTATCAATGCAGAGATTGAAGAACGCTTTGGCAAAGAGGCATTATAACAACTTTGATAAAGAAAAACTGCAATTTTTGGCGTCAAGCCTATGTGTGGAGGATATTTGGGTTTGTATTTTTGAGGTGATTTGAGGTTGTACTAAGAAACATTTGTCAAAGGCAAATGCAATGAAATCCACACGTTGTGTGAAATAAATCTGCTCTGCAGATGAGATCCTCGCTGAATACTCGGATGAAATCGCACAGGCGTGCGGTGGATTTCATTCAACCGAAAACACAGTTTTCAACTTCATCCGCGAGGCAGACTTCATCGCGGAGTGACTTCATCGAGACAAGAAACCTCTTGTCTCGATTTCTTTAAACGGGAGTAAAAATGAGAGAAAACAAGCTTGCCAAATTATCTATGCTTTTTACGGTAAATTCTTTGTAATTTACTAATTTAATAGAAGACCACCACTCTCTAAAAAACAAGTTTTAACGCTCTGCCACGAGCATCAGTGCAAATATTGGAGAAGCAAATTATGCCAAAAGCCGATTTTTAATCAAAGCTTCAAATTGCTTTAAAGGAATACGAAAATGAAGCATGTGATGAATTTACATAGCGTGCCCTTCGAAATGATACGAAGCGGCAGGAAAACTATTGAATTACGACTGTATGACGAAAAACGCAGACTTATATCTGTCGGAGATGAAATTGAATTCGTTAACTCATCCGACCGGAGAGCATATATAAGCTGTCTGGTCGTTGCCCTTCACAAATTTGAGTCCTTTAAAGATTTGTACGAAGGCTTACCGCTTTTGAAATGCGGCTATACCGAAAAGGATATTATGACCGCATCCGCCGATGATATGAACGCTTATTACTCAAAGGAAAAGCAAAAGCTATACGGTGTATTGGGAATTGAGCTTAAGCTGCTTCATTAATACCACATCAGCTTTAAATATCCGTAAAAATCACATTTTGGAGAACATCTATGACAACACTACTTCTGGTCAGGCACGGGGAAAGTGAAGCAAACAGACTGGGATTTTTCGCAGGACAGATAGACGTGCCTCTGCTTGAAAAGGGCGAGCTGCAGGCACACCTGGCAGGCGCTTACATATCAGAAAACTACAAGGTCGGTAAGGTATACTCCAGCGACTTAAAAAGAGCATACAAAACAGGCAGGATCATCGCGGATATAACGGGCTCTGATCTGATCGCCGATACGCGATTGCGCGAGATTGACGCAGGCTTATGGCAGGGCAAAAAATTTGACGAGCTTATTTCGTGCTACGGTGAAGGATATTCCTGCTGGCTCAACGATATCGGCAACTGTAAATGCGATGGCGGAGAGAGTGTAAGACAGCTTGGTAAACGGATTTTACAGTCTCTCACGGAAATTGCAAAAGCGGAATGTGGACAGACCGTAGTAATAGCGACACACGCAACTCCGATACGGGCGATGCAATGCGCTCTCAGGGGGCTGTCATTTGATCGGATGAAGAATATTCCCTGGGTCTCCAACGCGTCTGTAACAGAGCTTTTATACGATAACGGTGTCTGGCGCTTTATCAGGGAGGACGAAAACGGCTTTCTTTCCGATTTGAAGACCTCGTTCCCTCCTAACGTATAAAAATCGCCTATAGAAAAGTCATATATATCACAGTATAACGATTAAATTTTTGTCAGTATGTCTGAAAGGAATATTCTCCGGACTGGGTTCGCTCACGGTGGCTTTGTGTATAGGGGAGCGCTTCTCCGAGGTGCAGTATTTTATAGCGGCGGCTGTTCTTGGCTTTGTGGCATACGGACTCAGCATATTCTTCTACATAAAGGCACAGGGTATCATCGGAGCGTCCAAGACAAGCGCCTACTATTCGGTAGCTCCTTTTATAGGTACGTCTCTGTCCTTTTTACTCTTCAAGGAAAAACCCACCGTGGCATACTTCATAGGACTTGCCGTAATGATACTCGGCACAGTAATAGTTGTAATGGATACTCTTTCTCAAAGACATAGCCACAACCACGTCCACATACTTACACACACACATGACGGAACCACTCACACTCACCGAATAGAGCATTCCCACGAGCATAACCATTATCTATCCGAAATTAGACACCGCCACAAACACAACTATGGAGACAAAATAATATAAATAAACACCCTTCTCCGTTGTGTGATAACATTTGACCAAACGACAAGCTACTAATAAAACCCCGAAAATGCAAATATTTGTTTGCTTTTTCGGGGTTTTGTTTTAATTGTTTAATTGCACAAGCAGCGATGATGTATTGCTTTTTAAAATGGTGTTACGACTTATACCGCATTATGTTTGCCTTTTCACATATCCTTTTTAATTTCAATTCTGACAACTATTTTTCCGTATCCCTCAACAAGATATGCCTGATAGTAACCGTTTCGGTTGCCACCCATAGTATTCGTTTTTTTGATTTCACTGTCGGAGTAATACTCACAAACGTATCCGCCGTAGCGGACGGTAAGGGTGTTTTTGCTTGTGTTGATATCTGTGCTCGTCTCACCGTCAAAGAGGAAGGCGGGAAGCATTATACCAACGTCTCCGTCGCTCTTAGCGCATATCTGAACTCCGTTCTCCTCTACCCTGTAGTCAGCAGTTACCCGTTCTCCATTTGAGAAGCTGCATCTGACGGTTGCCTCTGCCGCGCCGTTTTCGCTGATGCTCAGCACCTCGTATTCTGTATCCGGACCTGTAGCAAAGTGCCAGCCGTCACCCTTTTTCACACCAACGGACAGCGATATCCCGTTCTTGTGGGTGTCTGTCTTATAAATGGGATCGGATGGGCAAGGAAGAGACATACAAAGGGCAGACGGCGCACCCTTGCGGTGAATTCTGCCAACTCCGGAGCAGTCATAGTGAGGATCTGCGTCCATATCCATCTCCAGAAAATATCCGCCGGACTTCAAGAACATCTTGCCGAAGTGGCGGCTTGTCAGAGTCGCCGCCGTGCTGTTATCCTCTACGTATTCAAGAGGAATATTGCCGTCGGATATCAGATTAGCCGTAAACAGTCCCGAGGCTGCGGTTATCATATATTTGTCAAAATAAGCGTAATGCTCACAGCCGTAACGGGTCGCGGTATCGAAACGGTTTTTGATGTGGCGGATAGGCTCTTTATCAAGCCAATGCTCCACGGTACGAAGCGCCCGAGCCGCAGCCTCTGAAAACTCCCTCGCCTTTGCCGTATTTCCCTGCCGAGTATATCTCTTTATTTCATACTCGTATACCGTGAGAAGCCAGCACTCGTTGTGGATAAACTGATTGCTCCGACCGCCAAAGGGGATCTCGCCGCTTACCGACTGCATACGCAGAGTAAGCTCGCCCGCACTTTTGATTATGGAGTCCATCCTCTCCCGATGCTTACCGTTATAGCCACGGTCCAGAATAATGGCAAACAGCGACCTGGTTACCAGATCGTACATAATAGGCTGACGGTTCTCCGAATCCTTCGAATCCATATACATTCCGTTACAGTCAAACCAGGGAAATTGAGTTTCGATCTGCAGATCTATAAAGTCCATATTTCCGCCAAGTCCGCCGGAGAGCCTGTAATACTCGCTGGAACCTGTGAACAGAGCCCAATTACGCAAGTCGTCCGTTTTACTCACGGCAAATCTATCATAACACCTCTCCGGAACGATGGTGGAAATATTTCTTTTCCACTCGGATATTTTTCCGCCGCCTATTATGCTTGCGATAGCACTTTTTTCTATTTCCTCAACGCACGCGATGATCTCACGAACCGAAAAATCGTTTGCCGCCTTCACGTTTGGTATAGTGGAGGTGCAGAAGTCCATCATCTCGGTGAACAACGGAAGAAGATCCTCTCTGATTCCCTTAGAAATCAGTATTCCTATATTTGCCGTAAGTCTTGGAAAGCCGTGCTCTGTAAGTCCTTCTTTTTTTACGGTGTTAAAGTATTTTTTTATATGCTCGTCCGAATATGCGGACAATGTCTTTTTCATAAGCTCAAAATAAATCTGTCTCATTTCACACCTCCGTTTTTAAATTATATCATATTTTTTCGTTTTTGTATATATTTTCGCCCGTATTTCTACGTAAATTTTCGTTTATGCAAAGCGGTGCTTCTTTATCTTAAAAAGAGGTCTTGACCTTCGGTTTATTTTATAGTATAATTAAGATAAATATATTATTATTTTATATTGGAGAGCTGTGATGCACAAGAAGCCGAGTGAGACCTTCTCCGTCCGGTACACCTTCTCGAGTACGCTATCGCCATAATGACCATACTGGTGCTTGTGGGTATGCTGATCATTGAGATATACGAAATGCTCACAAGCGACGGTTATTTTGACACCGCAAATACTTATCTGCACAATATTCTTACTATAGTCGTAGGACTTGAGTTTGTCAGAATACTGATCAATCCGACTCCCGCAAACACCCTAAAGGTTCTGATAGTCGCTATTGCCCGTCAGGTCATAGTGAATCACAACGATCCTCTAAATAATATTGCCTGCGTTTTGTGTATTGGCGGTCTCTTTGCTATCCGTAAATTTCTGATTTCCAAATCGGATTTCAAAAAGGAGCTTTCCGAGGACACCATAGATACACAGGACGTCTGTAATTGCAATGACGAGCAAACCGCAGATATCAATTAAAAACACGTACTTTTGACTACTTTTATTTACAGAAAAACAAATGATTATCGATTTTCACACACACATTTTTCCGGACAAAATTGCAGAGGCTTGCGTTAATTCCCTCACGGAGAGGAGTGGCGAGCCGCACTTCTCGGACGGCAAGGAATCAAGCCTTATCGCCCGTCTTGACGAGGCGGGGGTAGACTTTTCAGTAAATCTGCCCGTTCTTACGAAAAAGGAGCAATTCACCAGCATCACAGCATTTGGCGAGAGCATTAACGAAAAATTCTATAACGGCGGCAGAATACTGTCATTCGGCGGAATACATCCGGATGACGAATGCTACGAGGAGCATCTTCACATACTCAAGGAGAAGGGCTTCCTCGGAATTAAGATCCACCCCGATTATCAGCACGAGCGTATAGATTCAGAGAAATTTGTCAGAATAATAGCGCTCGCAAAATCCTTAGGACTGATTACGCTGACCCACGCCGGCTACGATAACGTATACCCGGAGGATACTAAATGCACTCCCAGCCGCATTCTCCGTCTTCTTGACAAGATTGGCGGATATGACAAGCTGGTTCTGGCGCACCTCGGGTCTCTTCTCTTCTTTGACGAGGTGTACGAGAGCCTTGCGGGTGAGGACGTTTACTTCGACACGGCAAACGTTTTCGGCAGAACGGACGATGAGACCGTAATCAAAATTATAGAAAAGCACGGTGACAGAAAGGTTCTTTTCGCTACCGACAGTCCTTGGACAAAAATCAACGAATACGTATCTCACCTTCACTCCCTAGGTCTTTCTCCCGAATCCGAGGAGCGAATACTGGGCGTAAACGCCCTGGAGCTTTTAGGTATCAAGGACGGGCGCCGTCTCTGATATGCCGACTCCACAAGCCGCGATACGCGGCAATAAAGTAAAAGCAGGAGAAGTATGAAAGAAACAACGAACGTTTTTGCAGAGTACTGCTCAACTCTCTCTGAGAGCGATGCGGCGGCTGTCCGC
Source organism: Clostridia bacterium (assembly GCA_017467105.1). Taxonomy (GTDB): domain Bacteria; phylum Bacillota; class Clostridia; order Oscillospirales; family CAG-272; genus UBA1740. Next base: position 29,299 of record JAFTSU010000002.1, read on the forward strand.
GATTTCTTTTCGGAATTTAACGTTTACTTCAAGCTCTCCAAAAAGGAGAGCAGAAAATTCCGCTCCGATTTTGAGAATGCTCTGATGGCGATAACTCGCCGCGGCGTGTCTGTTCACGAGGCGCTGAACAGACTATCAATGTCAAATCTCGGCGGCTTCTACGCCCGTCCGGCTGTACAGTGGTTTCCTCTGGACGAGGCCGCAAAGATCTACCCCTTCTCTATGGATCACGGCAGACAGCAGATGTTCCGCCTGTCCATCTACTTCAAGGAGGACGTAGTGCCTGAGCTTTTGCAGATGGCGCTGACCTTTACGATAAAGCGCTTCCCTTCATTTGCCACAACGCTGAAGAAGGGCTTTTTCTGGCATTATCTTGACACGGTGAAGAAAAGATTTGCCGTAACCGAGGAATGCGATATGCCCTGCCAGCCAATAAAGGTCTCTATGAGCGGCTCCGGCGCGTTCAGACTGACCTATTACAAGAACCGAATGAGCGTCGAGTTCTTCCACGTTATTACCGACGGTACCGGTGGTATGGTGTTTATAAAGGCGGTTGCATCCGAGTATCTCAGACTGCTTGGTGTTGAGTGCCCCGCTGATGCTACCGGAGATCTTTACGACGTAAATGAAACGCCTCATCCTGAGGAATTTGAAAACGCGTTTGTTAAAATAGAGAAAGCAAAAAGCGGAGGCGGCTTTGTGGAAAAATCCGCTCTTCAGCTGACGGGAAAGCCCGCAAACCACTCCCCGTGTCGAGTTTTACACCTTAAGATGAACTCGGATAAGCTTCGTGAGGTAGCCAGATCTCAGGGAGCTACGGTGACCGCATATCTGCTGCTGCAGATGTTCCTCGCCTGCCACGCGTCCACCGATGAGCTGAGCGGAGATATCAATATTCAGGTGCCGGTTAATATGCGTAAATACTATGAGTCAAGGACACTCAGAAACTTCTCTATGTTCTGCGGTATCAGGCTTCCCGTTGATCAGATGGAGAACAGAGAGCAAATGCTTCGCGAGATCGCTACACAGCTGACGGAGAAGGCGGCTAAGGACAAGATGCACGCAATGATAACCTCTGCGGTCAGCATAGTCGGCGGTATCCGTCTGATACCTCTGTTCATTAAGGATCCGCTCGTAAGACTGGTATATAGCTTTATGAACGAGAAGAGCTATACGTCTACTCTGTCAAACCTTGGCGTAATCTCTATGCCAGAGCCGCTTGCCAAGCATATTGATCATATGGATTTCTGCCTTGGCGCGCCTGCTATCAACAGAGTTGCTTGCTCGGCTATAACCTTTAATAACACTACCGTTTTCACAATATGTAAAATGACCTCTGACCCCACCTTTGAGGAGAAGATCTACAAATACTTCCTTGAGGACGGTCTCGAGATAGAGGTAGAGGGGAGCGATCACTATGCATATTAAGATTACCTATCCCCCGGTAGAGAAGCATCGCTTCGCCAGAAGAAAGCTTTTGAACATTCTCCGCTGGCCCTTCGTTCTGGCGGCGGTTGCGTCCGTAATCGTAAATATCGCAATCGGCGGAGTGTTCTGGAGCTCTATTGCCGTGGTAGCGCTTTGGTCTGCCTGGTCACTGATATTCTCGGTAGATCTGGTTGAGTATAACCGCACGAGCCAATCCATTAAGACCATCTCCTTTGCCATCGTGCTTCTCACCCTGATCGACCTTTTCTTAGCGCCCGGATTTGCGGTATTCGTAGTACCCATAGTTTATTTCGCAGGTCTTATATTCTGCGCGGTGCTGCTCTTCACCGACTTTGAAACGCAGCGGCACAATATTATGCCCCTGCTTCTGTTTATTTTCTTCGCCATAGTGACCTCTGCCGTTGGACTTGCGCTTTGGCACGAGCACGACTTCTGGCCTCTCATAGTCCTCGGCGTCGTTGCTGCCGTTCTTCTTATAGCCATCATAGTAATGCTTGGAGCGGACTTCAAGAGAGAGCTGATCAAGAGATTCCATATCGACTGATCAATGCAAAAAAGCAAAGCGCCTCTCAGAAGAGACGCAAAAACAAGACGAGCTTATGCCGTAACCCCGCCGGATTGTGGGATAGTACGCTATAGGCTCGTCTTTTTTATATTGTGGCGGTGCGTTAAGTCCGTCTTTTTACATTTATCTTTAGATCAATTATTTAAAGAGCGCTTTATAATTTTCAACTCAACTCTCAAATGAGCTCTTTGGATTTTCAAGCTCTATTCTCCAAAGAGCGCTTTGGAGTATTTCAAGCTCTAATCCCTAACGAGCGCTTTGAGAATGAAAACAATATATTTCAATATTATCTACCGAGTATAGACAAATATCTCTCGCCCGAATCAGGCAGCACGGTAACTATAGTCTTACCTCTGTTTTCCTCCCTTTTCGCAAGAGTCAGTGCCGCATAGATATTCGCGCCTGAGGATATACCCACGAGAACACCGAGCTTGTCGTAAACACCCCTTACGGTGTCAATGCAGATGGATGAGCTGATCGGTAATATCTCGTCTATAACACCTCGCTGAAGGGTAGCGGGAACAAAGCCCGCGCCTATTCCCTGTATACCGTGAGGACCTGCGCAGCCGCCTGACAGAACCGCTGATTCCTTTGGCTCGACACCAACGATAACGATGCCTTTATTCTGCTCCTTTAGGTATCTTCCCACTCCGCTAACCGTGCCTCCCGTGCCTATTCCTGCAACGAAAATGTCAACATTACCTTGCATTTGACTGTATATTTCGGGTCCGGTAGTGGCATAATGCGCCTGTGGATTTGCCGGATTTTCGAACTGAGACGGCATAAACGCTCCGGGAACCTCAGCCACTATGCGCTCAGCCTCCTTGATAGATCCGGACATACCGAGAGCACCCGGTGTCAGCACCAAGGTCGCGCCGTGATCTCTAAGCAGCATTCGCCTCTCCTCCGACATACTGTCCGGCATAACTATAATGGTCTTATAGCCTCTTTCTCTTGCGATGCCGGCGAGACCGATGCCCGTATTACCGCTCGTCGGCTCTACGATCACGCCTCCCTCTCTGAGCTTACCCGTTCTCTCCGCCTCGTTGATCATATAGAGAGCAACTCTGTCCTTAATAGATCCCATCGGGTTTTTGTATTCCATTTTCGCGGCTATTGTGCAATCCGTCCCCGCGGCAAGCGCAGAGCAATCCAAAAGCGGCGTATTTCCTATCCTTGCGTCTATATTTCCCTTATTCATCTGTATCCTCCAAATCTTTAACTCTCAAGTCGCATATTACGCTTATATCAAGGTGTCAAGCTCTTTTTATCGCGGCTCTTTAAGTCAATCACTGCGCGTTAGGATATTATCCTGCAGCTTGGAAATTATTACGTATCCAGTTTACTATCTTTTGCCCATTTTGTCAATAATTATTCACCGTCCGCGCGTTATACGTAAGAGTCTGCTTCTTCAACCTAAAAAACGAGCATCCCGTCTCCTTGTAGAGTTATCCCGGCAAAGCCTCTTTTGTATACGGCAAATCCCCGTTCCTAGATATACACGAAGGCGTACGCTCAAGGTGCATATCAGAAACGGGGATCATACCGTTATTTATCCTGAGGATAATACTCAGCGTCGTCCATAGTTATAACGTTCGGATAAGTGCGAAGCGTCTCCAGAACTATATCGTAGTAGGTCTGCTCTCTGAAGTATGCCTCGTCATAGTAGCCGAAGAGGGAGTTCTTGCAGTTCTCAACGTACTGCAGGTACTGCTCCTCCGTATAATCAGAGGTGTCAGTTCCCTCCTGACGAATAAACTCATCAAGATACTCCTGTCTTATCTCCTCGTAGCGAGCATTGAAGGTCGCCTCGTCCGGAGTGATATTTTCATCCTTCATTATATAATAAAGGATCATTCTCTCCGCTACCATATACTCCGCTACCTCAAGGATCGCGTCCTTGAGACTTTGCTTTTCTGAATACTGAACGCCGAAGATCTGCATCAGATACAGTATTCCAAACTGATCTATAGTCTCGCAAGTAACGTTCTTGCCGGAATACATATCGTAGATCTTTCCGCCGTTTTTCTCATAATTATACTTGATCTCCGAGTAATATTCGTCATAGATCGTCTGAACACGGCTCTTCGGATACTTCTTGATATCCGCCTTGGAATGATAGTAGCTCCATATAGAAGCCTCTACCATTTCGTCGTACGCCGCCTGATACTCCTCCATAAGATAGGAGTACACGTAGCTCTCGTACTTTTCCGTCAAACTCTCGCCCTCGTAGGTATCAAGCTCCTCCCGCGTCAGATCCAGCTTGCCTGCCTCCAGCTTATTCTCTATATAACCGTCGTTCCAATCCATAGAAAGCTGATATTTTCCAACGCTCTCAGCCTTATGCCAGATATTATGCTTGACCACTCTCTCAACGTATACGTCAAAATACACGGTCTTGTTCTGTAGTATCTCTATGGTGTAATCGTAAGGCGCGTAGGTCTCCAGCTTCAGAACCGGCTTGTCCGCTCCATTCTCACAAGTCGTAACGAACATTATCTCGGTTTCGACATAGTGATAGAGCTTGCCGTCGACCGTCATATCGAAATCGTCGATCTTGCCAATGCTCTTACCCTCCAGAACAGGCTTCCAGAGAGCCGCCACCTTATCATCGGAGAGGTCAAGACGAACACAGTAGCCGATCTCAGACTCCTCCTCGGTCTTACCGTCCTCGTATCTCTTGCAGGAAAGGTACACGACGTCGCTCTCCGCTACGGGTCTGTCGGTTATCTTTACGAAGTCGGCGTATTCAGCGCTGTTTACACCCACGAGTCCCATCTCCAAGCCCTTCATCGGGAACTCGCCGAGACCCACGTATAATTTGTTGGAGCTTCCCGTAACGAACTTATCCGTCTGGTAGAAGTTTGTAAGGCTTGCTACCTCCTGCAGCGCACCGTTATCATCGTAAATGTATCCTCTGTACCAGAGATATACCTCGTCACCTGGAGCTATGACCGCATCGGGATACATACCGCTGTTATCTATGATATTGCCGTATTGATCCGTCGCTATAAGCTCAAGTATCTCAGACTCTACGTCGGATACTCCGCTGCCGTCCTCGTTCTTCAGGTGAGGCTTGGCTATATCTACCGTCAGAGAAAAATTCTTATAATCCTCGGGACTGAACTCCATATATTTATGGAGATCGTACTCGATATAGTCGAATTTATCATCAATAGACTTCAGAACGAAAAATACCGTAAGCCATACGGTAGCTACCAGAACCAGCGCCGCAACGGAGACAGACAGTATCTTTACCGTCCGCGGATTCATAGGCTTTCTTACCCTTTCAGCCTTCTCAGGCTCGGGTACAGCCCTTCTGTCCGGCGAGTAGCTTTTCGTGCTTATGCCCTTAGGCTTGATTTCCTTCGGCGCTTCTGCGCCCTTCTTGTTTTTCTTCATACTAATCCTTATCATAGCGAATCCGCGTAGGCAGTTGCCAGCCTGTCGCATCGCTCGTTGTAATCGTGGCCGTTATGGCCCTTTACCCACACGAACTTGACTCTGTGGGTCACCGTGAGAGCAAACAGACGCTCCCACAGATCAGGATTCTTCAATCCCTTCTGCCAATTGTTGCGGTGCCAATTATACACCCAACCCTCGTTATACGCGTCTACCAGATATTTTGAGTCAGAGTACAAGGTAACGATACACGGCTCCTTCAGAGCCGCAAGTCCCTCTATTGCCGCCGTCAGCTCCATGCGATTGTTGGTAGTCTCACTCTCGCCCCCTGACAGCTCCCTCTCAAATCTTCCGTATACCAATATTGCACCCCAGCCTCCCCTACCGGGATTTCCCCTGCAGGCGCCGTCGGTATATATCTGTACTTCCTTCATTTTTCCTCCGGTAGATGCCATTATGCCCTTTCGAGAGGGCTCTTCCTTTTCGTAAAGGCTTCATATTTTAAAATAAGGGACTGTTAAAATAACAGCCCCTTATGTTCGCTAGCGGACTGCGTAGCGAGATGATCAGTTGCTATCGCCCTCAGAATCGGTCTCGGTATCCGCATCATCAGCCTTGAAGATGTAATCCAGCTTGTCGTTGTGGAAGGATACCTTGATAACGGTATTGCCGTCTACGGTGATCTCCTCGGTAACTATCTCGGTCACCTTGTTATCATCGCGGTCAACAACCTTAACCTCATTAGCGAGGAGGTAGTAGCAAAGTCTGTTGAACTGGAGAGCGGCGCGAAGGTTTCTCTCGCCGTAGTTCTCCTTGTATACGCTATAGCTTGAGCCGAGAGACTTCTTGTAATCCTTGAACACCTCATCGGTAACGAGGAACTTGGTTGCGTTCTCGCGAGCGTCGGCCTTTGCCTCATCGGCAGCATCCTTAGCTTCCTTTTCAGCCTTTGCGTTTTCTCTGTCGGAAAGATCGTCGTTCTTCTTGTAGTTTGCCTCGTATACGCCTGCGGTAATGTCAGTCTCGATGAAGCCGGGAACAGCCGCAACTGCGTCGCTCTCAAGAGCCTTGGAAACTACGTAGATCTTGATTATGGGATCAATATAGCTCTTAGCCTCTGCGGTGATGGCAGCAACATAGTCACCGTTATTGGTTTCCTTTGCGTTTGTGCCGTCCTTGCTTACAAGGAACTCCTCGAGAGAGCCGTAGGTGCTGTAATAGGTCTTGCCGTCAGAGCTCTTACCCTTATAGTAATCGTACTCGTAGGACTCGTACAGGTGGTCGTAGAACTCCTCTACAAGATCCTCGGGATAGCTCTTGATCTTAACGGAATCCATAATAAGCTTGTAAACAGCCTTACCAACCTCGGTGGTAACGTAGTTGTTATACTCATCGTTAAGGCTGATCTTTATGTTTTCCTTCTTGTCAGCGATGATCGCCTCACCTGCGTTCTTCACGTCAGCATCAGCGGACTCAGCGGCGATGATAGCCGCGATCTTCTCATCAATGACCTCCTCGAGAGTATCGTCATAAACCTCGTCGAGAGCATCCTTGTATATCTCAGTAGCTATATTCTTGTACTTGGTGAGAGCTGTATCGTACTTCAGCTTCTCGGTCTCTGTGGGAGTGCCGCCCGCGTTAACAACGTTGTCGTAAACAGCCTTAGCGTCATCGTACTCCTTCTTGATATCAAAGAAGTCCTCAACACCCTCGTCATCGGAAAGATTTGTGGTCATCCACTCGATAGCGGCTGTAAGCGCTGCGCTCTCATCCGCGGTGGGATTGGACTTGGTAATAGCCTGAAGCTTGCTGAAGTGATAGAGCTTAACGATATCGGCATCAGTAGAATCCTTGTCAAAGATCCTGCTCTCTACGTTGTAAAGCTTAACTATCTTCGCATCGGTGGAATCCTTGTCGAAGAGCTTCTTGGAATCGGAATCCGTCTTATAGATCTCGATGAGTGCCTCTACAAGCGCCTTTACGGTGTCGTCACCGTTCTTGTAGCTCTCATCCTCAAAGATATCGGAGGAGGTAAGAGCGAGCTTGGAGCCGAGAGCATACTTGATGTAGCTTGCTGCGTTGATCTCGGGAACGTCGTAGTAGTATACGGGATAGATGTGATAGGTAAGCTTCTTGTCCTTAAGGTCTACGCTCTCGTCCTTTGAGTGAATGCTGTCGGGAACGAGCTTGTCAACACCGCTGTCATGCTCGAAGCTTGCGATCTCTCCGCCCTCGGAGTCGATGACCCACTGAACCTTGAAGTCGGAGTAGGTGTAAACTACCTTGTCATCGCCCTCGCCGATCTCTACGTCAAAGACAGTCTTAGTCTCTGTCTTGTTAGGATCCGCGTCGGTAGGAGCGGGAACGGTAACCGTTGCGTTCTTGCCTACCGCGAGAGTGGTCTTAGCGTCAATAAGCTTCTTAATGAGGGGATCGTCAGATGCCTTATCAAGAGTCAGGAACTCGTAGGAAACGGTCTTGTTGTAGGTAACCTTGGTTGTCTCGCCCTCAGCGCCGCCCTCAACAGGCTTATCCTCGCTGTAGGTAAGATTGTAGGAAACCACAACATTGAGCTTGGGCTCGGCGTCGGTAACCTTTACGGAGGTACCGGTGGTCGAGGTTATGGAATAGATATAATCCTTAACGTCAACGTCCTTGATAGCGTCCGCAAGAGCCTTATTGAACTCATAATTGTCATCATCAGCGGAGAGTGTTCCGAGCTTGATAACGTGCTTGGACGCGGTGTCCTTACCGGTAACGGTGGAAACCTTCATCTGAGCAAGATCAAAGTAATAGGTCTTGTCACCGTCGGTATAGGTGGTGTAGTAGCAGAAGTAGAGGATATCGTCTGCGCCGACCTTACCCTCCTTGAGCTTCTCTGCGGTGGTAACAAACTTGTCTGCTACCGCGTTATAGAGCTCCTCGCGCTCTATGATCTCACGGATGGCGGGGTCTGAGGTGTAGTCGCCGTCTTTTATCTCGAGCTTTCCGAGAGCCTCGTAGAAGGCAGCCTTATCGAACTCGCCGTCAATGTACTGACCAAGATCCCGGCTTACGATGCTCTCGAAACCGCAGCTTACAAGCGCGGTAACAGCCATCACCAAAACCAGAATCAAGGATACGATTTTCTTTTTCATGTCATTCATCCTTAAAAAAATATTATTCAATTAAGCGTCGAAAAACAGCCGCTTATATTTAAACATAGATATTATAACACATACATACGGAAAATGCAAATGTTTTTTTAATATTTTTATTATTTATTATTTTCCGTATCAACGGAGGGAGGAAGGATATCCCTCCTCCGCGTTTACGGTCTCACCGTTCAAAAGCGCCTGGAAGCTGTAGGCGATCTTCTTGAAGGCAAAGGTCGATACGTAGAAATCGGAGACTCTGTTCAGCGCGTTGCCCTGAGTATCCTCGTTGTAGATGGAAACCATGACACGTCTGTCATCTATACGGTAAAATTCATACACGTAGGGATAGATGGTTGAGCCCGGAACGGTGAATGAGAATTTCATTACCTTTTTGCCTTCCGTCAAGCCCGCCTGCTGCTCCTCGGGTGTGAGGATGCCCGTATAATAGGTATTGAAGATTACGGAAAGAAGGGACTTGAAGTTGCTGGTTCCCACGGAATCGTAGATTGCCATAGGCACGTCGGTCGTTCCCATAGCCTTCTGATAAACGGTGCAAAGCCTCATAGACGAAAGTCCGCTTTCTCTCAGCGCACGGGTCAGCACGGACTCGGTGGCGTGAGTTCCGTTCTGGGAAACGTGTACTACAACGCTGTCATACTCCTGACCCACCTTCTTGCCGTCCACCTCCGGCTGAGCCTCGTAGGCATAGCCGTTATAGAGATATACGGTGTTGTGATCGATATCCATATTGTAGCTTCCGTACAGATCGCTCATATAGAAATCAAGGGTCATTCTGTCTATATCGGTGTAATTTACCGCCGCCAGCGTTCTTCTCGCCCAATACTCAGGGAAGGTCATATCCAAGAATTCGAAGAGATGGTCGTCAACCTTTGCCACTATATCGTACATATCAGATCCGATGTATCTCGTGCCATCGGGCTGAACGTCACTTATATAGAGATAGAAGCCCAGAGTGTTGAGATAATTGTAATCGTCGAAGGAATCCTCCGCGCTGGTAGACGACTTGATCAGTCCTCTTGGCAGCTCGAAATACAGGGTATTGGCGTAAAGTCCGTACTCCTTGATATTAGCCGGAGTGAGACCTATGGCGACAGTCTCAAGACCGCTGAGGCCCGGAGACACGTAGTACGAGGTCTCTCCGTCCAGACCGCCGAGAAGCCTGATAACCACCTCGCAGGCGGTAGCGTCAAGGGCGTAGTTCCTGTACTTGTTGTTCAGTGTGTTAATATAGAGTGATTCGCCGTAGAAGGGATCGCGCTCAGTGGGATTTACGTACTTAAGAGACGCGATGATCTCCTGAGTGATAAACCAATCGAGGCTCTCCGCTCTGTAGGTGACGAAGCTCTCAAGGTTCTGGCACCAAAGGGTCTGCTCGTATACCTCAAGATTCAGATTGCTGCTGACGCCTTTGCCGATAAGCTTTGCCTTAATGGCGCTGTTTGTTGCATCCTCCGCCTTGATCAGAGAGAGGTCGACGGTGCTGCCCTTCGACTCAAGGACTCCGTCGGACGTTACGAAGGAATATTTGTAGCTAACTATAGAGTTTTCGGTAATTACCTTACCGTTCTTCACCGTGCCGTCGCCGTTCTTCTCGTGGATGGCGAGTATTTCGTTTATGACGTATTTCACCTCATAGCTGAAGGCGTTACTCTCGTCATACGTAACAGAGAAGGAAACAGGCTCTGAAAGCGCACCAACCTTGATTGTTTTAAGCTGTTCTATAACCGATTGGGGTATACCCGTGTCAATTTCTTTCAGATTTATAACTGCATGGGCGGAGGTGTAGCTCTTCGTCTCCTCGCCGTCTGAGACGGTGTAATCGTATGTTACCCTTACAGCCTCTGCGTCTCCTACTTCAGCGCCCGGAGTGCAGATATCCGCGCCGTCGGTGAGTATTGCCTCAATAGCTCTCACCGTGTAGGTATAGGTTTGTCCGAGAGTTGCCCAGTTGGTGTTGCTTACGCTTGTGACGTGTACAGCATCGGGAAGAGCGCCGAGCTGCTTGCCGACGAACGCCGCGCGGATATTTGAGGGAGTATTACTGTCTAGCCTGAAGGTGATCTGGTTTTTCTTACCCTCGTAGTAGCCGCTCTCATAATCCGCCATATCGGAGTCGTATACAGGAGTCAGCGTATTGCCGGTAAACACGAGATTGGCGTTGCCCGGAACGACCTCTCCCTCTGTGAAATGGAAGGTGTTCTTCCACTGCTTGAAATCGGTAGTGAAATAAGGCTCGTAGGTCTGGTCCGAGGGAAGTCCCGCGGAAACGAGCTTGGAGTGAAGGAAGCCGACAAATCCGCCGAGAGCGTAATTAAAGTCGGTGGTCATAGAGTTGTAAACGCAGTTACGGTCGTCAACGGTGAAGTAATAACCTGAGCCGTCGATAGCCATATCTCCGATATTTATATCGTGCTTGATAAGCTCACCTTCGGAATTCTTGTAGCTGACGGAGATGCTCTGACGCTCCTCCTCGCCAAGTCCGTAGCGGTTAAGCTGTCTTTCTCTCTCACCTGCGTCCTCGGGAAGCTCGATACGCTCATCGAAGTACAGCACCGCAACCGTGACGAACAGATAGGTAAGCTTATAAACGTTCATTCCGCTGGCAGAATCAACCGCGTAGAAGTCGGTGTAGTCGAACTCCCTGTCCTCTGCGGAGTAGATCGGAGGCTTGTACTCAACCGCGTTACCGTCCGTGTCTCTGTAGTAGAAGACGAAGTCATCGTTTTCGTTAGGTCTGCGTACGGAGTAGAAATTCTTCTTTCCGTCCTTATCGTAGTACAGAACGTCAAGCGACTGTATGTCATCCTGATTGAAGTTAGGATAAGCTATGGGATAGCTGCCGTAGAGAGCCTCTCCGTCTATTATCGTCGGAAGAGTCTCCGCGTCTTCTCCCTTTTCCTCGGCTGCCTTAAGCGCGCCGACGATTGCGTTAACAGATGCGTATGCAATGATCAGAAAAACAAGCACAGAGGCGGATAAGATGATGTGAAAATGCTTTTTTTGTAAACTATTCTTTCTATTTTTTATCATTTTCGCACCTCCTTACTTATATTTGCGTTTTACGCGAACAACTATTCCTACTGTTGCTATTGCGGTGGGTACCAGCATAACCAGCACAGTAAGGAAGGTTTTGTCGCCGGAGGTGAGACCCCACTTAACTATCTCGTCGCGACCCGTTGCGGAGTTGTACTTCGTGGTTGCGGTCGCGCTTATAGCGGTGTTTACAAACGGCTTTCCGCCAAGCTTATCGGAGTTCAAGGACGTGCCTCCCAGCTCCAGAGAAGCGTGCTCGTCAATTCTGGAAATATTCTCGACGAGAGCGGACATTATATCGTAGTTCGCGTATGAGGCATTACCGAGAATTTCGTTAGAGAACGCGTCCGCGCTGGGCGAGCAGAAGAGATAAGAATACTTATATTCGGAGGTCTTGTTGTTTATCTCCATTCTCGTGGTCACTCCCGCAATATCCATTCTACCGGAGTGGTAGGCGTCGTACTCTATCTCAGAGTAGTTGCCGCCGGCGCCCTTGGCGTATGCCTTCGCTACGTCAGAGGAGTAGAAGAAGGGAGCGTAGTTTCTGTTGGTCACAACGCTGCCGGGCTCATTGGTGCTCATACCGGGACCAAAGGAGCAGCTTATATATCCGGTATTCTGAAATACCATAGCGGGAGCGGAGGGCAAGGTAGCGTAATCCTCGTAGATAGCCATACCGTAGCTCTCCTCGTCAGTATCGTAGATGCCGATGATCTTGCCGTACTCAACGGCAGTATCGGACATCATATAGTTTTCCATATCCTTGACTATGCTGTCGCTGATATCAAAGCCCCACTCATAGAGGAAGCCGTCGAGAACGGGAGCGTTAAGGGTTGGATCCTTCGATACCATTATAGCGCCCTGATTCTTAACGAGATATCTGTCAAGCATCTCGGTCTCGGAGATATACTCTATCGAATCGATCTTGTCCGGATCGTACTTAAAGTCCTCTCTGGGATTATTGATGACGAGAAGCACGCAATCCTCGGGAACGCCTTTAACCTCGGGATCTGAAAGGTCAAGGGTCTTTACCTCAAGACCTCTCTCGGTAAGAAGATCATAGATGGACTGCGCCGCCGCGTTTTCAACTCTGGAGGGGTCTTTCGCGTCGTAGTAGGTCTCGCCGTGGTTGGTAACGAAATACGCGGCAGGTCTGTTTACCTTAGTGACGGACATAATGACCGATGCCATCTTATACTCACCGTTGAAGGAGTAGAGATTACCGTCGGTATCGTTCACCCAGAAGCTCTCCGTATTTACTACTCTGTATCTGTCGCCGTAGGAGACTATCATATCTCCGGACTCTATTTTAGACAGAGAGTTTGCCTTGTATTTTGACACGGCCGTAGGGTTATACGCCACGTTGACCGTATCTACCTCAACGTTATCGTATATGGCGTCAAGACCCAGCGCAAGAAAATACGGAAGTCTTGTGGATCTTGACATAGTGAGGAAATCGGGATCAGTGCAGAAGGTTATCCTGACCTTTCCCTCCAGACCGTCGATAAAGGAGGTGTGCTCTTTCATTTCCGGGGATACGGTGTAGAGCTCCTCGGGCGTCATATCCACAAACAGAAGCCCGGGCACACCGAAGTAGGTGACGAGAAGATTAAGCCCTATTATAAGAGCCAGAGCGACCGCCGTCACAACGGCGAGTGTGCCTTTTCCCATCCTTCCCCTTATAAACTGTTTTATTTTCATTCGAATTACCTGTTCTTTCTTCTGATAAGCACCACAGCTCCGACAACCGCAACGGCGGCGGGAATAACTAACAGAGCGGCGGTATACAGCTTTGCTGTACCCATAGTAAGATTTTCAAGCAGCAGACTGTCGTAAACTATGCTGTTGCAGCCATATGGCATATCGCCCATACCGTAGAACACGTCAAAGACCGAGAAAAGAAAGTCCTTGTTTGCGTAGCCGTTTGTTACCATTGCGTCAGTCGCCGTAAGATAAATACTTGGGATAAAGAACAGCCTTGCGGTTTTTCCCGTCTCGCCGGTAAGCTCCGAGTAAGCCGCTATGGTATACGAGCCGGAGCTGTCAGACACCTGTCCGCCTGAATGACATACGGACGAGGATGACGTCTCGAGAAGGGATTTTGCGGCACCGGTAACGTTCAGAGGAGACACGTCACGGAGTATTACTCTGCCGCCAAGATCAGAGAGCTTATCCTTTACCTTGTTGCCTATATAGGTGTCGGAATATTCCGCGACTATGGTATAGCCATCCGTGGTTATACCGTTGTCCACGTCCTTGACGGTCTGCATCTCTCCGTTCTCCGTGGTTTTGAGAGATATTCCGTACTCTCCGATAAACTCGTACAGAGCGTAAAGGCGCGTAGCATACGAGTCCAGAGTTACGAAGACCGAGCCGCCGTTGTCTCTGTAATGGCGAAGCTTGTCGAGCTCGCTCTTCACAGACGAGCCCTCTTCAAAATCGTTCACGGGGTTTGACACGACTACAAGCTCTGCGTCCTCAGGCACGGCAAGCACCTTGCTGTCGCGGAGATTCAGAGTATCTACGTAGTAGCCCGCGGCGGTCAGAACGTTGTAGAGCGACGCGCTGGCTGTTTCGCCGTGGCCTACCGTGAAGTATGCGGTGCCGTGCTTTTCCGTAAGCACCCAGGACACCATAGAGGCGAATACCTCCTCGCCGTTATACGAGGTTACGGAGAGGGATGAATCAAGGGTGTAAAAGTCGGAGAAGCCAATCTTCGTCACACCGTCAGTCACCACTCTGTAGCTCGTATCGGTAGAAAAAATTACGGAGTGGGGCTTGATTAGGGTAGGATTTCCCTTGACGTCCTTCTTGTATATCTCAAGCTCCTCGGAAACGTCGTTTCCGTCAGCGTCGGACATTCTGTATATGTTGATGAATCTGAGAGAAATAAGCTCCGGATACTTCTCCTCAAATTTTTTCGCAGTATTGTAAACGTACTCGCCGGTAGAGTGATTCTTCACGTCGGTCTCGTCCATACAGAAGGTGACAGTCACCTTCTTGCCAAGTCTGCCGGAGGCATCCGTAAACTTCTCCCTGAAGGTGTCGCTGATGCTGAAGTCCACCTGCTCCGGTACGTAGAAATACAGCTTGAAATAATCGCTGAGCGTATAGCAGATAATATTAATAAACACCACTGCCGCGATCAACAATGCAACCAGAAGTCCGGATGCAAAATTACGCCCACGCAGCACAGATGTAAGCTTTTGTTTGAAATTTCCCATTTTTTTGTTCCTTTACTTCGGTCTATCGCGTATCAGTTATATCTTCTGCGGTCGTATACACGAATAGTGAAATATACGAAGAGCGCAGAAACCGACAGGTAATATATGAAGGAGGACAGCTCAAAATATCCGTTTGTAAAGCTCTGGAATCTGGTGAAGACGGAGAGAGCCTCTACTACGAATCTGAACCAATAGTTTGCGGGAACGAGAGAGGATATCATGCCCACTCCCATAAACACGAGTATAATAGCTATCGTGCCGATAGCGGCAGAGAGCTGGTTTTCCGTCAGGGCGGAAACGAAAAGTCCGATGGTGATGAACACCATACCTACGAGAAGCAGCGCGATAATATTTCCAACGAGTACCGAGATCTTTATAGTAGCGTAAGGTATAAGCAGAAGGAAATACAGAGATGAGAATATCAGAGCCGCCGCGTAAACGGTATATGAAGCGAGGAATTTGCCGATAACCATAGAGGGTATGGACACGGGAGAGGTGAGCAGCAGCTGCTCAGTCTTCATCTTTCTCTCCTCGCTGAAGGATTTCATCGTCAGAACGGGAAGTATGATAGCTGAGAAAAGAAGCATTATCGTAAAATACGCCGTTGAGTCAGCGGACATAGAAAACAGGGTGGTGTATGCGAATATCACACCTGCCACGGCAAGATACAGCACGAGGAACACGTAACCGATCACACCGGTGAAGTATCCCCGCATTTCTCTCTTATAAATCGCAAGCATTATCTATACCTCCTTATCTCGTTCTGCCGCCTAGGATCTTACGATCGGAGCGGTCCACGAGTCTAATAAATATCGATTCAAGATCTGTGCCCGTAGGCGCAAGACCTATCATAGGCCAGTTGTTCTGCGCGCACACGTTAAAAATAGCGCGACGCACGTCGGTGCTGCCCATTGTTTCCACGACGTAAATTCCGGCGTCACCGTCCTTGGTGCCGGTGGGCTCAACGCTCTTCACGCCGCTGATCTTCTTCAGAGCGGATATGACCTGACCCGTAGGACCGGATACTCTCACCTCATAGTGATAGCCGTCCTCTATGGTCTTGGTAAGATCCTCCGTGCGCTCGTCGGCGATGATCTTGCCCTTATTGATGATGATAACCCTCTCACACACCGCCTGGACCTCGGCGAGAATATGTGTGGAAAGAATTACCGTATGTCTCTGTCCGAGATTACGGATAAGGTTTCTGACCTCGAGTATCTGCTTCGGGTCAAGGCCTACGGTGGGCTCGTCGAAGATAATCACCTTAGGGTCGCCGACCAGAGCCTGCGCGATTCCTACGCGCTGTCTGTAGCCCTTGGAGAGATTGCGGATGAGCCTGTCCTTCACGTCGGTAAGCTTAACGACGGAGAGTATCTCACCGAGGTGTCCCTCTCTGTCAAGCTTCACGCTCTTAAGCTCGTATACGAAATTCAGATACTCAAGCACCGTCATATCGGGATATACGGGAGGCTGCTCGGGAAGAAAGCCTATGTATTTCTTTGCCTCGATCGGATCGTCGAGAATGTTGATCCCGTTTACGTACGCCGCGCCGGAGGTGGATGAGAGATAACCCGTAAGGATGTTCATCGCTGTGCTTTTGCCTGCGCCGTTAGGACCTAAGAGGCCTACTACCTCTCCCTCTCCTATTTCAAAGCTCACGTCGTTCAACGCGTAATTTGAGCCGTATCTTTTTACAAGATTTTCTACTTTTACCATAATTTTACCTTTCCGGGATACAGACGGTATCCCCGATGATAGCATTTTAGTCACTTTAATATAATAACATATAATTTTAAATAAAGTGTTAACGAATGAGCAAATTTTGAGTCTGAACTATAAATAATTTCCGTATTCCCTATTAATTTTTCTTTTTTTCCTTCTTTTCTCTCAACCTGCGGTCATTACATCCCATAAGCCTTGCGGCGATCCGGTAACATTTTTCGGTTAATCGGAAAAACGGCTTGACTTTTATCCGAAAGTGGTATATAATACTCCCGTAAACCGATGATGGAGAGTAGTAATCGCAGCCGTCACTCATTACAGAGAGCCGCGGAGCTGGGATGCGGTATGAGAGGTGCGACGAATGGACTCCTGAGGGCGAACCGAAAGCTTGGCGAGTAGGCTTCGACGGAGAGCAGCCGTTATCTATGCAACGCATTTCGTGCGTGAGGAGGCTTATGCCTCGAACTTGGGTGGCACCGCGATAATTTCGCCCCGAGCAGTTTTTACTGCTTCGGGCTTTTTGTTTTTTCGCTCCTCCCGAACGGCAGAATATTGAGCTTGACTATAGTGAAGCGCAGCGCTTCCCGGCGGATCTGCCGTCTGAACCGATCGGTCCTCCCACACCGTATTCACACCCTGATATTTTGGGACGTACATACTGCGAACGAATGGGAGTGACTTCGGTTACAGCGGCAGAATCATAAGCCTTAAACCGATATCTCGATCCGATAATATGTAGATCGCCTCGGTCAGAAAACGGTGAATATTCAGGCAAAAAAACGCAAAAGTAGGATAACGTGTTATGAAAATTCTGTTCGGCAAGTATAAGAATTGCTATAAGGCAAACCTGCATTGCCACTCCACCTGCTCCGACGGAACGAAAACCCCGGAGGAACTGAAGGAGGCGTATAAATCACGCGGATACTCGGTTATCGCATACACCGATCACGAGCATATAATCGCTCATCCCGAGCTGTGTGACAGCGACTTCGTAGCTATCTCCGCATGCGAGCTTGCCATCAAGGAATTTCCGGAGGAATCCACTCTGGTGAACAAGACCATGAAGGTCACTCATATCAATCTCTATGCCAAGGAGATAGACAACACCGTAACGCCCTGCTACTCCACCGTACAGGACCATTTTAAGCGGGAGATGCTTCAGCATCTGATAAGGAAGGACGGAGAGTACAGTCGTAAATACTCGCCCGAGTGCATCAACGAAATGATAAGAATCGCTCACTCTCGGGGCTTCTTAGTTTCATATAATCACGCAAATTGGTCACTTGAGACCGCGGAGGATTATCTGAAATACGATGGCTTTGACTTCGTGGAGATATACAATCACGGCTGTGTTGTGGATGGATACCAGGATGACGAGCACGTTTACTCAGATATGCTGATGCAGGGCAAGAGAGTTATGCCCACCGCCACCGACGATAACCATAACAGACGAGATATTTTCGATCCCACGGGAGACTCCTTCGGCGGCTTCGTTATGATAAACGCGGACACACTTGACTACGGTAGCATCATAGAGGCGCTTGAGCGCGGAGAATTCTATGCATCCACGGGCGCGTATATCTATTCGATCACGAGGGACGGCGACACCGTCACCGTTAAAGCATCTCCGTCAAGCAAGATCGTTCTGCGCTACTCCCACAGAATTGTAAAGGCTGTGTATGATCCGGACGGAAATATGACGGAGGCGACCTTCACTCTACCGAGAGCTGATATGGACTTTCGAATAACGGTACACGGCAGAAACGGCGAGAAGGCGTATTCTCAGTATTACAGAAGCCGCGAGGCGTAAATACGGTCTATTAAATCTTTTGTTACAAAAAATATAAATCCGTAAATCCATAGGTAAAATCAGGAATAATTATAACAATTATTTACATTTTCCTTGTTTTTAATACGATTCTACTATAATAACAAATCTGAAAGGACGATATTATGATACAGGATAAAAAGGTTGTATTTTCCGGCGTTCAGCCGTCGGGAAATCTGACTATAGGAAACTATCTCGGAGCGATCAAAAACTTTTCTCGCTTCTCCGACGAGTACAAAACCTTCTATTGCGTTGTTGACCTTCACGCCATAACGGTAAGACAGGTTCCCGCTGATCTGCGCCGCCGCACCTACGAAACGCTGGCGCTCTATATGGCGTGCGGCTTGGATGAAAAGAAGAACACGCTCTTCGTTCAGTCTCACGTACCCGCGCACGCTGAGCTTGGCTGGATGCTTGACTGCTACACGATGTTCGGTGAGCTCTCCCGCATGACGCAGTTCAAGGATAAAAGTCAGAAGCATGCGGAAAACATCAACGCAGGTCTGTTCACTTATCCCGCTCTTATGGCGGCGGATATCCTTCTCTACCAGACGGATCTGGTTCCCGTGGGCATTGATCAGAAGCAACATCTGGAGCTGACCCGTGACGTAGCAATGAGATTTAATCAGGCATACGGCGATACCTTCGCTATCCCCGAGGGATATATTCCTACGGATACAATGAAAATCATGTCTCTGACCGAGCCTACCTCAAAAATGTCAAAGTCCGATGAAAATCAGAATGCTGTCGTTTATATACTTGACTCCAAGGACGATATAATCCGCAAATTTAAGAAGGCCGTTACCGACTCTGAGGCATCCGTAAGATACGCTCCTGAAAAGCCGGGAGTATCCAATCTTATGACCATTTACCGCGCCTTCACCGGTAAGAGCCTTGAGGATATTGAGCGCGAGTTCGACGGTAAGGGATACGGAGAGTTCAAGCTCGCGGTCGGCGAGGCTTGCGCTGACGGTCTCGCACCCGTTCGCGATGAGTTCGCAAGGCTGATGGCGGATAAGGCTCACCTTGAATCCGTTATGAAGGCAGGAGCTGACGAGGCGGCATACTACGCAAGACGCACCATGTCCAAGGTAAGACGCAAGATCGGATTTGTAAATTAACCGTCCCATTACTTTTACAATCATACTTATTAATATAATTACTTTTACTATTATAATCATATTTGATAAAACAAATCTTTACAGGTGTTTTAACCGGCATTATGTAAAGATTTGTTTTCGTTTTAAGCCATTTTTACTCTTTAAAGAAATAGTCATCCAAACGGTTTTTGTTATGCTTTGCTTTCCGTTTAGTTAAACATCCTCAAAAAAAAGCAAGCCGTTCTCCGCCCCACTTTGACCGTTAGGTAAACGTCATACATTCGCCCGATTCCAATATCAAGTAATACAGGTCTTATTTTCCAAAAAATATTTTTATTAAACTTATTGACTTTTTTGTATATATAATATATAATAGAGCCATAAATTGTATACAAGGATACAATCTTATTTCCATAAGAAAGGATCAGAAAAAATGATTGAAAAAAACAAGCACACTAATCTACTTGAAAAGGCACAGTATAAATATTCACTTCAGGACGTTGAGGAGCCAAACCTCTACCGTGACATTTACCCCTACGACGAGATACCCAAGGTCACCTTCAACCACCGCAGAGTTCCCTTTGCTATGCCTGACGATATCTGGATCACAGACACCACCTTCCGTGACGGTCAGCAGTCCAGAGCTCCCTACACCGCAGCGCAGATAGAGACGCTCTTCACAATGCTCCACAAGCTTGGCGGACCCAAGGGTCTGATCCGTCAGAGCGAATTCTTCGTTTATACAAAGAAGGATCGTGAGGCGGTAGAGCGTTGTATGTCACTCGGGTACGAATTCCCTGAGGTTACCACCTGGATCAGAGCCAAGAAGGAGGACTTCGCCCTGGTGCGTGATATCGGTATCAAGGAAACGGGCATTCTCGTATCCTGCTCCGATTACCATATTTTCAAGAAGCTGGGTCTGACGAGATCGGAGGCGCTGGACCACTATCTCGGAGTTGTAAAGAACGCCTTTGAGGCAGGTATTCGCCCCAGATGTCACCTTGAGGACATTACCAGAGCAGACTACTACGGCTTCGTGGTTCCATTCGTTAACGAGCTGACCGAGCTTTCACACGAGGCAGGTATTCCGGTCAAAATAAGAATGTGCGATACTATGGGATACGGCGTTTCCTACCCCGGCGCATCCCTTCCCCGCTCCGTTCCCGGTATAGTCTACGGTCTGCACCATTACGCAGAGGTGCCCTCCGAAATGCTTGAGTGGCACGGTCACAACGATTTCTATCACGGCGTCACGAACGCGGTGAACGCTTGGCTTTACGGCGCATCCGCCGTCAACTGCTCTCTGCTTGGTATCGGTGAGCGTACGGGCAACATTCCCCTCGAGGCTATGGTTATGGAGTACGGCTCTATACGCGGTACGCTTGACGGTATGGATACGACGATGATCACCGAGATAGCCGAGTATTTCAAGCACGAGATCGGTTACGAGATACCCCCGATGACCCCCTTCGTCGGTTCAGCCTTTAACCTGACACGCGCAGGCGTTCACGCTGACGGTCTGATGAAGGATACGGAAATATACAACATCTTCAACACCGAGAAGATACTCAACCGTCCCGCAGAGGTTGCGATCTCCAACACCTCCGGAACCGCAGGTATTGCGTATTGGATGAACAAGCATTACGAGCGCACCCTCGGCCACACCTTTACAAAGCAGGATCCTATCGTAGTGAAGATAAAGGAAGAGATCGACAGGCTCTACGCAGACGGCAGAACGACCCTTATGGGTGACGAAGAGCTTGAGCAAATCATCAGCTTCTACTATCCTCGTCTTCACGAGGAGGTATGCAAGTGATAGTAGACAAGAATATAAAATCTCTCGGCGAGAGCGTCTTTCTTCGTTTGGAGGAGGAGATTCTCAGCGGCGCGCTAAAAAAAGGCGATCTGCTGACCGAGATCTCTCTCTCCAAGCGGCTGGGAGTCAGCCGAACCCCGCTAAGAGCCGCCATTCATACCTTGGCAGAGGAGGGTCTGGTGGAGATCACCCCAAACAAGGGGGCGGTGGTCGTCGGAGTTGGCGCTGACGACCTGGTTGATATTTACGAGATCAGAATGCGCCTTGAGGGAATTGCCGCTAGAGCGGCGGCGAAAAACATCTCGGAGCAGGCAAAAAGGGAGCTTCGGGAATCAGTAGAGCTATCCGAGTTTTATCTGACGAAGAGGGACTACGATCACCTGAAGGAGCTGGACTCCGAGTTTCACAACATTATCTACAAGTCCTCCGGCAGCCGTCACCTCTACAAGATCCTCTCCGAGCTTCACAGAAATATCCGCTCCTACAGAAGACTCTCACTTGCAGTACCTAAGAGACTCGAGGGCTCAGTCAACGAGCACAGGGAAATATTTGAAGCTATAGAACGTGCAGACGCAGATAGCGCTGAGCGCTTAACCGTCGATCATATTAAGGCGGCTCTAAACAATCTTATGTCTACGCTTGACCCTCTAAAACGATAATTTTGTAATTAAAGCTTTACATTTTCACATATTTATTCTAATTGTATTAGTTCGAATCATTTCAATAATATTGATTTATATTCATAATTACAATCAAACTCCAGCGTTACGCTGATCGCTTGGCGGATACGCTGTGACAAACCTAAGAAAATTCACGAGGAAAACAAAATGGGATACACTATTGCGCAAAAAATAATTAAGAACCACCTGGTTTGCGGTGAGATGAAGGTCGGTGAGGAAATAGGCATAAGGATCGATCAGACACTCACACAAGACGCAACCGGTACTATGGCATATCTTCAGCTCGAGGCTATGGAAATAGACAGAGTTAAAACGGAGCTGTCAGTCGCTTATATTGACCATAACACACTTCAGTCAGGCTTCGAAAACGCAGACGATCACCGTTACATACAGACCGTTGCAAAGAAGCACGGCATCAGATTTTCCCGTCCCGGAAACGGAATTTGCCATCAGGTACACCTTGAAAGATTCGGTATTCCCGGCAAGACCCTCATCGGCTCGGACAGCCACACACCCACAGCCGGTGGTATCGGTATGCTTGGCATGGGCGCCGGCGGTCTTGACGTTGCGGTTGCCATGGGCGGCGGTACATACTATATCACAATGCCAAAGATCATCAAGGTTGAGCTTACCGGCAAGCTCTCCGACTACGTCAGCGCGAAAGATATCATCCTTGAGGTGCTGAGAATACTCGGCGTTAAGGGTGGTGTAGGAGCAATTATAGAATATTCCGGCGAGGGTGTCAAAACCCTGTCCGTTCCCCAGAGAGCGACCATCACCAATATGGGCGCTGAGCTTGGAGCCACAAGCTCTATCTTCCCCTCTGACGAGGCAACTCACGCCTTTCTTAAGGCCCAGGGCAGAGAGTGCGACTTCTCTCCTCTCGCTCCCGATGCGGATGCGGTGTACGACGAGAGCTATACAGTAGATCTCTCCCTTCTTAAGCCCCTGGCGGCTTGCCCTCACAGCCCCGACAACATCAAATCCGTATCCGAGCTTGCGGGCAAGAGGATCGACCAGGTCTGCATTGGCTCCTGCACGAACTCCTCTCTCTCCGATATGCTGACGGTTGCGGCTATCCTTAAGGGCAAGACCGTTCATCCCGACGTCTCCCTTTCCATCTCCCCCGGCTCAAAGCAGGTATACACAATGATGGCAAAGTGCGGCGCTCTGGCAGATATTATTGCCGCGGGAGCGCGCGTGCTGGAATGCGCCTGCGGACCCTGCATCGGTATGGGCTTCTCTCCGAAGTCCGGCGGAGTAAGCCTTCGTACCTTCAACCGCAACTTCCTCGCTCGCTCCGGCACTGCGGACGCAAGCGTATATCTTGTCTCTCCCGAGGTAGCGGCAGCATCTGCTATCACAGGAGTATTCACCGACCCGACCTCTCTCGGCAAGGCGCCGGTTATTGATATGCCACAGGAGTTCACCATTAACGACAATCTGGTTGAGCTTCCCGCATCTATAGACGAGGCGGCAGAGGTAACCGTGGAGCGCGGTCCTAACATCAAGCCGATTCCCAAGGGCGTATCTCCCGCTGAGGACCTGTCCTGCGAGATAATTCTGAAGGTTTCGGACAATATTACCACAGACCACATCATGCCCGCCGGCGCTAAGATACTTCCATATCGCTCAAACGTACCTAAGCTATCCGAGTTCTGCTTCACCGTTTGTGACAAGGACTTCCCCGAAAGAGCAAAGGCAAAGGGCGGCGGAATCGTCCTTGGCGGTCAGAATTACGGCCAGGGATCATCCAGAGAGCACGCGGCACTCGTACCACTCTATCTCGGCGTCAAGGCAGTTATCGCGAAGAGCTTCGCAAGGATCCATATGGCAAACCTTATAAACTTCGGTATAGCTCCCATAACTTTGAAAAACGAGAGCGATTACGATAAGATCAGCGAGGGCGAGATGATACGTATCGACGGCTACAGATCAGCCATCGAGGGAAGCGACGAGGCATATCTTACCATAGAGAAAACAGGTGAAAGAATACCTCTTGTTCTCTCATATTCCGAAAGACAGAGAAAAATTTTACTGGCGGGCGGAACACTTAATTATACAAAGAATTGTAAGTAATTATTTACATTTTACACCTTTATAAACAAAAGAGGTGATAATATTACAAACATACCTAAGCAATACGCGTGTCTGCATTTACACTCCACGCATTCTGATGGTGTATACACGCCAAGGGAGCTTGCCGAGATCGCAAGGGACGAGGGCTACGGCGCAATCGCTGTAACCGATCACGATACCGTTACCGCAAACGAGCCTCTTCTTCGCGAGTGTGATAAACTCGGTCTTGAGTGCATATACGGCGTTGAATTCAGCACGGTATCAGAAAAAAATAATATAAGCTACCATATGACCGCCTTTCATTTCGACCCTGAGCAGTCCGATATGAGAGAATATCTCAGGATCCTAAGCGAAAGGGAAACTCATCAAACCAGGGTTCTTTTCGACCGTGGCGTCGAGATAGGATATTTAAAAAATATCACCTGGGATGAGGTAGAAAAATACAACGAAGGGGTCAGCTGGTTCTGCAACGAGCAGGTCTTCAGAGCTCTTAAGGCAAAGGGCCT
The DNA here is from genome assembly GCA_017467105.1 of Clostridia bacterium. Taxonomy (GTDB): domain Bacteria; phylum Bacillota; class Clostridia; order Oscillospirales; family CAG-272; genus UBA1740. The sequence continues at coordinate 53,861 of JAFTSU010000002.1, forward strand.
TGCAACAGATAAGGATTACCCTGAATTCTGCCAAACCTGTTACGGTCCTCATAGAAGCTCGGTCAAGCCGCTCCATGACTTCAAATCCACGGAAGAGGTTATTAGACTAGTGCATAACGCCGGAGGTATTATACTGATGGCTCATCTCTTCTGGAAGTGCCGGGAGGAGACGTTGCGTGACTTCGACCATTTTGCAGAGCTTTCTATTGACGGAATAGAGGTCTGGCACCCGGACCACAGCGCAAAATACAGAAGGGTTGCCCTAGAGCTTGCCTTGAAGCACGATCTATACGTCTCCGGAGGCGCAGATCATTCAGGTCTGCTTGGCGGTCAGTACGCAAGATACGTAGACCCGACAAAGAGTCACCATTTCTTCCCTCCCTGCACCCTCGGAACAACCAAGTATTTCTTTGAGGAAATACGTGACCGGATAAAAAAGCCGGACAGAGACTCAGTAATCAGCGCTCTGCTGTCCGACGATAGCATCTGGCAGATAACGGGCGGACTGATCGACGAGGATAATTTATGATCTTTCCGTCGGTTATAAAAAAGGCCGAAAGTGATCCTAAGCGCAGCCGCGCTCAAGATAATGCGGCAAGGTAGCGCAGGATTCCGGATTTATATAAAACTGTCAAAAGCGAGCCATAACGGCTTTACCGATTACAACTATATATAAAAGGTAAAAAACTATGATGATACAGGATCATTACGCCAATCTGCATATGCATTCAACCCATTCCGACGGACGCTACACTCCAGAGGAGCTGGCGCAGCTAGCAAAGGAAATAGGATACGGCGCAATCGCGGTAACCGATCACGATACCACAACGGCTAACGCTCCCGCGATCGAGGCCTGTAAAAAGATAGGCTTAGAGTGTATTTTCGGCGTTGAGTTCTGCAGCAAGTATTGGGAAACGGGACACGTTATGCATCTCACCGCATTTCATTTTGACCCGGAGCATCCGTACCTGAAGGAGCATATCTACCGTATGAGCGAGCGCTATGGCGGACTCACCCGTGATCTGTTCCACAGAGGTGTGTGCGAAGGCTTCATTAAGGGGATAACCTGGGATGAGGTGGAGAGCTTCAACGAGGGTATTCGATGGTTTACAGCCGCCCACGTTTTCAAGGCGATGAAAAACAAGGGTGTTATAAACGACGAGGGTAAGGAAGCGCTCTACGCGAATTGCTTCTCCAGAGAGCTGAAGCTCGCAACCCCTAAGCGATACGGCTTTCCGCCGATAGAGGAATTTATTCCTGCGGTTCACGATGCGGGCGGTATATTGCTTGTAGCTCACCCGCACGAAAGACTCGAGGACGTTAAGATGCTTACGAAGCTTGATATAGACGGACTCGAGGTATGGCACAGCGAGCTGCCGGTTTGGGAGCGCAGAGAAGCTCTCAGAGTTGCTTTGGAGTACGATCTCTACGTTTCGGGAGGGGACGACCACTCAGGACTCCTTGGCGGAAGCTACAGCCCGGGCGAGCACCCGGTAGGACACAGACACTACTATCCGCCACGCTCTCTCGGCACGACGAAATATTTCTTTGAGGAAATAAGAGACGCAAGGAAGAAGCCCGACAGATCTGAATACATAAAGAGTCTTATCGATGATAACTCTATCTGGCAGAAGGCGGGCGGAATATCGGATAATATAGAGAAACCAAATCTTTAAGCGTTTTTTAACGTTTATTATAATTTTTATTTAAAGCAGTATTATGGGCGAGGTCCTTCCTCAAGACATCGCACGGCGGACAGGCGTCTTCGTTTTATCGCTTTAAAGATATAATATTTTTAACTTAAAATAATCGGCAGTTCAGTTAGTTTTTAAATTAAAACCCACAATTTGACAATAATTAATTACATTTTTACCGTTTTTAAACAGAAAGGGATTAAAATGAAACTTAACTTTAATATCTCGTCTGATCTGACCGTAGGTGTCACTAGACTCAGCGACGTGCTTGGATACACTCAGGTAAGCGACGGAGTAACCGTAAAGGACGTCAAGGGCGACAAAATAGGCGTCAGCTTTGACGGACAGGAAGCCGTGATCTACTACAAGAGCAAGCCTCAGTTCTACAGAGGTCTGTCTATCCTTATTGAAAAGGGTAGCGAGCCCTTCGAGTGCTTTGAGAGCGATCAATTTGATACTCTCGGCGTAATGCTTGACACCTCGCGCTGCGCGGCTCTTAATATGAGATCTCTCTATAAGTTCACAGATTATCTGGCGGTAATGGGATATAATATGATCTGGCTTTACGTTGAGGATTCCATAGTGTTAAGCGGCAGACCGTACTTTGGATATATGCGTCCGAAATACACCGAGGAGGAGCTTTCCGCCCTTGACGATTACGCATACGAATACGGTATTGAGGTCGTTCCCTGCCTTGAATGCTACGGTCATATGGCTCAGTATCTCAAGTGGCCCGAGGCTTCATCTATTAAGGACACGGACAGCGTGCTTTTAGCTAGAGAGCCGAAGACCTTCCAGTTCCTTGACGAGCTTATTTCTACCGTAGCAAGAAACTTCCGCTCCCGCAGGATCCACGTAGGAATGGATGAGGCGTGGGATATGGGCAGAGGCAAATTTCTTGATAAGCACGGCTACGTTCCCCCCGCGGAGATATTCAACGAATATATGAACGAGCTGACTAAGATAACCGACAAGTACGGTCTTAGACCGATGATGTGGAGCGATATGTACTTCCGTACCTGCTCTGTCGGAAACCGTTATTACGAAAAGGATATAGTTATTCCCGACTATGTAAAGCAAAATATTCCGAAGGATATGGATCTCGTTTTCTGGCATTACGGAGAGATGCCCGGCTGCGACGGATATATGCTGGAAAAGCATATGGCGCTCGACAGACCCGTTATCTTTGCGGGAGGACTCTGGAGCTGGATCGGTCACTTTCCCGAGCACAATTATGCTCTTGAAACCACCAGATTTTCCATCAATGCCTGCAGAAGCGCAAACGTCAAGGAGGCTGTAATGACCATATGGCTCAACGACAACGCGGAGTGCGATGTGTTCGCGAATCTGTACGGACTTTCCTTTATGGCGGAGCTTGTATACGACGAGAATCCCTCTGCCAAAAAGCTCAAGGAAAGATTTGAAGCATCCACCGGCGCTTCTGCTGACGCCTTCTACAAAATGAGCTATTATCACAACAAATTTGATGGTGTAAAGTACGATCACTACAGTCAGAGGTTCCTCGGAAAGCCGCTCTTCTGGCAGGATATACTCGAGGGTCTTTATGACTACGATCTGTTGAATTGCCCTATGAGCGAGCACTATATTGAGGCGGCGGAGAGTATTTCCTCGGCTATAAACGAGGACGACCGCTGGAATTATCTCTACGTGTTTGCCAAGGCTGTATTCGAATATATGAGCCTCAAGTGCTACGTTGCCGAAAATCTCACTCCCGCTTATAAGTCCGGCGACAAGGAAATGCTCTACGTTCTCGCAAAGGATTATCTGCCTGCCGTAAAGGAGAGCTGCGAAGAGGTTCACTCTCTCCACAAAAAAATGTGGTTCGAGAACAACAAGCCACTGGGATGGGGCAATATGGATATTCGCTACGGCGGCGTAGCGGCAAGATGCGACACCGCACAGGACCGCATTTTCGCATATCTGTCCGGCGAGATCGACAAAATCGAGGAGCTTGAGGAGCCCCGTCTTTACAAGTCTCATGGTGGATTCCTTCAGTACAACGCGATGTCCTCTCCCAATTTAAAAATCTGATGTTATTCAAATTCGTTAGATAACAAAACAAGTACAAGCGGAACAAGCTCAAAAACCAATACATGCAAATAATTATTTACAAAAAGAGGAAATAATCAATGGAAAACTACAAAGATAATCTCGATCTCGCCTGCGAGAAATTCAGAGAAATTCTCACAAAACAGCTGACTCGCGTAGAGGATATGAAGGCTCAGGGCGATTTCACCGACTACGAAAAGCTTGAAACGATCAAGATTGGCGTATGCGGCGGAGACGGCATAGGACCGATCATCACAAAGGAGGCGGCAAGAGTACTTGAGTTTATGCTCTCCGACCTTGTTGAGAGCGGAAAGGTATCCTTCGTTACTATCGACGGATTGACCCTGGAAAACAGAATTGCCTGCGGTAAGGCGATACCCGACGACGTTATGGCAGCCCTCAAGTCCTGCGACATTATTCTGAAGGGTCCCACCACCACGCCTCAGAAGGGCTCCGGAATGCCCAACATTGAGTCGGCAAACGTAGCTATGAGAAAGGCTCTTGATCTTTTCGCTAACATCAGACCCGTCAAGGTTCCCGAGGAGGGCATCAACTGGTGCATCTTCCGTGAGAATACAGAGGGCGGATACGCTGTCGGCTCATCAGGATTTAACGTTACCGAGGATTTGGCGGTTGACTTCACCATCACCACAAAGCAGGGCTCTGACAGAATCGCAAGGCTCGCTTACGATTATGCCAGAAAGAACGGCAGAACCAGAGTTTCCCTCGTTACCAAGGCAAACGTTATCAAGACTACAGACGGCAACTTCCTTGAGGATTGTCACAAGGTTGCCGCAGAATATCCCGAGATTACAACAGACGAGTGGTATGCGGATATTATGACCGCAAAGCTCGTTGACAAGAAGCGCCGCCGCGACTTCCAGGTGCTGCTGCTTCCAAACCTGTACGGTGATATCATCTCGGACGAGGCTGCAGAGTTCCAGGGCGGCGTAGGAACCGCCGGCTGCGCAAACATCGGTAAAAAATACGCAATGTTTGAGGCGATCCACGGCTCAGCTCCCAGAATGGTAAACGAGGGCAGAGCGATCTACGCAGACCCCTGCTCTATGCTTCGCGCGGCAGTTATGCTCCTCTCTCATATAGGTTATCAGGACAGAGCGGACAAGCTTGAGCGCGCGCTGGATATCTGTACCTTTGAGGAGAAGAAGCTCACCATCACCGGAAGAGCTGACGGCGCGACCTGCGAGGCGTTCGGCAACTACGTAATGGAGACTCTTAAGAGCCTTTGATCAGGATAAGTAACGCACACCCATTCCAACAAGCAGATCACTCCGTCAATAACCAATTTAAGCCTATCAAATATACTTGACGGGATATAACGTCGAAGGTTTATCCAAAACGTTACAAGCCTTGAAAATAAATAGCTTATGTTAATTTTTACCTTATACTTGACTATTTTCGCCGTATATGTTAAAATATTAGCGTAAAGAAGCTGCAACCGTCTTGCCGAGCCCGGCAAGAGACAGCAGAAAAGAACAGGAGATCATATATGAAAAAATTACTCATACTCCTTCTCGTTATTTCTATCCTTGCAATTTCCCTTGTCGGCTGCGTAGATAATGGCGGCGGAGGCGAGCAGGGCGGCTCAGGTGAGCAAGGAAGCCAGGGTGGCGGATCCGAGGGCGGAGAAGGCTCCGAAGGAGAGGGCGAAGAAATACCCGAGCCCGACGAGGGTGGCTGGACAAAGCCATAAATCAATCACACATTAAAACGATAAAACAGGTATCTACAAGACGTAGATACCTGTTTTTTGCTACTATTATTTACATTTTTGATGTTTTTAGCAGTTAATTGGATACGGATCATAGACCTCGTACCGTTATAACTCGTCCTATGTCCGTCACAACCGGTTGAACGATTAGAGGAATCCTTATCAGAATTTTTCTATCAGCGAATTCCGTAATTCTCTATGATGTAGTCCATATCCTTGTCACCCCTGCCGGACAGACATACAAGGATAGATCCGTGGGACATCTCCTTCGCAAGCTTGATGGCGTAAGCAACCGCGTGAGAAGACTCTATAGCGGGAATAATACCCTCAAGGCGAGACAGCGTAAAGAAGGCGTCTATCGTCTCTTCGTCACCGATAGCGTCATACTTCACTCTGCCAAGATCGTGAAGGAAGGCGTGCTCGGGCCCGGATGACGGATAGTCAAGACCGCTTGCCACAGAGTACACGGGAGCGGGATCGCCATTCTCATCCTTCAGCATAATGCTGTTAAAGCCGTGCATAATACCCTCAGATCCATACTGAAGGCTTGCTGCGTGATCTCCAAGAGTCGCGCCGCGACCGAGAGGCTCGATACCGTAAATGTCGACGGGATCGTTTAAGAATCCGGAGAACATTCCCATAGCGTTGGAGCCGCCGCCCACGCAGGCAACGACTGCGTCGGGAAGCTCACCCGTCATAGAAAGGAACTGCTCTCTCGCTTCTATTCCGACAACGCTCTGGAAATCGCGGACCATCATAGGAAACGGATGAGGACCAACCACGCTACCTATACAGTAGATAGCATCCTTATACTCCTTAGAATAAGCGAGGAACGCTGCATCAACAGCCTCCTTAAGAGTCTGCAGACCCTCGGTAACCTCTATAACGTTGGCACCGAGTATCTTCATTCTGGCAACGTTTGGCGCCTGCTTTTTAATATCCACAGCACCCATATAGATATCGCACTCAAGTCCGAAGTAAGCGGCAGCAGTAGCCAGCGCAACGCCGTGCTGTCCGGCTCCAGTCTCCGCGATCACCTTCTTTTTACCCATGTATTTAGCAAGGAGAGCCTCGCCCATGCAATGATTGAGCTTGTGAGCACCGGTGTGGTTCAGATCCTCTCTCTTAACGTAGATCTGTACGTTGCCGATAGTACCGGAGAGACGCTCAAGATATGAGATAGGAGTAGGCCTGCCCTGAAACTCGCGACGTATCTTACGCAGCTCGCTTATAAATTTTGATGATTTACAGATAGTGAAGTACGCCTCTGTGATCTCCTTCATAGCGTCGTAAAGCTCTTTTGAGATATACGCGCCTCCGTATTTTCCGTAATAGCCCTCGCTATCGGGATAATTTTTAAGATAAGTATCAAAATCCACTCCGCCGAAATTCATTTTTCTTCTCCTTTTCATTATAGCTCTCCGCATACGCGAAAGTTGTTATTAAAACAAAAAAAGCCCCGAGCAAAAACAGCTCGGGGCGAAATTATCGCGGTGCCACCCAAGTTCAAGGCGTAAGCCTCCTCACGCACGAAATGCGTTGTGCAGATAACGGTTGCCCTCCGTCGAAGCCTACTTGCCAAGCTTTCGGTTCGCCCTCAAAAGTCCATTCACCAATGCTCCCGTACCGCAATCACACCGCCTGCGGCTCTCTGAAACGTTATACGTTGGCTACTTCTCTTTATCACAGGTTATGTGAAGATTATACTACCTTCAAAAAAATTTGTCAATAGGTTTTGAAAATTTTTTCTTCCAATTTCTAGCTTGTGGGGTCATTTTTATTTCTTTTATCATCAAAGTTAGCGAAATAGCTTTACACGGGTCCTCCCTTTTCGAGAAAAATAGGTCTGTACTGCATATCAGACACAGCCATTGATAAGCACTCGCCGATAAGAGACATTTCCGCCACCAATGAGTGAGGCTTGCCTATAGGGTCATCCTGACGCATAGGAACGAAATAAACGTTTTTCCGATTTATAAGCGCCGCAATGTTTTGCAAATTACGGGAGAGCGCGTCGTTTGTCGCAAGCGCTATAAGTAAGGGTCTGTCAGATCGCATATGCGCCTTAGCCGCCATTGTGACCGCGGTATCCGTTACGCCGACGGCAAGCTTTGACAGCGTATTTCCCGTGCAGGGAGATATGATCAGCGCATCCAGGGGTGTGGCGGGCCCCAATGGCTCGGCATCCTGCACCGTGTGTATTATTTTACGTCCCGTCAGTCTCTCAACTCTCTCCCGAAACTCCTTAGCGCTCTGAAAACGTGAGTCCTCGGAGTACGTTATCTCACTCATTATAGGCTGTACCTCATATCCTTCTCTGACAAGACTCTCCAGAGCGTCGCAGGAGCGCTTCAGAGTACAAAACGAACCGCAAAATGCATAACCAAGCATATTTTCCTCCTACAAGTGTTTTTTTATATATTCTGCGTACAGTCTGCCGGCGCTTCTCGGATACATTCTCTCGGGCACAGAGGGCATTTTAATTACCCCTTCTATGTCTTCAAGATAATTTCCGGATGCCAGATCAATAATTTTCAGTCCCGCGGGAATATCGGCATTTTCGGGGATAAGACGCTCCGGAGCCGTATTTATAAGCACGTCGAGATCAGACAGACTCATTTCACTGTATGCTGCGGCGTCCACGGATATTTCACATAGCGCGCGTATTACGTCCTCCCTGCCGGTGAATACCCTGACACTTCCCCCGAAAAACAGAAGCAGCCGACATAGCGCCATTCCTATTCTACCGTAGCCTATTATTCCAACTCGCAGCTCCCTCAGCCTGTATTTTCCGGAGCAAAGCAACGTACCCACAGCTCCCTCAGCCGTGATCTGCGCGTTTTCAAGGAGAAACCCCTCGTCCAAAGCCGCATCGTAAATAACCCCACCCCGTGTATGAATTTCCCTGCATATTTCCTCGGGTATTCCATATCCCGCAACAAGTGATGACGGCAATACGTAGCTATATATTTCAGAAAGATCTATATCCGTTCCGCTAACGCTTTTCTTATCTCTTGTTGTCGGAATGGGAAGTATTATGACCCTATCCGTAGTATTGCTCTTATGTCCCGTAAGTGCGGTCGAGCATTCCATTAAGCGCTCGCCGCCGCCAATCGTTACTATATCCATAATTATCCTTTCAAAAGGAGAACCTTCTCCGTTGACCGAGCCTCAAGCGGCTCTACGGTATTATATTCCTTTTTTTAAAAATTTGCTATCGCAGGCGCGGTGTAACCGGAGCGTTTTACAAAAAGTCAAATCTTCTTTTTGACCGTGAGTTAAAGAAAAAAAGGCATAGTAAAGCGGTGGGGATAACACTTATTAACCCTGTATTCCGCATCTATCTATGCCTCTTTTTCCCAAGCTCCGAGCTATTTCTCGGTCGCCTTTTTAATTAACCCGGTCATCTCTCTGCCCTTGTCCTTGATAAAGCGCTTGGCTCTGTTAACTATATTGATCATACTCGCACCCGCCAGAGTAAATATCGCCAGCATAGCGTACGGGTGGTGCTTTCTGCCCACTGTTCTCTTCATACCTATCCCCCTTTCGTTAAATAACCCGATAAGGCTTTACGTTGCTAGTATGCGCAAAAGAGAGAAAATTATAATCAGATAATGCGTTTGAAGCGTTATAACTTCAAATCTTTTTCCGTCGAGGGTCAAAATCTCTTTCTTTTGATTGACAAAGAGCCGCCTTTGTAGTAAAATATAAAGAGAAAATATTTTTAGAGGTGAACAAATGATCAAATGCCGTGAATGCGGACACACCGCAGATAAATTTCAGCTCACCTGCCCGAAATGTAACGCGGAATACTCCTTTACCAGACTTGAGATAGAGGATGCTCTGGACGAGGCGCGCGCCTCTATGAAGAAAAGAGATTACGCATATTCCCTTGAAATATATAAGGCTCTCGCCGATATGGGCGTAACCGAGGCGGAGCGTGAATACGCGGGGCTTCTGGAGAGCGGAAGCGTTGCCCAGAGGGATCCGGACGGAGCTATGAAATACTTTTTTGCCGCAGCGAAGAAGAACGATCCCTACTCCGCATACAGATATTCGAAGCTCGCCGCCAGAACCAGCGACAAGGCGTCAGAGTTCTGGCTGACCTATTCCGCACTGCTTGGCTGCAAGGACGCCTTTCTCTCTGCCGCGGAGCACTACGAGGATATGGCTGATGAGGAAACTGCCGGCTACTACTACGCGCTGGCCGCGGACGGCAACAGCACGGAGGCTATAGTGACCATGGCAAAGCGTTATTACAGCGGAACCGGCACCCAAAAGAACGATTCCTATGCCAAGTGGTATATGGACAAGCTAACGATACCTCCGCTCTACGCGATCAAGCTGGCTCTGAAGCTACGCGGAGTAACGGCGGTAATGCCGCCCGAGCCCGAGTTTACCTCTCGCAGCCGTGTGATACGCGCTCTCATAAGAGATGCCAAAAAATATTCCCTAGACTCCGCGCATCTCTTCCTTGCCGAGCTTCTTGCAAAGGGAGGCGGCGCAGATGCGCTCTACTCTCTCGGTGTTTTGTACGCGGAGGGAATTGCCGGCCATCAGAGGATAGAGGACGCCCTTGCTCTTCTGCGTCTGGCTGTTGAAAAGGGCAGCGCCGAGGCGGCAAAGTATCTTGGAAATATATACACCAGAGGTAAGCTTGTAGATAGAAATATCAAAGTGGCTATGGATTATTATAAGCGCTCGGCAGGACTTGGCGAGGGATCCGCATACGAGATCATGGGCGATATGTTTGCCGAGGGTCAGGGCGTAGAGAAAAATCTCGCATACGCTATAGAGCTTTACGAGCTTGGCTTAAGAGAAGGCGACGCCGGATGCAGACTGAAGGCTACCCGTCTTCGAGAGAAGAGGGAGGAGCTTTTCCACAAGGCAAAGAGCCTTGAGAGTCAGAATCCCGAGGAGGCATTCGAGTGCTGCGCCTACTCCTGCTCTATGGGATATATCCCCGCGCACAAGGAGCTTGCCCGTATGTTCGAGCTGGGTCACGGAACGCAGAAGAATCGTAAGATGGCGCATCGCTGGTACTCCATGGCTGTAACGGGCGGTGATACCGACGCGCTATACGATCTCGGTAGATGCTATTCCCGAGGAATCGGAGTGCATTTCAATTTCGATAAGGCAATAGAGATACTCACCAAGGCAAAGCGCTACGGAAGTCAGCAGGCAGAGCAGGAGATCCAAAGACTTCTATCCTCAAAGAAAAAGAATATGATCCGCTCTCTCTTCTCAAACGGAGTGCAGCTGATTTACAACAAGAAGTTTGTCGATGCGTTCGAGCTTCTTTCCGCCTGCGCGGAGCTTGGATATGCGGAGGGTTCCTACGTGCTGGGTTGTATGTACGAGTTCGGTCTTGGAGTTCCGACCTCCAGAACTGCCGCGTTCGAGTGCTACAACGCAGCGTTTGACAAGGGCTTCAGAGATCCGAGGCAGGCGTATAAATTAAAAATACTTAAAATGGCGCGCTGACTAAAAGCTAAAAGACAACCCAAAAATACTTAAAACGGCGCTGACTGACAGCTAAAATGGCGGCAGGCGCGGGACTGCTACGCGTAGCCTCGGTGAACTAACCTGCCGCCGCAATTTTGCCCATAATCCCCACTACACTTGTAAAATGTGGAAGATTTTATAAATTTTCGGGAAAATATTTGGTTGACCGTCAGAGAAATAAAGCGTATAATAATTTCCGTCGGACAAAAAAACGATAATACTTTCAGACGGCAGACGCCTTATCTAAGGAGATTTGAATGGAATTTTTATATCTTACAGTTACAATTTTCGCTATCGCTTTGCAGAGCGTGGTGAGAAAATCCTTTAACAGAAAGGTTCAGGACGGCGGAGTATTCATCTTCTCCTCAGTGTCGGTGCTTTCGGCTGCTCTCTTCTTCCTGTTTTCCGCAGGTCAGCCGCTCAATTTTACGGTAGAGATGATACCCTACTCTATTGGCTTCGGTCTTACATACTGCGTGGCGGTGATATTCAGCTTTCTCTCTATCCGCGAGGGTCCGCTTTCTCTTACCTCCCTCATAACATCCTTTTCACTTCTCATTCCGGCTTTGTTCGGTATATTATTCTTCAACGAGCCTATAAGTATATTTCTCTTTATAGGCCTTGCGTTTCTGATAGCCAGCCTTATACTTATTAACCTCAAGAACGAGGAATGTAAGATCACGTTAAAATGGCTTATTTTCGTTTCTATCACGTTCTTAAGCAACGGTATGTGCTCCGTCGTGCAGAACTCGTACGTAAAGCTGGGAATGGGCAATAAAAACGAATTTATGGTCATAGCGCTCGGTATAGCGTTTCTGATACTTATCGTTCTCTCACTCTTTACGGAAAAAGAAAAATTTCCGAGCTCTCTAAAGGGCGGATGGATATATATGACTAGCTGCGGTATAGCAAACGGAGTGGCAAATCTCTTCGTAATACTTCTGTCAGCTATAATGAGCGCATCCCTAATGTTCCCCCTCATCTCCGCCGGCGGAATAATAGTGACCTCGCTTATTTCGATATTCTACTATAAGGAGAAACTGACTCCCACTCAGTACGTTGGTATGGTGCTCGGCATCGCGGCGACTGTGCTTTTAAATCTGTAATTAACAGCGATATTTGTGATCTATTTGGGTTTTTGACTACAAATATTTACAATTACCTATACGGTTTACAAATATTTCTACTATTTTATTACATTTAGATTTCTCTTTTTACCTGTTATAATTAAATTAAAATATCCGTTATAATTAAATCAAATTACCCGTTATAATTAAATAAAAATCTGATACTTTATTATAAGAGGTGCCGATATGATAATGTACAAGATCATTTCTTCTCTCGATAAGGCGCTCCCAAACGGTAAGCTTGACGACTATAAGGTTCAGGATCATCTTTCCGTTATGCGCGGCGAAACCGCTTCATTCCAGCTTCTCTACACCAACGACGGAAACGAGGAGCTGTATCCCGCGTTTATCAAAATAAGATTATCCGGCTCTCTCGCTCCATACGCAACTCTTCGCGAGGTAGCGCCCGTTGTGGCTACGTCTATTTTGAGATGCAATATGGACGATGATTACATTATCTCCTCTCCGGCCGCCGTACCAGATATTCTTATGCCGATGAACTACGTTGACGGCACGTACGCCTTGGCAAAGGATCTCAGAACTATCTGGATCGATATATCAGTGCCTCCGGATGTGACTCTGCCGGACGACAAATCCTTGACGGTATCACTGTACTACGCGGCTACAAAGTTCGAGGGAGAGAAGCTTATCGGCGATGCAAAGATGTCCGTCGAGATAATAGACTGCGCTCTTCCTGAGGGTACGCTGCTCTTCACCCAATGGTTCCATCACGATTGTCTATCGAACTATTACGGTGTAAAGATGTGGTCTGACGAGCATTTCTCTATCATCGAGAAATTCGTAGCCTGCGCGGTAAAGAACGGAATAAACACTCTCCTAACTCCAATTATTACCCCACCTCTCGACAACATTTACGATACACGCAGCTTCCAGCTTGCCGAAGTAGAGCTTACGGACGGGGAATACAGCTTCAAATTTGACAGACTCGGCAGATGGATAGATATTTGCAACAAGCACTCGGTCAAATTTTTTGAGATCGGACATCTATTTACCCAGGGCGGCGCAAAATACGCGACCAAGGTGGTAGGCAAGGTAAGCGGCGAGTCCGTCCGTCTTTTCCCTGCGGATACTCCCTGCGACGACCCGGAATACGTCAAATTCCTGCGCGCGCTCCTCACTGCACTCATCAGATATATGAAGGAGCGGGGCGAGGATAAGCGTATGATATTCCATATATCCGACGAGCCTAAAGCAGAGGATCTGGAAACCTACGGCAGAGCGCGAGCGGCCGTGTGGGATCTGATAAGCGATTACAGAGTATTCGACGCTCTATCCGATTACAGCTTTTACGAGCAGGGGCTGGTCAGAACTCCCGTAGTGCTTATCAACAGAATCGAAAGCTTCATCGGCAAGGGAGTGGAGGACCTGTGGACCTACACCTGTTGCGCCCCGGCGTCCGGCTATTCAAACCGATTCATTCCCATGTCGCTCTCACGAAACCGTTCCTTAAGCCTGATGCTTTATAAATACGATATCAAGGGCTTCTTGCATTGGGGCTACAATTTCTACAACAACACAGGCTCTGCGAAAAGCATCAATCCATTTATTGACTGTACCTCCGGCGGCGGATTCCCGGCAGGTGACGCCTTCTCCGTCTATCCGGGTGAGGACGGCGAACCTCTCGAATCTATGCGTCTTGTGAGCTTCAAGCAGGGACTTGACGACCTGCGCGCCTTTCGTCTTTGCGAGAAGCTATACTCAAGAGACGAGGTTATAGAAGCGCTCGAAAGCGAGATAGGCGGTGAAATAGTACCGAGCACATATATAAACGATTCGGATAAAATGACCGCTCTGCGCGAGCGCATAAACCAAATGATCAAGGCAAAATTATAAGAAATATTAAACGCGTTTTTAAAAAAGGCAATATCAACCGTCAGCTCGGAAGATATTGCCTTTTCGCCTATTTTAATAACAATTATTTACATTTTATGCGTTTTTATCTGCTTGAGCCTGCTTATACTCTGACTCAAGCTTTTTATACTCCGGCGATTTCCATTTGCCGCTCGCAAATATCACCGTGGCAAACGCTGCCTCCGTTATGTACGCTCCGCCCAGGGCGAGATGCACTCCGTATATTTTCATCTCCGGTGGCAAAACGGCAAAGAGAATATACGCGTAGATAACGTAGGACACGGCGTATATCAAGGTGGATATAAACATAAGCGTACCGGATCCGACGGCTCTGAATATACCGTGGAACAGATTATTAAAAACGTTAAAGAATATAAGCGGGAAGAGAAATCTTATAGTGTTTACGCTGACGGATATGCTCTCCGCATCCTTTATAGGATCCAAGAACAGAAGCGAAAATTTTTCCGCGAATACCATAAACAGTATAAGAGTGGCGAAGAAGACCGCCAGACCCTGAGCCACACCGATTCTGATGCCCTCCTTTATCTTATCTATACGCCCGGCTCCCATAGCCTGACCGACCAGATTCGTATTTGCCTTACTTGAGCTCTGATATACCGCAAGTATCAGATTTCTGGATTTATTCGCTACCGCGTAGCCTGACAGAGCGACGGATGAGCAGCTGTTCGTCAGAGGGGATACGAGCGTGGTGCAGGCGTACATCGCCATCTGCTGAAGCATAGAGGGGCTGCCGTAGCCGACTGATACCCTGAGCGTTTCTCTGTTAAGCTTAAGTCCGCCGAGCTTGACGCCGAGCTTTTTGAAAAATCCGGTATATATAACAAGATAAACTCCCGTGGTAACAGCGGAGGAGATAACAGTTGCCAGAACGCTGTATCCTATATCTAGCCTCATAAGAGAAAGAAATACGTAATTCAGCAAAACGTTGATAACGCCCGTGGACACGGAAGCGGTCAGAGGTATCTTAGTCATACCCATTCCGTTTGAAATATACGTAAATCCCCAGTTAAACTGAAATACGAGATATCCGCAAACGTAGGTTCTGAAATAGATTTCCGCGTTTTCATACACGTCCTCGCCCACGTTCAGAAGGTCGAATATCTGATGGCAAAATATATTGCATCCGAGAGAAATGATAAGCGCAAGGCTTCCCGATAACAGAAAATTTGCCTTAATAACGTTCAGCATTTTTTCATATTCGCCCCTGCCGTACAGGACAGAAACGTATATTCCTATACCCGTAAGATATCCGAAAAATACCGAGTTCAAAAGCTCAAGCAGCTCCGCCGTAACAGCCGTTGCCGCAAACGCCTCACTGCCTATAAATTTACCGATCATCATAGAGTTGATGAAGCTGTATGACTGCGACAGAAGTGACGTCAGTATAAGTGGTATGGCAAAGGTAATATAGTTTAGCCGCATATTACCCTCGTATAGCTTTTTCTTTACGTTCACTATAGTTCTCCTTGACTTTTACTTCGGACTATATTATAATGTTAGCAACGAAAAAAAGCAAGAATTGCGAATTTTTTTCAAAATAATCAAATTTAATCAAGTGAGGCTCGGTATGTATCAGCAGGAAAGAATGGATGAAATACTTAAAATACTGAAGCAAAATCACTACGTTACGGTGGATTATCTGGTGCAGAAGATCAGATACAGTCCGGCAAGCATCAGACGGGACCTGACCCTTTTGGAAAAGCAGGGGCTGGTGAAAAGAAGCTGGGGCGGAGTCACCTACAAGGATGCAAACGTATCCCCTTTTATATTCAGACAGCACAGTATGAAGACCGCTAAAAACGCAATAGCCAGAGAGGCGGCAAAGCTGATAGGAAACGGCGACGTTATTTTTCTCGACGGCTCATCAACCACTCAGTATATGGGCAGGTACTTAATAGATAAGAAGGGAATCACCGTTATCACCTGCAATATGATTTTGGCAAATTTCCTCGGCGAGCACGGTGTACAGACCTATTGCACGGGAGGTAAGATCGTAGAGCACCCCGGTATACTCGGCGGAGAGCTGGCACTCGACACTCTCTCCAAATTCAATATAGACGTAGGCTTCTTCTCCTCTACCGCCTTTAATCTCAAGGGACAGATCCTATCCGTCAGCGAGGCGGGCGTACACAATCACAACTGCTACAGAAAATATTCAAAAAAGCTGGTTTACCTCTGCGGCAGTGATAAATTTGAAACCGAAACTCATTTCGTCAGTATGACTCTCGGCGACGTGGATTGCTTTATAAGCGACGGAAAGCTTCCCGATAAGCTCAGAGAGGAATACAGCAAGACTAAATATATTTTTACAACCTGACAGGCTTACGCTAAAAAAACAGTCCTTTCGCCGCTCCAAAGTAAACGACTCTATCATTATTGATCAATGAAAAACGCATCTCTAAACCTCATAGCTTAAGCAATTGATAAAAACGCATCTATCGCTAAAACTCACAGCTTAAGCAATTGATAAAAACGCATCATATTTCAATTAAAAAATCGGATCAAGGACAGCGCCAAGATCCGATTTTTCTATTATATGACAACCAAAGATTACATTATACACCGGAATATGCAGAAAATCC
This sequence comes from Clostridia bacterium, assembly GCA_017467105.1. Lineage (GTDB taxonomy): Bacteria > Bacillota > Clostridia > Oscillospirales > CAG-272 > UBA1740. The sequence continues at coordinate 70,464 of JAFTSU010000002.1, forward strand.
GCCGTCGATAGGAAGCACAACTCCGGTTATAAAGCCTGCTGCCTCATTGTTGACAAGGAAGAGCAGACCGCCCTCAAGCTCCTCGGATTTACCGAATCTGCCCATAGGGGTAGCTGCAAGTATCTTTCCTGTTCTGGCGGTGGGAGTGCCGTCGGGATTAAAGAGCAGCGCGGCATTCTGCTTCGTAGAGAAGAAGCCGGGCGCTATAGCGTTTACTCTGATACCTACCTTTGAGAAATGAACCGCAAGCCACTGGGTAAAGTTGGATATAGCCGCCTTTGCTCCGGAGTATGCGGGGATCTTTGTCAATGGAGTGTACGCGTTCATAGAGGAGATGTTCAGGATATTGCATCCCTCTCTGCCTACCATCTGGCGAGCAAACGCCTGGGTGGGAATAAGAGTGCCAAGGAAGTTGAGATTAAAAACAAAGCCAACTCCCGCGCTGTCAAGATCAAAGAAGCTCTTGGTATCGGCGTCAATATCGCCAAGCTCAAAATACTCCTTGTCGGTGGTCGCTCTCGGGTTGTTTCCGCCCGCGCCGTTTACGAGGATGTCGCACTTGCCGAGATCTCTCTCAACAGCATCAGCAACGGCATAGCAGGTTTCCTTCTCCAGAACGTTGCAGGCGTAAGCCTTAGCAACTCCGCCCTCTCTTACGATCTCCTCGGCAAACTGCTTTGCCGCAGCCTCGTTAAGATCGAGAAGCGCAACGGACGCGCCGGCTCTTGCCAACACCTTTGCAAAGTAGGAGCAAAGCACACCTCCCGCACCGGTAACGACCGCTACCTTACCGGTAAGATCGGTATTTAAAACGTTTTTGTTCATTTTGATTATTCCTTTGTATTATTTGTTAGCCTTCTCGCATGCCTCGAACAGACCGTTGATATAAGCCGCGCCAAGCGCTCTGTCATACAGACCGTAGCCGGGCTTGCCCGTCTCGCCCCAGATCATTCTGCCGTGGTCGGGTCTTACGTATCCGTCGAAGCCGGTCTCAACAAGCGCCTTTACGATTTCGTACATATCGATAGATCCGCAAGCGGAGAGGTGACCCGACTCCTCGAAGCTTCCGTCGGGGAGAAGAGTTACGTTTCTGATATGCATAAACGCGATTCTGTCCATTGCGCTGTACTTGCGTACCATCTTAACTATATCGTTGGTTGCGGCACAGCCGAGAGAACCGGTGCAAAGACACAGGCTGTTTGCGGGGCTGTCCACGATCTTCAGGAATCTGTCGAGATTTTCCTCGCAGGTGATGATTCTGGGGAGACCGAAGATAGGATATGGCGGATCGTCGGGATGGATAGCCATGCGCACGCCGCACTCCTCCGCAACGGGAATAACCTTCTTCAAGAACTTCTCAAGATTTGCCCACAGGCCCTCTGCGCCAAGCTCGCCGTATGCGGAGATAAGCTCTCTTACCTCGTCACGAGTATAGCTGGAGTCCCAACCGGGCAGGTTGATATCGTCTACGAGAGGATCAAGGCCTCTCATCTGATCCCAATACATAACAAGACTGGTAGAGCCGTCGGGCGCAACCTTGTCAAGCTGTGTTCTGGTCCAGTCGAAAACGGGCATAAAGTTATAGGTCACGCACTTGATGCCATACTTCGCGCAGCGGCGCACGTTCTCGCAGTATACCTCTAGCAGCTCGTCCACGTTTCCTCTGCCAAGCTTGATATTTTCGTGCACGGGTATAGACTCAACGATATCAAACAGCATACCGTTTGCCTCTACGGCGTCCTTCATTTTCTTAATACTTTCCTCGGGCCAAACCTCACCGGGCTTTACGTCGTAAACCGCGGATACGATCGAGCGCATATTAGGTATCTGACGAATGTAACCGAGAGTTACGGGATCACCCTCGCCATACCATCTGAATGAAAGCTTCATAGTATTACTCCTTTTATTACAAATATTATTATAATATTACTCTAATTATTATACACGTTTTATGCCAAGTAGTCAATAAAAAAAGAAAAAAAGCGCAAAAGCTCAAGACAAATTTAATAATAATGTCATAAAATGATTTAAATTCACTATATATTACAAACCGGTGAATACTAAAATTTTACTCACTCTTTTTATGCGACTGTTAAGAATCTTTTTTATAAACGGAGTTTTAACCCCTGTTTTTTAGAGGTATAATATTAAAAGATTAAAAGGAGAAAACTGCTATTGAGATAAAAAGTCTTGTGATAGAATTCTATGAATTATGACACTATTATTATAGAATTGCTGGCGAAAGTTAAAATCTTGGAGAAGAGAATCAAAAGAATGGAAAAAAGCTCATTGAAGAAAGTGTTTGATGAGGACGATGCTTTCGATGATGACTGGGATATAGAAATTAGCGAAAATCTCCCCGAACCTAAAAAAGAAAAAAATTACCACAGAAGATATACGAGTTTATATCAACAACATAATTGAAAGCGCACAAAACAAGGGGGGAAGCAAGTATTACAATTATTGCACGAGATATTCACAATAGTTTAAAACTTAAAAAATCGTATCCGATGGTGTGCAACGCAATGCGTCACTGTATGAAACGTGGAGATGCGGTGGTTCACTCTACCGAAAGTGGTTATTCTTCCACACCGGAAATCAAATATTACACATAAGTTATGGGGCGTGGCTTTGCTACGCCTCATTCATCTATCTAGAAATCAAAGGATGCGATGCTTTTTCGGCATCGCATCCTTATAAATATTATACGTATCTCTCGCCCTTTTTACAAAATTAGTGCGGGGGCGTGTCAAATATTACTTGCCTGCCTGCATTTCCGCAATAGCCTCAAGCACTGCGTCTGCCATGTACTTTAGCTGATCCTCGGAGAGACCGTAAAGGGGAAGATGAGTGAATCTCTTGTAGAATACTTCCTCGCAAACCGGGCAAGACTTCGCGATCTCGTCCTGGTCGTAGCCCATGTCGCTCACAACCTTGAAGCGATAGAGAGGACCGAAATGAGGAATATTCGTAACGCTCTTCTCCTCCAGCTTGCGCTTGAGAGTCTGGATATCTCCGCCTGCCTTAGCGGGATCTATCTTAAGAAGGTAGAGATGGAAGGTGGGCTTGATATCGTCGCCGCCGAGACACTGAGGTATAATAGCGTCGCATTCAGCAAATCTCATATTAAGGTATTCTGCGGCAGCCCGTCTTTCTGCGATGATCTCCTCGTTTCTCGCGATCTGAAGAGAAAGTCCAAGGCCCTGTATCTCGGTGGTAGAATAGTTAACCGCAACGAAGGGCTCACTCTTACCCTGAATAGGAGTAACGTTATAGAGCCAATCCTTGATAGGCTTGGAGAAATCAGTACCGAAGAAGCGGGCTCTCTTCATCTCCTTGCCGAAATCGGGAATGGTGGTGGTTGCGATACCACCCTCGCCAAAGGACGTGATATTCTTTACCTCGTGGAAGGAGAAGGATGCGAAATCACCGATAGTACCGATCTTCTTGCCCTTGTACATAGCGCCAAACGCATGCGCCGCATCCTCGAGAACAAGGATGTCATGCTTTCTGGCAAGCTCCATAATCGGATCCATATCTACGGGATAGCCGCCGATATGCACGGGAACGATCATCTTGGTCTTAGGCGTGATCTTTCTCTCTACGTCCTTAGGGTCCATATTGATGGTCACGGGATCTACGTCCGCAAATACAAGCTTTGCGCCGATGGAAAGAGGATACGCCATAGTTGCCACGAAGGTGATGGCGGGAACGATAACCTCATCACCCGGCTTCAGATTTGCGTACTTGTACGCGATCTCAAAGCCTGCCGTGCAGTTGGTAAGGAAAGTAGCGGAGTCGGTGCCCAGATACTTGTTGCAAAGCTCCTCGCACTCCTCAACCTTGGTACCCAGAGAAAGCTTGCCGGGAGGTGTGGATATCTCTCCGAGAGCCTTGACCTCCTCGTATACACGGCTGATGGCAGTGTCGTACTCCTTGCCCTCGCCCTGCATCAGAAACTTGATGATCTCCATAAGATCGCTGACGTTGTAGTTTTCGCCTACCGCTGCCCACGGAACCTTAGTCGCTCCTGTGTTGTAGCGGAAATCTGTTTGCTTTCCCATAATTATTCTCCTTTATATACTTTATTTAGTTAAAAGGGGATATGCTGATTTGATTATACCATACAGAACCTCCCCTTTACAATGACGGATTGTTGGCGAAAATCTTCATTTTGTTGTATTCACCCCTGTTTCTTACTCTTTTTTTGAAGATTTTTCCCATATTTCACGAAAAAGTCTTAAAAGCGTTCAAAATACTCACCCAAGGTTTATTTTACGAAAAAAATGCAATAATAAAATTATATCAAAAAAAGAAAAGAGTCTGTTTATGCATACGAAAGCAAAAGCTCCATTCGGATGGAGAGACAAGATAGGATATCTTCTGGGCGATTTTGGAAACGATTTTACCTTTCTTCTCTCCTCCGGATTTCTACTGAAATTTTACACCGACGTAATGCACGTCAGCGCCGGCATCGTTGGTATCGTTATGATGCTGGCAAGGTTCGTGGACGCCTTTACCGACGTGACTATGGGACGCATAGCCGATCACTCACGAGTCAGGGAAAGCGGAAAATTCAAGCCCTGGATACTCAGAATGTGCGGTCCCGTGGCGCTGGCATCCTTCCTGATATATCAGAGCGCTTTCGCCAACTACGCTCTTTGGTTTAAGGTGCTGTGGCTCGTGATCACGTATATTCTCTGGGGCTCGGTATTTTATACCGCTATAAATATTCCGTACGGCGCCGTGGCATCCGCCATATCTCCCGAGCCCTCCGACCGTCAGTCATTATCCACCTTCAGATCTATGGGAAGCGTGCTGGCGGGAGTTGTCGTAGGAGCGGGAATACCTCTGCTTGCCTATGATACGGTAACCGTTGGTGGAGTGGAGATCGCTGAGCTTAACGGTCAGAGATTTACGGTTATCGCGGGAGTGTTCTCTATACTCGCAGTGCTGGCATACCTTGGCTGCTATTTTCTGATAACAGAGAGAGCAGTTCCGGAGCATAGACCGAAGGACAGCTCACCCGGCGCGCTGAAGCTTATCTCAAATTCTCTGAAAAACCGCGCCCTGATATCTATTATCGTGGCGTCGGTCATAATGCTGTTTTCACAATTCACCCTGCAACAATTTGCAAACTATATCTATCCCGACTACTACTCCAGCCCGGAGGCGCAGTCCGCCTCGACCCTGGCTATGATGGCGGGAATGATAATATCCGCGGCGGGAGCTAAGCCTCTGGCTAAAAAATTCGGCAAAGCGGAGATCAGCGCCGCATCCTGCGTGCTGGCATCGGCGGTTTTATGGCTTCTGTTTTTCGTAAGACCGGGAAACGTTTGGATATACGTTGCGTTCAGCTTATTCGCCTGGCTGGGTCTTGGTGTCTTTACGATGGTTTCCTGGGCACTGATAACCGACGTTATCGACGATGCGGAGGTCAGAAACGGTATCAGAGAGGACGGCTCCATCTACTCCCTCTACTCCTTCTCGCGAAAGCTGGGTCAGGCAGCCTCGGCAGGCACAACGGGACTTCTGCTCACCGTTATAGGATATGAGAAAACCGGCGGAGCTCCGGTCTCGGATAGCGTGAAGGCGGGTCTGTTCAACGTTTCAACCGTCGTACCCGCCGTTGGCTTTGCTCTGCTGGCGGCTGTGCTGTGGTTCTACTACCCGCTACACAAGGACAGAGTAGACGCAAACGTAAGACTATTAAAGAGCAAAAGAGAGATCTCGTGACAACCGTCACGAGATCTCTCTTATTAAAGATTTCTTTTTAGCGATTTTAAAGAAGCATTCGAAGGCATTCATAGGTCCTACCGGGTAAGAGGAGCAGAAGCCTACGGGCGTGGACGTTTCGGGAGAGCTTACTCACACAATCAAGCCCTTTACCGTCCCTCGTCAGATCTTAATATCAAATCTGTCGGAGCATCGCGGACATTTTACCGTATGCTCGCCTCGAACCTTTGGGAGTCTGAGTGTGCTTTTGCACCCGGGACACCTTTTATACACGTGGGTCTTTCTGTCTCTCCACTTGTTTTTCATCATCTTAAAATGAGCTGCGATTTTAGATCTTGCGTTGAGATAAAAACTGTTTTCAGCCTGTCTTTTGTAAATATTTCTTGACATTATGCGAAAAATTGACCACACAGCAACACAAAGCTCTATAACCGTGATCGCCCATAATTCCAAGAATAAATTTGCAATTATCAGCACAAGCCACAGATAGAGAAGAAAGCTTCCCAGCTCGTCCTTGCCGTATCTTCCCGCCATAAATCTGTATATTCTTTCTCTGAAGCCGCCGCCTCTGCCAAAGTTATTCATTTTTTTCTCCGCCCTTTCTTTTTTCGTATTTTAACACCGATCTTTACCTTTGTCAACAAGTTCCCGATTATATTAACATTTTCCCGATTATTATTTACTCTTCGTTAACAGAACGGCTTTTCTTAACGTTTGTTCACTATTTTTTCGTCGCACATTTTTTTCGATCAAAAACGCAAAGATTTCAGCCTTCAATTATCCAAAATACCGGCTTTTTCACTTTATTTTTGACCTATTTTTCAAATCCTATTGCATTATTTTTCAAATAGTGTATGATTAACTTAACCCCATAGCGAAGCTAAAGTTGGAAAGGATGCTAAGGTTATGGATAAGTTTGAAATGATACTCAAGAACAAGCCCCTGCCTCAAGGCGCGCAGACTGTAGTCAACAAAATGCTAGAGGACGGAGATAACGTGCTTTTCGTCATAGTCGGAGATATGTCCCTCTCGGGAAGCTATGCGGAAACCGCCCTTATCTTCACAGACAAGACCGTGACGAGCTACTCCTCGGACGATGATTCAAAAAGAACCTACCGTTTCGACGAGCTCAAGGAGGTCAAGTCTAAGAGAATGTACGGTAACGCCACCCTCTCCGCCATAATGCCAAGCGGCAAGCGGGAGATCTTCTACCGCTACACGTACTCTATCGCAACCCTATGCGATAACGCCGCCCACTTTATAACAAACGTCAGAGACGGCAAAAACATTCACGACGAGCTAGCGCTCATGGCAGTTATTTTTGAGCGGGCGCTGAGCGTTTGCTCCAAGTGCGGCAGAACCCTGCTCCATCCGGGCGCGGAGTGTATTATGTGCCGCTCCAAGATCAAGGTTATCAAGAAGCTCTCCGTCTATATGCGGCCCGAGCTTAAGATGATCCTTTTGTGTATCTGTCTGTCCCTGGTAACCACCGCTATGGCTCTCGTTCCGCCTACAATAACCGGCTTTATCGTGGACGTTGTGTTTCCTAACGGATCGGGCAGCTCTTCTATAGCTCCCTTCAATTACATATACGAATCTCTCGGTCGTGATGGCTCTAAAACGCTGACGGCAATGATACTTCTCTTGCTCTCTACGTACGTTCTGCAGTACGGCATCGGTATTATCCGCGCGTATCACTTCCGCAGAATAGGTAACAAGTGCGTTTCCGCCCTCAGAAGCGATATCTACCGCAAGGCACAGTATCTGCCTATGAGCTTTTACGATAAGACCTCAACGGGATCGGTTATAAACAGAATATCCTCCGACTCCGCGACCCTGCAGACCTTTATGCTTCGTATAACGCAGGAGGCTGTAGTTCACTTCTTCCAGCTGATAGGCATAGTAATCATTATGCTCACGCTGAACCCTGTATTAACGCTTCTGTCGCTCATTCCCGTAATTTTCATCGCTATTGCTACCAGAATATTCGGAAAAAGAATACGTCCCTTCTACCGCCGTATGTGGCGTAAGTGGACTAAGGTCACGTCCACCCTTACCGATTCCATCCCCTGCATCAAGGTGGTAAAGTCCTTTACAGGTGAGGAGAGGCAGACTGACAAGTTCAACGAGAAGCTGGAGGATTGGCTGGAGCTTGATAAGAAGCTTGGCAAGCTGACCACAGCCTTCCCTCAGATAGTATCCTTCTTAGTCACCTGCGGCTCTCTAATTATATGGGGCGTGGGCGGCAGCAAGGTAATCGCCGGGGAGAGCGGCTTCTCCGCCGGTCTGATAGTCAGCTTCATCTCCTACGCGTCTATGTTCTATAATCCCGTCACCTTCTTTGCTAACCTGTCAGACTCCTTCCAGAGCGCCCTGGCGTCCACTGAGAAGATACTTGATATTCTCGAAGCAAAGCCCGAGACTCAAGAGGAGGACTGCGTAGTTCCCGACAAGCTGAAGGGCAAGATAGAGTTTCTTCACACCACCTTTTCCTTTGATAAGACCAAGAAGGTGCTTGATGACGTCACGTTTACAATAAATCCCGGCGAGATCGTCGGCATCGTTGGAACGACGGGCTCGGGTAAATCCACCCTGGTCAACCTTCTGATGCGCTTTTACGGCGGTTACTCCGGCGAGATACTCGTAGACGGTCACAATATCAAAAACTTTGATCTCTCCGCATATCGGGCTCAGATAGGCTACGTACAGCAGGAGCCGCAGATGTTCGCGGATACGATATACAACAACATCGCCTACAGTCGCCCCGACGCCACGGTTGAGGAGGTAATGGGTGCCGCGGACGTAGCGAACGCCCACGGATTTATAGCCAGACAACCCGACGGCTACGACACTATGCTCGGAGAACGGGGTGTCGGAGTATCCGGCGGCGAGAAGCAACGACTCTCTATTGCCAGAGCGGTTCTGATGAATCCGTCCATTCTTATCTTCGACGAAGCGACAGCGGCGGTGGACTCCGAGACCGAGCGGCTTATTCAGGACGCAATAGACAAGCTTATTGCGGGAAGGACCACTCTGATGATCGCCCACCGTCTCTCCACTCTTAAGCGGGCAACGAGAATAATAGTAGTGGATAACGGAAGAATCATAGAGAACGGCTCGCCCGACGAGCTTATGGCGATGAAGGGCAAATACTACAAGCTTGTGCAGATACAGTCTATGGCGCAGGATGCCGACCGTATGAGAGAGGAGGAAAGATTCTGATGGCTAGAATTTATCTTTCATCATCCGATAAGATCATAGAGTGCGAAAACAATCTGGTAACCCTCACTATGTCTGATGGCACCATTTACGACAGACTTGAGCCGCGCAGACTGTTCCCCGTAAGTCGCGAGGATGAATACATAACCCTCTTGGACGAGGGAGGCGTGGAGATCGCGGTAATAAGAAGACTCCGCGACGTAGATGATAACTCCGTCAAAATACTCAAAAAGAGCTTAGACGACTACTATTTGGTTCCCCATATCACGCGTATCATCTCCACGGCGGAGAAGTACGGTACGCTCCGCTGGACCGTGGAAACGGACAGAGGAATCAAGGTATTCGATATCAGAAACCGTAACCACGATATCAGAGTATCGAAGAGCGGAACCGTCAGAGTCAGAGACGCGGACGATAACAGGTACACTATAGATAACTATCACGAGCTTGATCCGCACAGCAGAGCTCTTCTGGTGATGGATATCTGATAGCTCATATTAAGATCAGAGCGTTTTTCGAGCTCGACCAACCAGTTTGATGCGTCGGTGATCATTTTGTAAAAAATCAATCGCATCATTTATTCTCGGTTTTACACCGAAAATGTAAACAATTATCCACAAAAAGCTCACCCTTCGGTAAAAACCGTCGGGTGAGCTTTTTATTTTTTAGTCCTATTTATTGGACGGATATTTTATTTCTTTGCGCTCTTGGGCTTTCTGATGCGGTTGAGCTGCTTATTAAGCTTGAGAAGCTCCTCCTTCGTGAAGGAAACGTTCATCATAGCCATCATAGTAGTGAGACGAAGAACGGTAAAGCCGCCCATCATCTGCATAAGTCCGCCGCCGGAGGAAAGATCAACGTCAAAGCCGCCGGACTTCTTCTCGCCGCTCTTACCCTCGTTCATCTTCTTCTTGATCTTCAGACCCATTTTTACAAACCAAATCTTGCCGAAGAAGGTGTTCATAATATCGCCAAGCTTATCGTTAAGAGAGAAGCGTCCCTCGGGTGCGTCGATGTCGAACCAGTTGAGAACCGCGCCCTTCTCTACGAGAACGTAGTCCATATTCATCTCGTCTACCTTGCGGATCTTGCCCTCATCTGACAGCTCGCCCGCCTTGGCAACGATCGTGCTCTCACCAACATTCTTCACGTCGAAGTAGAAGAAGTGATCGGGAGCGGTCTTCTTGCCGATAGACTCACCGTTTACAAACAGCTCTACCTCGGGTAGATTTGAATATACCGTTACCTTGGTAACGTCCTCAACTCTATCAACGTATCTCTTGCCGCAAAGGTGTACGAAGGGCTCGTCGGAAAGCCAAGCCTTGTAAGCGTAGAAGGCATCCTTCTTGTACTTACGGTCCATAGTCATAAGACCCTTGTGGTTCTGTCCGTTCTCACCGCCCTCTGCTCTCGCGTCCGCGCCGAAGTCGAACATATTCCATACGTGAGTCGCCCACATATATTTTCTCGTGAAGAGCTGCTTGATAAGCTCCTCGTGATAGAATGCCTGATACTCCTCGGTGTAGTCGCCCTGCTTTGGATCGGAGGTATGCCAGTTAAGCGCCTCGCAGCCGTACTCGGAGCAGCCGATCGGAATAGTGGGGTGAGTTTCATGGAACTTGTCAAACCAAGGTCCGTTCATAGACGTATCACCGCCGTACCAGCCGAAGTAGTGGTTATACGAAACAACGTCTGGGATCTGAAGGTAGGGATCGTCCATCTTACACATAGAAACAGCCGCGATCGTGGTCTTTCTGGTGCTGTCCATCTTGTGACAGAGATCGTTAAGAATTCTGTGGTTCTCGAGAAGGTCCTCGTCAGAGCCGCCGATAGAGATCTCGTTTGAAAGACCCCATACTACGATAGATGGGTGGTTATAGTTCTGGGCGATAAGCTCGGTCATCTGAGATACGGTGTTAGCGCGGCCTGCGGGCATATGCTTTGAGATATATGGGATCTCCGCCCAGATAACAAGACCATTCTCGTCGCAAAGATCATAGAAATACTGATCGTGCTGATAGTGAGCCAGACGGATGGTGGTTGCGCCAACCTCCATAATAAGCTCGATATCCTCCTTGTGATGCTCGGGAAGAAGAGCGTTACCAAAGCCGAATCTGTCCTGATGGCGAGATACGCCGCGAAGAGGATATTCCTCGCCGTTAAGTATAAATCCGCGGTTGGGATCTATCTCGTAGGTACGTACGCCAAAGCGCGAGCAAACGTTATCTACTACCTCGTCGCCTCTTACAAGCTCTGCCTCACAGCAATAGAGGTAAGGATCGCGGCGGCCGTTCCAGAGGTGAACGTCCTTGATCTCAAAGACGATCTTCTTGTCAGTGGACTCGATTTTCTGAAGCTCATTCTCTTCCTTATCGTATAAGGTATAAACAATCTTCTCGCCATCCTTCAACTCGGTGGTGTAGACCTCAACCTCAACGAATGCGTCAGCGCCGTTTACCGCGGGAGTGATCTTGATGCCGGGAGCACCGAAGTAATCAAGATCAAAGTGTGACTCGTCAACCGTAACGAGATAAACGTCACGGTACAATCCGCCGTAGAACGTGAAGTCAGCCATCTGAGGATACACGAAATCATTGGGCGCGTTGTCTACGATAATAGAGATCTCGTTGTCGCCGTCGGTAAGCGCGTCGGTAATATTAACTCTCCAGGTGGAGTAGCCGCCGTCGTGGTGAGCCAGCGCCTTGCCGTTTACGTAAACGTCAGCGGAGGAGTTCGCGCCGCGGATCTCGAGATAGTGAAGCCCCTCGGGAAGAGAGCCGGTATTAAGTGTTTTCTTATAAAGACAGCTGCCGCGGAAATAGTCGTTACCGCCGTCAAAGCCGTCCTCGGCATTATAGGTGTGGGGCAGATCTACGGTTACAAACTCACCCTCTGCCGCAATATCTGAGGTGCCCTTAAGGAAGGACCAGCCCTCGTTAAGCTTGATAATGCTTCTCATTTTTTCTCCTTTTTCCTTTTGTCATAGCCGGGCAACCGAAACTCAAGCCGCCAAGCCGTATTGATCGCCGTAATGAATGATATACAATTGCTATTATAATTACAGTAAACAGATATATTCATTTGATTAACAAAAATCAGGCGAAATGTAAATAATTGTTTAAAATTGCGGCGCCCGACGCTTGTTTTTGCCGGACGCCGCAATACATTGATTTGATGGAACTATTTATTAAACAGACTCTGCAACGTCAGAAGTTTCCTTACGGGAAGCGAGATCCTCAGTCATTTTTACAAGAGTCTTTTGGTCGATGTTATAAATAACGGAAACACCTACGAACTGACATACGGCGCTCAGAGCATAAAGAGCAGCAACGAGCCAGCAAAGATTAGCCGCAGTCTCAGGAGACTGACCGATAGTACCGAGTGAGGAAACGTAACCGATGAGGGGAGTTCCCATTATTGCGATAACCGCTGCAGGACCTACGCCCTGAGCCAGCTTTCTGAAGAATGAGTGAAGAGCGTATACTACGCTTTCCTCTCTCTTGCCGGTTTTCCATTCCTGATAATCGATAGCATCACCCATCATAGCCCAGGATACGCAGTTATAGAAGCCCATACCAAGACCGAAGAATATAAGACCGATCATATAGATGATGAGCTGGATATCCTTGGGGCAAAGCGGGAAGATGCAAAGAATTGCGGCACCGATAAGTCCGGCAATGGAGCCTATGGACGCAACCTCTTTTTTACCGTACTTTTTAACAAGCTTGGTAGCGAAGGGCATAAAGATGAACATAGGAAGGAATCCTACCATCATTACAACACCGGAAAGAGACGCCTGACCGAAATGGGTCGCAAACATAATAGTGTTAGCAGTAGATGCAGATTGCATGCCAAGGAACATACCCATAGCAGCAACAGTACATCCGACAGCAGGTCTGTTCTTCACGAACGCGCCAAGGGACTTAATAAGATTAATCTTTTCACCGGTTTCCTGGTTAAGCTCTGCATACTCATTGCCGCGGATAGTGATATTCTTGATCATAAAGATGAAGAATACGAATGCGATAATACCCATAATAAGAGCTGCAAGGAATACTCTGTCTCCGAGAAGAACCTCTATCTGACCGCCGGTCAGGGGGCTGAGAACCTTGTCACCTGCCACGTATGCTTCACCGTTCGTGGGATTCTTAAGGAAGTTTTCAGGAGCGAATGCGCCCTCTGCGCCCTCGGGAATCTCGATCTTATCAAGGAACCAGGTTGGATTAGCGGGATCAAAAGTAACCTTCTGCCAAATAAGCATAGGAAGAATGATACCGGGAACCATACCGCCAATCGCACCGCCGATAGATCTGAATACGGAGAGCTGTGCTCTCTCACCGGCATCGTCGGTAACGATATTGAGCATCGTGCCGTAAGGAACGTTCGCCATTGTATAGGCAGCATCCCAAATGATGTATCCAATAACGAAGAGTATAGCCTTAAGCCACATATCTGCTTTCGGGAAAGGAAGGAATACAGCCGCGCCACCTACGAGAAGGCCTATAGCGCCGATAAGTATATACGTTTTATACTTTCCCATTTTGTATTTTCTCTTATCCGCATCAATAAGAGAACCGATAAGCGGGTCGTTAACAGCGTCCCACGCCTGAACAAGCAGAAGAAGAATCGAGAAAAGTCCCGTCTCCATCATCATGTAAACAAGCCAGAACGTCTGTACGGTAGACTTAAGACCGAAGCTTAAGTTACAGCCCGCGTCGCCTGCAGCATACGCAAGTTTATCTCTTATGCCAAACTTACGCTTGCCGTTAGCATCAAGTTGAACTTGTTTTGCCATTTTTGAGTTTCCTCCAAATTATTATTTTTTATATACAACCTTTTTAATTATAGCAAATAAAAAACAATAATAGAAGTCCCAAAGTGCCACTTTTGTGACACCCTATGACAAAATTTATTCATAAAATATAGTCAAAATGCACAATTTTTTAAACAATTTACTCAATTTTTGCCATTTTTTGCATTTCTATTGACTCGCGTTGCACTGATTTGGTATAATTATAAAGGATAAACAGCTCAGAAATATATTACCTAATCAACGCGGTAGCGGCAGGATAGGAGGCAGAATGTATAAGCTTTGTAAAACCGAGCAATCCACCCTAAGACAACGGCAGATCGAGAGAGAGCTTCTCTCGTTAATGAATCAGAAGAGCTTTGAGGAAATAACAGTAACCGAGCTCTCTGACAGGCTCTCTATGCCGAGAAAGGCGTTTTACCGGTACTTTGACAGCAAGGAGGACGCGCTCTACGCTCTTATTGATCACACCATGGCAGAGTACACGGATATGACCATGGACAAAAGCGGTGAGACAAACCGTTCTCTCCTTAACGAGCTTGACGAGTATTTTAAATTCTGGGTAGAGAAAAAGGATCTGCTTTACGCTCTTGACAAATCGGGAATAATCGGCACACTGATAGAGCGGACCGTAAACTTTCCTCTGGGTGACAGAATAGCAGTGGCGAAGTTTCTGCCCGACGAGGATATGGAAACCAGAACCAGAATATTCAAATTTGCCTTTGCAGGACTGACCTACGTTATGATAGAGTGGTACAGAGGTGGTTTTTCCACGCCAACGAGAGATATGGCAAGGCTGGCTGTCAGAACCTTCTGTCAACCGCTGTTCCCCGTTCTGAAGGATTTCAATACCTGTAAATAAATAACGAGAGGCTGCCCGTTCGGAGCGGTCTCTCGTTTTATTTTTTCTTACTGTTAGATCAATCTTTTAATCAAATCGCCACGGCATAAGCGTAAGCATTCCAACGATTATTTCTCTGTTTGATCATCTTAATCTTTTCCGCAACAAGCTTCAAATCAACGCAAAAACCTATGTTTTGTAAATAATTATTGTCATTTATCCCATTCTCAGCTTTTTATCTCTTGAAGTATTGGTAGAGATAACAGGGCAGCATTCCATTATACAGCTTTCTCACCTTGTCCGCGCGCTTACCGTAGAATCGCTCAAAGGATGGATGGGAGGTAATAACGTACACCTGCCAGGGAGAGAGAGAACGGAAATGCTCTCCGATCTCAACGTATAGCCTCTCCGCCTCGCTCCTGGTTCCAAGCCTTTCGCCGTACGGGGGATTTGTGACGATGGTTCCACGTCTTCCCTCAGCGGATATACGTCGTGCATCCATCGAAAACACCTTAACGGTATCACTGACACCCGCAAGCCTTACGTTCTTCTCCGCCAGAGCTACAGCCGAAGGATCAATATCAGACGCATACGCCTGAAATTCCGTCGGATGCTCGCCGTCTCTTGCCTCTTCCCTGGCGGATAGCCACAGCTTTTTATCAATAAACGGAAATTCCTCAGCGGCAAAGGACCGGCTCACGCCCGGAGCGATACCCCTCATCTGCATAGCTGCCTCGATGGCGATAGTGCCGCTGCCGCACATCGGGTCCCAGAGCAGCACGTTCTCACGGGGTCTCGAAATCGCCGCGATAGCCGCAGCCAGCGTTTCTCTTATCGGTGCGCCCAGCGCATCACGTCTGTACCCTCTCTTGTGAAGAGGTGTACCCGAGGTGTCGATCATAAGGGTAGCCATGTCGTTAAGTATGAAAAATTCAATCTGTAATTTAACACGCTCCTCGGGAAATACGGATATTCCATACCTTTCGCCAAGAGAGCGGACCACCGCCTTTTTCACTATAGACTGACAGTCCGGGATAGAATGAAGCTTGGATTTTATGGCGTGTCCCTTAACGGGAAAGGCGTCGTCTCTGCCTATAAAGTTCGACCAAGGCAACGCTCGCGTTCCCTCAAACAGCTCGTCAAAGCTCTCCGCTCTGAACGAGCCTACCTTTATAAAGACCCTCTCCGCGTATCTCAAAAATATATTTGACAGGCATACTGCCTCAAGGTCTCCGAGAAAGGTAATACGACCGTCTATCGTGGATATCCTCTCATATCCCAGCGCCTCGATCTCCTCGCCCAGAAGATGCTCCAGACCAAACAGACAGGTTGCGACAAGCTCAAGTTTCATATATTTACTCCGTTTAGCTTTGATACGGCGGACCCTGAGCAGAGCTATCTCTGTGTCCGCCACAACAAATATTATACATTTCATCCGTCCGCTTGTCAAGAACAACGTCCGTCAGAGAAGGTAACGACCAGTATTTATCAAAAGTCTGACGGCAATTAAATCAGCGCCGGGTCAGCCACGCTTAAAGTATTGACAAATCCCGGCTTTTCATTTATAATTATCCTATATTACGTTAAGCTTGTAAAGCTTAAGAAAATTTTACACGTTTTATGGAGGCAAATATGAATATTATCAAAAACGTAAGGCTGAACGGCGAGATCACAGACATTGGAATTGAGGACGGCGTTATCGTCAAGATCGGAAAAATCGACGGCAACGGCACAGACTTCGGCGGCGCGGAGATCTATCCCGGACTTATAGATATACACACTCACGGCTGCGTGGGCAAGGACACTATGGAGTGCGAGCTTGAGGAAATGTCCCGTCATATGCTGGAGGTTGGCGTAACCACCTGGTACCCCACCACCATGACAATGAGTGAGGAGGAGATCATCAAGGCAACCGAGGTAGACATTACCAAGGTTGGCGGAGCCAATATCCCCGGCTTCCACCTTGAAGGCCCGTTCATCAACGTAGTATACAAGGGCGCCCAGAACGAAAAATACGTAATCCCCCCGAAGATGAGTCTAGTTAAAAAGTGCAAAAACGTGAAGAAGATCACGATCGCTCCCGAGATTGATGGAGCAATGGAATTTATCAAGGAATGTGACGCGGTGGTATCTATCGGTCACTCCACCTGCGACTACGACGTGGCTAAAGAGGCGTTCAAGAACGGCGCATCCTGTCTGACACACACGTACAACTGTATGTCGCCTATGCACCACAGAAATCCCGGTCCCATCCCGGCAGGAGCAGAGTGCGGCGCATACGCAGAGCTGATATGCGACGGAATTCACGTTCATCCCGCTATGGTCAGACTTCTTGTCAAGCTCTACGGCGAGGACAGAGTTATACTGATCAGCGACTCTATGAGAGCCGCCGGACTTGATGACGGCATATACGACCTGGGCGGTCTTCCAATTACCGTAAAAGGCGGCGTTGCTCTCACTGAAAACGGTAAGCTCGCAGGCTCCACCACCAACGTTTTCGCCTGTGTGAAGAACGCAATATCCTTCGGTATACCCAAGGACGTAGCCGTTAAGCTGGCTACCGAAAACCCCGCCAGACTTATGGGACTTGATAAAAAGGGAAAGATCGAGGTTGGGTACGACGCGGACTTTATTATCGTTGACTCAGACTTCAACCTTATCCGCGCCATAGCTCGCGGTGAGATCTGAGACCGTCTAAAAAGAGAAAAATACACTAAAAAGTTACAAAAACGGCATCACGTGTGATGATTTTTGCGACAAAAGGAGAAATAAATGGGTGAGCATTTCAGCGACAGAACACGATTAATGCTCGGTGACGACGGCTTTTTCAGGCTCTCTCGCTCAAAAGTTTGCGTGTTCGGCGTAGGTGGTGTAGGCGGATATGCGGTCGAGGCTCTGGCGAGAGCCGGTATCGGAGAGATCCACCTCGTTGACTCGGATAAGGTTTCCGTAAGCAATATCAACCGTCAGATAATCGCCACCCATAGCACCGTAGGACAGTACAAAACTGAGGTGGCGAGGGATAGAATTTTATCAATCAATCCGGATTGCAGGGTGATCTGCTATAATCTTTTCTACTCAGAGGATACCGCAGAGAAAATAGACCTCTCCGTCTACGATTATATAATCGATGCGATCGACTCGGTGGGATCAAAGATCTTTCTCATTGCAAGCGCAAAGGCAAAGGGTGTACCGATAATTTCATCCATGGGAGCAGGCAACAAGCTTGACCCCACAGCCTTCAAGGTCGCGGATATATCCAAGACAGCCGTATGTCCTCTGGCAAAGGCGGTAAGAGTTGGACTCAGAAAGCTAGGTATAAATCACTTGAAGGTGGTCTACTCCGAGGAGCCGCCCGCTCTTAAGCAACGTAAGGCAGAGGCGTGTGCTGCAAAAATCCAACTCTCACAGAGTGATAAAGTCGGGACTGCGGATACCTCGCAAGGCGAAGAAAAAAGCTCTCCGACGGAGAAGCGCACCCCTCCCGGTAGCCTATCCTTCGTTCCATCGACAGTTGGTCTGATCATTGCCGGCGAAGTCATACTTGATCTTTCTATACGCTAATCCCATGACACGATAAAACCGCATCTGAGAAGATATTCGGATGCGGTTTTTGTTTTTTAAAACGCATAAAAATAGTGAAAACGAGATAAAATCATAATATTTAATTTTTAAATCGTTGATTTTAAAAAGAGATGGAGATATAATAAAGAAAAACCAGGGGGTGAAAATGAAAACCAAATACCCTATAGTCTTAGTCCACGGCATCATGCTGAAGGACGTTTTGTTTGTCAAGGCATTCGGAAAGATAGAGAAAAGGCTAAAGGAAAACGGCTTCTCGGTCCACACCGCCGATCACGACGGTATGGGAAGCATCGAGAATAACGCCCGTCAGCTGAAAAGCTTCATAGAAGGCGTCCTATCGTCAGAGGGGGCGGAAAAGGTCAATATTATCGCGCACTCAAAGGGCGGCCTCGATAGCCTTTATATGATAAACAACCTTGATGCTTCAGATAAAGTTGCCTCGATAACGTTTCTTTGTACCCCTCACAAAGGATCGGTAATAGCGGATAAGCTGTATTCTCTGCCAAAGATAGTCAGAGGACCGCTGGTCTTTTGGTTCAACCTATTCTACCGAATGTTCGGAGATGAAAGCCCCGATGCTCTGACCGTTTGCCGTCAGCTATGCACGTCTCCCGACGGAATACTCGCGGCAGACGAGGAGAAAAGCGGCGGCATATTTATGCAAAGCTTTTCCTCTAAAATGGAAAGTCACAAGGACGACTTTCTGATGAGTATTCCTCACGTTATCTCCCACTACTACTCAAGCGGAGAGACTGACGGTTTAGTGTCGACTGACTCATCAAAATTTGCGCTCTACAGAGGGCATTGCATAGAGGAGTCGGTGTCACATTCAGAGATCGTTGACTTTATGACCAAAAAGGATAAGAAGGAGAAGATATACGCCTTCTATACGGAGCTTTGCACAGAGCTCGCACAGCTGGGTTATTAATATATCGGCGCCTTCTCATAGCGAGCAACTCTCAGGTCAATAAACAAATCCCAATTAATAAGCAGATTTCAAATCAATAAGCAGATCCTCGACAGATAATGCCATTTTTATCATATTTGTAAATCATACTTGTCATTTTAATTAAAAAACAGCTTATCGCAATAAATGTACGCGATAAGCTGTTTTTGTTTTTTGTAATATTTTATTCCGTATATTATCTTTCACTCAGGGTAACGCTTTCCTTTTCATAAAGAGGAGCGTACTTATCTTGATAGTAATTCTCGTGTACTATAATGGGGGACGAATCGGACACAGTAATAACCGTACAGCCTCTCTGATCACCCTGCCCTGCTATACCAAAGTATGCCAGATAATCAATGCTTAAGCCGTACGAGAGTGTTACGCCCTTGTATTTCAGAACGAAGTTATTTAAGTGATCGTGACCGTAGAACATAGCCTCTGTGCTGCCAAGCTCAAGTATTGTCTCGAACATATTTTCATCCTCCTCGGGACAGTAGACCACCTGATCACTCTCACCGTCCACACCGCCGAGATACTCTGTATTTTCCGTATTTTGTCTATTGTTACCTACGTATTCGTCATACGCGGCCTTGACCTCACGGATCGGAATATGCATAAACACCATGCTTTTTACAGCAGAGTAACGGGAAATTACCTCGTCGGATAAATCAAGGGACAGCTCCGAGAGCAGACTCTCGTTATATTCCTGATAATACTCCACAACGCCACGGTACCATTCTATCTGATCGTCTCTTATGCGGTCATAATCCCAACCGAGACCCAAGGGATCATCCTCTGAATAAGCATTGGTATCTATCATAACAAAAAGCTCTCTTACAATGCCGGACGAGCCCCTCACGCTTATGGCGTGATTGCACTCTCCAAACACGCCGTCAGGACCGGAACTGAAGAGACAGTGCTCAAGCTCCTCGCGTGAGTAAAGCTCCGCTACCTCTCTCCTCGTATGATAGTTGTAATTTTCCGAATCGTGATTACCGAACGTAACCGTCCAATACACTCCAAGCCGCTCCATAAGCCTTGCGAAGAATCTATGAGCATAGCCGTTATTCAAGGTAGCTGTCGTCGGTATGGCAAACGATATATCTCCGGTCACAACCACAAGGTCGGGCTTCTCCTCCGTAACCATAGCAGCCACGGCGTTGATGGCCATTCTGTCATTCCACGCCGAAAGCACTCCGCCGCCAATATGTACGTCCGTCAGATGCATAACCTTGAAATCCCCATCGGTTACAAAATACGCCTCTCCGTTCTCACCGTACTGAACTGTCAGAGCGTTTTCCTTCTCCACGGAGGAAAAGCTGTCGATATAGCCGTTCATCACAACACCGTTTACAACGTTAGCTACAGTAAACAATCCGCATAACGCTATAATACCAATAAAAATAAAAAATAAAACCTTAAGAAATTTTTTCATATTATCTCCCTTCAAAATCAGTACCGGTAAATATGAGCGGAAATAAACAAAGCACCATTTGCGCGTCAAATCGCCGCTTTCCCGTTAAACATAACGAAGCTGTCAGATCGGTCTGATCAGAGCTGCCGTCTTCTTCTCTCAAGCTCCGCCAAAAGCTCACCGTTTTCCTTTACGCTGACGCTCGTTACGTCAAAGGTATTGTATTTAATGTTCAAGTGCTCGAAGGAATTTTTCAGGCTCATCATAGACTCTGAGTAAAAGGAGCGCTTTCTTTCAACCCCTCTTATTTTGTTGTACGGGATCTTCTTTTTTAAGAGAAGGCCGTATTTAATAAAAAGGCATTCCTCTCTTAATTCAACGTATCCAAAAAGCGGTGACAAAAGAAAATACAGCACCAAAAGATCCGAGAGTACCGTTATAAAAAGAGCAAGAGGCGATGGAAAGGATATCAACGTGAGTACCGCCATCAGAGCAAGTGTTGGTACACATATTATATAAAACAATTTATCTACCATCGGCTTATATCTTTTCATTTTTATCCCCTTTTTCAAATAATAATTGTACGTTTTTGTTTACATTTTCGAACTTTTATGCATTTTCTGTACATCAGTATAATTTACACGCGACAATCTTTTCCCAAATATAAATAAACAATCACAAGATGAGCCTCGACTCCTTCAGGGGATCTCTCCCCTCGTACCTTCTATATATTCGCTCCAGCGTATCCTTTATAGAAGCAGCATCGCAAAGCAAAGCGTCGGAGTCACCGATCTTGCCGCTTCTCTGCGCACCTGCCTCACAGAAGCAGTCGTAATACTTGTTAAAATAGTGAGAGAAATCACCCTCGCTCTCGTCAAACATATAGATGTCGCGCTTATCCTCTCTGCCATCAGCATATCTGACGGCGAGCTTGCGCGGATAGCTCTCAAGTCTTGGTATACCCAGCATCTCGTCAACCGCGTGTAGATAGGTGTTGGCGCTGTGATCAACTCCGACAAGCAGCACCGATCCACCCTCTGAATACAGCTTACCGTAGCAGCCCTTCGGCGAGGTCGGCGTTTCCACACGTGCCTCGTTTTCTATAAAGCGGAGAGCTCTCTCCCTCTCGCCGAATACTACCAGCGAATGAGTTGGGTTTTCACTTCTGATGCCGTCCTCTCTATCCAGCGCAAGCCTTGGTAAAAGTCCAAGATTCGTATATTTTTTTCCAAGATCCAGCGTAACGTCAGTCCTGTCTACCAGGTCCCAGGTATGAGTTGGAATACAAAAGAGTCCGCCATGGACGGTAAAATATTCTACCATTATGTCCAAAAACGCCTCGGGACCGCCATAAATATTTCCAACCTTGCTGTAAGCCGAGTGCATTATT
This sequence comes from Clostridia bacterium, assembly GCA_017467105.1. Lineage (GTDB taxonomy): Bacteria > Bacillota > Clostridia > Oscillospirales > CAG-272 > UBA1740. The sequence goes on from JAFTSU010000002.1 coordinate 92,408, forward strand.
ACCACTCTGTCGCGCGGTGGTCCTATAGCGTTAAGCTGCTTTATTATATCTTCACGAGTGTACATACTTTTCCTTTTCAATACGCTGTGCTTTTTTCATGGCACCATTTTAAATATTATGGGAAACAGACTTTCTCTGCCGTAGGCATTCACGCCGTAAACCTTGACCGTGTATTTTTTGCCTTGTGTAAGCCCCGTTACACGAATATTCACCGTCTCGGGAGTCGGCACGAAAATATGCCCTGAAAGTGCGTAGAACGTGCCTACGTATTTTCCGCCGCAAAAGATCTTGGCGCGGTAGCTCTCTATGTAATCATCGGAGACTGCCTGTGGAACGGTAATTGTTACGCTTCCATCCTCCATAGAAGTATATTCGCATTTAGCGCCCTTTTTAAATTCGGGTCTGTCCGTGGTCATTTCCTTTACGCTGTTTGTCACAAACATCTTTTTGCTTGTAGGAGCGTCTATTCTCCTCTCAAAAAGACGCGCTCCGGACGTTATATCATATCCGGTAAGCAGCATATTTCCGATCCTGTCACACTCCATTATCTGAAACACTCCGTAATCCGATGCTCCGGAGCGGTGATCCATCTGATATCCTCCGTCCCGTCCCACAGGAAAAACGTAATCATCCGAAACTCCGTTCAAGCCCATCTCGACGTAGCTGACGGTTCCGGTGCCTATCGCGGTGAAATCTCCCTGCCACAACGAGCGCTCGTCCTGTATAGGAAAATGGGAGTGTCCCGAAAAGTCGACAGCCTGAGGATACTTTTGAAGCACCCCGTAAAGCCCTGCGGCGCCCCATCCGCCCGAGCCGTATATCGTACCGAAAGCGTTATGGTGCTGCATTACGAATATGGGAAGTGACGGTGCGTCGTTTGACGCCTCCCAAAGCTGCTGCTCCAGCCAAGCAAGCTTGTCGCTATTGAAGGTATCCTTATACGGTGACGCCTTGATAAAATGAAAACCGGATATCACGAAATGATCGTCAACGCTGTCACCGAACACGCTCTCGTGCCTAGACTCCGTCGTATCCGTATCGGTATAAAATTCGTGATTTCCAAGAGAAACCGCAAGCTTTGTTTCGGGTTTAATATTGCTGTCAACTATGCTTTTGAATTTCTGCATAGAGCTCAGCGTTCCCGCCTGTGTATAATCACCGACAAAAATCACCGCGTCCAGCTTATCATATCCAAGCTCGCTCTCACTTGAATGTCTGTAAGCAACCTCAAACAGCCTTGCGAGCCTCGCTTCCTCAACCTCCGAGCCGTTGTCGTCTATATGAACGTCGCTGGCAACCGCAAATCGCAGCACCGGCACGAATTCCTCGCTCTCTGAGCATCCCACAAGCGACAGAGGCATCGCAACAATCACGAGAATAAAAGCCAGAAATATCGAAACAATTCTTCGCATTTTTATTACCCAACCGTTAAATAAATTATACTTTACAGATCAATTATATCATATATCTGTCAATATTTCCAGCATTATATAAACTTTGTCACATTGTTTAATTGCATTAACGCCGATCGGATCGTCGCGCAAACAAAAAAGCAAGGCAGTTAGCCTTGCCGAAGCTTATTTTCTGATCCTCTCGCGCCACAGATCGCAGAGAAGCGGTTGAAATACGAACCCATTTTCTCGGCTTCGCCTGCGAAAACTAGGTCGAGTCAATCGAGACGGTTCGCCAAAGCAAAAGAGAGATAGCCGCGAGGGGTCATCTCTCTTTTGTTAGTGGGTCATGCTTAATCAAAATCGAACCGTTATAACTAATCACGCCCGTGGCGTGTATATAATCAAAACATAAGTTTCACAAAAAAACTCCGGGACAGATAAACTGTTGAGTCCGCCGCAAAAAGCCATACAACCAAGTCTCTCAAAAAATCATTCAATCCTTAGCTTTTATTGTTTTTTAAAAGCAAATAACAATATTTTTCTTTCATGATTAACTTATTGGATACAGCTTCACCATATAAAACCTTTTCAATCGTATACTGATTATCGATAGAGAATTCCAACTCTGTATTATCCTCATTAAAATTATAAAGCATTACCCCTATCTTTTCATTATTCAATTTATGTGCCGTTTTAAAAACAAATTGATTCCGAATTGCAAAAATTTCCTTTTTCCCTTCAAAGAAACTTCCGTAAATTTTATATAAATTCGTCTTTTCGGGGTAATACGATTGGGTATAAAACGTTTCCAACGGTGCATTGACAAACAAAACGAGCCCTTTCCCATATTGCTTTTTGGCAATCACAACGTTGCCTTCTTGATCTTTGGCAACTATTTGCGCCGCGATGTTTTCAACGAGCAATTTTTGCGATCTTTCAATTTTCAAAACGCTCTCTTGCAAATCAAACTCAATCGCATTTTCTACTTTCTCATGCCCTAAAATGCGCAATCCCGTCCATTTTTCAAAATCTCTGATTGTTCCACCATTATAAGTAATCAAAAGATTCGCTCCGTCTTGAATCCTCTTTTCCAAGACTTCCCACTGACATTTAGGCAGCCCGTTCGCTCCCGAAACACACGGAAGTATATAATAATTGGCATTTTTTAACGGTTGTTCTTCATGGCAAAAATCAATATATTTTCCAGACTGTACGCCTAACATAAAAGCACCATACGCAATTTTCCAATGGTCATTTATTCCACTTAAAATACAAACTGCATCAGTTTCAGGTGCTGTTAATGAGCCTATTTCTTGAATCACTTTTTGTAATACACGCATTTTTAACAAGGCCGGTTTTGGTTCACAATCCGCATAACATAAGCCTAAGTGGGTTTCCATCCCCACCACATCATAAGGTGCAAAATTTAATGACTCTTGATCAAATGCACACCACCATAGAAAACCTTTTGTTCCTGTCATATACGACGTAATTAATGCCGTTTCTAAATATTCGGGAACTTTTTCATCACATAAAGCATCTAAAACCCCTATCTCTTGTACCATAGACGGTTTCTGCGCAATAGAAGAATAATAGGAATTTTCTACCGCAGCGTGCATAGACGCTCGCATAGCCGTCAACCGTTCTCGATTACAATAGGGAGTAAAATTGGGATAAGGGTGTGGCGTAACCATATCGAAAATCTTACCTTGCGAAGACAAACTCCAAAGCCCCTTACATCGCGTTCCGTGCATTCCCGCATAAATGGGACGAGTCGGATCTGCCAATCGAATTATTGACGTTATTGTTCTAAGCCATAATTCCGCTTGATATTGATCCACTTCACAGCTTAAGCAATTCGTTTCATTTCCGGGCTCGTAAGCAATTATATTTTCAAACTCTTTAATTTCGGAAATTAAATCCGTAATAAACGCACATTCATACAAAACAACTTCAGCATCTTTTATTAAATCTCTATTGATAAAAGGATCCGGAACCAGCTTACGCCCACTCATCCAACCTGTAATGAAAGAAACAATAACCTGCAATCCGTTATTTTTCGCCACAGTGAGCAAATGCTTCATATTTTTTACTTGTTTCTCGTCTAATCCACTATCGGGAAATTTTTGATAAACAAGCGGTTGATCGCCCGTTCTCATTCTAAAAGAACCGCTCTCTGCAGCTTGGGTATTAAAAAAGCGCATTTCCGTCAACGGTTGAAAATCTGGCCAAAGCGGAAAAATACGAATTGTATTGACACCATAAGACCGCAACATTTGTAAGTCCTTTTCTACGGTGCCTTCATCGTATCTTCTCCACATATATAACCCTGCATGCGAGGCCCAATAATTAGCCCCAAAGAAAAATTCTTCTTTCATGTACACCTTCCTCTTTTCAATTTCAATCTAAAAATTTACTTAACAATTTTTTTGAAATCTGCATGTATGCACAGAATTTATCACTTTCTGGCCCGATTAATCTATATAAATCGCCTTCAAGAACAAATTGTTCATTTTCACGGTATAAACACGAAAATTTATGTATTTCCACTTTTTCCGTCTCGGAATTTTGAGATACGTCTAGTTCGTATCCGTAAGTATCAAAGGACGCAACTAAATAACGGAATTATAAAGTAGATTCTCTTCCGCTTGTACACACTAGGTGATATACCATTGTATGTGATTTTGGCAAAAAAGTCAATAGCTAAATAAAATTATTAAAAAAATTAAAACACTCTTTAATTTAGTCTTCCTCATTCGATATTTCTTCTGACGCTGTTAGCAAATTTACAATATTTTTTAGCACTTAACCCAGAAAGGGCTGACCTCTTTTTGTTGGTGGAGAATCTTCAACGAAAGTCGAACCGCTATAACTAATCACGCCCGTGGCGTGTATATCATCAAAACATAGTTTTGTATATCATCAACACAACGTGTTGTATAGACGCTCGCAAACTCGTTATACCGTCGCTACGCTCCTTACATCAAGTCGCAGATGAATGCACGCTAAAGCGTGATGATATACACCTTTGGTGATGAGATACAGACCAAAGTCTGATGATATACCAAGTCTGCGACTTGGATAAGAAAAAACCTCACCCTGTTAGGATGAGGTTTTTTCTGGTGGAGCATCTTCAACGAAAATCGAACCATATTGTTCAAAAGGGGTTGATTACAATTTTTCTCCGCACCGGGAGCAAAACGTAGAATCAGCATCTATTCTCGCGCCGCAATGCTTACAAAACATCGTTTTCTGTACACCGTTTGCAATCGCATTTGCTGTTTTTGAGACAGCGTCACTCATAATTTCCGCGCTGTTGTTCGCGATAGCCGTCAGATCATCTTTGTTTTCTTCCTGAATATACCTTAAGGTTTTGGCTCTTGCTTTTGCGATTTCAGGACCAAAGCCGATCGCTATTCCCAATGCGGTCATCATCACTCCTATAACCGCCACAAAGCTTCCGATCATAAAATTGTTGCTTTCAAAATCTCCAAGTCCCGCAACGGTTAATACTATTCCCGTGACCGTCGAGGCGGCGCCAATAACCCCGATGATCTTAAATATCCAAAAATGTCTCGGACGATTCATTCAAATTCCTCCCAATTTTTATAGCAGCAGTTTGTATTGCTTTCCTTGATTTTATTTTACACTGTTTTATATATTTTGTCAATATGGAGTTAGAAGATAAAAAATAAGGCACAGTGGCGGGCTCTTGGTGTTACGCACGGCATCACGCCCGGGGCGTGTATATCATCAAAACATAGTTTTGTATATCACCAACACAACGTGTTGTATAGACGCTCGCGAGCTCGCTATACCGTCGCTACGCTCCTTACATCAAGTCGCAGATGAATGCATGCTAAAGCGTGATGATATACACCTTCGGTGATGAGATACAGACCAAAGTCTGATGATATACCAAGTCTGCGACTTGGATAAACAAAAACCTCACCCTATTCGGATGAGGTTTTTGTTGGTGGAGCAAGCTTCAGGAAAGTCGAACTTAGTGCTTAGTTGGAAATCTTTATTTTTTTAACAATTTAAAAGTGTTTTCTTCCACATCCCATTCGTAAGGAGTATAATTGCACTTTTTCCCATTCTTACCAACTTTGCTATCACCGAGCAACACCAAAAAACAACCATCACTGATATTTGCGACCTTATTACTTTCGACTATTGCTTTGCTGACATATTCCAAATACGGTTCTTTTGGTAGTGCTTTGGGAACATATCCTACAACAACTCGTAATGGACAACGAATGTGTAAAAGTTTTATGATCTCATCCATCCAAAGTTTATCGTTGTTTTCGTGTTCAATTGCGATCTCGAGATCCCAACAATATGTTTGAAAACTGTAGCTTTTGTTTTCCGGCACCAGCAGCTTATCTTTGATTTCTTTTCTTCTTTGTGTCCAACCCGTTAAGTCAATACGATAATACTCTTTAGAGGTTTCAAGCCCAATACCACCTTTATCTTTTGATCCAATGATACCCTCCATCATTCCAATAATAAATTCGGTATAATCTTTGCTATAATTCCACTTCTCCTGTGCTTCGGCGTAAATATCTTTTTTATTCAACTTATCACTGAAAGCTTTCCAAAACTCTTTTGCTGTCATATTTTGTTCTCCTTGTTTTTCGTATGATGAAACGCTAATTTACCGATTTTGATATCTTTTGGAAGATTTTTTATTTCTAACAAAAGACAATTACAGAAGGCAGCATCACCGATCTCTTCAAGCCCTTTGGGAAGTGTGATTCCCTCAAGATTTACACACTCCTGAAAAGCGCTCTTGCCAATTCTCTTGAGAGTTGACGGAAGCGTAATGCTTACAAGTCCGTCGCAAAAAACAAAAGCTTCGTCACCGATTTCTGTTACGCCCTCGGGGATAACAACCTTCTCTATATCGTCACGCCCTGCATACGCACCATTTTCTATATTTTTCGTTCCTTGGGGAAGGGTTAATACTTTTTCGCTCATATAAGGCTCCTTTACGATGTTTTTTATAAGTATATCGTGTGTATTTGAACGAGAAGTAAACAAATTACGACCCTGCCATTTCCGAGCTCCTTAAAAACATCTTTTACTCAATTATAACACAGTTTAGGTAATTATACAATATCTGATGCACCTTTTGCGGCTGTATTGCAATAAAAAACATAGTTCGGTGTGTCACAGAATAGACGTCGAAAAACCACAATTTGTTCATATTTGGTATGTAAAATATAAATCCAAATTTATAAAAGGAGAGCAGAAATGGGTGGAATTTATAAGAAAATCGGAAACTACAATTTAGTTAGAAATTGCGAATTTTTTGGGTTGACAGACAACGAAGGACAAATGCTTTTGCCATGCGAATATGACAGCATATTTTACGAAGGCGGAGGATTTATTATCACAAAAAAATCGAAGTCGGGATATATCAGATTCCACGAGAAAGTCCCGTCTCACGATGAATACGAAACGGTGTTCGGGTATCCTGAGAAATGCGCAGAACAGTTTTTACCCTGCATTTATGATCGAATTGAGCCAACCAGAAACGGCTTGGTTCTCTATTCCATGACAAAGAATAAATATTACGGTGCAAAGCGCGAATGGTATGATTGCAAGTCAGGTAAAATTTACAAAAACCTGCATTTTTTGCGCAATTATGGTGAATTCGATAAATTTCTCGATACTGATAATCCTGAGGAAAATTCAAAGCTTAAAAAATCCGGGGAGGATAAATATATCGGTTTTCCGTTCAATATATCAGGAGAAATTTTATACGAAGTTTCACTTTACAACGGAGGTGCGCGCTATTTCGTGTGTTCCGAGGATCTTTCTGACGAGGAAATCGAGTTAAAGGGGCATATATGCGAATACTTCTTTTTGATAATACTGCCGAACACTTATACGTTTACAGAACCAAAATCCGAAATAGCTTTAATCTTTGAGGATTTTCCGAGGCTTGCGAGCATTTGGGACAATGAAGCTAAAAAAGAAAAAGAACAAAATGAATACAAAAAAAGAAAGGAAAACGGATAATGACAAGCACAAGGCAGGAAATTTATGACGGCAAAGGAGCGCGCATCGGCTGGATAGAAACCGACGAGCGCGGTAATAAAAGAGTTTACAGCTTTTCAAAAGGTTTAGTCGGATTTTATTACAAGGATGCCAACCGCACGGTAACAGTGAGTGGAAAAATTGTAGCCTACTCAGATTGTATGACAGCATTATTATTTTCGTGAGGTGAAAGAAATGAAAGTGAGTATATATTCAAGAAAAGAGATGGAAACGCTTATTTCAAGAGATGAAATTGAAAACACTGCTATTATCAGCTTTTACGATCCCATCGGATGCCGACGTAGATATCTTGAAGATTACGCGCCTATTGATTTTTCGGACAAATCCGACCGAGTTATGCAGATTGCCATTCACGACCTTGATCTCGAGGCACTCTCGGATTTCGGCTTGTCGGTGGAAGCCTATTTTCCCGAAGCTGACACTCTTGCTGAGTTTATCTATAAGGCAAAAGAGGACGGACTTGACATCATCTGTCAATGTGAATACGGTCAATCCCGCTCCGCAGGCTGCGCCGCCGCGATTTTGCAACATTTTTTTAAGAACGGAATCGACGTGTTCGCCGATTACCGATATTACCCAAATCAGCTAGTGTACCATAAGGTGTTTGATGCCCTTGAGAAATTTAAAGGAATACTAAAAACAAATGGCAATCCCCCCCAAAAAAATATGTAGCAATCAAACTCGGAAAACAAATCACCCGACGCTTCTGTTTCAACGCGGAGATGTTATCAAGAACAAACGCACGGGTGATATTGCTTGTGTAGATAGTTTACCGATTCTCAATTCACATTTGGATTTTAGCGATGAGTGCTATTATTGTCATTCGTTGGATTGCCAAATTACAGAACAGATAATACGGAATGGAAGTGTTCATCTACACATTCACGTGTTTGATGCTGTTGCGTGTGATATAAAAACTCTTTCGACAAAACAAAACGAAAACCAATCCTCTTTCGAGGTTCGATAGTGACCATCTAGGATTTTGACGGAGAGCGTCAATATTTCCACACTCTGCGCCTGACAAGCGAGCTTGTCGATCTTCGAGTGGGAAATGCGAACCTATTTTCTTGGCTTCGCCTGCGAAAACTAGGTTCTCGCGGACTAGGAAGTCCACCAAAACAAAAAGAGGTCAACCGAAAGGGCTGACCTCTTTTTGTTGGTGGACCATCTAGGACTCGAACCTAGGACCGACCGGTTATGAGCCGGTAGCTCTAACCAACTGAGCTAATGGTCCGTATTTTTGACTAATATATTGTATCAAATAAATATGAATAAATCATTAACAAATAATTAATAAAGTACAAATACTTAATGCTTATTTGCTGTTTTTGCTATATATTTATATTTATGTCATAATTTTTAAAAAAATTCGGCGAAAATGTATTGACAAAAATTTTTTGATTTGATATAATATAGTGCGTCACGGGGAAATATTCTCGTGGTAAACGCTGCTATGGCTCAGCTGGTAGAGCACATCCTTGGTAAGGATGAGGTCCCCGGTCCGAATCCGGGTAGCAGCTCCAGACAACCCCGAAGGTAACACTTCGGGGCTTTGGTTTTTTTATTGGAGCTTAAGCTTTTCACAAGGCTTTTTCGGGGTTGGCCGGAGATGCTACTCTCGCTTCGAGCCGCGCCGCGCCACCCGTGCGCGCGATCCGGTCCGCATACTCCGCTCGGAAATCTGCAAGCTCGCTTGCTAGGTGAAGAGCGTGAGTATCTTCGCATAGCGAATACCCGGGTGCAACACTTCGGGGCTTTGTTTTTTTGAAGCTTAAGCTTTTTACAGTGTATATTTCGCGCAGCGAATACCCATACGCTAAATGCAATCAAAAACTGACAATAAAAGAGGCTTATATGTATATATTCTTTCTGATCACGCTACTAGTCCCTATGCTTGCTTTGCGACGCAGGACGGAGGCAGACGGTCCCGTTCTCGACTCACGCTCAACACAGTGTATAAAGGGTATACTATGCATATACGTTATGCTTCACAACCTGGGGCTTGATCTGCCAAACGATCAGTTCAAGGAGCTGATCTGCGAGCACGCGGGAGGCGTTGGTGTGGGACTCTTCTTCTTTCTCTCCGCCTTCGGCATCATCAGATCCTATCAGTCAAAGGGCAATAAATATCTACCAAAGCTACTCTTCATCCATATACCAAAGCTGTGGCTTGTGGCTGTCTTCATAAATGCGCTGACTTACTTTTCGTTTATGAGGGGAGAGCTTGAGCCGCTGGATGCTTGTCTCAGAATACTCAACCTTGATCTTTTCATCGGCTTCAACCGTATTAACCGCCACGGGTGGTATATCGCGTCTATCATTGCGCTATATATAATCTTCGCTGTGATTTACTACCTTTTCAGCAAGCTGAAGACGGATAAAAAATTCGTAATCGCCGGTATCGTTATGGCACTTGTTCCGATAGCCTTCCGTATTGCCGCGAAGGTCGCACACCAGGGCGGAATGTACACTAGAGAGCTGCCCGCCTTTGCTATCGGATGTATATACGCAACCTTCTACGATCAGATAAACAAGCTGGCAAAAAAGTATTACCTTCCCGCGCTATTGGTTTCTCTTATAGCCTTTGTGATCGGCTATGTAAGCATTGAGGCTATCGCAACATACGCCTCAACCGTAATAGTTATTCTCATCTCTCAAAAGTATACTTATTACAATAAAGTTACTTATTTTCTTGGGAAGATCTGTATAGGAGTTTATCTGTTTTTACACTATTCTTCTATAGTTTTGCAAAGTTTTATTTACAACGAGTACCTTTGGGTGCTGCTCAACGCAGGATTTATTTTTGAGGCGGCAATATTTATTTACGCAGCGCAATACTCTATCGAATGGCTGATACGTCGTGGCTCAAATATCATAAGCAAAGGAAAACAAAAAATAGCATAATAAAAAGCCCGGAAAATTCCGGGTTTTTTTACGGGCCAATATTCAGATATGGTAAACTGGCGCGCTCCTTTGGCTTGATTTCATTATTTCCTATAACTATCGATCCGGACGGAACGTCTCGGTTAACGAAAGCTCCGGGAGCTATAAGTACATCGTCACCAACAGTGATACCTCCAACGATAGAGCTATTGTGACCTATGTATACTCTATCTCCGATCCTCGGAGCATTATATCCATTTTTATGACCGTAGCCTATAACGCAGTTTACACCCATGGTACAATTGCAGCCTATCTCCGCCGCGCTAACAACAATTCTTACACCGTCGTGTAAAAAGCACAATCCTTTCCCGATTTTAGCGTCCAATGAAATCTGATATCCGTTTTTTCTGGCATTAAGCCATTTTAGTGACCAAATAGCTCTCGTTATTGGATTCTTTGATTTACATTTTATTTGTGCCTTTCGAAATATGACAAGATATTTTATTTCCGGATATAAAAAAATCTTTTTTATATAGTCAAGCAAACCCTTAAACGTCCTGTCTTCACACTTCATTTTTATCCTCGAATACCGGTTTTTTATAAAAAAACGAATTACAAGCGTACGTTGGTCAATTATTAGTATACTATAGTATTTAATTATTGTCAAGCAATTTTTTATAATAGTATTGTAATAATTGATTAGAGGTGGGCAATGTATAAATCATTGAACGAGAATATTAAAGCTCTCCGACTCGAGCTGGGAATTAGCCAGGTTGACGTAGCAAGAAAGCTTTGCGTCTCAAAGCAATGTGTTTCAAATTGGGAAAACGATAACGTTTTACCATCCATTGAAATGCTGATTAAGCTGGCGGATCTATTCGGAGTGACTACTGATTATCTGCTTGGAAGAGAATCCAACACATATCTTGACGCCTCGGGGTTAACGCTCTCACAGTACACTCACATAAGCGAGCTTGTAAAGGAATTGTCCGCTCTTAATTTATCAAAAAAAATGATCTGATTCCGAAGGAAGTTGTTAAATTTTTCATTCATCTTGCATTTACTCAGACGGTATGATAGAATAAAATCGCAAATATAATTTTTGGAGTATCTTATGAAATTTTCGCTCTACTCGGGTCTTGGATACCTGATAAACAACTACGGCTTTGAAGGCGCTGCAAGGCGCGCGAAGGAGCTCGGCTTCTCCGGAATAGAGTTATGCTATTTTCTTTCCGGAAAAGATCAGCTGTCACCGGACGAGGCAAAGGAGTACAAAAAAATCCTTGAAAAGTACAATCTTTCGGTTCCATGCTTCACCTGTGGAACAAGCGTTGTGAAGATAGACGAGCCCGACAGAATAAATATAGAAAACGTCAACCGTCTGTGCGAGTATCTGGAGGTGGCGTCATTACTTGGCTCTCCTCTGCTCCATCACACCGTCTGTTACTCGATCAATCCCCCAAAAGAAGCTCCGGACTACGATATGATCTCGGAGCGCGCCGCAGAGGGATGCAAAATAGTTGCGGACTATGCAAAGCGGCTCGGCATCAGCGTTATTTACGAGCCTCAGGGCTTCGTTTTTAACGGCGTTTCTGGCCTTGGCGGCTTTTTTGAAAGAATGAAGGGGATATGTGATAACGTTGGTATTTGCGGTGACGTTGGCAATACTCTGTTTTTCGACGAGTTCGCCGACGGACTGTTCAAAAAATATTCAAAGGACATTCTGCACGTTCATATAAAGGATATGAAGCTCTTCCCCCGGAACAGAGATATGGGAAGCACAAAGCACTACCTCACCAAAGGCGGACAAAAGGCTATCGAGGTTGAGATCGGACAGGGAGATATCAAGCTCGACGGAATTTTCGAAGCTCTGAAGAGCGCTGACTATGACGGCTACTATTCTATTGAAAACTTCATATCCGACGATTATCAGGGAAACGTCGGTAGAAATATGAAAAAAATAGAGAAAGAATACTTAAAGGTATTCAACTCATAACGTCATTTACATATTAATAAAAAGCAAGCCTCGGTTTGACGTGAACTCAAAAGCACAAACGCTTTTGAATACGTATCACACAGTGGCTTGCTTTTCCTTTATTCAAAGTCGGGTATTTCGGATTGTATTCTGACAGACAGCTTTTACTTAAAGAGCAAATAGCATCAACCAAAGCAAAAGGACAGAGCGTAATCTTTAACCCTCTGTCCTCTTTTTGCAAGCATCGCTTGACGAATACATATTTATATAGTGATAATTTCTCCGATTTTCGCGACACGGGTACCGCTGTCCGTGGTTACGGAGAAGCTATCACCGCTTACCGATACAGAGAACACCTTGCCGCAGAGCCTTGCGTTTTCCACGGTCATTTTATCGGTCGGACGGTTAGCTACGGGGGATATTTCTACCCTTCCGTCAAACTGCGGTCTGATACCGAAAACGTAGTAGAAGATCATCTGTGCGCCGGATACCGAGCTGATATCTCCCTGCAGGGGCGTATCCTCTCTGTTCATCATCAAATTGGCGGCGCAGGAGTCGCCCATATAAGGCAACCTGGTTCCCCACCAGAGAATTCTGTTAAGGATATCGCTGGCGAGAGCGTCATTACCCGTTTCGTACAGCTGGGCGCAGACCTGATTGGTGAAATGCGTGCATATTCCGCCACCGCCGTTGTCTATATCGTCCTGATCGTAGGCAATATCCTTTTTGGACATGCTATGAAGTCCAAAGCGGGAGAGAAATTCGTCATCGTTTAAGTGAGAGATAAGCCTTTCACGCTCGTGTTGATCAATTACGGGGCTGTTTAAGAATTTAAACATCTGGACCGTATATCTGAGATCCCTCTTTCCCGAGGCAATATAGTCATACCAGCCTGCCTCCTCATTCCAGAGTCTCTTCAGACACTCCTTCAGCGCAGCAGCTCTCTTTGGAAGAAGCTCGTCCGGCTCGCCCGCAATCTGTGTCAGCTCGTACACTCTCATATAGTTCATATATCTTCTGGCGTTAAGATCGGGCATAATGCCGTGGTAGGTTATACCGCGGCGAAGCTCGAGATGAGCGTTGCCCTCCCCATACCATATGTAATCGTCACCAAGCCAGCCGGGTCTGCGAGGCTCGAGCTTGCCAACTCCGTAGTCGTAGAGGGATACGTCCTTGGTTATATCATCGCAAACGTACGCCTGATCTCTCATATGCTCTATAACCGTCTTTCCGTTTATCTCCTCGTGGAGAAACTCACGCTCACCGGTAGTAAGCACGTGATGATATACCATCAGAATTATCTTCTCCTGGTTCACCTGATACCAGGGTCCGACGGGTCCTGCCGTTACCGGATTTAAAGCGTAGGACTTAGTAAGATCGTTGCGGAGCAACGCTCTGATCTGCCTTTTGTTCGCCTCTTTATCGTACACGGGGTGTAGCATCAGTCCTCCGCACCAATCCCATAGGTAAGAGCACATACAGGAGCCGTTCACGCTGCCCGTGCTGAAATAAGGCATAACGCAAAGCTCTGGGTTATCCCATCTGTTAAGTATATAGGTGACAAGGCATCTGTAGTAGTATGCGTCAAGATCGGGGCTGTCGGAATGCAGTCTCGGGAGGGCGCCGTGTATACGCTCAACCTCTCCCACAAGATATTCAAAGGATCTCTCTATCTCCTCCTCGTAGCAGTCTGCTGTGTGAAGTGCTTCTGCTCTGCACTCGGATTCCGGACCGATATGCACGGAAAAATACACCTCTGCCCACTCTCCCGCGGGAACGCTTATCTCTCCCTCCCACATATACGCAAGTCTGAAGTTACGCATATTCTCTATGGACGAGGTCATAACAAACGCAACGCCGTTATGCCTTGAGCCTACCAGTCTTCCGTCCTCAAAGTAATGCTCAAGCTTAGTCTTCTCGGGTGTGGGGATCGAGAAATTCCAGGTCTCCTCCTTGCGCGCCGTACCTCTGTACATAACCTGCACCGGAAGAGTCACGTCCTTGTTGGTGTTATTTCTTATTCTTACCTTCTCTATAACACCTCTGCCACCGTGTATAACGGTGCTCAGCGTCTCAAGAGAAAAGTCGGGAGCCTCCCCTCTCCTCAGAATAGCCGTAGGAAGCCATTTCCATCCGTCAGCTCTTACTCTCTCGCCACCTACGCGTATATCAAAGCTCATAGCGGTGTTGGTATAGGGGCACGCCTGCAAGCACTTAAGAGACGTGGCAGACTGCTCCGGAGTTATAACGGAGGCTATAGTGGAGGTGATACCAAGCTCCTTCTCCTCAATTATATTATTCTTGCCGTCAAACGCGAAAACGCACTCGTCAAAGAGTCTAAGATAATCCTTCATAATCACCTCGTAACAGTTTCCCCATTGTATAGGAATGACCGGAATACAATGGGGATATTTTTATCATATAATGCAAAACACAAGCTTTTTTGTAAACAATTATTCACAAAGCGCTCGTTTTTCGCCATCAATCAGACGGTTTATGTCAGAGAGATGAAAGTATTTCGCGAACCCTTGTAAGCGCGTCGGATATCTTTGACAGATCCTTACCGCCGCTCATCGCGCTATCGGGTCGTCCGCCACCCTTACCACCGCAGACAGAAGCTACCTCACCTACGATCTTACCTGCGTGAGCGCCCATCTTAACAGCGTCAGCGCCGCAGGAGACTACGAAGTTCAGTCGGTCTCCGTCAACCGCCGCGAACACGGCAACGCCGTTTGAATACTTAGCCTTAACAGTATCTGCCAGGCCTCTCGCGCCGTCGGCTCTCATATCTACTCTTGCCGCCAGAAGCTTAAATCCGCCTACATCCTCAACAGAGGAAAGCAGAGACTCAGCCTTCGCCTCGGCTATTTTTGAATTTGCGCTATCAAGCTCGCGGCGAAGCTCCTTAAGCTCGCTCTGAAGCTGAGACGCCTTTTTGGATATACCGTTGGGGTTGGGGGATTTCAGCTCTTTTGCCGTCTCGTGTATCAGCGCATCCCTCTCGGAAAGAAGCTCGAGAACTCCCGTACCCGTAGTACCCTCTATTCTTCTCACGCCTGCCGCAACGCTGGACTCGGATATGATCTTGAAAAGTCCTATCTGTCCGGTTGATGAAACGTGTGTACCGCCGCAAAGCTCAGTGGAAGCGGATCCTATCTTAACGACCCTTACGACGCTTCCGTACTTCTCACCAAAGAGAGCCATAGCTCCCATCTTCTTGGCCTCGTCCGGAGTGGTAACAACGGTGTCGCATATTTCGGATTTCAGAATATTTGCGTTTACTATAGCTTCGACTCTCGCTATTTCCTCGGCGGTCATAGCCGCAAGGTGAGTGAAGTCGAATCTGACTCTATGCTCGTCAACGTAAGAGCCCGCCTGCTCAACGTGAGTACCAAGCACCTCTCTGAGAGCCGCCTGAAGAAGATGAGCAGAGGAGTGATTACGTCTGATAGCGTTACGGCGCTCGGTATCTATAGCGCAGCTTACCTTATCCGAAAGAGCTACCCTTCCGCTCTCTATTCTGCACTGGTGGATATACACGCCGTCGGTCTTCTTGGTATCAAGCACGGTTATCTCGGCATTTTCACCGGTAATAACACCGCTGTCACCTACCTGGCCGCCGCCCTCGCCGTAAAATACGGTTTTATCAAGTATCAGGGAGAACTCGCCCTCCGAGATCTCGTCAACCGCCTCGCCGTCCGCAATAATGGAAATAACCTTACCCTCACACACGTCAGAGAGATAACCAAGGAACTCGGTTGCAGGAAGATCCTTCAGAAGAGATTTCGAGGAGTCCGTCCAGCCGGAGATATTACCTCTGGCGGCTCTCGCTCTGTTCTTCTGCTCCTCCATAAGAGAGGTGAATTCTCCGTCGTTTATACCAAGTCCGCTCTCGGAGGCAATCTCACGAGTCAGATCAGGCGGGAAGCCGAAGGTATCGTAAAGCTTAAAGGCGTCAGCGCCGGATATTTCCTTCTTGCCCTCCGCCTTAGCGCTCTCGATAATGCCCGAAAGAATGCCGAGACCGGAGTCGATGGTGGCGTTGAATCTCTCCTCCTCAAGAGTGATGACCTTGAGAATATAATCATATTTCTCGCGAAGCTCGGGATATGCTCCCTCGTTCTGTGAGATCACTATCTCGGAAAGTCCTCTTAAGAACATACCGGATATTCCGAGAAGCTTGCCGTGACGGCATGCGCGTCTGATAATACGGCGAAGCACGTAGCCTCTGCCCTCGTTAGAGGGAATAACGCCGTCACTGATCATAAAGGTGGCGCTGCGCGTATGGTCTGTAATAACGCGGATTGAAACGTCGTCGTCCGCTACCTCTCCGTACTTTTTGCCCGCTATAGAGCATACGGTGTCGAGAAGATGACGGACAGTATCCACCTCGAATAGATTGTCCACGCCCTGCATAACGCACGCAAGACGCTCAAGACCCATACCCGTGTCAATATTTTTCTGCTGAAGCTCGGTATAATTGCCCTTGCCGTCATTATTGAACTGGGAGAATACGTTATTCCATATTTCCATAAATCTGTCGCAATCGCAGCCGGGCTTGCAATCGGGAGAACCGCAGCCGTATTTAATACCGCGGTCAAAGTAGATCTCCGAGCAGGGGCCGCAAGGACCGGAGCCGTGCTCCCAGAAGTTGTCCGCCTTACCAAGCTTGACGATATGCTCCTCGGGAACGCCTATCTTATCTCTCCAGATGGCGTACGCCTCGTCATCCTCCTCGTAAACGGAGGGCCAAAGCAGATCCGCGGGGATCTCAAGCGCCCCGGTCAGAAACTCCCACGCCCACGGAATAGCCTCCTCCTTAAAGTAATCGCCAAAGGAGAAGTTACCTAACATCTCAAAGTATGTGCCGTGACGGGCTGTGTGTCCCACTCTCTCAAGATCGGGAGTTCTGATACACTTCTGGCAGGTGCAAACTCTGGATCTCGGAGGCTCCACCTCACCGGTGAAGTACTTCTTCATCGGTGCCATACCGGAGTTTATAAGTAGTAGAGATTTATCGTTGTTTGGTACGAGAGAAAAGCTCTTGAGTCTTAGGTGCCCCTTGCTCTCAAAGAACGAGAGGAAGCTCTCTCTCAGATCGTTAAGTGATGTCCATTTCATATTTTCCTCCTGCGGCGCCGCTCAAGCGTTATGTCGCGCCTCTTTTATCATAGCACAAATTATATCACAAAATATTTATAAAGTCAATACGCGCGCTGTATTATTAATTATTTTAAAAACAGCCGCCAAGGTCGTGAAAAAATCAAAGGCGCCTATAAAGCATAGGCGCCAAAATCTGATCTACAGAATTATGCTATGGAATTAGCAACGAGATCTGCGATGCCCTTGAAGAGCTCAGTAAGCTGATCTGCGATAACTACGAAATCAACAACTCCGAGAAGCTGAAGAACAACACCTGCAATACCTATCACAACTCCGATGATGAGAACGAGCAGAAGTGCGCAAAAAGGCATACGGGCAAAGTTCTTAACGTTCTTGTTCTTAGCGCCGATAGCGGAGCAAAGCCAGATGATCCAACCAATTGCGGGAATGCTCCAAAGGATGGTGTATCCTATGTAACCCCAAGCGGAAATCGGCTTGAATCCACGACCGTAATCATAATTTTTCATAGTGATATCTCCTTTATAAATTTGTTTTAGTAAAAATATTTTAGCATAAAGAATTTTTCATGTCAATATAAAAATTAAATAATTCGAGGGATTTTTTATATTTTTCGGTTTTTTTCGTTTTTATTGACAATAAAAGAAAAAAGTGATAGAATTATATGGCGTCTCTGCAATGGAAAGCCATTTCGCAAGCAGAGAAAATAAATACACAGGAGTCACCATGACCTACGTTGAACCGATAATATACTACGTTGCCCTGCTCTTTATAATGATGGTGCCGGGCATTATTATGAAAAAATGCTCGATGACAAGCGAGACCTTCGGTAAGGGCATATCAAAGCTGGTGCTTTATATCGCTCAGCCATCGCTCGTATTTCTCGCCTACGTGAGAGATTTTGACAAGGATATTCTGCTTAATTCAGTATACGTCCTTATACTTTCCGTGATCATACACACCCTATTTTCAATAGTTGCGCTGTCCTGCTTCAAGAAGGCGCCGGACAACGCACGCCGTATGCTGCGCTTCACCACCATATTCGCAAACGCGGCGTTTATGGGAATACCTCTAATACGCGAGGTGCTTGAGCCTACCTTCCCCGGCGCTACGATGTACGCGTCGATATACAACATAACCTTTAATCTCTTCCTTTGGTCGCTCGGAGTATATATCTGCACCGATGACAGAGATGAGGACGGAGACGGAGTGACCGACGGCGATATCGCAACGGATTACCACGAGGTGAGGCGAAAAAAATCGCAGACCGCCGGTATTCTGAAGGCTCTTCTGCACCCGGTCACCATTGCCGCGGCGCTGGGTCTTTTATTCTTCATACTTCCGATCAACCGGTATATGCCCAAGCTCGTTCTGGAGTCACTGTCTATGCTTCAGGCTCTGGTAGCGCCATTATCTATGCTGGTTATAGGTCTCAGGCTTGCCGATATGAGCTTTGAGGGCATTTTGAAGGACAGGCATATGTTTCTCTTCCTCGCCCTCCGCCATATAATGCTGCCAGCCGCCGTGATACTGATAATTAAGCTTCTTTGTCTTATAGGCGTAAATGTTCCCGAGGTGGTATCTCTCGTTTGCGTGATCCTCGCATCTGCTCCCGCCGCATCCAGCGCCACGATGTTTGCCGAGCAATACGACTGCGACGCTCGGTACGTATCGCGAGTGGTAGCAATATCCACAATAATCTCTATTATTACTATGCCGCTGATGATAATGCTGGTATAAGCAAGTTTTTGACTAGTTTTATTTACAATATTGCAATAAAAACAAGCATTTTCGCCATTCGTGCGTTTAAGCAACGGGTGAAAATGCTTGTTTTATTTTTATGTATTTGTGTTATTGTTTTTTCTTTCTTCTTTTATCCGACCCGGGATTCAGATCCGTGCCGCAATCGCAGCCGTCAAGGCATTCACAGCAGGAGACGTCACCACAATCGCAGTCACAGTCCGCGCCCTCACCGCAAACGAGAGCCATGATCACAGCCACAAGCACTCCGAGCGCCACGGCAAATACCGAATAAGTAGACAGCGTCAGATTACGCCAGAGCTGTCTGCCGCTTTCGACCTCCAGTGACATTGCCAGAATGAACGCAAGCTCAATAAGCATATAGTATCCAAAGGTCGAAACGAAGGTGGTCTTGGTGTTCAGCATTACCAGAAGATACGCAATACCCGATACCGCCGCGAATATTATGGCGTATACAAGGTACGCACGTCTTGAAGCCCTGATGAACGGAAGCCGCGACAGAGCGTAAAAGAGCCAGAGATATACTACGGTAATGAAGGATATGAGCAGCATAACCGGTAAGGTGTTATCAAAGCCCCGGTTAATATACCACGCCCTGATAAGAATACCCATGGCGAGAGAGCTGAGAACGAAGCAGACCGTATTCAGTCCGATATTATCACGGGATAAAAGAGTAATTATACCGCTGATAGCAAGGATACCAACACCGATAAGCAGGGTGTAAAGCTGATCTTGCATAAATGGGCGAAGTATATACTCCGTCAGCGAGCATAGTGTAAGAAAAGCAAAGGAAGCTATAGATACGATTGATATTTTCTTCATTTTTCAGACTAACCTCTTTACTCCGTCAGAGGCTTTTTGTGAAAGAAGCGCTTAACGCCCAGACTCCTCTTCTCCGACGGATCAAGTTATAATAGACAGATCAAAAATCAAAGATCAACTCTTTGGTAAATAGCCCTCAAATATTATCCCGTCAAAGCCGTGAGCTCTGGCGGCCGCCTCCTCCTCAGCGGATTTGACCGTCCAGGCAAACGTTACCGCACCGAACAGCCTTCTCGCGATACGCAAGGATACTGACGAGTGGTGGTTGTGATTGAAGGCAATGAAGGACGGCTTACACACTCTGTTAAGCAAAAGCGCTCCAAGCAGGAAGTAAAGCGGCTTTCTGTACCGCTCGTCCTTCAGATAATTCTGAGAGAGTATACCCCTTTGCACATCGGGCATTTTCTTTGCGAAATTACCAAGGGAAAGTGGGTTAAACGACTCAACTATATAAGGACCCGTGTACGATTTAAGCATTTCTGCCGCCGCATCGGATACACCGTATTTGCCCGCGTCCTCCTTGATCTCAACGAGTAGAGGCACTCTTCCGTTCACAAGGCTCAGAACGTCGGAGAAGAGGGGAACCGTGTCCTCCGTATCCGAGAGAGCGATCCTCGAAAGCTCCTCCGCGGTATACTCATCCACCCGTCCGTGAGCATTCGTTACCCTGTCCAGCGTATCGTCGTGGAATACTACGAGCTTACCGTCCTTCGAGAGTCTTATATCAAGCTCGATTCCGTAGCCTGCCTCCACCGCCTTTTTAAATGCCGTAACAGAATTCTCCGCCACGCCGTTGCCGTGAAGCCCGCGATGAGCATACAAAACGTTCTTATATTCTTGAATTTTCTTATTGCTTGAAGGAGCGATAAGCACAAGATAGATAATAGCCAGAGCCACTATCACTCCTATGGAAATATACAGTGCAGGCATAATCAGTCGTCCGCTCCTCCGAGGCTCTCGAGAGCATCCTGCTTCTCGGGTCTTGCGTCTCCGTGCTTAACGAAGAACATAGTTACGAAGGACAGCGCCACGAAGAGAGTACCGAATGCGAAGAACACGTATCTCATTCCGTTACCGCCGGTGAAGCCGTCGAAGAGATCGTAGAGAATGCCGGAGAGTATGGGAGCTACTATCTGAGCTGCCATCGAGGCAGTGTAGTAATAGCCCGTGTACTTGCCGACCTCGCCGCCCTTGGCAAGCTCTACTACCATAGGGAAGGAGTTTACGTTGATGGTTGCCCAGCCTATGCCCGCCAGAATAAACACGGGATACATAAGGAATTCAGGGGTATCAAAGCTGATGAAGTTACCGATAAAGAATGCTGTAGCGAGCATAATAATACCGGCAAGTATGGTCTTTCTTCTTCCTATTTTGGAAGCTATATTACCCACGGGGATATAGGATACCACCGCGGCAGCCTGAGCTATGATCAGGGTGAAGTTGAAGTCGAAGAACAAAACGTTCGTCGCGTAAACGGAATACTTACTCGTTATGGAGTTGTAGCCTATATACCAGAGCGCGACCGACGCGAGAATGAGTATGAGAGATCTGAGCTCCGGACGGGAGAGCTGTCGCTTTTCTCCGCCATCGTCGCTTACCTTATCCTCAAGCCCGTACTTCACGGTGTCGGCAGCCATCTCCTCTGCCCAACGACGCTCCTTTACGGTAGAAATGAATATGCAAAGTCCAGTGAGCATAATAGCGCACACCGCAATTACGTATCCGGTATACTGCATATACTTGTCGCCGGAGGTCTTGAAGATCATACCGAGCACAAGCACCAGAATACCGCCCGCGGTACCCATAAGGTTGATGATAGCGTTACCCTTGGAGCGCAGAGGCTTAACGGTAACGTCGGGCATAAGTGCAACCGCAGGAGAGCGGAAGGTAGCCATGGAAATAAGGACGAGCAGCAGCACGCCTATAAACGCGATTAGAGGCCAGATATTTGCCATAGTAATGCTGATGGTATCCTGCCTTATAGCCTCGATAACAGTATTTGCAGCATATATCATATCCTGAGCCGCGGCAACGCCGACAGCATCGCCAAGCTTGCCCGCCTCCTTAAGAGCCGCGTTCGCCTCCTTGAGATCGGCTGCGGCAATAGCGTATCTTTCGGCAATTCCCGCATCCAGAACGGCGCCGAGCTGATAAGCGTCAATGAGAGTGAGGGATATGAACGCGATAACGGCGGCGATAGTACCCACCAGAATAAAAGGGGTACGCTTACCGAATCTTGTGCATATCTTATCCGATAAAGCGCCGAAGATCGGGAGCATAAACACCGCAAGCACGTTGTCAACGCTCATGACGATGCCCGACGCGGTCTGAGGCAGACCGAAGTGATTAGTGAGGATCAGGGGAACAATAGCGTCATACGCCTGCCAGAACGCGCTGATCAGGAAAAACGCAAATCCCACGAGGATCGTTCTTTTGTAATTAAGCTTCATATAAAAACATTCTCCGCCTGTTTTTTGTTTACAGGTGCGCCCGGCGGACAGGCACCTCTTATATTTTACCACAGCACTTATTATATGTCAAACAAAATATTTTAATCGCGCAGTGATCGAAGCCACCGACGGAGCCTTTCTCCCTTTCAGTAAAAATTAAAAGGGTGAGAGACCGTCTCACCCTTTTGTGTTATAAAAAAACAATTTTTAATAAATTTTCTCGGTGTTTTTTAGAAAACAATTATTAATAAACACGGTTTTTGTAAATATTTGTTTGCTTTTTAACCGTTTTAATAGAACGACACCGAAGTACGTATGTTACAACTTTTTGATAATAGGCTCAATCTTTGACACAAGCAAAGCCGAGATAACTCCTATCGCCGCTCCGGCTACAACACCGGCTACTATAAGTAAGGAGAAGTAATAAAGCAGTCCTGCATTCTCCATGATCAGAGCGGCAACCGCCACCTGACCAAGATTGTGAGCCACTCCTCCCAAGGCACTCACTCCAATAGCGGAGAAGAAGTCTGCGCGTCTGAGAAGAGCCATAACCAGAATAGATAGCGCCGCACCTACAATGCTGTAAACGAAGGTTACGGGACTGCCAAACAGCAGCGACGCAAGAGAAACTCGAAGGACGGAGATAATAACGGCGCTGCGTATATTCAAAAGATACAGCGCAAAAACGGTCACGGAGTTGGCGAGTCCGATCTTCACACCCGGTATGGCGATGAACGGAGGTATCAGGCTCTCCACGTACGAGAGCATTAACGCGACGGATACAAGCAACGATAGCGTCACGGTGCGACGGACGTCAAGCTTTATTTTCTTCATATCAGTCACCCCGCTCCTCGACGATCTCCACGTACACCCTGTTTGGCAGGCATACCACTCTCTCGCCGACTCTGGATATCTTACCGCTGTTTTCACATACCTTATCGGGACAGTCCGCATCCTTGATAAAAGCCTTGCCACCGGATATAACGAGAGTGTTCGTTCCTCCGTTCAGCTGATAATCTCCGCGGGAGGAGAGACTGTAGTAGATGGGAGTGCCGTTGTCGATCGTAACCTTGACGTATCCGCCGGGCTTTGCCGTTATCAAAGTAATAAGGTAAATGAAAAGTCCCACGAACGCAACAGCGAACACCAGAGTAATATCACGGAAAATCCGACTTGATCTTTCTTCCTTTAAATCGCTATTCATGGTCGCTCGTCCTTTCTTTTATTTTCCTTCGGTAATACTTGCATAACGCAAATAATAACGTTATAAATTTAACCTATCTCGGAGCAGCCACTCGCCCTCCTCCGAGGGCGAGCGAGACGTGTCTCTGACGGCTCTTATTATTCAAAATGAGCGCCGCAGATAAAGTTGCCGAAGTGAATGCATTTAACCGGGCAAACGTCGTGACACTTTCCGCAACCGGTGCATTTCTCGTAATCAATGGTGGCAAGATTGTTCTCCACCTTGATAGCACCGTGAGGACAGGTCTTCTCACACTTGCCGCAGCCTATACAGCCATTCAGACATACCTTGCGCACCTGCGCGCCTCTGTCGTGGCTGGAGCATTTAACGACTACGGTAGAGGTATCGTTAATAAGATGAATAATATTGTTTGGACACTCCTTAGCGCAAAGGCCGCAGCCGATACACTTCTTAGGATCGATCTCCGCTATACAACGCTCCTCGTTTATGGTGATAGCGTCTCTCGGACAAACCCTGATACAGTCGCCGTATCCAAGGCAGGCAAAGGTGCAGAATCTGTCACCGGAGTAATTCATATTAGCAGCTCTGCAGGTCTTTATACCCTCGTAGCGATATTTACGCTCCTCGGGAGCGCAGGAGCCGTTGCAGGCAACGTAGGCTACCTTCTCCACCACGTCACCGGCGGTAAGGCCCATAATTTCACCGATCTCACGGGCAACGCCGTCGCCACCGGGAATACACAGAGACGGATTATCGGTGGTGCCGTCACACAGCGCCTTCGCATAGCCGTCACAGCCGGAGAAGCCGCATGCGCCGCAGTTCGCGCCGGGCAAGCAGTCGCGGACCATACCGATCCTCTCATCCTCTTTGACACCAAAGAAAACGGAGGAAAGAGTCAGAAGCACAGCGCACAGCAGCGCTATAGCTCCAAGAGCAATAATCGGAATTAAAATTGGCATCTCTCCACCTCCTCACGAAACACCGAGAAGGTTTCCTATAACACCCGAGAAGCCAAGAAACGCCATAGAAACTATAGACGCGGCTATAAGGGTGATCGGAAGACCCTGGATGGATTTGGGCGAGGGACAATTCTCTATTCTGGAGCGAACGCCAGCAAACAGAACCATAGCTAAAAGGAATCCAAGTCCTACGCCGAGAGACGAGA
This sequence comes from Clostridia bacterium, assembly GCA_017467105.1. GTDB lineage: Bacteria > Bacillota > Clostridia > Oscillospirales > CAG-272 > UBA1740. The sequence goes on from JAFTSU010000002.1 coordinate 117,249, forward strand.
ACATAGACTGAACAAAATTAAATCCGTCGGTAATATTGTTGATAGCTACGCCGAGAACCGCGCAGTTAGTAGTGATAAGCGGAAGGTATACACCGAGAGATTTATAAAGCGCCGGGATGAACCTTTTCAGAATTATCTCAACGAATTGAACAAGGGCTGCAATAACTAAAATGAAAACAATTGTTTGCAAATATCCAAGTCCAAGAGGCTCGAGAGCATACTTCTGTATGGGATAGGTAACCGCTGTTGCGCACAGCATAACGAAGATTACCGCAATTCCCATACCGGATGCCTGATCAAACTTTTTTGATACTCCGAGGAAGGGGCATATTCCGAGGAATCTCTGCAGAACGTAGTTGTTTACGAACACGCCGGTAAGGAGTATATATATTAATACCTTGAAATCCATTATGCCTCCTCCTTTCCGCCGTCTCTTCTGTCATCCGACTCTGTAACAAGCTCTGTATTCTCAGGGCAGGCTACTCTGCCGCATACCGTGGCGGAGGGACATCCCTCGCAGGAGAAGTTCTTTCTCTTCTCCTCGCCCTTCTTGGGACCTATCTTATTGATAACGGCGATCATAATTCCGAATACAAGGAATCCGCCGGGAGCCTGCGTAAGAATAGGAAGAGTAAAGCTGTTCTTGACAACGCCCGCCGCATCTCTTACGATAAGGAAGGGGATCTCGATGCCAGCAAAGGTACCGGCGCCCAGAACCTCACGGATCGTAGCCATGACCAGAAGGGCAAGCAGGAAGCCAAGTCCCATACCGAGTCCGTCAAGGGCGGAATCCACGACGTTATTCTTTCTGGCGAACATTTCTGCTCTGCCGAGAATAATACAGTTAACTACTATGAGCGCAAGATATACGCCCATCATTTCGTAAAGATCCGGCAGATAAGCCTGCATCACAAGCTGTACCACCGTAACGAATCCCGCGATAACGACTATATAGCAAGGAATTCTGACCGTGTCCGGAATGATATTACGAAGAGCCGATATCACCATATTTGAGCAAACCAGAACTATGGTAGCCGCAATACCCATAGACAAAGCGGCAATAACGTTACCTGTCTGAGCAAGAGTGGGGCAGGTGCCAAGCACCAGCACGAGAACGGGGTTCTCCGCTATAAGTCCGCGAAGGACGATAGAAAGCTTATTGTTTTTCATTTTCCTGACGTCCTCCTTCTCTTGATTATCTCATAGCCAACAAATGCGCCTGCAGCCAAAACGAGAGCCACTATACCTATTATTCTGGGAGCGGGTCCCCGTTTTTCCGTAACGGTGACCTCGATAGCCTCGAGAGCCGCCTCTCTGACTCTTCCCGCGGTATTGGTCGCTCCGGTCGCTATCTCAACGGATGAAACCGTGCTTGCATCCTTACCCACGAAGCTCTCGAAGAAGGCGTCCACAGCCTCCTCTGACGGAGGAACGTATCCCCACTCAGGCTTCGGATCGCTGACCTTCCATACGATCTTGTTTATAGCAGTAACTTTTCTGCTCTCATCGACCTTAATTATAAACTCAAATTCGGGATGGCCGTACTGAGAATAGGTGAAGGCGTAGGCAACGAAGGCATCCTTGCCCCTTTCCTTATACACTCTCTTAACGTAAACGCTGTCGGTGGGAGTATAGCTTTCAAGATTCTCCGCGCCCTCGCCGTAAAGCTCCTTCGCAAGAGCAAATATTTCCGACTCATCTCTCGGAATCTCCGGCTTGTTTTCCGCAAAGCCAAGATAAACGAAGGCGTCGTTCAGAGCACTCTTGATCGCACCCTCTGTGAAATGGACGGTAGCGCCCGTAACAAGCTCCGCAATATCTTTGGCGCCTGCTCCTACGTAATGAGAGCCGTAAGAGCCGCCCGGCTTAAGCTCCGAGGGAATAATGCTTTCCTCATTCTGCGTTACCTGCATACCGACTATCTTACCTTCGGTGTCAATACCTACGGTAAAGCCGATGTTTTTACCCGTATATCCCTTGTTGGTGACGAGAACGACTACCGTTCCCTTACCGGTTTTTTCGGTATATACACGGCTGATAGTCTCGGGAGCGTCCTTTTTCAGAGCATCGGACTCCCCGTCAAACTGACCGCCCGGCATAACCTTACCGAGTGACTCGGCTATAGCCTTTTCATTACGGTCCTTTATAACCGGCTCTGTCAGCATATTCACAGCACCCATCAGCGCCGCGACTATTATACATATAACCGAAAGCACCAGAACGGGCTTAAGATTTTCTTTATTTATGATCTTGTTCATTATTTTTTACCTCCCAGAGGCTTCTTAGCAGTCCACTTCTCTATATAAGGAGAGAGAATGTTCATAAGAAGTATTGAGAAGGATACGCCCTCAGGATAGGTTCCGAAGAATCTGATCAGCACGGTAATAAGACCGCATCCAAAGGCAAATATCATCTTACCCGAACGGGTGATGGGAGTAGTAACGTAATCGGTCGCCATAAACACAGCTCCGAAGAGAAGACCGCCGGAGAATACGTGATAAAGCGACAGGGTGAGATCGCTGGAAATGATCAGCGAAAGAACGAACACCGTGCCTATGAATATAAGAGGTGTTTCAAAATGGATAACTCCTCTGTATACGAGATACGCAAATCCGAGGAGGATAGCGATAGCGCATACCTCGCCGATAGCGCCGCCGCGAAGTCCAAGCATCATATCCGGAAGAGAGGGCAGACCGTTTACGGTATCTCCCTTCATTATCTCAAGAGGAGTAGCTGAAGATGCCAGGTCTACAACCGTGGGCATCATACCGCCGCCAACCGTGGTGGCAAAGCATATCATTATAAATATTCTGCCCGTTACCGCGGGGTTTGCAAAGTTACATCCGAGTCCGCCAAAAAGACACTTCACAACGATAATAGCGAATACGGCTCCTACAGCGCATTGCCAGAGCGGTGCGTCAGCTCTCAGGTTGAGAGCAAGTATCAGGCCGGTAACGGCAGCGGAGAGATCTCCTACAGTCTGTGTATGCTTGGTGATCAGATTGAAGAGAAATTCGGAAAGAACCGAAAATCCTACGCATACCAGCATGACCCAAAGCGCCTTGATGCCAAAGATCACGGTACCCGCCACAGCCGTTGGCAGAAGAGCTATCAGCACGTCCAGCATTATACGGCGGGTGGTAGAGTCGGTTCTGATATGGGGGGATGAGGAAACTACAAGCTTATTCACTTCAGCACCTCCTTACTTCTTTGCCTGCTGATTTCTGAGATCAGCCTTGGCGAGTCTGTTGGTTTCTACGAGAGGACGGGCGGATGGGCACACGAAGGAGCAGCATCCGCACTCGATGCAGAGTCCAATCTTCGCCTCCGTAAGTCTGTCAGCTCTCTCAGAGCTGTCTCCCACCTTCATAGCTCTTGCAAAAAGGGTGGGGTTAAGCCCTATGGGACAGGCGGAAACGCACCGTCCGCAGTGTATGCAATTATGCTGCTCCTTAGGCTTTGCTTCCTTCTCTGACAGAGCAACTATAGCATTGGTATTCTTCATTATCGGGTAGTCGGTTGAATAAACGGCAACACCCATCATAGGTCCGCCGTACAGCACCTTAGCGGGATCAGCTCTATATCCGCCGGTAAACTGAATTATCTCCTCTATAGAGGTTCCGATAGGAGCTATAACGTTCATCGGGTTCTTTATGGCGGATCCATCTACGGTAATACATTTTTCCACTAAGGGCATACCCGTTTCAAGATATTTCGCGATAAATGCCACGGTAGTAACGTTCATGACGAGGCATCCTACGTCAGAGGGAAGGCCTCCCTCGGATACTACCCTGCCCGTCGTATTGTATATGAGGATCTTCTCTGCGCCCTGGGGATAGGTCGACGGCAGAGCCTCTACTCTCACCTTACCGTTTCCCTCAAACACACGTCGCATCTCATCAATACACCGGGGCTTATTGCTCTCAATACCGATAACCGTCTCGTCTGCGCTGATGAAGCTCATAAGCGTCTCAACGCCCTTCTTCACGTATGCGGAGTCCACGGTCATAGTGAGAGTATCGCTCGTTATATACGGCTCACACTCAGCGCCGTTGATTATGATTTTTTTGATGATACCCTTTTTCTCCGCCTCAAGCTTTACTGCGGTGGGGAAGCCTGCGCCGCCAAGTCCTACAACGCCGGACTCTCTGACCGCGCAAATAAACTCGTCAAGAGTCGTGATAACGGGAGGCGCTATAGATGGGTCGGGAGTCATCTGACCGTCTGACTCTATAACGACCGCGTGGCAGCTTCTTCCGTTTGAGGATAGATAGGGCTCTATCTTCTTAACCTTACCGGATACCGATGAATACACCGGTGAGCTGACGAAGCCCTGGGCCTCTCCAACCTTAGTACCGACGTATACAGCGTCACCTACCTTAACGGTAGGCTCGGCAGGTGCTCCTATATGCTGTGACATAGGCAGGGTGACAGTGGCAGGCGCGGGAATGCGCACAGCCTGTATGCCTGCTGTATTTTTTCTGTGAGGGACCCGTGTGGTTCCTAACATAAAACGTGGCATATTATTCTCCGTTCCGTCCCTGTTTATGGGACATTTATACATTTTAAATTTTTACCCGATAATTATAACATAATCGTACACAATTGTCAATATTGTTATTTTTTTAACAGATTTTTAGGCGATTTTTGTCATTTTGACTAATTTTTTTGTGCCTTTACCTTGTTTGTGTGACAATTCTTAATATAAGAAGGAACGCTCTTTCGTCCTTATTATACTCGAAATGGGAAAATATATGAAATAAGAGCGGTCCGAAGACCGCTCTTATTGATTACAAAATCATTTACCGATAACACCGTGGAATATCTCTATGCCCGACTCCTTGACCACCTCTTCAATAAGGCTTTCGTAATACTGCATAAATTCCTCGTTGTTTATAAGCAGGTAACCTACGTACATAAGGAGAGCGCTGAACACAATGCCGAATATAGAAACTATGATAGCCGCAATAGAAAGTCCGTCAAAATATCCGAGGCTTCTTCTGGAGATTATGGAGAACACGAGGGCAAGCACACCGCATACCACTCCAAACCAATCTATACAGCAGCATACGACGGACAGTATACTCAAAATGAGAGCCACTACCGACCAAGCCTTGCTTCTGCTCCTTGGCTCTATTACGATCCTTCCCTGATCAAAGCCTTCCCTATTCTGATTATATCCGTTATGAAATTCGCTCATTTTTTTGGACTCCCTTTCCTTTTTTCTACATTTTAACACATTTTTTCTCTTTTATCAAGGGTATTATTGAAATATTTGCGTTTTTGTGCTAACATATATCTGTTCGGAGAGTCCGGATAATAGGTTTTAAACAGTTTGTCGGCAAAGCCGGCTTTTTGACGGATGATACAGCTGACGCATCAGCCTGTAAAGCACGGACAATTTGTATCTCGAATAGAAAGGAGAAAAGTTATGATGACGAAAAAGGAACGCAACAAAATGCTGTTTATTCTGGTTTCCGTCAATCTCATCTTTATTCTCCTTTCAGCGCTTTACGCACACGAAGTTCACTCGGCGGGAGGAGAGGGTGTCGTCAGCTGCGGCTTCAAGCACGTATTCAAGCTGTACTGCCCGGGCTGCGGAGGATCCAGATCCCTGGTTCATCTATTCTATCTGGATATTATTTCCGCCACACTCGCCTACCCTCCTATGCCCGTTCTTTTGTTTTTCTACGTGGATCTGAATATGCGTTTTTCACTTGCTGTAACCAGCTATGATACTCATTATATCAAGTCCTTTAATCTGAACAGACTGATCATCATACCCGTATTCATACTTATATCATTCATTATAAGAAACGTGTTGCTCGTATGCCTCGGGATAGACTATCTCGGAGATCTGTCTATATATTACAGCTGATACTTAATTTAATTTTACAGAGCAGGTATTTGCCTGCTCTTTTTTGTTTGATTTTTTTATTTCGTATAAAAAGCAATACTTACGAAAATACTATAATTAGATATGTTTTTGTAAATAATTATTAACATTTGGAGTTATTTTAAATGAAAAACAGCGAAAAACAATTATTAATAAAAAAGCATTCTCCACACAGCAATATAGTTAAAAATTTTCTTATATCCTTTGTTTTCGGAGGACTTATCTGCGGTGTGGGCGAGTGTCTGTTTCTATTGTATAAATCTCTTACGGGTGATACGGAGCTGTCGTCCTTGCTCGTTACCCTGACTCTGATTTTTATTGCGTCAATACTGACCGGTATAGGCGTATTTGACAGAATAGCAAAGCACGCGGGAGCGGGAACCCTGGTTCCTGTAACGGGTTTTGCGAATGCGGTAGTATCCGAAGCTATGGACTCTCAAAGCGAGGGCTACGTTTTGGGGGTTGGCGCGAAAATATTCACCGTTGCCGGACCCGTTATTTTATTTGGTACTGCTTGTGGAGTCGTATACGGTATAATATATTTTCTTCTCTCCTTCTTCGGTGCAGTATAAATCTTGCATTAAATCTACACCTCCCTGCATACTTGTCGCGCTGTAAGGTAATTATTATTATTTAATTTCAATAACACAAAAAGGAAAGAAAAAATGAAAAGAGTAATAAAGGTAAAAAACAATATTTCCATAATCTCACATGCGTCCGTCGGTGGAGGAGAGGAAAGACGTGGACCTCTTGGTGACAAGCTTGATTTCTGCGATCCGTCAGATACGTTCGGTCAATCAACCTTTGAGGTGGCGGAGGGTGAGTGCGGAAGGATCGCGCTGAATACCGCTCTGACAAAAGCAAATCTATCTCACGAGGATCTGGAGCTTTTAGTGGCGGGAGATCTACAAAACCAATGCGTTGGCACGTCGCTGAGCCTTGGAAGCTTCGGAATTCCCTTTCTCGGAATTTACGGAGCCTGCTCGACCTGTACGGAGGCACTGCTCATTCTTTCAGCCTTTATGGACAGCGCAACGGATATGCAATACGGAGGTGCGGTTACCACCTCTCATAACTCAGCGGCGGAAAGACAGTTCAGAACTCCTCTGGAGTACGGCGGACAAAGATCACCCAGCGCACAGTGGACCGCTACCGCAGGCGGAGCATTTTTGTTAGGAAGAGATAAAACTAAGCCCCTTATTACCGAATATATGCCAGGCAAGATAGTGGACGGAGGCACGCTTGACGGCTCAAACATGGGCGCGGCAATGTCGTTCGCGGCGGCGGATACGATAATCTCTTACTTCAATGAAACGGGAAGAAAGCCATCCGATTTTGATTATATCGTCACAGGGGATCTTGGCAGAGTGGGCTCCGATATCTTAGAGGATATTCTCTCCCGTGAGCTTCCGGGAGCAGAGTGCTTCCACAGAGACTGCGGTCTTATGTTATACGACACCTCAAGGCAGGACGCGCACAGCGGCGCGTCAGGCTGCGGAACCTCGGCTGCGGTTCTGTCGGCTTATTTTCTTCCCCTTTTAGAATCGGGTAAGATAAGAAGAATATTACTTCTTTCCACCGGCGCCCTTATGAGTCCATCCAGTATACTCCAAGGACAAAATATTGCGGGTATCGCTCCTTTGATAAGGATAGACTCACCCATAAGCAGCTGAATTTCAGAGCAATGAGCCTTTGCTTTTTGAGGCTGAATTACGATTAATTGTTTAAAAAATAAGGAGAAAAATATGGAAAATATTCTTTTAAGTATATTACTCGCGTTTATCGGCGGCGGAATACTCGCGTCCGCGGCACAGATTTTAATAGATCTCACAAAGCTGACTCCTGCGAGAATTCTGGTCAGCTACGTTTGTCTCGGGGTTCTGCTATACGCTGTAGGATTATACGATCCACTCTTAAAAATATTCGGATCAGGTGTTTCCGTCCCTCTGATAGGCTTTGGCGCAAGCATTGGTCGTGGAGTTATGGAGTCGGTTAGAGATGAGGGCGCTATAGGTATATTAAAGGGTGGTATAAGCGCCGCCTCCGCGGGTATAACTCTTTCTCTGGTGCTTGGCTTGTGCGCTTCTGTTGTTTTTAAATCCAAACCAAAGAAAATGTAAACCTTTATTTATATAAATTTTAACAAAAATGTCAACATTTTTTTACTTTAATTATTGCATTTATAATTTATATATGTTATAATACTAATATAGTATTATAGGTTTTTCCGCTGTTTTGCGGAAAAATATAAATTTTACCGCATTTTTCGGGCGGATCGACTGTTTTTCTGCTGTTTTTTAATTAAATTTCATAGTGGACCGTCGGTTAAAAATTATAAGAAAGGAAAGAAAAAATGGACGAGCTTTCCAGTATTTCTTCAATACTTTGTGAAGAGCTGAAGACCAAGATCGGCTCTGCTCCCTCAAGCTTTGATTTGTGGTTTGGCGATTTTATTCTCACCGAGCTTACAGAGGAGAGAGCGCTCTTCTCCACACCAACCAAGCTCAGAAAAAACATTCTCTCATCGAAGTATCTCGAAGTTATAGAGAAAACTCTGGCGGAGATAATCGGTTTTTCCGTAAGGGTGGAGATATTCTCCGTTGACGAGCAAAATAATTTTTCGGATCCCTCAAGCGATAATATCCCATCATCTGATATGAGTGAGAAAAACAGAGAGGAGCTTATTCGCAAGGAGAAGAAAATAGAGGAGATCCTCTCCAGCAAGGAGACGGATAAAAAGACTCTTCTCGACGATTATACATTCGATAACTTTATAGAGGGCAGCTCAAATAAATTTGCCAAGGCAGCCTGCTTTGCGGTAGCTCAGGAGCCTTGCGTATATAATCCGCTCTTCATTCACGGCCACTCAGGTCTCGGTAAGACGCATCTTCTGTATGCAATAATGAATCATATGAAGAAAAATCATCCGGGTCTTAAGATAGTTTATAAGAAGAGTGAGACCTTCATAAACGAGCTTATAGAGGCTATAGGAAGCGGACTTACGGCTCCGTTTAAAGAGAAGTACCGTACCGCTGACGTTCTTCTTATAGACGATATACAGTTTATCGCAGGTAAGGAATCTACCCAAGAGGAGTTCTTCCATACCTTCTCCGCTCTTTATGAGTCAGAGAAGCAGATAATACTCACCTCTGACCGTCCTCCTATGGAGATAAAGCCCTTGACGGATAGACTTCGCACCAGATTTGAGGGTGGTCTTATAGCGGACGTACAGCCACCTTCCTTTGAGCTTCGTGTAGCTATCATACGCAAGAAGGCGGAGGATATGGGTCTCATCGTATCTAACACTCTGATAGATTATATGGCTGACAGGCTTAACAATAACATCCGTCAGATAGAGGGTGTGCTGAAGAGACTGTACGCTGTCGCCTCTCTCACCGGAGCTGAGGTAACAAAGGAATCTATAGATCAGATAATATCTATAGTGGATCCCGGAAATATTCCCACCGACGCGATGGTTGACCGTATACTCGCCGCTACCTCTAAAAAGTACGGCGTCAGCGTTGAGGATCTTAAGTCCAAGAAAAAGACTGACAGCATAGCAAACGCTCGTCATATGGCGGTCTACATAATCCGTAAGCTTACAACTCTTTCACTTAAGGAGACCGGTAAGATATTCGGCAGAGATCACACCACTGCTCTCGCCTCTGAGCAGAAGATAGAGGTAAATATAAAAACGGTTAAAAATTTTGAGAGAGACCTGAATTTGCTTATTAAGGAAATTAAGGGTGTGTAATTTTTCCACATTTTTCTGTTGAAATGTTATAAAATCCCCGTTGACAAGCTGTTCTTCTTTAAGTTGAAAAACTGTAGAATTTTTTCAAAAAATCGGATGATAGCTTTTTAACAGCTGAGTGTTAGTAAAAAATCGGTTAAAAATCCAGACAGAGCGCGGACTTTTCAAGTTTTCCACACAACAAACACCCCCTACTACTACTGCGACTACCATAATAACTAATTTTTCTTCAATCGGCGCTTCGCAGCCGGCTAAACAGAAACAATTCCATAAACCGTACTAACTCTGCTCGTAGTAATTTTCTACGACGGAAAAAGAAAGGATCGTGAATATGAAATTTACAGTTCAGAAATCAGCCCTTATGGCTAAGCTTAACACCGCTATGGGAACGGTGTCGAATAAAAATACCATCACGTCTATCGAGGGTGTGCTTATAGAGACCGTTGAGGACGGAAAAATAAGAATATCAACTTACGATATGAATAAAGGTACCAGAGCTCTTATAGAAACCGTTTCTATAGAGCGCGAGGGTAAATTTATAGTTAACGCGCAGCGTCTTTACCAGACTGTACGCGTGCTTCCCGAGGATGAGATAACATTTGATATAAACGATAAGCTTAACTGCACCATATCCTGCGGAAGAGCCTCCTTCTCTATGTTCGCTATGCGCGGAGAAGACTTCCCTAACCTTCCCGATCTTATTAGCGACAAGGGCTTCGAGATATCCTCCGAGACTCTTCGCAGAATGATAAGCAAGGTAGCTCATTCGGTTGCGGATCAGGATAACCGTCCTATGCTCTGCGGTGCATTCTTCAAGGTTAATTCCGACGGAATAGAGGTCGTTTCATGTGACAGCTATACTCTTTCCCGATGCAGCATGAAATGTGATATCAGATCAATAGCTATTGACGGCGCACTCGGATATTCCTTCATCATACCAGGTCACGCTCTTTCCGAGATATCAAAGCATCTCTCCGACGGAGACGACCAGACTGTAAAGTTCTATATATCCAGAAAGCACGCCATTATCAGAAAAGAGGATACAGTATTCTTTACCAGAACTATAGACAGCGACTACATAGACTACGAGAGAATTATTCCTAAAGAAAACGATATATTCGTCACAGTTGACAGAGAGAGATTCCTCGACGGACTTGAAAGAGCTAATATAGTAGCTGAGGAAAAGATAAAGGGCTCTGGAAGAAGCTATGTTAAGCTTTCTCTTGAGGATCAGTTCCTTCTTATAACCTCCTCGTCTGTAAACGGAAACGTATTTGACGAGCTTGACTGCGTGCACGAGGGTAAGGATATAGAGATAGGCTTCAATTGCCGTTATCTCATCAACAGCGTAAACGTTGCTGAGGGCGAAAATATCAAGATATCCCTCAAGGGTTCAACACAGGCTATAACCATTGAGCCTACCGAGACGGATGAGACCTTCTCTTACTTCTACATGATCCTTCCCGTCAGAATGAACGAGCAGAAATGATAATAAAAAAATTCAGTGCTGCAGGATTTCGTAATATTGAAAAATGCAGTATAGAATTCTCAGAGGGATTAAATCTTCTGCACGGAATGAACGCTCAGGGAAAGACTAACGCTCTCGAGGGTATATATGTCTTTGCCAGAGGAAGATCCTTCCGTGCCAGAGAGGATAAGGAGCTCGTAAGGTTCGGCAGCGACGGATTTAATCTAAAAATAGAGTATAGTGATAAAAACGGAGAGCAGTCTCTTGAATATTCCCTTTACGGACGAGAAAGACTTCGTAAGAAGAACGGATACAGGCTTAAGGGAGTGTCTGAGATGTTAGGCTCATTCCGCGCCGTACTGTTCTATCCGGATAATCTGGAAATAGTAAAGGGCGGTCCTGATGAGAGAAGAGATTTTCTTAATATCGCTATATCTCAGTGCTATCCGGAATACGTAAAGTACTATTCAAGCTATAAAAAGGCGCTTGAAAACAGAAACTGTCTTCTTAAGGCTGCTCAAAAGGGGTTATTTGCGGACGAAAACGAGATATACTCCTGGTCTTACGTTATGGCTGAATACGCGTCGTTTATTTATATTATGCGTGACGAGTACGTAGAGCGTATAAAGCCTCACTCATCCAGAATAATGAGCGAGATATCCTCCGGAAAAGAAAAAATGGATATAGAGTACAGCTCGGATATTCCGGCAGGGATAAAGGATCGGACAAAAGTAAAGGAGGAGTACGTAAGGGTATTCACCTCGTCTATTGACAGAGAAAAAAGCGCGGGAGTCAGCCTCTACGGACCTCACAGAGACGATCTTTTAATAAAAATAAACGGAAATAACTCAAGAATATACGCGTCGCAGGGACAGCAGCGCTCTCTGGTATTAGCTCTGAAGCTATCCGAGGGTGAGGTTATAAAGGATATATGCGGCGAGTATCCGATATACCTTTTTGACGACGTTCTATCCGAGCTTGATGCGGGAAGAAGAGAATACGTTCTTAAAGGACTTGAGGGCAAGCAAATAATAATAACCTCCTGCGAATCCGAGGAGTATGAGAATCTCGGAGCTAGGATTATAGAGGTCACGGAGGGTGATTATGTATCTGCATATAGGCAATAAAAAAAGCGTAAAAAAAGAAAAAATAATAGGTATCTTTGACCTGGATACCGCCACCGTATCAAAAACGGGAAAAAGCTTCATAAACGGTATGGAGAAAAGGGGTAAGGTAGAATACGACGATACTGATCTCCCAAGGTCCTTTATACTTACCGATGAGGATGGAGAGGTTAAGGTCAGACTTTCCAGAATATCTACACAGGGCTTAAAAATAAGACTTGGTGAGAGCTTCATGGAAATAAAAAAATAGAAAACAGGCAAAAACATGAAAGGCATGGTTTAAGAGGTGTCAAAGGAATTAGAAACCAAGAGCTACGACGATAGTCAAATACAGGTCTTAGAGGGACTTGAGGCTGTAAGAAAGCGCCCGGGTATGTATATAGGCACGACCTCGATACGCGGACTTCACCATCTTGTGTACGAGATAGTAGATAACTCAATCGACGAGGCTCTGGCAGGCGAATGCGAATCAATAAAAATCGTGATATGGCCGGATAACAGCGTATCCGTAGAGGATGACGGACGCGGAATTCCATCGGGATTTAACGAGAAGCTTGGACTTCCCACTCTGGAGGTAATATACACGGTTCTTCACGCAGGCGGTAAATTTGGCGGCGACGGATATAAAATTGCAGGCGGTCTGCACGGTGTAGGTGCGTCGGTCGTAAACGCTCTGTCCGAGTGGATGGAGGTAGAAAACTGCCGCGACGGCAAAAAATACAGTGAAAGATTTGAGAGAGGAGCGGTGGCAAGACCCTTTAAATGTGAGGGTGATAGCGACGGCCGCCACGGAGTATACGTCAGATTTAAGCCTGACTCCACCATATTTGAGGATACTGTATTTGATTACGATATACTGCTGACCAGAATGAGAGAGCAGTCCTTCCTTAACGCAGGAGTAAAAATTATCCTCACCGATAAGAGAGAGGGTAAGGAAAGAGAGGAGGTACTGCACTACGAGGGAGGTATAGTTTCATTTGTAGAATATCTCAATAGCGAGAAGAGAGGAACTCCCGTTCACCCGGAGATCATATATATGAAGGGTGAGGAGAACGGATCTATCGCAGAGGTTGCGATGCAGTATAACGACAGCTATAACGAAACTATAATATCCTTCGCAAACAATATGTCTACGATAGAGGGCGGAACTCACGAAACCGGCTTCAAGGCAGCTCTTACCCGTGCGATAAACGATTATGCCAGAAAAACCGGTATAATCAAGGGAGAGGACAAGGGACTTTCCGGTGAGGACGTGCGCGAGGGTCTGGTGGCTATTATTTCGGTAAAGCTGACGGACGCTCAGTTTGAGAGCCAGACGAAAGCAAAGCTCGGAAACAGCGAGATGCGACGCCTCGTAGATAATATAGTATACAGAAAGCTTGACGAATTTATGGAGGAGAACCCCGCCTCTGCCAAGATGATAATAGAAAAGGCAATGGCGGCAAACAGAGCCAGGGAGGCAGCCAGAAAGGCAAGAGAGCTTATCAGACGTAAGAACGTGCTGGAGGTATCTACCCTTCCCGGTAAGCTTGCGGACTGTAACGAAAGAGACGCAAGGCTTACAGAGGTATATCTGGTAGAGGGAGACAGCGCGGGAGGATCTGCAAAGAACTGCCGTGACAGCCGCTTCCAAGCCATACTTCCTCTTCGCGGAAAGGTTCTTAACGTAGAGAAATCAAGACTTGATAAGGTTTATTCAAACACGTCTCTTATTCCTATTATACAGGCTCTCGGTTGCGGTATAGGAGAGGACTTCGATATCTCAAAGCTCCGCTACGGCAAGATAGTTATTATGGCGGATGCGGACGTAGACGGATCCCATATCAGAGTACTTCTTCTTACCTTCTTCTTCCGTCATATGAAGCCTCTTATAGAGGAGGGACATATATATCTCGCTCAGCCTCCGCTTTATAAGGTTTATAAAGGCAAGCAGCTCAGATACGCCTTCTCCGATGAGGAGAGAGATAAATACATTGAGGAGCTGGGAGTCAAGGGCGTTGAGTCCGAGAGATATAAGGGTCTTGGAGAAATGGACCCCGAGCAGCTATGGGATACGACGATGAATCCCGAGACCAGAACTCTCTTAAAGGTAACCGTAGAGGACGCTATCGCTTGCGATGAGATATTCTCGGTGCTTATGGGTGATATGGTAGAGCCCAGACGAGAGTTTATTACCAAGAATGCAAGATTTGTAACGAATCTTGACATTTAAGAGGTGAATATGGAACACAGTTATAAAAGCACAGATATAGAATTCCCTATGCAAAGAATAGAGGACAGGGATATGGAGAGAGAGGTAAGGACCTCCTTCATTGAGTATTCAATGAGCGTAATAACCTCCAGAGCCCTACCCGACGTAAGAGACGGTATGAAGCCGGGTCAGAGAAGAATTATGTACGCTATGTACGAGGATAATCTGACTCACGACCGCCCCTTCCGTAAATCAGCGACTACAGTAGGTAACGTGCTGGGTAGATATCATCCCCACGGCGACAGCGCTGTATACGGAACTATGGTAAGAATGGCGCAGGACTTCTCTCTTCGATATCCTCTGATAGAGGGACACGGTAACTTCGGTAACGTAGATGGTGACGGCGCGGCAGCGTACCGTTACACAGAGGCGAGAATGTCAAAAATCGCCGATTATATGATGGGAGATATCGAGAAAAAGGTAGTTCCCATGACACGAAACTTCGATAACACAAGAGACGAGCCTACAGTACTGCCATCAAGATTTCCGAACCTTTTGGTAAACGGATCGGTGGGTATAGCGGTCGGTATGGCTACTAATATTCCGCCTCATAATCTTACTGAGGTAATAGACGGAATAGTCTACAGAATAGACAATCCCGAGTGTACGGTTTCGGACCTTATGATGTTTATAAAGGGACCCGATTTCCCTACTGCCGCAATTATCTACGGCTCACGCGGTATCAGAGATGCCTATGAGACCGGAAGAGGCAGAGTGTACATCAGAGCAAGAGCAAATATAGAGGATGAGCACAGACGCATAATATTTACTGAAATTCCCTATATGGTCAATAAATCCATGCTTATAGAGAGTATGGCAAATCTCGTAAAGGAGAAAAAGATCGAGGGAATCACCGCGCTTCGCGACGAGTCGGGAAGAGGCGGTATGAGAATCGTCGTAGAGTATAAGAAGGATGCGAACGCAGAAGTAATTCTTAATCAGCTTTACAAGTATACTCAACTTCAGGATACCTGCTCTGTAAATATGCTTGTAATAGACGGCGGAGAGCCTAAAACTCTGAATTTGCCAACTATACTTGACAAATACATTGATTTTCAGAAGAGTATTATAGAAAAGAGAACTCAGTTTGATCTTGATAAGGCTCTTAAGGAAATGCATATTCTCGAGGGTTACAGAATAGCTACGGAGAATATTGACGAGGTAATAGCAATTATTAAGGCAAGTGAGTCTATACCTGCCGCAAAGGAGGCTCTTCAAAATAGATTCGGTCTGTCTGACGCTCAGTCGCAGGCGATAGTAGAGATGACTCTCGGTAAGCTTTCCGGACTTGAAAGACAAAAGGTTGAGGAAAGGCTTATGAAGCTGGAGATACTCGTCAATGAGTTAAGATCTATTCTCGCTGATGAAAACAAGCTTAAGGATATACTTAAGGGTGAGCTTGAGGAGATAAAGCGTAAGTACGGAGATGAGCGTAAGTCTGAGTTGACAGAGGCTACCGAGGAGATAGATCTTGAGGATCTTATCGAGCGTCATACCTGCGTTATAACAGTAAGCCATACCGGATATATCAAGCGCCAGAGAGCAGACGTATATTCCGCTCAGAACAGAGGCGGCAAGGGTATCATCGGTATGACAACCAAGGAAGATGACTTCGTTGAGGACGTAATAGTATCAAACAGCCACGCGCATCTTATGTTCTTCACCAACAAGGGAAGAGTTTACGCAAAGAAGGCGTACAGAATTCCCGAGGCGGGCAGAACTGCCAAGGGCACTAACCTTGTTAATATAATTGAGCTTGGTGACGGCGAGTTTGTAACGGCTATTATTCCTATAACCGAATTCTCCGAGGGCGAATATCTCACGATGGTAACTAAATTCGGTATTATCAAGAGAACTCTCCTTACCGAATTTGAGTATCAGAGAAGAAGCGGTAAGATCGCTATAAATCTGGACGAGGGAGACGAGCTGATCTTCGTAAGACATACCAAGGGTAACGAAAGCTTGATTCTTGCCACGGGTAAGGGCTTAGCGGTCAGATTTGACGAAAATAACGTTCGCGTAATGGGCAGAGGAGCAAGAGGCGTTAAGGGTATTACTCTGGCAGATGACGACTTTGTAGTAGGCGTTTGCGTTGTTGACGAAAGCAAGACAATACTTACCGTAACCGAGAAGGGTATGGGTAAGAGAACCCAATTTGATGACTTCCGTGAGATGAAGCACAGAGGCGGTAAAGGAGTTGCCTGCCATAAGATAAGTGATAAGACAGGTAAGCTTGCTTCTATCGTGACCGTATCGGACGATGACGATATAATGCTCATAACCAACGAAGGAACTATCATCAGAACGTCTGTATCCGGCATAAACGTTTATTCCAGAACCGCGTCCGGCGTAATTATTATGAGACTTGC
Source organism: Clostridia bacterium (assembly GCA_017467105.1). Taxonomy (GTDB): domain Bacteria; phylum Bacillota; class Clostridia; order Oscillospirales; family CAG-272; genus UBA1740. The sequence goes on from JAFTSU010000002.1 coordinate 134,111, forward strand.
GGAAGATTCCGTAATAAAGAAGGTCGCAAGACTCGAAAAGCAGGAGGAAATAGACGCTGAGAGTGCGGAGATTGAAAAGGAGATCGAGAACACTCCTCTCCCCGAAAAGAAGGAAAACGACGTCTATAATGAATCCGAAGATAATCAACCGGAATTTAAGGACGGTGCTTTTGAATCTGAAGACGCAGAGTCTGACGGAGAATAAGCTATGAGAAGCAAGAAAATAATTTTCACCGCGCTGCTCCTTATAACCCTTATTCTTCCCATACTTACCTCTTGTGAAAAGGACAGAGAGTATGACGAGGGAGAGGTTATAGCGGCAGCGGAGGGACTTCTCATTAAAGCAAAGCTTATTAACGAGATCTATTACGGTAAGGGAATTGAATTTGACGAGCAATCCGGAGTCGGAATATACCGTAGGGCAAAGGAAGACTCACTGAGTAAATTCGGTATATCGTCAATAGACGACCTTAAAGTTAAAACGCTGGAGGTATTCTCCGACGTGAGAGCGGAGATAATGTTTAATACGGTTCTCAGCTCTATCAAGGACGATAACGTAATAGTACACTATCTCAGATATTATCAGCACACGGATGATAGCGGAGAGAGCTACGTTATGGTCAACTCAAGATACGATTATTATCTTAAGGGTGATATTGAGTATCTGAGCGGCATCACCGTGAAGGACGTCAGGGGTGAGATCATAGTGATAGAGGTTCCCGTTAAGCTCACCAGCGAGAGCGGAAAGATCAAGAATTCTACTATAGAGGTGGAAATGATCGAGGAGGGTGACGGTTGGAGATTTACCTCTCCCTGCGAGGCGGTTTACAACGAAAGCACCGATATATACGAAGATATAATTAATAAATAAAAAATTATAAATCCGCAAAAAGCGGTAGGAGGTTTACCATGACATTCAAGGAAAAACTCGTTATACTTAGAAAGGGCAAGGGTCTCACACAGGACGATTTCGCCAGTGCAGTAGGCGTATCAAGACAGGCAGTTTACAAGTGGGAATGCGGTCAGTCTTATCCCGAAGTACCCAAGCTTCTCGAAATGAAGCTTCTCTTCGGTATCTCTCTTGATGATCTGCTTGACGACAGCTACGATATTCCTCTTCCCGAGAAAAAGAAGAAGAGAATATCCAGAAAGACTAAGGAAAAGATCGAGGAGCACGTAGAAACAGCTACTTCGGATTCAAAAACTCACACTGATCTTATGAGTGAAGTAGCAAAGGTTGCAGTAGCACCCAAGGCAGAGCCCGCTCCTGCAGCAGCTCCCGCCCCTAAGGCAGCACCTGCACCTGCAGCAGCATCCGCTCCTAAGGCAGCACCTGCGCCTGCAGCAGCTCCCGCTCCTAAGGCAGCACCTGCGCCTGCAGCAGCACCCGCTCCCAAGGCAGCACCTGCGCCTGCAGCAGCACCCGCTCCCAAGGCAGCACCTGCGCCTGCAGCAGCACCTGCTCCCAAGGCAGAGCCCGCTCCTGCAGCAACACCTGCATCCAAGGCAGAGCCTGAGAAAAAGGGCGGATTCTTTGGAAGAATATTCGGCAAAAAGTAATCTAAAACGCTAAAAAAAGTAAAAAATTATTTACATATTTCGATAAAATACGGTATTTAATATCTGAATAATTTTAAATAATCTGACAATACTTTATTAAGCAATCAAGCAGGGCGATGTATTATTGGCTGACATAGTAACCAATATCTCGCTCTGCTTGAAAAAATATACGGTGTAATAAGGATAAAAGTATGAGGGGTTGTCAGAAAAAGGTTATTTTTCTAAAAAATACAGGCAGCAGTCTGTTTGATGAGGCTTATTTTATTATAAGTCGCGAGGGTGAAAAGGAAAATATCGGCGAAAATAATATGATAGTTGAGGCAAACAGAATAATAGAAAGCCATAAGGATTCAGAGAAGGGGTCCGGTATACCTCTGAGGCACAAGCTTTTTATTTTATTCGGTTTCGTTTTCGGTTTTATGATCGGTCTCGGATTATGCTTGATTCTATCCGGTAAAGTGTAAAAAATCATAACACGTGTAGGAATTTTTTGAACAAAAGAGTTGATTTATCTATAAAAATCATATTGTCGAAAATAAAAAAATATAATATCTGTAGTAATAATTAAACTAAGAAAATAAACCTTCAGGGTAGATAACTATAAATTATGATTAAAGAAAAGACGAAAAAAGACAGAAATACAAAGCTTCGCATAATTCCGCTTGGCGGACTTGGCGAGGTAGGAAAAAATATGACCGTTATCGAGTACGGAAATGACATAGTCGTGATCGATTGCGGTATGGGATTTCCCGATAAGGATATGCCGGGTGTAGATCTTGTAATGCCCGATATTTCTTATTTGATAAAAAACGCGGAAAAGATAAGAGGCGTTCTGATCACTCACGGTCACGAGGATCATATCGGAGCTGTTCCTTATCTCTTAAGGCAAATAAACGTACCGATCTACGGAACCAGACTTTCTCTCGGAATAATAGAGGGTAAGCTTGACGAGGATCCTCCTGAATATTATCCGGAGCTTTACACCGTGGAAGCCGGAGATACTGTAAATCTAGGAGTATTTAAGGCTGAGTTCGTTCACGTAAATCACTCAATAGCCGATGCCTGTGCCATAGCGCTGAAAACACCTGTTGGAACGGTATTCCATACAGGAGACTTCAAGCTTGACGTTTCGCCTATCGACGATAAAATGATAGATCTTACAAGAATCGGTGAAATAGGAAAGAGCGGTGTGGAAATATTACTTTGCGAATCCACAAACGCAGAGAGAGCAGGCTTTACACCGTCCGAGAGAACGGTAGGATCATCTCTTGAAAGAATATTCGCGCAGTATAGCGATAAGCGACTTATAATTGCGACCTTCTCTTCAAACGTTCACAGAGTACAGCAAATAATCAACGCCAGCGCGCGCCACGGCAGAAAGGTGGCAATAATCGGCAGAAGCATGGTCAATATAATCGGAGCAGCGCTGGAGCTTGGATATATGGAGCTGCCCGACGGAGTACTTATAGACATATCTGAAATAAAAAAATACCGTCAGAACGAAATAACCCTTATAACCACAGGCAGCCAGGGTGAGCCTATGTCGGCTCTGTACAGAATAGCCTTTGGCGCTCACGATAAGATAAAGGTTACCTCAAACGACGTGGTAGTTCTCTCCTCCAGCGCAATTCCCGGTAATGAAAAGCTTGTCGGAAGTATTATAAACGCACTTGTTGAGAGCGGAGTCAAGGTAGTTAACGATTCTACCGAGGAGATACACGTATCCGGACACGCCTGTCGGGAGGAGCTGAAGCTGATGATGGCTCTGACAAGACCAAAATATTTTATGCCCGTTCACGGCGAGGCGCGTCATCTTAACGCAAACCGCGAGCTTGCTGAATTTATGGGTATTCCATCAAATAATATTTTCGTATCGGAGATAGGTAAGGTTCTGGAGATAGATAAAAAGAGCGCGAAATTCTCAGGTACTGTTCCGTCAGGAAACGTTCTGGTTGACGGACTTGGAGTTGGAGATATAGGCAGCGTGGTTCTTCGCGACAGAAAGCATCTTTCCGAGGATGGACTTGTGATAGTAGCCTTGACTCTGGATAACGAGGGATTTATACTCTCAGGACCTGATATCGTATCAAGAGGCTTCGTATACGTCAAGGAGTCGGGAGATCTTCTCAGAGAGGCAAGATCTGTTGTAAGCTCAACGGTTGAAAAAATGCTATCCGGTAAGTCGAGAAAAAATAAGGATCTGAACACCGTGAGAACTCAGATCAAGGAGGATTTAGCAAAGTTTATTTACAAGGAAACCAAGCGCCGACCTATGATACTCTCGGTTATTATGAGTGTGTAATTTAATTAAAGATAATATTATAACTGTTTAACTCAATAAAAAAACACCGAATTTGTAAGTTTAAGTTTACAAAAACGGTGTTTTTTATTTTATATCAAGATATTGTTTATCAGAGATAGTAGCTCCGGCATAATGATAATTATACTTGTAAATGCAATGAAATAAAGCAGACAAAGCAGTATTGTATTTATTACGGTAACGGAATTGTATGATTCGATTATCCGTGCCGGCTCGAGATTATCCTTAGATATATAAAGCTTTGCGGTTTTATAATCCACTCTTTTTTCTTTATACTTTTTATCCTTGATCTTCTCTATATACTCGTCATAGGAAAGCTTCTCCTCCCCAACGACAGAAACCAGCTTTTTCAGCCTTGTCTCTCCTGAAAGCTCCAGCTTTACTAATGGAGAGGATATCCTCATTTCCTCAAGCGTTCTCGCGCTTTCCTCACTTAACGCCTCGTACCTCAGCAGCTTTTTAACCGTATAAATCAGAAGTCCTCTTTTAATATTTGTGATAACGGTTGCCAAGATCAATCCGACGAGCACCACAATTAAGAGCTTATTTATCTCCAGATCGAAGCCTATATTTTCATAGTCGTTCAGATTGATATTAAGGTATTTATTGAATATATTTGTCAAATTTTATTTCCCCTTCTCTTTTTAAGTAGGTATATCCCGTGTTAATTCTTTACCGGATAAGTATACCACTTTTTTATTCTTTATTCAATGACTTGATATAAACAATCGGTTAATAAATAAAGATAAAAATTAATAGGAAATTAATAATTAAATCTCGTCAAGAAATGCCTTGCCGCAGATCAGAGTAATAAGATCGTCAAGGTCGTCGTTATCCTCGTAGGAGAGGGTCAGAGTTTTTCTCTTGCCCTTCCCTTCTATCCTTACCTTTCTGCCAAGATGAGATTGCATACGCAGCTCAAGCTCACGGAAGTAGTCAATGAGAGGAAGCTCCTCTTCCTCGTCTTTATTAGCCTTCTTTGGCTTGTTCATACGCTTTACCTCCTCCTCAAGCACTCTGACGGAGAGATCCTCCTCAACGGCGCGCTGAGCCAGAAGTATCATAGAATCGCGGCTTTTAAGTCCGAGAATAGTTCTCGCGTGGCCGGAGCTTAATTCCTTTGATGCAACGAGGGTCAGTACCTCGTCGGGAAGATCAAGGAGTCTGAGAGTGTTAGCAATAGCGCTACGGCTTTTGCCAACCTTAACGGAAAGCTCCTCCTGGGTCATATCAAATTCCTCAGCGAGAGACTTGTATGCCATAGCCTCCTCCAGAGGATTAAGGTCCTCGCGCTGAAGATTTTCTATAAGTGCGATCTGAGCAGTCTTTCTGTCATCTCTGTCCAGGACGATGGCGGGTATCTCGGTAAGTCCGGCAATCTTCGACGCGCGGAAGCGGCGCTCGCCCGCAATTATCTGATATCTGCCGTCACCGTATTCTCGGACCAGAATAGGCTGAAGCAAGCCGTTTTCTACTATTGAATCGGCAAGCTGCTCCAGAGCCTCCTTATCAAAATACTTTCTCGGCTGATCACTCTTGGGATCGACCATAGATATTTTCAGATGGGAGATCTTGTCCTCTGAGTGACTTACCTCCTCTGTGATAGCGTTATCGAGAAAAATTGCATCCAGACCTCTGCCAAGTCCGCTGTTTTTCTTTGCCATTATTGCTGTCCTCCGTAAGACTTATAAAAATAGAAGCGCCACGAAAAGCGGCGATATTTAACCGGGTTGTGTAAAAATGACGGTGAAATGATCACGTGTAAAAAATATTTTTGAAAAGATAAACGACTGTGGAAAAGTAAACGTAATATGCGGTTAAGTTTCCACACCTAAGAAAAAACGCAAAAACCCACACCACGTAAGGAAAAATCTAAGGTTTTTAAAAATTAGAATGTGGAAAATCAACTTCAAACTCACAAGTTTTCCACACTATTCACATTTAAAATGTGGAAAACTTTCCGACACGCCTTTGTTTTGCTTTAATATAAAAACTATTAAAGTGGGGCGTAGTTATCAAATTGTTATGTTTTCACACCTGTAAATATATATAATAAACCACATTTATAATTAATTAAATCAAAAAAATATCAAAAAACAATAAAAAGTGGGGGGTGATATTTGTGATAATTAAGAAAAATGTTACGTGTATAATGCTGATATTAGTGTTTTTTATGTAAAGACTGTATTTTTTAACAAAGTGGGGAATTTAACCCTAAATAGATTAAACTAATATGAATAATTAAAGAATAAAATTGATAATTGGTTAAAAAATCAATTCAATGTGGGTAACTGTATACAGAACTCAATGTTTTATTAAATACGAAGCATAAGCTCCTTGGCAACAGCCGCGTATTCAAGCGAGCCCTTGCCGTAAGGATCGTGATAGCATATAGGCTCGCCATAACCCGGAGCCTCTGAAATACGAACCGTACGGGAGATAGGAACCTTGAAAAGCTTATCCTGATAGTACTTTTTCAGCTCCGCAACCACCTGACCCGTAAGGGTGAGTCTGCCGTTGTACATTGTAAGCAGAATTCCCACTATCTGCAGAGACGGGTTGTATAGTGATCTTATCTTTTTTATGGTGTTCATAAGCTGCGACATACCCTCCAGCGAGTAGAACTCACACTGCATAGGTATAACGACTCCGTCAGATACAGTCAGAGCCTTTACGGTCAGCATTCCCAACGACGGTGGGCAGTCGATAAATATGTAGTCAAAATCATCCTTTATGGAGTCGAGCGCGATCTCTGTAAATCTGAGCTTATCGTCCTCAAGGTCATATAGCTCAAGCTCTGCGCCTGCCAGATCGATAGTAGCGGGAACGACCCAAAGGTTTTTAAAGTTTGATTTAACGATCGTGTCCTTTATATCGCTTCTGCCGATGATAACGTCGTAGATGGTGCTTTTAATTTTTGATTTTGATATGCCGAGACCGCTGGTAGCGTTGCCCTGGGGGTCCATATCTATCATCAGCACCTTTTTGCCTTTATTAGCGATCTGAGCTGATATATTTACGCAAGAGGTGGTCTTGCCAACTCCGCCCTTCTGATTTGAAAAGGAAACGACCTTTGCCATTTTTTCCTCCAAGAAATTTTGATGATTTTTAATGCTTGTGTATTGAATTTTTCACGTACGTGAGCGAGAAAAATAAATATTTTAAATAATAAATTAGCGGCTAAATAAAATCCGGCGGGGTGATAATTGTCGTAGAGCTTTGCGTGTCCGAGTGGGTGTCTATACGTCCGAGCTCCTTTACCAAAACCGTGATCACCGGTTGATCGGAGTGAAAGGTAACCTTGGATGTCTTGGGTGTTTAAGCTTTGGTTAGAAATTAAGAATTTAGCCGACATTAGTTCACATTCTGATATGCCGTGCGGCTTTCAATCTTATTTTACCGCGCAGAGTTGCTTTGCATTTCACTACGCGCTGCTTTAAGCTGCGAAGCACGCCTTACAGTACTACCCTGCTTCATATCTGTTGGTAATAATAACCCGCCTTGGAACTCTTCGTAACGCTACCCTGCTTCAGATCTCCCGATAGTATTGCTTTGGAACACTTAGTAACGTTGCACAGATTCAGTGATCTTAGTGGTGCTACCCTGCTTCATATCTATTGGTAATGGAAACCTGCTTTGAAACGCTCTAAACAATTCTGTTGAATTATGTTTTTACTCCGAATACTTCTGTATTGTGGTTCGTTTTTTACGGTTTCGCCAGTTTTTATCTTTTTCACGTCTCCCATGAGCTTTATGTAAACCTTCCCCGTGCTGCCGGCTTTCGATATAGTCTGCTTGAATACTTGATGCGGATGAAAAACTAATAGGTCGTTCTTTCGCTCTGTAAAGATAATTTATAGACGTGATAGTGTATCTGATCGAAAAAAACACCGTAATGCGCTAAAAAAGGCAAAATTTCGCGTCAGAGAGGGTGTATAGCCTCAACAATAGGACTGTTTTTGTAAAAATCGGTTAATTTCGGCTGTTAAAATTAAGCAGTAACGCATTTTTAGGGTGTAATGAAATAAAGCATTTAAAGCCTGCGCTAAGGAATACAAGAAGATTAATTTATACTGTAGTCTGACAACGTGAATGATACCAAAAATTACCAAGATACACTTACCGCTTTTTTAATTAACGTTTTGATATACTAATTTATGTTATTTGTGTTAAAATCATAAAAAACCATCTTTTTGAGCAAAATTAAAATTAAATAAAATAATCAAGCGGCAAACAAAGACGAAAGTTATGTGGCGCTGCAAAATAAGGATTAAAAGCCGAAAAAGCGGGACGGATCTGATTGATAAGCAATGAGTAACATGCGTGAGTTGATTTATATTAATCTTCGGCGTTATTAATTAAATGAAACCGTACCAAATCAAGAATAAATCGGCTAAAAAACAAACCGTAGCGATTTTGGCTCTTACACTTCCCTGTTTAAGCATACGTCTGAAGGCTTGAAGTATAAATAAGACCAGAAGCCGAGAATAGAACCGGAGAACCAAAATTTATATCTATAAATAAAATATTTTAAATAATATAAAATATATAAAATTGATATTATCAAATAATATTATACTATAAAGGACGAAAATTGTCAACTATAACAGTACTTATTTACTTAAAAAATGATAGAAAAAAGTAGTTCTTTTAAAAGAGTCGGAGATGTATCTCGTGATCAAAAAAGAGGAATAATTAAAAAAATATTTAAAGCATAATAATAATAATTAGTCGAATGATGCTATAAATAAATGTTAATCACGTCAGAGAAGATCGGAAAAAATATATACTTAAACCTCTGGAATACAAAAAATGATAAACAAGCTAAATATACCATTATTAGTGTATAAAAATAGATTCATACACAATATATTGTGCCTTTTTACATTAATTATGATGCAAAATATTATAAAATTGATTAAACAACCTAAAGTTCCCTAAAAGTTATGTTTGGTTTACAAAAAATAACCTGAGCAAGAACAAAATACAATCTTTTAAAATATTTGTAATAATTATACGAGCGAGAAATATATATAAAAATTTGAATATAATCTATAACGACCCACTCTTGTCTCATACGACTCTAGTATAACAAAAATTGGTGTGAGTATTCGGTGTTTAAAATAAGATGACTGAGACTATAAATCAATAAATTCATCTTAAAAGCTATGTTTCACGTGAAACATAAACAATAAATGATAAATATGTGAAGTTTAAGCTCCGATGTTTCACGTGAAACACCAAAAATACCTATAAAAGTATTATTTTTTATCAAAATTGTATTGTTCCACGTGAAACAATTAAATGTATTCATTTTGAATTTTTTTGATTATAGCTAACGAAATAACTATTGTTTCACGTGAAACAGAACACGGAACGCTCATTTTATGCTTATATTTATTAAAAATTGCCAAACGTTTCACGTGAAACAATAGAAATTATCGAAAATATCTTAAAATATATGCTAATAATATTGTTTTACATAAAAATTAACAAAAATGATACAGCACATCTAATAAGGAGGAATAAAATTAATATTTTAAATATATAGTACATAAATCCTTAAAATACTAGTCTGATTAATCTTAAATTGATTGATTTATTAAAATAATAATAATGAAATATCAAGGATAAATACATATAACAATTAGCAATATATAATAAAACACCTGTCAAACCAAAGTATGTATTTAATATTTTATAAAATAATATAAATATTATTAATTATATGAATATTGAGTGATAATTATCAAAAAATATGCTGTGAAACAGAGGGTTATTATTAAAAAATGGAAAAAAATACCAATTTGCTTTTCTCGGGTGATTTATTCACAAAAAATAATGAAATTTGAATAATTTGTTAGTATTTTATACGAAATATCATTTAAAAATATGTAAAATATTACTTTTATTACCTGTAATAATTTGTAAAATTCGTAATTAATACTAATTATATTTTTTGAAAATTATAAATAATTAGTGAATAAATATTTACAGATGTGTATAAATATACAATCGGTATTGTAATGTTTTTGATACGGTATTTAATTATTGTCTTCTTTAAGCTTGAATATTTTTAGATGTTGAACTTCTTTTTTTGTTTTTTGAATGGTACTTTCAATATCTTTCTTGTTTTGGTTTTTGTTTATTTGTGCAGGCTGTCGTTTTTTTGTAGTGTATCAGCTTTGAAAAATTATCAACTTTATCTGATCCTCTTAGTACCGAAACGTATAAAGCTTTATTACGCTCAAATATCGGGCTTTGCTTGCGTGTGGCTCGTTTGTCATGTTTATTATTAACATTGGATAAAGTATTTTCTAAATTATACAAGCCGTAGTTTAAGTAAATTATTGTTTGTATAGCGATGTATGTTTTAATTAAAATGTAAATAATTATTTACAATTTGATTTTTTGGGGTATACCCGTGTAAAGTTTTATTTGTTTTGTTGGTTTTTTTAATTTTGTTTAACTGTTAATTTTTACTGTTTATACATTCGTGATTATTATATAAACTGTCTTTGGTTTTAAACGTACTTATCTAGCTGCGTCGCTTTTATCTGTCCGGTTCTTTTTCTGACCTTGAGAACGGGACCTATTTATATATGCCATTTTTCCTTGCGTTTAAAGGCGTTATTAAAAAATGAAGCTGGATCTTCAGATCGGGACACTTTGATAACACGCACAGGTGAATCTCGGAGGATCCGGATAGGTAGATTACTTTTACTTGTTTTTTTATCAGCATATTTCGTCTACCCTTTTTTGATATATTTTTCTGCTTCTTGTATTTATTCAACGACTTTTTATGTATCATTATATGAATAAATATTCTATTTTGTTAATTATAAAAAATTGTGTTTATTTCCTTTGTTGAAAAATAATATGCATATGCTGTTATATTCTGTTTTTTTATTAATTTCGTACTTTTTCTGTTTAATGTTTATATTCATCCACTTGTGATTTTCGTTAATATAATCTTTGCTATTTTTTCGTATTTAGCTTTGATTTGGCAGGGAAGGGTAGCGCGTGTATAAATTCTTTTATTATTGCCTTTTTTTATAAGGAAAATATTTTTTCTTTCTTTAAAGGCTATAAACACTTAATAATTTAATATAATTATTAAAAACTAACAGAATAAAAAATACACCCGTACAGATATTCTCTAAGAGAGATACCGTATAGGTGTATTTAAATAATTATTAATTTAGATGTTTATATTATTTATTAAAAAGCCTTGAGAATAGTGACTGTCTGGATTTAGGATTTTTATCGTCCATAGTATTTGCAAATTCCTCCAGAAGATCTTTTTGCTTCTGCGTTAGGTTTCTTGGGGTCTCTACAACTACTGTGATGATCAGATCACCTTTTCTACCGTTGTTTACGTTAGGAATTCCTTTGCCGCGCATAGTGAAGGACGCCCCACTCTGAGTACCCTCGGGTATGTGAAGCTTTTCAGTCTTGCCTCCAAGAAGCGGAACCTCGATATCCGCGCCTAAGGCAGCCTCTGTGAAGCTAATAGGAACCTCGCAATAAATATGATAGCCGTCTCTGGTGAATACCTTATCCTCTTTTACTCTGACCTCGATGATCAGATCGCCGTTTGTGCCACCGTTAACACCGGCAGAGCCTTGACCGCGGAGGATAATATTCTGCATGTGATCAATTCCTGCCGGAATATTGACCTCAAGCTTCTTATTGATCTTTATCCTACCCTTACCGTTACAGTTTTTGCAGGGGCTCTTGATGATCTTTCCGGTACCGCGACAGCTCTGACACGAGCGTTGCGTTTGCATATATCCCAGCATAGTTTGTTGTTGAACGGTAACTCTGCCTGTACCGCGACATGTGGCGCAGGACTCGACAGTAGAGCCCTTTTCAGCACCCGTTCCACCGCATTCTCCGCATGATTCTATACGCGCAAATGATATATCCTTTTTACATCCGAATGCAGCCTCCTCAAAGGAAATCGTGACACGTGTAGCAACATCATCACCTTCGATTGCCATATTCTGACGCCCTCTGGAAGAGCTGCCGCCACCAAAGAATGAGGAGAATATATCGCCGAAATCAAAATCAGCTCCGCCAAATCCACCGAAGCCTCCAAATCCTGAACCGCCTCCGCCGGAGGCCGGATCAAAGGCTGCGTGCCCGAATCTGTCATACTTAGAGCGCTTGTCTGCATCCGAGAGCACAGCGTATGCCTCGTTTACCTCCTTGAATTTCACCTCGGCTTCCTTGTCGCCCGGGTTCATATCCGGATGGTATTTTTTTGCAAGGGATCTATACGCTTTCTTTATTTCATCTTCTCCTGCGTTTTTTTGAACGCCGAGAACCTCGTAGTAATCTCTTTTGTTGTCTGCCATAATTATATCCTATTATGCAATAAATTGAGAAAAATGACAAGTATTATTTACAAATACGAGCATTTTTAATATACAATACAAAGTCTGACAAACGAAAAATCATTTGTCAGCTCTTTGTTTATTTTGTGGGGCGGTCAGAGCCGCCCCTAAAGTTATCAGTTACCGGTCTTATCCTCAAAGCCTGCGTCGTAGTAATTGCCGTCAGCACCCTGACCGCCGTCTGCGCCGTTTTGTCCCTCTGTTGCTGCCTGAGCCTGATAGAGCTTCTCGGCGATGGGATAGAATGCCTTCTGAAGAGCTTCCGTATCAGCCTTGATATCTTCGATAGAGCCATTCTTTACGGTCTCCTTGAGCTTTGCAATTGCGTCATTTACGGGAGCCTTGTCTGCGTCGGTTACCTTATCACCGAGATCTGCAATTGTCTTCTCTGTCTGGAAGATCATATTTTCAGCCTGGTTCTTAACCTCAACTGCTTCCTTCTGCTTCTTATCCTCCTCGGCAAACTTTTCAGCCTCGTGAACTGCCTTGTCTATATCCTCCTTGGACATATTAGTGGAGGAGGTGATGGTTATATGCTGCTCCTTACCGGTTCCTTTATCCTTTGCGGTTACGTTTACAATGCCGTTTGCGTCGATATCGAATGTAACCTCGATCTGAGGAACTCCGCGGGGAGCTGCGGGGATACCGTCAAGGATGAATCTACCAAGTGTCGCGTTTCCTGCAGCCATTTCGCGCTCACCCTGAAGCACGTGGATCTCAACGGAGGTCTGACCGTCAGCTGCAGTGGAGTAAACCTGACTCTTCTTTACGGGTATGGTTGTGTTACGGTCGATGATTCTGTTGAACACACCGCCGAGAGTCTCAATACCGAGAGAAAGGGGAGTAACGTCCAGAAGGAGAACGTCCTTTACGTCGCCGCCGAGAACGCCGCCCTGGATCGCTGCGCCTATAGCTACGCACTCGTCGGGGTTGATGCCCTTGAAGGGATCCTTGCCAACAAACTTTTTAACAGCCTCCTGAACCGCGGGGATTCTTGTGGATCCGCCTACGAGGAGAACCTTGGAGATCTGGCTAACGGAGAGGCCGGAGTCCTGAAGAACCTTTCTGGTGGGGATCATGGTTGCCTCAACGAGATCGTGGGTGAGCTCGTCAAATTTAGCTCTTGTAAGAGTAGCCTCGAAATGCTTGGGGCCGGTTGCGTCTGCAGTGATGAAGGGAAGGGAAATGTTTGATGACATAACGCCGGAAAGCTCGATCTTTGCCTTCTCAGCTGCATCCTTAAGTCTCTGAGCGGCCATCTTATCCTTGCGAAGATCAATGCCGCCGTTCTCTTTAGCGAAGGTCTCAGCCATCCAATTAACTATTCTGTCGTCGAAATCGTCGCCGCCAAGACGGTTGTTACCCGCGGTTGCGAGAACCTCGAACACGCCGTCGGATATATCAAGCAGAGAAACGTCGAAGGTACCGCCACCAAGGTCAAATACCATTATCTTCTGGCTCTCTTCCTTATCCATACCGTATGCAAGAGCAGCGGCGGTGGGCTCGTTGATAATTCTCTTAACGTCAAGACCTGCGATCTTACCTGCATCCTTTGTTGCCTGACGCTGCGCGTCGGTGAAGTATGCGGGAACGGTGATAACAGCCTCAGAAACAGTTGTGCCGAGATAAGCCTCTGCGTCAGCCTTAAGCTTCTGCAGGATCATAGCGGAGATCTCCTGGGGAGTGTACTTTTTGTCGTCGATAGAAACCTTAACGTCACTACCCATATCTCTCTTGATAGATATTACGGTCTTGTCGGGGTTAGTAACAGCCTGGCGCTTAGCAACCTGACCGACAAGACGCTCACCGGTCTTGGTGAATGCTACGACAGAGGGTGTGGTTCTTGCTCCCTCGGGGTTAGTAATAACGATGGGCTCGCCGCCCTCAAATACTGCAACACAAGAGTTGGTAGTACCTAAATCAATACCAATAATTTTTCCCATAATAATTATCCTCCTAATATGGAATTGTAAATTTATTTTATATTTTTGTAAACATTAGTTAGCAGATTTGACCATTGCGAAGCGAATTACGTGTTTTCCTTTTTTGTAACCTTTTTGGAAAACCTCAACTATTTCGCCTTCACTTAGGCTTTCATCCTCTACGTGAAGCACGGCGTTGTGAAGATTTGGGTCAAAGGTGTCTCCGGGCTTTCCGTACTCCTCAACTCCAAGCTTCTCAAGCACCTGTATCGCGGATTTTTCTATCATAAGAAGTCCGCTCTTTACTCCCTCTACGTCCTCAAATCCGGACGCTCTTCCGAGGTTGTCAATGATCGGCAGAAGCTCCTTTACGGTCTCTGCAACCGCAAGCTCATAGAGCTGATCCTTTTCCTCTCTTGAGCGACGTCTGAAGTTGTCGTACTCGGCAGCCATGCGAAGATATTTGTCCTTCTGCTCGTTAAGCTCGCCTTCAAGCTCCTCGATTTTTTTAACCAGGTCCTTTTTGTCCTGCTTTTTTTCTTTCTTATCTACTTTTATCTCCTCCGCGCTTTCAGCGGCGGTGTTGATATCCTTTTCTGTGCTTTCCATCGTCTTTCCTTTCGTCAATCGTCATATCCGTTCTCGAGCAGATTGCCCTCGCAGAACATTCTGTCTATACCGAGAGCCAGACTGTTCAGCATCTCGATAACCTTCTGATAATTCATTCGCTTCGGACCGATAACTCCGACTGACAGCTGCTTGCCGCCAAGATTTACGTTCTTGAATATCAGCGTTGTATTCTTCATACCGGCGTCGTCATCGTTACCAATGTACACGTGTATTCCGTCAGATGAGGTGCTTTGCTGAGAGATAACGTCCATAAGCTTATCCTTTTCCTCCAGGACGTTCAGAAGATTTCTGAACTCGGAAACGTCGGAATACTCCGGATAATTCAAAAGCTTCGTAACTCCATCCAGCTTTACGTCGGCTGAGTCTAACTCGCTCATCGTCTCGTAAATGACCTTAACGGTAGGATGAACCATAGCTCCCGATGAGCCCATAAGCGCCTCAAGCTTCACGATGATTGGCATTGTGATGCCGTCGCAGGTCAGATTTACAAGATACATATTCGCCGCCTCTGTGAATCTGCGCAGAGCATCCTCTGTAAGAGAGAATGGCGTGTGAATGGTTCTTGTCTTGACTATGTCTCCCTCAAAGCTCATAACGAGCAGAAACTCGTGGGGGGAGAGAAGCACGCTCTTATACTGAATGACTCTTGTCTTACCGAAGCCCGACTTGAAGGCAATTCCGGTGTAGTCGGAGAAGTTTGCGGCAAGCTTTGATACCTCGGACAGTATTTTATCCATCTCGGTAAGCTTGTAGCGTAGCATCTGATTGATCTCGTCGATCTCGGACTTGGTGTTGCTGTACTGAGAAACGAGCGCGTCAACGTAATATCTGTAGCCAAGCTCTGAGGGAACTCTTCCTGCTGAGGTGTGAGGCTGTGTAAGGTAACCCATCTCCTCAAGCTCCGCCATCTCGTTTCGTATAGTAGCGGGGGAGGCAGATATGTGAACCTCCTTGGACAAATACTTGGAGCCTACAGGCTCGCCGTGGTTGATATGGGCATCAACTATCGCCCGAAGTATTTGCATCTTTCGCGGTGTGAGTCTGGAATCGTCCAATTATTTGCTCTCCTTTCACCATTTTTAGCACTTGATGTGATAGAGTGCTAATGTTTGCACTAATAATATATACTATTTTCCCTGTTGTGTCAAGTATTATTTCAAGAAAAATTATGAATTTTGTGTTAACAATTGGCTCTGGTGGGTCGAAAGTGCTAAAAAAATGTAACAATTTCAAATTTTCTCCTTCGGAAAAGACAGATCGTGTGTCGCCTCTCATGCGCTTCTTGAAGAAACCAATGAGAGAGTAAAGCCGTGCCTGCGTGTCTTAATATTATAATAGGAAGAAAAAGCTGTTGCCAATTTTCTATCATATTTCACCTAAAATATTATAGAATGAAGCTATTATATATTATTGTGCTTTTGTTGTAATTTATCTTAAAATGTAATAAAATGTAAATAATTATAGTCAATTTTAAGTATTTTCGCGTCTTTTTGTGTAAAAATGTATAAAAAATGAAAACAAAAAATATTTTACGTCTTTGTTTTTTGTTATGATCCGGGAATTGTTTTTGGGTTTTGTGATTCTTAAATAAAATGATAATAGAACATAATGGAGCATTCAAAATAAAAATGTACTTGACTTTATCTTTAAAATATTATATAATTAATTTGTATGGTGTAAGTTTTGCTTTTTGACTTCGCCTACTTACAAACAATAACATTTTCACATAGATTACAGAAGTAATCAGAAGGAGGTGCAAACATGATCAAGGCTTGGATCGCTATATTACTGATTGTAGTTGCTGCCATAATTGGCGCTGCTATCGGATTTATAGTTCGTAAGATAACGTCCGAGAAGAAGCTTGGCTCTGCTACCGAGCAGGCGAGAAAGATTCTCGAGGATGCTATTAAAAATGCTGAGAGTGCTAAAAAAGAATCTATCATAGCTGCGAAGGAAGAGATCTTCCAGCTGAAAAAGGATGCGGATCTTGACATCAAGGAGAGACGCAAAGAGGTTTCCAGACTTGAGCGCAGAGTAACTCAGAAGGAAGAGACTCTGGATGCTAAGATCGACGGACTTGAGAAGAAGGAGGCTAAGCTTCAGGAAAAGACCGCTGAGGCGGAGCGCACAAACGAGGAGATCAAAAAGGCTCTTGAGGGTCAGCTTGCGATGCTTGAGAAGATCGCCGGTCTTACCCGCGAGGACGCAAAGGCAGAGCTTGTTGCTCGACTTGACAGCGAGATGCAGCACGAGACCGCGCTGAAGATCTCAGAATATGAGGAGAGATTTAAGGAGGAGGCTGACTCCAGGGCCAAGGACATCCTTTCTCTCGCTATTCAGAGATGTGCCGCTGATCACGTCAGCGAGGTTGCTATTTCCGTAGTTCAGATCCCCAACGACGAGATGAAGGGTAGGATAATCGGCCGTGAGGGCAGAAACATCCGTACTATAGAAAATCTCACGGGTGTAGAGCTGATAATTGACGATACGCCTGACGTTATTACCGTATCGGGATTTGATCCCGTACGCCGCGAGATTGCCAGAATCGCTCTTGAGAAGCTTGTTGGTGACGGCAGAATTCATCCTGCCAGAATTGAGGAAATGGTTGAGAAGGCTCGCCGCGAGGTAGAAAACTCTATTAAGCAGGCAGGTGAAAAGGCTGTCTTTGAAACGGGTGTACACGGACTTCATCCCGAGCTTATTAAGCTGCTCGGTAAGATGAAATACCGTACCTCTTACGGTCAGAATGCTCTTCGCCATTCTATTGAGGTTTCTATGCTCGCCGGTGTTATTGCCGACGAAATGGGAGTTGACGTAACCATGGCTCGCAGAGCTGGTCTTCTTCACGATATCGGTAAGGCGATTACCGCTGAGGTTGACGGCTCCCACGTTCATCTTGGCGTGGAAATTGCTAATAAGTATCGCGAAAACAAGGATATAGTACATGCCATAGAGGCCCACCACAACGACGTTGATCCAACAACCGCTCTTGACTTTATTATTCAGGCGGCGGACGCTATCAGCGCAGCCAGACCCGGTGCAAGACGCGAGGACGTTGAAAACTACATCAAGCGTTTGCAGAAGCTGGAGGAGGTTGCCGGCGGATTTGACGGTATAGAGAAGACCTTTGCTATTCAGGCAGGCCGTGAGGTAAGAATTATGGTTAAGCCCGAGCTTGTCAGCGACGATAAGATGAAGCTTCTCGCCCGCGACATAGCGAAGAAGATAGAGGACGAGCTTGATTATCCCGGACAGATCAAGGTAAGCGTTATACGTGAGTCGCGTCACATAGACTACGCTAAATAATCTTTACTTTGAAATTTTGCGAATAACTTCGGCACATCGGACTCAAGGTAGATTTCTACATCTTGCGCCCGGTGTGCCTTTGCTTTTTATCGGAATTACTTCATAAATAGGTATTAAAAGAGTTGAAAACCTCGAAATACCGAATATGCTGTAGTATTCCGGTTTTTACGCCGGTTGGGACTATAACGCTTGTGTTAACCGAAATCAACGAGAATAAAGAAAAAACTAAGGCCTGCTCGAAGCTGACTTTGGTTTTTTAGGTAAACTAAAAAAGATGTAAATAATAATTTACAAAATTGCTGTTTTTTGTAAAATTATAGTGTTTAGTTATAATGTATAAGCGCAGTTTGTTGAATATTAAGTTTTTGTGCCTACCGCTATTCTTTAATAAGTATCACCGTTGCCTTACCGTCTGTGAAAGTCGGTGACTCTGTAGGAAGAAGATATCCGTCGGGAACTGCATTATACGTCACGCCAATGTCGGATCCGAGCTCGGTAGTAAAGCTTGCCGCGACGGACGGTAAATATTTATGATATTACGCGGAGCGCGATAGCCCTAATTTTCTAGGACACTTTTTAGTCCTGTGATATCGTCATCTTTTAATAACTGTCTCTCATAACTGCCTTCGTCCCACGTTCAAAAAGCACTTGTAAAAATACTTGGTATCTGCTATAATATTAAAGTAAAAGACTTTGCCGACCTTACATAAAACACGCGGCGGAGCATAGAAAGCGAAGAAACATTGAAAATTCTGGTAATAGGCGACGTAACCAGCCCGTCAGGAGTAGAGTATCTTGGAAAAAGGCTGTGGAAATTCCGAAAGGATAGACGCATCGACTTTTGCGTGGTTAACGGAGAGAACGCGTCGTTCATAAGCGGTATAAACGACGAGCTTGCAGAGGAGCTTATACGAGGTGGAGCTGACGCTATAACCGGCGGAAACCACACCATGCATCAGCGCAGAGCGTATGGAATGCTGGACGAGAGGGAAGAGGTTATAAGACCCGCAAACTACGGTGACAGGGCGCCTGGAAAGGGATACACCGTTCTCGACTGCTCCGGATATCGCATTCTGGTAATGAACGTGATGGGCAGCGTGCATATTGAGCCGTCCCTTGATTCTCCCTTTGACGCGGTGGACAGGATACTCAGAGATATGGAGGGCAGATACGACGTCTCCATACTTGATATACACGCAGAGGCTACCGGAGAAAAGCTCGCGCTCGCTCATTATTTCGACGGAAGGATAAACGTAATATTCGGAACCCATACTCACGTACCTACGGCGGACGAGCAGATATTGCCCCTGGGAACCGGGTATATAACGGATGTTGGAATGTGCGGTGAGAGCGGCGGAATACTCGGTATGGATGCGGAAAGAGTAGTGGAGAGAATGCGTACGAGAGTGCCTCATCCCTTCAAGGTTGCCGCCGGTGATGTGGTTGTGAACGGCGTAATATTCACTTTTGATACGTCACTTGGAAGAGTTACAAGCGTTGAGAGAATCAAGCTGTAAATCTTATTAAATGACAATAATTATTTACATTGTTTCGATTTATCTGATAGTTTCGTGAAAACGGAGTAAATAAATGGAATATAAAACGACAATAGCCGTAATAGGAGCAGGGCACGCCGGAATAGAGGCGGCTCTGGCTGCGGCAAGGATAGGATGTGACACGGTTCTCTTTACCACGAATTTAGATGCCGTCGGAAACATGCCCTGCAATCCCTCCGTAGGAGGCAGCGCAAAGGGACACCTGGTGTTTGAGATAGATGCCCTTGGCGGAGAGATGGGATACTGCGCTGATCTTGCCACCATACAGTCACGTACCTTGAATTTAGGCAAGGGTGCCGCCGTTCATTCAAAGAGAGTACAGGCGGACAGAGATAATTACAAGAGAATAATGAAGAGAACTCTTGAGAGCGAGCCAAGGCTCAGGCTCGTTCAGGCGGAGATAGTAGAGCTTTTAACCGAGGAAAAAGACCGGAGGGCTGCCGTCGTGGGAGTGCGTACCCATCTTGGCGAGGAGTGGCGCGCCGAAAAGGTCGTAATCGCCAGCGGCACATTCCTTGACAGCCGTATTTTTGTTGGTGATAAGGTGTACAGCGCCGGTCCCGACGGTATGACTGCGGCTGTGGGACTTTCTGATTCTTTGCGTAAGAGCGGTATTTCTCTTCGTCGCTTCAAGACGGGGACGCCAGCAAGGGTCCATAGACGCTCTATTGATTTTTCGCGTCTTGAGCTTCAGGAGGGCGAGGAAGAGCCGATACCATATTCAACAAGGACTGAAAAGTACGGAAAAGGTGTAAACCGCGTTGGCTGTCACGTAGTATATACCAACGCCGAAACCCATCGAATAATTAAAGAAAACCTGACACGTTCCGCTATGTATTCGGGAAATATAACCGGAGAGGGTCCGAGATATTGCCCTTCTATTGAGACGAAGCTGGTCAGATTTGCGGACAAGGAGAGACATCAGCTTTTCGTAGAGCCGTGCGGACTTTATACTGATGAAATGTATATTCAGGGTTTCTCTACGTCTATGCCCACAGAAGTGCAGTACAGTATGCTTCGCTCCCTTCCCGGCTTTGAGAACGCGG
The DNA here is from genome assembly GCA_017467105.1 of Clostridia bacterium. Lineage (GTDB taxonomy): Bacteria > Bacillota > Clostridia > Oscillospirales > CAG-272 > UBA1740. Next base: position 154,850 of record JAFTSU010000002.1, read on the forward strand.
AGATCATGCGCTATGCCTACGCTATAGAATATGATTGCATTGATCCTACCGAGCTTCGTCCCACCCTGGAATTCAAAAAGGTGGATGGGCTTTACGGAGCCGGTCAGTTCAATGGCACCTCCGGGTACGAGGAGGCTGCGGCGCAGGGACTTGTTGCCGGAATAAACGCGGCGCTGTCAGCGAGAGGCGAGGAGCCTATGATACTTGACAGATCCTCATCGTATATCGGGACGCTGATAGACGACCTGGTAACCAAGGGCACGGAGGAGCCGTATAGAATGATGACCTCGCGCAGTGAGTACAGACTCCTTTTGCGCCAGGATAACGCTGACGAGAGATTGACGGATATAGGCCATAGGGTTGGACTTATTAAAGAGGACCGTTATTTGAAGTTTCTTAAGAAAAGGGAAGAGGTCGCAAAGGAAATCGGAAGGCTTGATGGAACGGTGATCGCGCCATCAGATGAGGTGAACGGTCTTCTCCTTAAGCTTGGCTCCGCGCCGATCTCAACCGGTATAAAGCTCTCTGAGCTTTTACGAAGACCTGAGCTGTCCTATTCGGCGCTTGCCTGTATTGATAAAACCAGGCCGGAGCTGCCTTACGCCGTCAGACAGACCGCGGAGATACAGGTGAAGTACGCGGGATATATCAAGAGAGAGCTATCTGAGGTCGAGCGCCATAAAAGAATGGAAAGTAGACTCATACCTAAGGATATAAATTACAAGGATATTCTGGGACTCAGACTTGAGGCGGCTGAAAAGCTTGAAAAAATAAGGCCTGAGAGCATCGGCAGAGCGTCCAGAATAAGCGGAGTGAGTCCTGCTGACGTGAGCGTGCTTTTGATCTATCTCTCCGGAAACGGAAGATGACCGATCGCTTCCGTCACATACCAAAAAAACGGTCATCCGATGACCTAAACGTATAGAGGGAAAAAGATGATTATTCGTACGCCAAGGTATTTTTACAGCTTTAAGTGTATAGCGGACAAATGTTCTGCCAGCTGTTGCGTAGGCTGGGACGTATACGTTGATGAGAGCACCGAGCGAAAATACGTAGATCTACAGGGTGAGCTTGGTGAGCGGATCAGAAAAAGCCTGAAGCACGGTCCGGACGGCACTTGTATCGGTCTTTCGGAGGGCAGATGTCCTTTTCTGAACGACCGTGGACTTTGCGATATTATTTCCGAGCTTGGCGCGGACTATATTTCCGAGATATGCGCTGAGCACCCAAGATATTATCTGACCCTTGGAGAATACGTATTCGGCGGTCTCGGAGCGTCCTGCGAGGAAGCCGCGAGGCTAATATTAACGGAAGAGGGCGGACACGGATACGTTGAAAAGGAGGCTGATGGCTTTCTACCGCTCGACTGTGACGGGGACATTTTTAATTGCGTATACAGGTCGTATCTTGAGTGCGTAGGTATTGCTTTGGATGAGTCTGACTTATACTCCGCGATAATTAAAATATGCGGCGTAACAGAGCGGCTTGACGGGGAGATTAACGGCGATTTTTCCGAGAAAATTTTACACGTCCCCGGGGATACTGCCGATAATTACCGCTTTATACGTGAGATGGCGGGAAGCCTTGAGTATATGAATGAGAAAAGCCGTGACGAGCTTTTTTCGCGTGATTTGGAAAAGACCTGTTATGAAGGCTGCAGGACACACGGGAAAAAGGTGCTGCTGTACTTTTTAGACAGATACTATATGATGATTGCGGAGGATGGGGATGCCCTCGGTATTCTCGGCTTCATTCTTTTCTCCACAGCTGTAATTTTTCGGAGACTGAGCGGAGAGCTTAGATCGGACGTATCTGTCTTCAGAGAATATTCTTCCGAGATTGAGTATAACGAATGTAACGTTGAAGCCATAAGGGAAAAGACCCGCTCTCGTATATACACGGATGTTTTACCAATGTTTAGCTTATAATAATTTTGCCGGCAGAAAAATCTGCCGGCTTTTTGTTTTTCTCCTGATACGAGATGTGTCCGTATTTCGTAAAAATAGGACGAACGCATCTTTGATCGGTTTCAAGGGCATATCGTTGCCCAAAGTGCTCTTTTTGTTGTAAAAAGTCGATAACGTAGGTGAGCTTTTACGTTTTTTGCGTTATTTTGCTTTGATTAACCGAAATCGGATTTTTTGTGTCTGATAAAGAGTTTTGCAAGCGCTTTTTTATTAAAGGGTATGAGCGGATACAGATATCTTTGCTTTCCGGATACCGTTTTGTTTGTAGCTATTGCTATGCAGAAGAGTATAAGTCCTGCCAGAAATCCCCATACCTTAAATGCGTATACCAGAATAAGAATAAGAACTCGCATAAACTTGAACGCATACCCCAGCTCGTGATTCTGCTGGGCGAAGTTAGCTATTGCAACAAATGCCATATACAGTATTACGTCTCCGCAAAGCCACCCAACGTCAACCGCGAAATCTCCGAGGATGAGCGCTCCTACCACCGAGAGAGAGTTTGAGAGAATATCCGGTGTGTTCATCGAGGCGATCTTCAATCCGTCAATAGCCAGCTCCACAAGCAACAGCTGCAGTATTATAGGAAGGGCGCCGCTGTCCTCGGGAATGAGAAATCTTAACACGGGTGGCAGTATATCGCTGTATTCTATTGCCAGATACCAAAGAGGTGTTATTACCACAGACAGAAGCAGGATCAGCACTCTGACGAGTCGCAGATACGTTCCCGTGAGGGGTGGAAAATAGAAATCTCCCGTTTCCTCCAGGTAGTCAAAAATGGATGTTGGTAAAATCATAGCAAGGGGTGAGGTATCGCAAAGAACAATAATGCTTCCCTCGAGCAGCTGCGCCGCCGCGGCATCCGGTCTCTCCGTCGTGCGTATCTTTGGGAAGGGATTATACCAGCCTGACCGTATCAGCGTCTCGGCGAGGCTCTGATACCCTAGAGTCAAGGACCTTGGCTTCGCCCGACGCAGCTTTTCGCGTATATCCTCCAGCATCTCAACGTCACAGGCTCCGTCCATATAGCACACCACCACGTCGGTGCCGGATGCGCCACCCATATTGAAATGCTCCATTGTCAGCCGCTCGTCTCTGATGCGTCTGCGGATCAGAGCAGTATTGAAGATCAAGGTCTCGACAAATCCATCTCTCGCTCCCTGCATAACTCTGTCGCTCTCCGGCTCCTCCGTGGATCTGGCAGGATAGGTGCGGACGTCAAGCAGCACCGCCTCCATACCAAAGCTTTCTGCTAAGATCGCAGTCTGACCCGATAGCACCGAGTGGATAAGCTTGCTTATATCTGACGTTTTCTCCACCTCTACGTAGGGCATGATACGCGTCAGCTCATCAGCGGTCTTTTTCTCCTTAAGTGAAAGAAGATACTGCATTATACGTAGCATTTCCGCATCCTTGGTAAAGCCGTCGACGTAGAAAAAGCAATAGTCCTCCCCCGCGACTGTGAGGTGGCGCTCTATCATATCAAAGCTTTCGGAAACCCTCAGCCTCTCTCTGAGTATCAGCGTGTCAAGGTTGTAGTCTCCCGAAAGAGTTTTAAAAATACTTTCCTTCATTATCCCCTCCTGTTTACCATATTATTGTCATATTTTCACACGGGTATTCTGCGGAGCTAGGAGTAATAGCGATTTTATTTTGGGGCGGAGAGCCGCGTCTTAAATGTTAAATAATTAATAAAACTCGGAAAATCCGTTGACATCCTACGCTGAGTTATGGTATATTATTTAAGAAAGTTTTAAAATAAAAGGAGTTTATCGTGCAAGCTTTTGAAAAGGAACGCGTCAATGAGGGCGAGCTGCCCTACCTTGGCCTGACGGCTGATGAGGTCAGAGCGGAGAAAGAAGCCGGTAACGTTAATATCGTTAAGGAGAAGGTTGGTAAAAGCTACGGCAGAATCATTGCGGACAACCTGCTTACCTTCTTTAATTTCGTTTGGGCTGTTGTTGCCGTAATACTTATATCTATCGGCAGCTTCAAGAATCTGACGTTTTTATTCATAATAATTCCAAACGTACTTATCGCAATTTTCCAGGAAATACGCGCCAAGAGAACGGTTGAGAAGCTTTCCGTTACAACCGAGCCTCGCGCCACGGTTATCCGCGACGGAGTGCTTTGCGAGATAGACGTCTCGGAGATAGTTATCGGCGACGTTATGAAAATAGAGATTGGTAAGCAGGTGCTTTCCGACTCGGTCGTGCTTTCCGGATTTGCGGAGGCAAACGAAAGTATGCTTACGGGAGAGTCCGACGCAATAAAAAAGCGCGAGGGTGACACGGTGCTTGCGGGAAGCTTCCTTGTCAGCGGAAGCATATACGTCAAGGTCATCCGCGTTGGAAAAAACAATTACGTTCATAAGATCGAAAGCGCGGCGAAGGGCTTCAAGGCGCCTGCCTCAAACCTCTTCCGCGACCTTAACCGTCTTATCAAGTACATAGGAATATTTATGGTGCCTATGACTCTGGCAATGTTTATTGCCAACTATTTCGCGATGGACGGTAATATACACAACGCTCTAACGTCCACCTCGGGATCGGTTATCGGTATGATTCCCGCGGGTATGTATCTTCTCGTAACCATAACGCTGACTCTCAGCGTTCTGACCCTCTCGAAGAAGCAGACTCTGGTGCAGGATATGTACTCTATCGAGATGCTGGCAAGCGCTGACGTCGTATGCCTTGACAAGACGGGAACGATCACCGACGGAACAATGTGCGTTACTGCTGTTGAGGCTCTTAGTACCACCCCGTGTGAAGAAATTCGCAATATTATGGCTAGAGTAGAGGGCTCTGAGGAGAGTATAAATAACACCTCTCGCGCCCTGATAGATTACTTCGGACAGGTTTCGTCCGCAGTGCGTGACAAGATCCCATTCTCGTCGGCGAGAAAGTATTCCGCCGTCAGCTTTGAGGACGGAGACGCGTATGCTGTCGGAGCCCCCGGCTTCGTTCCCGCTCCCGTATCGGCTGAGCTTGAGGAAAAGATCAGACTTCACGCACAGAACGGTGAGAGAGTGCTTCTTCTCGTAAAGCTTGCCGATCTCTCCGGTGAGGGCGAGGCGATAGCAATGATCGCCATTGCTGACAGGATCAGACCCAACGCGGCAGAGACTATAGCGAAGTTCCAGGATCAAGGCGTTACCGTTAAGATCATCTCGGGCGACCACGCCGCAACCGTTTCTACCATTGCGGGCAGAGTTGGAGTAAAGGACTACGAGAATTATATCTCTTGCGAGAATATTTCCGACGAGGAGCTTGCCGCCGTTGCGGAAACGTACGCTGTATTCGGCAGAGTGACTCCTGAGCAGAAGGTGCTGCTTGTTAAGACCCTTAAGGCTCTGGGACATACCGTCGCAATGACCGGTGACGGTGTAAACGACACTCTCGCTTTGAAGGAATCAAATTGCGCCATAGCCATGGCGGACGGCAGCGAGGTGGCTCAGAAGGTGTCGCAGATAGTCCTTTTAAATTCCGACTTTGCAACTCTTCCCGACGTTGTTAGAGAGGGTCGCAGGTGCATTAATAACGTTCGCTCCTCCGCTTCTCTCTACCTTATGAAGACGATGTTCGTCATTATGCTCTCTATATTTGCGGTTTGCACGGTTTCGGGATATCCTCTTCAGCCCGGTCAGATGATGCTGATAGAGATGTTCGTTATCGGAATATCCTCCGTTCTTCTGGCTCTTGAGCCGAACAACAACAGAATAGAAGGACAGTTTCTCAAATCCGTCCTGGTACGGAGCGCGCCTCTCTCTATAGTAATGTTTATACCCGTTCTGATAGTTATGATCATGGGTATGTTTGATCTGGGTATCTCGCTGGAGTGCAGAAACTCGGTAGTTATGATAGTGCTTACCGTAGTCGGCTATATCAACCTTATAGCGATCTGCAAGCCGTTTTCGAAGTGGAGAACCGGCGTGTGCGTGCTTGTGGGAGCGGGACTTGTGCTGACGGCAGGACTCAGCCTCGCGCTTTCGTATATTCTGCCCGGAACGGTAGACGTTATAGGCGCGGATCCCCTTGGTATTCTTCCTGCCTTTGAGAATCTGAAGTTCTTCTTCGGTATGCTCGGTGTAGGAGTGACTCTGGCTGTTCTTTTACAGCTGTACAGAAAGAATCTGGAGAGATTTATATTTGGCGTTATCGATAAGATCGGCGAGAAGATATCGTCGAAGAAAAAATCTGTATAATACTACCTTACACGGCTTTTGGACGGAGAACAGAACGGTTCTCCGTCCTTTACTGTAAAATAAGTAAAATAAAGTTGAAAATAAGAAAAAAATATGGTATACTATAAAAAAACGTGCCGGATTGACGTTTATCCGGCAGGTGTGTGGGGGTATTATGATCAAGCTGGAGATAAGAAATTTTACAGCGCGGACGGGTTCAGACGCCTTTGAATGTACCGTGCCGTTTTCCGTATTCTCTGCCACCGGCGGAACGGGCGGCTCCGTCGCGTCGGTAAGTGCCACCGCTACGGTGGACGGGAGGGCGATCGAAAACAAATTCATATATCTCAGGCTGACAGACGTTTCGGGTCTCAGATCTATTAAGGTAAACGGCTCCGTGGCTTACGAGCGCTCTGTATCCGACGTTACGGTAAACGTTAATGTAAAGCCGTATATCAGAGTGGGCGATAACCTAATCGAGCTTATCTTCGCCACCTCGGATGGCGGCGCCGCCCCCGGACTTTTCGGATCTGCGGAGCTTATCTTCTTCAGCGGAGCGGCTATAGATAAGGTTGCCCTGAAGCAGAGAATGGACGGAGGCTCGGCGTATATTGATATTACTCTTGATATGCTCGGAAATTCGGATAGCGTACGTGCTGTTGCCACCCTTGTTTCAGGTGCCGGACACGTGTTCTACGGCGGTATTACTCGGGGTAAAGGTACTATAACGGTGAAGGATCCGCTCTTCTGGTGGCCGAAGGGCATGGGAGTGCAGAATCTTTACAAGCTTACGGTAAACGTATACGGGGAAATGGAGATAGAGGACACGGCGGAGTGCCGTGTCGGAATACGCAGGGTAGAGGCGGAGAGCGGAAGCGCGCTTATCAGCTTTGGCGGCGTATCCATGCTTCCTATGGGAGCAGTTTATAAGACTGAGAAAAGAGCGGACCCGTCTCTTTCTCAGAACAGACAGTCGGCGTGCATTACGTACGCGGCAATGGCTGCCTTCAACACTCTTGCGATCTCGCCGGAGGATTCCTTGCCCGACGGCTCGTTCTTCGATCTGTGCGACGCGCACGGAATTGCCGTTATCAGAGAGGTGTATACCTCTTCTCTCGAGAGATCGGGTGAGCTTGACGCTTTGGCAAGAGTATCGCACCATCCCTCTATGGCGGTATATCATCTGATTCACGATACGGGAAACGCGAGGAGCCTCACCGAGCGGCTTTTACATATATCGCCTTGTATTGCGGTAAGGGTCACGGACGACGCGCCCGTGCATCCCTCACATCCCTCTATGCCGACGGAAAGGGTTTTGGATAAATGGCTCTCGGAGGATGAGAGAAACCTGTTCTCCGCCGCTATGGAGAGCGAGGGTCGGGATAAGCTGATAAATATGCTTATTTCCGCATCAGAGAGATTTCCTTACGCCTCCGGATTTTCCGAGCTGGTATATCTCTCACAGATCTGCTCCGCGGAAAAAATTATGGACGGTATAAGAGAGGCAAGACTCGGAAGAGGTGAGACGGGAGCCGTGTACGATGCGCTCTCGGATATAGATAGGGGAGTATTCTCTTCCGGTATAGACTCCTCTGCCACCTGGAAGGCGCTGCATTATTATTCCAAGGAATTCTTCGCACCGCTTGTGGTGATCCCCAAGCATATAGGTGGGGGGCGTGTAGAGTTTTACGTGTCAAACGAGCGCCGTCAGAGCTTTGTTGGAAACCTGGAATACAGGATAATAGATAATAAAAACAAGATAATATATACAGCAATCGAGCAGTGCGTTACAGAGCGCGGATGCGCAAAACACGTTGTCGACAGAGATTTCGGCGAAATAATAGCCTCTCACGAGACGGAGTATTATCTTGACGTGTGCCTGCGTGACCCTATGGGCGTTTTCTCACACGTGACGATGACCTTCGTACCGGAGAAGCACTTCAGATTTCTCCCTCCCAATATACACGCGCAGGTCGTTGGCTCCGATAAGCGTTTTTCGGTCACTCTTACAGCAGACTCCTATGCCAAGGGTGTTGAGATAAGCTTTAGTGACAGAGACGCCGTGTTCTCGTCAAATTACGTTGATATTACCTCCTCCGCTCCGATAAAGATATCCTTTAATATAGTCGGAGGTATAGAAACCGCAGAGCATCTTAACCGCACTATAAGGATAAGAAGCCTTTACGACGTAGCGCACGGTAAGAAATACAAATAAATCTGAAAAGAGGAATAAAAATGAAGAAGCTGATCGAGGAATTTAAAAAGTTTATTAAGCGCGGAAACGTTGTTGATATGGCTGTCGGTGTGGCGGTGGCATCTGCGTTTACCGCTATCGTAAATGCATTTACAAAGGGATTTATATCACCCCTTATCGCTCTTCTTACGGGAGAGTCTAATCTTGATGAGGTCAAGCTGATAATAAGACCCGAGGTAACAGAGACTGTTGGCGAGGAGACAGTAGTCGTACAGCAGGAGGTCGCTCTTCTGTGGGGCGCTTTCCTTCAGGCTATCATAAACTTCTTTATCATCGCGCTGGCGCTGTTCACGGTTATGAAGGTCGTCTCAACCATCAGAGCGCGCGCAGAGAAATTCTCCAAGGACGTCAAGAACCGTTTCAGCGACGAGGACGAGAAGGCTGCGGCAAAGGCTGCCGCTGAGAAGGCGGAGGCTGAGGAGAAGGCAAGAGCAGAGGCTGAGGCTGCCGCAGAGGCGGAGAGAATAGCCGCAGAGGAGAAGGCAAACGAGGTCGAGAGGCTTAAAAGGGAAGAGGCTCTTCTGACAGAGATCAGAGATCTTCTGCGCAACAAAGCGGAAAAATAAAATCAGCGGTGAGCGAGGAAAATATCTTCGCTCATCTCGAATAATATAGCGAATACGCCCGGTTTCGCGGTTAACGCCGGACCCGTGTAGAGTTTTTATCTTTTTGAGCGTAAAAATAGCGAAAAGGAGAATGATATGGTATCCGTACCGATTACGTTTACCTCTCTGAATAAAAGCACTGTAGAGGATTATATAGAGAGGTTTCGCGACCTGGAGGTGAGGAGGGTCTTTATATATGGATTAGGATCTTTGCATCTTCCATCCTCTCTCATATATACTCGGCGCGAGGATTGTAAATACGCTGTAGACAGATTTAAGGAAGCCGGCTTTGAGGTTGGCTTCTGGGTGGATTCGTTCGGTCACGGCAGACCTCTTTTTTCATGTTATGATGACAGAGCGTCAGATATGGAATTTACGCCTATGCTCTCCCTTGACGGCGAAAGCTCACCATACGCGCTTTGCCCGGACGGAGAAAATTTTTCGCGCGCTTTTATGAAGGGCGTTAGGGAAATGGCGACTCTTTCCCCCGACCTTATTATGCTGGACGATGACTTCAGATTCGCGAGATTCGGCTTGCAGTATCTTACCTGCTTCTGCGATAATCATATTAAGGACTATTACCGCAGAATAGGGGAGAGAGTACCGCGTGAAAAAATCTCGGAGCTTATATTCTCCGGAGGAAAAAATAAATACAGAGAAGCTTATTTTGATATGATCTCAGATACTCTGCTTCGGTTCGCGCGCAAAATACGCGAAACCGTTGACAGCGTAAACCCAAGCATCAGAGTCGGCGCATCCTCCGTCAGAGAAACCGTGGATTTTTCGGGCACGTCACAGGCGGAGATCGCCAGAGCGCTTGCGGGAGGCACGAAGCCCTTCTGCAGACTTTCCGGTGCCCCATACGGAGGTACTGACGTTATAGAGTGCGTGGAATTTATCAGACTTCAACTCTCATCCCTCGACGGAGAGGAGATAGAATGTATGACGGAGGGAGATACATATCCCCGTCCGAGATACAATAAGCCGTCAAAGGTTTTGGAGCTGTATAACCTTGCGCTTTCGGCAGATCCTCTGTGTAAGGATAGGCTGGATTATCTTTACGACTACACTCAGCCGCCATCGTACGAGATGGGGTACGACGAACGGGCGCGCAGACTTGCGCCGGTGCTCTCGGCAATAAGAGCCGCCTTTGAAGGTAAGAGGAGGACTGGTGTGTACATATACAATAAGCTGCACAAGATACGCGAGATGCGTTTCAGTTCTCCGGTGGAAAAAGCAGTGGTAAAAACGCTTCATATGACGTCCGAAAATCCGGCGTCAATATATATGGCGAAGAACTCTATTTCAACCGCTTTTTGTGACACGGGGTACCCGTTATGTATATTTGGAGAGAATGCCAGGGACGTGGATCTGTCATTGATGTCACGGGGCGCCGTGCTTGATGCCAGGGCTGCGGAGATACTCCGTGACAGAGGGGTGGATACAGGATTTATAAGCGGCGAGTACACCATGCCGATCGGAGAGCTTTACAGAGGCTCTGAGTTCCCTGTGTGTGACGTTGCTTCCGGTGGTGAAATGGCTGTTAAGGTAAATCCGACGGCGGAGATTCTGAGTACGTTTCTTCCGAGCGGCACCCCTGCATCCTACTCGTACACTAATGCTTCCGGCGAGAGATTTCTCGTATTCGCGACTGACACGTATCTGAAGCGCAGTAAAAATAATTTCTCCGTCAGCTACTATCGGGAGGCGCAGATTTTAGAGTGGATAGAGCAGGGCGGTAAAAGATTGCCCGCCACCTGCCAGGGTCACCCAAATCTCTACGTTTCAGCCGCCGAGGGCGATGGAGAACTTGCCGTGCTGCTTGTTAACAGCTTTGAGGATGAGATATTTTCTCCTACGGTTATTCTTGATAGAAAATATTCTCATATTGAGTCGCCTTATAATGACGCAAGGCTTGACGGGGATAAAGTCAGGCTCGGCGATATAGGTCCGTTTGGCTTTGCGCTGTTTACGGTAAAATAAAAATATTATTTTTTAAAATGTATAAAAGCGTATCATTGTTTTAAAATATCCGAAATAAACGAAAGAGAGATAGACCGACGATTGTATTCGTTTGCGATCTATCTCTCTTTTTATTTGACCTCGGTGAACTCAGACGGATTGGTTTCGGTCATGTACTTTTATTCTAATTATTTGTGTTATTTATGAAAGTTCGATTTTGGTAATTTTTTCGAGCCTTTTATTAGAATTCCATCGGTTTTCTAATATCAAAGCTCCGAATTTCAGCAATCCGCTTTGGGCTTTAGCAATCCAATTTGAGCTTCAGCGTTCCGCTTCGAGCTTCGGCGTTCAGCTTTGGATTTCAGCAATCCGCTTCGAATTTCAGTGCTTCCTCCACCTCGGCGTAGGTCGTCGCCGCGTTTATTTTTGCGCGAATTTGAGCAGCTCCGTAAAAATACTTGAGGTAGAGCGCTATCTGCTTTCGGGCCTCCGGCACTGCCAGCCGTTCGCCCTTATCCTCTATGGCTATTCTCAGCTGATATAGCGACGCATCCCTGCGCTCCCTTACCGTTGGCGTGACGAATTGAGAACCGCTCAGGCGCGAGAGTATTTCGGTAAAGATAAACGGGTTTCCGACAGCTCCTCTGCCAACCATAATTCCATCAGCTCCCGTATCGCTAAGCATAGAGAGTGCTTCTTCGCCGTTTGTTATATCTCCGTTCGCAAATAAGGGTATATGCAAACTACGCTTTACATTTTCTATGATTTTTCTATTGCAAGAGCCGCCGTACATTTGAGAGGTGGTGCGTCCGTGAATGCAGATTGCGGCTGCTCCTGCTGCCTCTGCCGCCTTAGCGCACTCCACCGCGTTAAGATTATCCTCGGTTATGCCGGCGCGAAGCTTTACCGTGACCGGCAAGTGCGTTGCGTCTGCTACCGATGCGACTATTCTCTCTATAAGCTTCGGGTCGCGCATCAGGGCAGAGCCCTCGCCGTTAGAGAATATTTTCTTGACGGGACAGCCCATATTTATATCTATGGCTACCGGAGGCGCTCCCTCTGCCGGAGCGCTTAATATCCGCGCCGCCTCTGCCATTACCTCCGGCTCAGAGCCGAAGATCTGTATACCAACAGGACCCTCATCCTCTCTTATACGTGAGAGGGCAAAGGTCTTTTTATCATTGTATACCACCGCCTTGGCGCTGACCATTTCGGTGACGGTATATTCAGCGCCTCTTTCGTGACAGATTAAGCGCATGGCTCGGTCGGTGTAGCCTGCCATCGGGGCAAGTGCGACTCCGTGCCTCAGTGAAACGTTGCCTATTTTCATTCTGTATCTCTTTCGTCTCGTCTTTGTCTATATTTTATCATAATTATTCCCGTTTTGCAAGATTTGACTGCTTTTTGTCTCTGCTTTTCGGAAAAAGCGTTAAAGGATGAAGCTTTTGGCTCTTCCGCACTTGAATTTACGTTTTGGATATGCTAAAATATTTATGATAATATTTTTGGGGGAATAAAATGAACGTATCAGACCTTATTTTAGAGCTGGTTGATTACGGTATCGGATCTGGTCTTACAGACCAAAGGGATGAGATGCTTGTAAGATGCGCGCTGATGGACGCTATGAATATTGACAGCCTTGAGCCGAGTGGCGAGAGTCGGTCCGAAAGAGAGATTGGAGAGATTCTTTCCGATCTGTGCGACAGGGCGGCAGGGGCAGGAAATATAGACGGCGATAGCATTGTGGCGCGAGATCTTTTTGACACGCGGCTTATGGGTGCGCTGACACCGTCTCCATCCTTCGTCATAGATAAATTCAAAGCGCTTTACGCATCAGACCCGGCAGCAGCCACCGATTATTTTTATTCTCTCGCGATAAAAAGCAACTACATAAGAGAGGACAGAATAAGGAAGGATCTTAAGTGGACTGTTGACTCAGACTACGGAGAAATTGACATAACAGTAAACCTTTCCAAGCCGGAGAAGGATCCCAGAGCTATAGCTAAGGCGAAGCTCTCTCCCCAGACCGATTACCCGAAGTGCGCTCTTTGTCACGAGAACGAGGGATTCAGAGGCACCGTTACCAAGGCGGCGAGACAAACGCTCAGGCAGATACCCTTTGATATGGGAGGCGAGACATGGTATCTTCAGTATTCTCCCTACGTCTATTACAACGAGCATTGCATTGCGCTTTCCGCCGAGCACAGACCTATGAAAATAGACTCTACCACCTTCAGAAAGCTCTGCGGATTTATCAGCGAGTTTCCTCACTATTTTATAGGCTCAAACGCGGATCTGCCTATAGTGGGCGGCTCGATCTTATCTCACGATCATATGCAGGGCGGCAGATATACCTTCCCTATTGAAAGGGCAAGAGTCGCGGCTGCCGTTGAGTTTTCCGGCTTTTCAGACGTGGATGCCGCTATCGTGCGCTGGCCTATGTCGGTTATCAGACTGTCGGCTGACGACCCCGAGAGGCTGTGTCTGTTGGCTGATAAGATACTGACTGTGTGGCGGAATTATACGGACGAGTCGGCGCATATATTTGCCTATACGGGAGATACACCCCATAATACAATAACGCCTATTGCCCGTCGCAGAGGCGAGAAATACGAGATGGATCTGGTGCTGCGTAACAATATTACCACGGATGAGTGTCCCTTGGGCCTATATCATCCGCACAGAGAGCATCACAACATAAAGAAGGAAAATATCGGTCTTATTGAGGTCATGGGTCTTGCGGTGCTTCCGTCAAGGCTTAAGAGTGAGATGGGGCTGATGAGGGATGCCATACTTTCCGGCGTGGATTTTGCAACCGTTCCGGAAATTGAGAAGCACGGAGATTGGTTCCGTCGCTTCAAGGATAATTATACCTTCACCCCGGAGAATACGGAGGATATTCTTAAAAAGGAGATCGGCAAGACCTTCGTTAGAGTCCTTTCGGATGCGGGGGTATACAAGGATAATGAAGAGGGAAGGGCGGCTATTGGCAGGTTTATAGACGAGGTCAACCGCCTGTGATCCCAAACGAACAGTGAAAGAGAGGTGAGACGGATGGGCGAGAGAAAATGGACTCCGATGCAAAGCGCGGCAATTAACGAGAGACGTAAGACTCTTCTTGTTTCCGCGGCGGCAGGCTCCGGAAAGACGGCAACGCTGACCGAGCGTATAATCCGCTCCCTGACGGATACCGAGAGGCCTACGAATATTGAGTCGCTGCTTGTGGTTACCTTTACGACCGCCGCCGCAGCGGAGCTTAAGGCGAAGCTTACCGCGGCTCTTGAAAAGGCTGTGGCTAAGGACCCCTCCAACAAGCATCTTTCACACCAGCTTTATATGCTTCCGTCCGCCAAGATACGAACTATCGACTCCTTCTGCAACGATATTCTGCGCATGGGCGCAGACAGAGTAGGGCTGTCCGGCGGATACAGGATCGCCGACGGCGCGGAGTGCGAGCTTCTGGCGATCTCCGTGCTTGACGGAATGCTCGGAGCAATATACAGAAATGAGCTTTGTGACGTGGCGAGCGCTGAGGAAATGGAGGAGCTGGCTGATTGCCTTACCGACTCCAGACACACAGAGGAGCTCTCTCTGGTTCTGCGACTCGTATACGAAAGGTGTGAAAGCTCGGAGAAGGGTGTCGACTCCCTGCTTCCTCTTATAGATCTGTATAACACCGAGGGCTTCTCCGGAGTGGAGAAAACTCGACACGGGTCCTACCTTTTGGAGATAACAGACGAGATGCTTCGTCACTACTCAGATATCTGCGAGAAATATGCAAAAAAGCTCTCTTGCGGCTCAGACTCAGAGAGAAAATACGGAGATATGGCAGAGTCGGACAGGGTAGTCATATCCGCGATCCTTCGCGAAAAGACCTACGTTGATAAGAAAAACGCGCTTATGGGCCTGTCCTTTAAGACCAAGCCCTCATCCCGTACTCTTACCGAGATAAGCGCGGATATGGAGAGCTACAGCGCGCTTCGCGATATGATGCGCGAGGACGTGAAGAAGCTATACGATTATTACGTATATACTGAGGATGAGTGGCGTGACACTATGGACAGGCTTCGCTCTCTTCTCTACGTGCTATACAGATTTGAGAAAAAATTTGACACTCTTTTTCTTGAGGAGAAGATACGCCGCAGAGCCTTGTCATATTCCGATATTGAGAGACTCTGCTACCGCTGTCTTATAGAGGACGGTAAGCGTACCGATATAGCAGAGAATCTTTCGAAGCAATACGAGGCTATTTATATAGACGAGTACCAGGACGTAAACAGTCTGCAGAACAGTATATTCGGCGCCATCTCAAGACCCGATAACAGATTTATGGTCGGAGATATCAAGCAGAGCATATACGGCTTCCGCTCCGCAAGGCCCGAGATCTTTGCGCAGATGAAGTCCGCCTTCCCCGAGATATCCGTATCAAAGGGAGAGTGCGCGTCCATATTTATGTCCGATAATTTCAGATCGGATGCCGGAGTTATAGATTTTGTAAACTCGGTATTTGACCGTGTGTTCGGTCTGATAGGTGACAGCATAGGCTACGAGGAGGGAGACAGACTACGCTGCTCGAAGGTCTATGACGGAGAGACTCCGCCCTACAGATATCCGGAGCTTTGTCTGACCGATAAAAAGGAGAAGGGCGAGGATACCGATCCGTCGCCCGACGTTGTGGCGGCGAAGATTGAAGAGCTGCTGCGCCTTGGAGTTCTGAACAGCGGCGAGCCTGTAAGACCGTCGGATATAGCTATAATACTGCGTAGCGCCAGAGGAAGAGACAGCCTTTATGCTGACGCGCTGAAGAAACGGGGCATACCGTCCAGAATATCAGGGTCGAAGAGCTTCTTTCTATCATCGGAGGTGCTTCTTGCGCTCTGTCTCTTAAACGTTATAGACAACCCAAGAAGAGACATTTATCTTGCGGGACTCTTATGCTCTCCGCTCTTTGATTTTACCGCGGACGACCTGTGCTTAATTCGACACGGGGGTGGGGGTGAGACTCTGTACGCGGACCTAGTCAGCTACGTGGAGGCAAATCCCGACTTCACTAAGGGTGCGCGTTTTGTTAATAGACTTGAGTACTATCGCACCATTTCCGAGGGAATCGGTGTGGATACCCTTATCGCAAAGCTCTACAGAGAGACCGGACTTATGGCTCTGGCTGCTAAAAACGGCGGAGCGGATAATCTGTCCCTTCTTTACGATTATGCTAGAAATTACGAATCCGGTGCTTATAAGGGACTTTACAATTTTATTAAATTCATAAACGGCGTTCTGGATAAAAAGACGTCCTTTGACGATAAGCGGGAGAGCGCCGAGAGTGACGCAGTACAAATAATAACCAGCCACTCGTCGAAGGGACTTGAGTATCCGGTGGTGTTTATTGTTGATGCCGGTAAGGCGTTCTCCGCCCAGGATGCCAGGAGCAGACTCGTTTATTCCTCGGATATGGGAATATCCTTCCGTCTGCGGTCTCCGTCAGGACTTGCTATCGTCAACAGTCCTATCCACGATCTTACCTGTCATTACATTCTCCGTCTCGGTCAGGAGGAGGAGCTTCGCGTCCTGTACGTAGCTCTGACACGAGCCAGAGAAATGTTGTATATAGTAGGCTCGCCAACCTCGGAGCGAGAGGATTACGTAGCAAAAATGGAGCTACTCAGAGAGCATCTGACTCCGTACGCTCTGCGCTCGAGGCGATCCTCTATGGAAATAATCCTTTCGGCGACGAATATCGCTCCGCTGGATCCATCGGATTTTGCTCACGGATACGTTCCGAGAGACGATGAGAATGAGTATAAGCAGGACTCCGATGAGGAGTTTGAGATCATCTCCGAGAGCATTGATACGTCTCTTTCCGACGAGCTGACACGCAGATTTACCTTCGAATACCCCAAAAAGTATATGACCGTGCTTCCAGAGAAGCTGTCCGTATCCAGAACCTATCCAGGCGCCTTGGACGTTGACGGCGCGCTTGAGCTTTTCACAGAGGATGATAAGCCTACACAGCCGTCCTTTATTACCGGCAGGGCGACGGAGGAGAGCGCCAAGCGAGGAATCGCGACGCATATGTTCCTTCAGTTCTGCGATCTTGAGCATCTCCGTGACGGAGGAGCCAAGGATGAGCTTCACCGCCTTGTGAGCGAGGGCTTTCTCTCGGAGACGGACGGCGACAGAGTACGCCTCTCCGAAATAGAGAGCTTCAGACGCTCCCGTCTTTTCGGTGATATGCTGACTGCCAAAAGGGTGTATAGAGAGCTCAGGTTCAACGTTGCTATGCCCGCTTCTATGTTTACTGAAAACGAGGAGCAGAGAAGCGCCTACGCTGACAAAACGGTGCTGGTGCAGGGCGTTATAGACTGTATAGTTGAGTACGCCGACGGCTCTCTCGGTCTCTATGACTACAAGACCGACCGCCTTTCAGCAGAGGAGCTTTTCGACAGAAGAAGGGCGGCCGCTACCCTAGCGGCAAAGCATTCCCAGCAGCTTTCATATTACAAATACGCTGTGGAGAGGATGTTCGGTATAGCTCCTACGAGAGTAGAGGTATACTCCCTCCCTCTCGGAGATACCGTTCCGGTTTAACGATTATTTCGTAAGCTTTTCCAAAAATTATCCGGGTAAATAAAAATATCTATTGAATTATCCGTTTAAATAGTGTACAATATTATTGTAAACGAAATAAAGACTCTACGAAAGGCGGACAGTGCAATGAGTGCAAAGCTGAACAGGCTGTTTTTTAATGCTTATATTGAGGTGGACAAGCTTTGCGCTGCGAAGCTTGGATTAGAGAGCGGCGGATTGAATGAATATATCAATAAGCTGATCAATTCACGCTTTGCTCCGGATAGGGAGGAGACTCTCAACCGGCTTACGAGATACAGAGGGATAAGAAACGCTATGGCGCACAGATCCGGCGCTCTTGATCAGCTGGATGAGATAGATAAGACTGATATCAAGTGGCTTCAGAGCTTTTCCTACGATCTTTCTCATAAGCGCGACCCTCTCTCGAGGTATCTGCGCCGCGCACGCGGTTACGTAAGACGCCGCAGATTCTTCGGAGTCATTATAGCGGCTGTCGTAATTCTGGCGGCTGTGCTTGGATATATTCACTTCTTTATGTGAGCTTTCAGGGCGGAGATTTTCTCCGCCCTTCTTACCCCAAAAACAGCTCAAAAAGTTACTGAATACGCATTTTTCCTGAGTACACGTAAAGGATCACCTATCCTTGCCGCTTTTTGACGGCGGTTTATGCATAGTGACGAATTTTTTCTATCAAACGGCAATATGTTGATTTTTCTATTGACAAACTCACAATATATGGTACAATATAAGCACCCACTTTTTAAGACCGTCACGAAAATGACGGCTGAAGCGTGATGAAGAGCAATAACCGAAGGATATCCCTTCGTTTTTTTATCCCCAAAGCATTAGGGGGCGGAACTCGGCGGCGGATCCGTCGTAAAGGATTAAAATACTAAAGAAAGGAAGAACTGAATGAAGCTTATTAAGAGAAACGGCTCGGAAGAGGAATTTGATAAGAATAAAATATATCTGGCGGTAGAAAAGGCAAACAACGCCGTTGATGACGCGGACAGAATCAGACCGGGACAGATAGAAAAAATAACGGACAGAGTAACGAAAAAATGCGTGAAGCTCGCTCGCGCCGTAAGCGTGGAGGAGATACAGGATATGGTCGAGAGGGAAATAATGGCTCTCGGCGCATTCGCTCTGGCGAAGGCTTACATTACTTATAGATACACCCGTGAGCTTGTACGTCGCGCGAACACTACCGATGACAAGATAATATCGCTCATAGAGTGTAATAACGAGGAGGTAAAGCAGGAGAACTCCAACAAGAATCCAACAGTCAACAGCGTGCAGCGCGACTATATGGCAGGCGAGGTATCTAAGGATATAACTCGCAGACTCCTGTTGCCGCCGGATATAGTCAAGGCGCACGACGAGGGTATCATTCATTTTCACGATGCCGATTACTTCGCTCAGCATATGCACAATTGCGATCTTGTAAATCTTGGAGATATGCTTGAGAACGGCACGGTGATCAGCGGCACCCTTATTGAGAAGCCCCACAGCTTCTCTACAGCATGCAATATATCAACGCAGATAATCGCGCAGGTGGCGTCTAACCAATACGGTGGTCAGTCTATCAGCCTGACGCATCTCGCCCCCTTTGTAAATATCAGCAGACAGAAGATAAGGCGCGCTGTTACCGAGGAGCTCTCTGAGCTTGGAATTACGGATTCCGAGAGTATAGATCGGATAACGGAGAAGCGGCTTCGCGAGGAGATAAACCGTGGAGTCCAGTGTATACAGTACCAGGTAGTAACTCTTCTGACAACTAACGGTCAGGCTCCCTTTATAACCGTGTTTATGTATCTCGGTGAGGCGAAGGATGAGCAGGAGAGGGACGACCTCGCGCTTATCATAGAGGAGGTTCTGGAGCAGCGCTATCAAGGTGTAAAGAACGAGAGCGGAGCTTGGATAACTCCCGCCTTCCCCAAGCTTATCTACGTGCTTGAGGAGGATAACGTAAGAGAGGGAAGCAAGTATTACTATCTCACGAAGCTGGCAGCTAAATGCACGGCGAAGAGAATGGTTCCCGACTATATTTCCGAGAAGATAATGCTGGAGAGCAAGATAGACAAGAACGGAAACGGGCAGTGCTATACCTGTATGGGCTGCCGCTCCTTCCTTACCCCATACGTTGACGAGAACGGAGAGCCGAAATACTACGGCCGCTTCAATCAGGGCGTGGTTACGGTCAATCTGGTTGATATTGGTCTTTCCGCCGGCGGAGATATGGAGAAGTTCTGGAGGATATTTGACGAGAGGATGAAGCTCTGTCACAGAGCGCTGAGAGCGCGCCACGAGCGGCTGCTCGGTACTCCGTCAGACGCGGCTCCGATCCTTTGGCAGTACGGAGCGCTCACAAGACTCGGTAAGGGCGAAAAGATAGATAAATATCTTTATGGCGGATATTCCACCCTGTCGCTTGGCTATGCGGGTCTTTGGGAGTGCGTATACGCGCTTAACGGCAAGAAGCTCACCGAGCCGGAGGGTGAAGCGCTCGGTCTTGAGATAATGAAAAAGCTGAACGAGTACACAGCTAAGTGGAAATCGGCGGAAAACATCGACTACTCTCTCTACGGAACACCGCTGGAAAGCACTACTTATAAGTTTGCTAAGGCACTTCAGCGCAGATTCGGTGTTATAGAGGGTGTCAGTGATAAGAATTATATCACCAACTCATATCACGTTCACGTAACGGAGCCGATCGACGCCTTTGCCAAGCTTGAGCTTGAGGCTAAATTCCAGAAGCTCTCTCCCGGCGGCGCAATTTCCTACGTAGAGGTACCGGATATGCAGAATAATCTGGATGCTGTCCTCGGTGTTATGGAGTACATATACGACCACATTATGTACGCGGAGCTGAATACCAAATCCGATTTCTGTCAGGAGTGCGGCTTTGACGGTGAGATAGAGATAAAGGAGGTTGACGGCAAGCTGCTCTGGGAGTGCCCGGTTTGTCACAACCGCGACCAATCCAAGATGAACGTTGCCCGTCGAACCTGCGGATATATCGGTACTCAGTATTGGAATCAAGGTAGAACGCAGGAGATACAGGAAAGAGTCCTTCACCTGTGATTTTGTAAACAAAAGTAGCAAAAATATAGAAAAAGAGCCGGAATGCGAGAGGTGTATATCTTGCATTTTGGCTCTTTTGTTGGTTATAATACGCTATTTTACTCTGGTTATGCGGATGTCGGATTGCCTATGCTCCGAGGACTATCGGCTTGCCTTCGCCTTGCGAGCGGCTCGTAATGCCTCTGCCTTTTCGGATGCTATCTTATACAGCTCCTCGTGGGCGAGGCGTATCTTTGTAACTATATCTTCCTTTATCTTCGGGAAGCAATAGAACAGATGGTCGTTATTGCCGAAAGATATAATATCTCCAAGCTCATACCAGTTGAAATCCGCGTTTGCCGTATAGGATGAAAGAAGCTTTTGAGTATAGCTCAGCTCTCCATCGCAGCCCTCGAGAGTGAAGCCGTGCTCGCCGTGAGTCATCCTTCCCTCTCCAACGTGGAATATTTTCGTCGTGTCGATGGTCATACATATATCGACCGGCAGCTCTATACCGTAATCGCCGCGCTCGATCTCCTCCTTGACCTTGGCTCTTTGCCAGAGGTACCAATCGGGAACGTGTGTGAACTTACCCCCGCCCTCGCCCTGATATACGAGAGAGCCAAGCTCGTCCAGCACGTAGCTCTCGCCGCAGGCGGTACAGCTAAGGGTCACGCCCTCGCCCTTCATCTTACCCTCGGACATACAGTGGGGGCATTTATACAGAACGCGATTCAGATAATCTGCGCGGAAATTCTCCGTTATACGAACTTCATTCTCCTTCTGCCACGCAAATCCGTCGAAGGTGAACTCCTTTTCTACTATTCGCCCTATCTGCTCGATGGACATCTCCTTTATATCATCGGGCGAGAGAATATATTGCTCCGTGGCGCTGACTTTGATCTTTCTGCGCTGGAGATTGTTGTATAGGGGGTCTCTTAGAAAGGCGCCGTAGCTCTTTATCATAACGACGGGTATAGAGAGCATCTTTATAAGCGAAGCGGTGGTTGCTATGGGCATAGTGGTACAGGTACCGTCAAAGGTATAGCCTGCCTCGGGGAAAAGCACCACGGAGCTTTTCAGATTCCTTACCGTGTGGATAATGTCACGGACCAGAGTGGAGTCGGATACGAACTTATTGGTCGGAATACATCCTATCCATCTCATCAGCGCGTCCTTGCCTATAAAGCCGTCGCTCGTGGTAATTATATTGAACGGACGGGGATAGAGCATGGATGCCACTATCTCCAGATCTATGAAGCTTGAGTGATTCATTAAAAAGAGCGCGGGCTCGTTTTTTTGAAGCTTGTCCATACCGATCTTCTCGTATTTGAATTTTGTCGCCCACAGATCAGGCAGGGATACAAGCTTAAGTAGGGTGCGGAAGAACATATTCGGCTTGATAGGCTTTGCGTGCTTCTTTTTCTGAAGCTCCGTTACCTCTTTATAGGTTTTTTCAACTACCTTTATCTTCATGTCCTGCTCCTTATGAATATTTGGTGCACAAGCTCTAGAACATTGTACCATATTAAGTCTCCAAAAGCAATAGAAAAATCAATTTTGGTTGATACTGGATTAATAATTTGTTAAAATTTAGGAGATGTATCGGGGCACGCTCCAAATAATACTTGATTTCAGACTTTACATAATGTATAATATTTTTATGAATTAATGTCGGCAAAGGTCGACGGAGCGGAGGAAAATATGTTCTCTAAGGTATATTCTGCCGGTGTCATTGGCATAGAGGGCTTTGAGGTTGTGGTAGAGTGCAGCGCCTGGGACAGAGTGCCGAAATTTGAGCTTTCGGGTCTTGCGGATACTGCTGTAAAGGAAGCGAAAAACCGAGTGAGAAGCGCATCGGAAAACAGCGGCTTTCTTTTTCCCAGCCTTGATATAATGATAAATCTCGCCCCCGCCGACGTTAAGAAGGAGGGCTCGGGATACGATCTTGCTATGATCTGCGCTATAATGCAGTGCGATAGGATCATTCCCGCGGATTACGATTTTTCTGATAAATGCTTTATAGGAGAGCTGTCTCTTTCCGGCGAGGTTCGCTCTGTCAGCGGTGTGCTGTCTATGGCTATTGCAGCCAGAGCCGCCGGCAGACGTGAGGTATTCGTTCCATTTGAGACGGCGGGCGAGGCAGCCGTGGTCGACGGAATATCCGTATACGGCGTTCGTAGTCTTCGACAGCTTGTCGATCACATAAGGGGCAAGGAGCTGATAGAGCCGCAGAGATTTGACGCAAGAGCCTTTGATCTGTCCGCAAGACCGGACGGGCTGGACTTCAGTGACGTTCGCGGTCAGCTTAAGGCTAAGCGCGCTCTCGAGATCGCGGCGGCAGGAGGCCATAACGTGCTTATGATAGGTCCTCCCGGCGCAGGCAAATCCATGATGGCGAAGCGGCTGCCTACAATACTACCGGATATGACCTTCGAGGAGGCGGTTGAAACCACCAAGATACATTCGGTTACCGGTACTCTGAAGTCAAATCTCGTAACCGACAGACCCTTCCGCTCACCTCATCACACGGTAACTATGCCCGGACTGGTTGGAGGAGGAGCGGTACCGAAGCCGGGAGAGATATCCTTGGCAAACAACGGCGTTCTGTTTCTTGACGAGCTGCCGGAGTTTTCAAAGCAGGTGACCGAGTCTCTCCGTCAGCCTCTGGAGGACGGTGTGGTGACAGTGACCCGCGCGGCAGCCAAGATAACCTATCCCGCGTCGTTTATGCTGGTGTGCGCGATGAATCCCTGCAGATGCGGATATTTCGGCGACCCGGTGCGTATGTGCACCTGTACTCCCGCTTCAAGACAGAGCTATCTGCAGAAGGTCAGCGGACCCCTTCTTGACAGAATAGATATAGAGATAGAATTGCCGTCCGTTACCTATAATGAAATATCCGGCAAGACCGCGCCCGGAGAGCCCTCGTCATCTATCAGAGAAAGGGTAAACCGCTCCAGAAAATATACTGATGAAAGGCTTCAGCGAGGCGGCGATAAGCCGGGTACGCTCAATGCGTATATGACGCCAAGGATGATGCGTAAGTACTGCACTCCCGACGAGGAAGGGCAGAAGCTTCTTAAGGAGGCGTTTGACGCTTTAGGCCTTTCTGCAAGAGGGCATGACAGAGTTCTGAAGGTGGCAAGAACTATTGCAGATCTTGACGGTATGGATAAGATAAACGCCGATCATATAGCTGAGGCGATAATGTACAGAACGCTTGACAGAAAGTATTGGAAAAGATAAGCTTTACCCCGAGGGTTTTCGCCCTCGGGGTAAATAAGGAGAATTGAATGATAAGACGAGCAGCTCTGCCGGAGCTTTTATCCCCGGCGGGAAATTACGATTGTCTTGTAGCCGCGATCGTCGGAGGAGCGGACGCAGTCTATATTGGTGGAGAGCGGTTTGGCGCGCGTGCATATGCGGAAAATTTTGACACGGGTGCGATCAAACGAGCCGTTACTCTTTGCAAGCTGAACGGTGTCAGACTGTACGTTACCGTGAATACGCTGATCACCGACAAGGAAATGGCGGATGCCGTAAGCTATGCCATAGAGCTATATAAGCTGGGTGTGGACGCGCTCATTGTTGCGGACGTGGGACTGATACGCGAGATCAGACGAGCGCTTCCGAATATGGAGCTTCACGCGTCAACACAGCTCTCCGTGCATAATACGCCGGGCGCTGACGAGGCGTACGCTCTAGGATGCGCGAGGGTCGTTCCCGCAAGAGAATTATCTCTTGAAAATATACGCCGTGTCACGAGAGAGAGCAAGCCCGAGGTTGAGGTGTTTTTGCACGGCGCGCTATGCGTTTCACACTCGGGGCAATGCCTTTTCTCCTCTCTTGTCGGAGGCAGAAGCGGAAACAGGGGCGAGTGCGCCCAGCCCTGCAGATTGCCCTATACCACAGCCTGCGGTAAGGGTTATCCTCTATCCCTTAAGGATCTGTCTCTCGCATCGTATATTCCGGAGCTTATAGAGTCGGGAGTCGCTTCGCTGAAGATAGAGGGCAGAATGAAATCTCCCGAGTACGTATATACCGTTACGAGTATATACAGACGTCTTCTTGACGAGGGGAGAGCGGCAGATGAGAGCGAGCTTCTCGCGCTTCGCAAAGCCTTCTCCCGCGATGGCTTTACCGACGGTTATTTTACAGGAAAAATTGACACGGGTATGACCGGAGTGCGAAGTGAGCGCGATAAACAGGAGTCCAAGGAGACCAAGACGCCTGTTCCGTCCCTTGAGCGTACGAGGGTGAAGGCTAAGGTAAGGATAGTCCCCGGAGAGCCCGCCTCGATGACGCTTATCCTTGGTGAGCGAAGGGTCACGGCGACGGGAGATGCTCCCGAGGAGGCGGAAAGCCGTCCACTGACTCCTGAGGACGTAACGGAGAGGCTCTGTAAAATGGGCAACACCTGTCTGTCGCTTTCGCCATCCGATATAGATCTGACTCTCGGTGAAGGACTTAACGTCTCTCCCGCCAGGTTGAATGCTCTGCGGCGCGAGGCGGCAGAGATGCTTGAAAATTTTGGCAGAGAGTACGCAGGAGAATATACCTATGAGAAAACCGACTCCAAGTCAAATGACGGTAAAGCGGATACAATAGATTTTACAAACGATGGCGATACATTCGGATCTCGGGATGGTCGCGCTAACGGGACGGCTGTAAAGCTGTCTTGCGTTAAGCTGTCCTTGCCGGAAAAGACACGCAGCGAGCCGCGCGTCACTACGGCGCAGTTCTTCTCCGAGGAAGCCTATATGGCTGCGTCCGATGATGCCTTAAGCGCCATTGATATCTCGTTTGTGCCGCTGTTTTCGTCCGATGACGCCATATCGCGCGCCGGAGCGGTCTTTCTTCCGCCGGTGATCACGGACTCGGAGCTTTGCGCGGTCAGAGAGGGACTTTTGAGAGCAGTCAGACTTGGCGCAAGCTGGGCTCTGGCGGACAATATAGGTCACCTTTCTCTGATACGTGAGGTGGGACTGAGAATTTTCGGAGGCTTCAGGCTTAATATATACAATCGCGCCGCAAGCGCGGAATATAAGCGTCTCGGAGCATATCTCGGTATACTCTCTCCGGAGCTTACGCTTCCCCAGGCGAGAGATATATCCGACGGGGTGGTTATATACGGCAGAATTCCCCTTATGCTTACGGAGCGGTGCTTTATCAGAGAAGGATTTGGGTGTGACAGCTGTGGCAAAGCCGCCCTTACCGACAGAATGGGTGAAAAATTCCCGATCATAAGGGAGTGGGGACACAGAAATCTGATACTTAATTCGGAGGTCACCTATATGGGTGACAGACCCTTGGAGCTTAGAAAATACGGAATAAATCACACGCATTATCTCTTTACGATAGAGAATGGATATGATATCGGGCGAGTGATTTCGGCTATCGGAGAATCGAAGCCTCTCGACGTATCGGTCAGACGCGTCGGCAGACGGGACGTGTCAAAATCTGTGGAAAAACCGAATGCACCGCGAAGTGTTGGTGATAAGGTGAAAACAGAAGTCGGGCGGGGGAAGCAGTCCGATATAGCTTCGGGCAAAAGAAAGCAAGGCGGCTTTAAAAAAACGGGGGAGACCGGAAGAGGCAAAAATGCGTCGCGCCGAAGCGCTACATCCTCCGAGGAAAGCTCGATTCACCAAAGGCAAATCACAAAAAAGAAAAAGAAATGAAAATAAAAGCTCTGTACCATTGATACAGAGCTTTTTGTGTTAAAAATGTTTTAATTCTTAAAGTCTCGTTATACTGAAATGTCAAATATAAGGCTAAAAAGCAAACAAAAGTAGTCAAAGCGCCTATTTAACACTTACGAGCATATCAGCAGTTACCGTCACCGTAATGCTAAGATTGTACTGACCTCTCGTTACGTGCAGAATTATCTCGCTGCCTTCGCGCGCCTTGAGTAAATGATCGGTCACGTGATGCTTGCGAGTGACCTCTACGAGCTCACCGTCTACGCTGACGGCGTGTACTATATCGTTCACTCCGATCTTGCCGCTAAGAGCCGATGAGGGATCGACAGCCGTGACGGTAACCTCTTCCATTTTTATGATCGCGCCGCTTTCCGAGTCGACCGAGAGGCCAAGGGATTTGGCGTCTATCGTGACACCGAGAAGACATTTTTTAAAGCTTGTTACGGTATCTCCGTCACACTGACTTATTATAGCGTCGGCAATGCTTTTTGCCAGGTCGATCGGTATAGCATAGGCTATATTATCCACCTCTGAGCCGGTCCTTTTTGCGTTAACTATACCGACAAGCTTGCCGTCTCCATCGAAGAGACCGCCGCCGGAGTTGCCCTCGTTTATCGCGGCGCTTATTCTCATAACCCTGAGATTCAGAGAGGTTCTGTTATCCGCTCCGACCATCTTGAGCCATTCGCTGTCTACGCTGATTATTCCCTCCGTTACGGATATTCCCATACCCTCGGGATTTCCTACCGCTATGACCTCCTCCATCAGCCTGACAGTCTCGGAGCTTCTGATGGAAGCCGGCACAGCGTTACTGTTTTTCAGCACGTCGCTGCCGCTGATTCTCAGCACCGCCAGATCCTGAGTCAACGATCCGCCTATGAATTTTGCGCTGATCTTATATCTCTCATCCTCTTGGCCGTAAAGATATATCTCTATATCCTCGCTGACATGATCCTTCATCACGGAATCCTTGTGATACACAACGTGATAGTTGGTGATCACGTAGGCGTCGCCCTTCTCCTTATCCAGCTTGTAAATTACGCCGGAGCCGTTAACTATGTACGGATAGGTCTGATCGTCACTTCCGTAATCGTAGTCATAGCCGGAGTACTTTCTATGGTTTGATACGATCCTGACCGCCGACAGAAGAGGTCTGTATGCGTCCGCAACACCATCGGAATCGAAATCGCCGGGATAATAGTCGGGAGCCGCATTTTCATCACCCGAACCGCTATCTCCCTCACCGCTTCCGCCGGATGCGCTGTCGCCGGAGCCTGACTCTCCGGAGCTGCCCGAGCCTTCGCCATTGCCATCGCCTTCCTCGGAGGAGCCTTGACCTTCGTATTTATCGGAGTTTATTAGAGCGTCTATAAGTATACTGCAGGAGGTCATGGAGAAGACCGAGCAGGTGAGCATTATCAGAACAAGCAGTGCGGACAAGCCGTGCGTCAATTTTTTTCTCATCTATGTATCCTTTCTCTTTAACTATGAAATTCTACGCTTAATATTATTATACAGCATCTTTATTAATAGTCTGTTAATAAAACGGAATTTTTAAAACTTTCTTTTTGTTTAGGTATCTGTTTTGATGCATTGTCTTTTTTTGCAATAAATAATTTCGTAAAATATGCGAATAATGTTGACAGTCAAACGAATTTTTGATAGAATTGTATCCGCAGAGATCAATGCAAGAAACAGTAACGGAGGATAAAAATATGTCACTTGCGATCATCACCGGCGCATCCAGCGGAATAGGCGCTGAATTTGCTCTTCAGCTTAAGGAGAGATACGGGGTAGACGAGCTTTGGCTTATCGCTCGTCGCCGGGATAGAATGGAGGAGCTTGGCAGATCCCTTGGCGTAAGGTGCAAGATCATCGTAGCCGATCTTACCGAGAAGAGCGGTATAGAGGCGGTGAGAGAGGCACTTGTACAGGAAAAGCCTCAGGTAGACTATCTGATAAACTGCGCGGGCTTTGGAAATTTCGGCAGCTTTGATCAGATCAGCGAGGCAGAGGTCGAGGGGATGATAGATCTTAACGTAAAGGCTACCGTGCTTATCACACATATGACCGTGCCGTATATGAAGCGCGGGGCGCGTATAGTAACTATGGGCAGCGGCTCCTGCTTTACGCCGCTTCCTTATTTCAATATATACTCCTCGGGCAAGGTGTTCGTTCTGCATTACACGAAGTCGCTGAACTTTGAGCTAAAAAAATACGGTATCAGAGCCACCTGCTTCTGTCCCGGCTGGGTAGAAACAGAGTTTCTCGGAAAGGCAACGTCACAAAGCAACGTAACCCGTCCGCCTCTATCGGCTATGAAGCCGCTTCTTAATTGTAAGAAGGTGGTAAGGGGCTGCTTAAGAAGGGTAAAGCGCGGTCGTACGATGTACGTGACCGGCTGGTATACCAAGCTTCAGCATCTGCTATTTAAGATACTGCCCGATAAGCTTTTGACTTACGCATGGCTCGGTATGCTTAAAGGTCCCGAAGATAATGGGAACTGAATGAGGGAAGAGGTGTAAGGCCTTTTCCTTGATCAAAATTGATTTTCGACGGCGGTTTGTGCTTCGCTGAAACGAAATAATCAAAAAACGTGACACGTATAGCCGTTTTTTGTAAAAAAGATTTAATTGGAGACTGAAATGAGCAGAAAATATATGAGCGGAGGAGCGATGAGCGCTCCAATACCCCCCGCCCTTGTGACCGTTGGAGATATGGAAAATTCAAACGTTCTGACTGTGGCATGGACGGGTATACTTGCAACCAAGCCGCCGAGGACGTACGTTTCCGTCAGACCGTCAAGACACTCTTATTCTTATCTGAAGGAGCGGGGCGAATTTGTTATTAACCTGCCATCTAGGGCTATGGTGAGAGAGGTGGATTTTGCCGGTATATACACAGGCAAGAAGATAGATAAATTCAAAAGGTGCGGATTTACCAAGGTGAAAAGCGATAAGGTGTCGCCGCCTACGATCGCGGAGTGCCCCATTGCTCTTGAGTGCAGGGTTTGCGATGTTATTTCTATGGGGACTCACGACGTATTTATAGCAGATATAGTTGCCACCTCCTGTGACGAGGGTCTTCTTGACGGCGAGGGTAAGATACACTTCGAGCGCGCTGATCTGATAGCGTACGCCCACGGCGAGTACTATTCCCTGGGTGAGCAGATAGGTAAATTTGGCTTCAGCACTGATAAGGCTGAGAAAAAAAGCGAAAAGGCTCGCGGCACAAGCTCCGCAAAAATGAATAGCAAGAGAGATACCGTTCAGAGCAACAGAGCCTTGGATAACGGTGGGAGAAGCAAAGCTGACGAGGTAAGCGAAAATGACAGATCTGCCGCTACAGAAAATGATAATAGAAAGACCGTTGAAACTCACTTCTATGACGGAGTGGGCGGACAAAGGAAAAAACGGGTATATAAGGATAAGGAAAAGGGAAGACCTCACGGAAAAAGGGTAAAGGAGAAGCAGAAATGAGCCACGAAAATACTGAAAAGATCAGGGAGCATATATTACAGCTTATAGGCTCGGAATACGAAAGTGACGCGGCGTTTGAGAGAGCGGTAGGGCTTTCGGAAAAGACGGTAAACAATTGGAGACGGGGCAGATCCGCCTCGTTTATGAGGATGCTTCCTCTTCTCTCGGAGAAGTTCGGTGTCAATATCTCGGAGCTTCTCAATCTGATGCCGACCAAGGATACGTCTGAGCTTTCACAGGAGGAGCTGCATCTTCTTCATCTTTACAGAAGGAGCCGGGTATTACCGCAGAATATGAGAACGGCTCTCAGAGAAACTCTTGAGACTACGATCAATTTATATATAAACAGCGCAAAGGAGCTTAAGGATAAAACGGCGCAAAAAAGCAAGAAATAAAAACCAAAGTTTACATTATCGTTTTTGAGGAGATAATTTGAATAATAAAAATAAATTTAAGGAAATCGCTCCGCTAATAATCGTTGTGCTGCTTACTGCTCTGGTTGTAGCCGCGATTCTGCTAAGAGACGGAGAAAAAAACAAGAGCAAGATATTATACGGCTACTTTGATACCGTGACCGTAATAACCGACTATGGCGGAGTGTCGGCGGAGGAGTTCTCCGATATTTGTCTTACTGTAGAGGAGGGGCTGAAATATTATCACAGGCTTTTTGATATTTACAACGAGTATTCCGATACGGTTAATCTCTGCAAGATAAATAAACTAGCAGGCGACGGACCGATAGAGATCGATGCTGAGCTTTTTGCTTTTCTCGAGTACTGCAGGGACACGTATACTCTGACTCGCGGTGAGGTGAACGTATGTATGGGAGCGGTGCTGTCCTTATGGCATGAATTCAGAAGCGATTATTCGAAGGGAGCGCCAATACCCCAAACGGAGCAGCTTTCCGCTCTTTATGAGCACTGTAATATTGACCATATGATCCTGGATCGTGCGAACATGACGGTGGAGCTGACAGACCCCGAAATGAGTCTTGATGTGGGTGCGGTTGCCAAGGGATACGCCGCACAGAAGATTGTCGATAAGCTGAAGGATAAAGGAATAAGCGGCGTTACGCTGGACGTTGGCGGAAATATCTGCCTTGTCGGAGAGAAGCCGTCGGGTGACGGATGGATAACTGGTATAGAAAACCCCGATAAATCATCTGATCAGCCTCACGTTATGACCTTCACGGCCTCTGATACCTCGGTGGTAACGTCGGGGGATTATCAAAGATACGTTACTGTTGACGGAAAAAGATACCATCATATAATTGATAAGGATACCCTATATCCCAGCAGCTTCTTTTCTTCAGTGAGCGTGGTATGCCGAGACTCCGGACTTGCCGACGCTCTCTCGACTGCTCTTTTCTCTATGAGCTACGAGGATGGATTGGCTCTCGTTGAGTCATTACCTGAGGTTCAGCTCGCGGTATGGGTGACGCCATCAGGAGAGGTGCTGACTGCCAAGGATATGGAATACTATGATGAGTAAATTGCTTGCGCTTGCCCGGCTCAAGCTATAACCTATAAGTATATACGGTTATGTGCGTAGTCATTCGTTAATTTATCGCAAAAACAAAGAAAAGCTGTAAAATTCCATCAAATTTCGGTGGATTTTTACAGCTTTTTGCAAATAATACTTTGCTTTTATCCTATTCGACTGTCAGAAATCTACACAATTCTCTCGTTTTATGATCTATACTTTTCATATACAAATTAATATGAAAGGTTGATGAAAATGAACAATCTCAAGGATAGAGAAGAGCAAGCTGCTGACAGCAAGGGCGGCATTGGAGAAAAATATTCAAGGATGGTAAAGGGCGCTCTAAGCGGTGCGGCGCTCGGTGAAAAAAGCATTCTGTATTATACGGTTGTATTTACTCTCGCGCTGCTGTTTGGCAGATGTCACACCGTTTTCTCAGCTCATCCACTTGGAATAGCGATGACGGCGCTGATGCCGGAGCAGGTGTTCGTTACCGCTGCGGGATGTGTGCTTGGATCGCTGACTGTCGGGCGAAGCGGTATAATATACGCTCTTGCCGTTTCGCTGACACTTTTTCTGCGCGCTCTTATTTCGGGAGGACGCAGAACTGAGCATCTCTTTAAGGATGGATTAGGGGTCAGAATGTCCTGCGCCGTGGTGGGCGGATCGGTCGTGGCTCTTTACGAGGTGCTGCTCGGAGGATTATCCGCCGCCACGGTTCTGCTGGGCGCAACTATGGTTCTTATGCCTCCTGCCGCTGTATTTCTGCTTTCCGGACTTTTTGAGAACGGGCTTTCGCTCTCTGAGGTTTTCAGCGCAAATAAAAATCTGCTCTCACTTGCGGGCAGAAGCGACAAGGAACGGTTTAATCTGATATTCTTTCAGCTGTCTTGCCTGACGCTTCTGTTTCTTGTTACTCTCTCTCTTTCCGAAATAGAGCTTATGGGTATTTCGGCACCATATATTTTCGTTGGCTTCGTTACCATTCTGGTTGCCAAAAGATTCGGCGCGATCAGAGCAATGGCGGTTGGCTTCGTGTCCGCCCTAAGTATTTCGGGCGTGTATTCTGTATCCTTTGCTCTGGCGGGTCTCGGCGCAGGTCTTCTCTTCGGCTTCGGCGCTACGTATGCGCTTATTGCCGGCGGAGCGCTTCTATCTATGTGGAGCGCGTATTCCGGAGGGCTTGAGGGCTTTTTGTCCACTCTCCCCGAGTATATGATATCGGCAATTCTGGCAGGACCTGTATGTAAGGATATCGTCAAGGAGAAAACTGCCGAGGGTATCGCCTCTGTTGAAAGGACCGCTAAGGATATGGTTGGAACAGCCGCCCTAAAGTATAAGGGGAGGACTACTGACGCCATTCATGGACTTGAGGCGTCTCTCAGCGAGATGGCTATGCTGGTTAGAGAATACTCCAAGGCTCATTTTCCTCTAAGCCAAGAGGATTACAGAGACATAGTAATAGACGTTGCGGAGAGAAATTGCCGCTCTTGCCCGGAGCAGAAGATGTGTATGGCGGAGGATATTCGTCCTGTTTTCAGAGGAGCGGATAAAATAGCCGGAAAGCTTGCTGAGGGAAAAGCTATTACCGCGGAGGACGTGAACGGAAGCACGGAGTTCTGTCAGAAAGCAGAGTCCGTGGCTGAAGAGATAATGAGAGAGGCGGCGAGAGCCGAGAGAGAGGACAGACGACTTAAGGATACGGATTCTACGGCGGACGTATACGAGCTGGTCGCAAAGCTTATCTCCGACGCCAGAGGATATGACGTCAGCGAGAGTGTTTCTGCGGACGAGTATACCGAGCCTCTTACGAATATGATGAGAGAGCTTGGCTACGACGACGCAGTTATAAGGGTATTCGGAGAAAGAAAAAAGCATTTTATCGTGGCGCTTGAGGACGAGGATGGAGACAGAATAAGCTCCAAGGATCTGCAGCTGGGAATAGAGAGGATAGCGTCGGTCAGACTTGGTACACCCGAATTCTACAGAGGCGGTAAAATGGCGCTGATGGAGTGCGACGCAAGGCGTGCCTTTTCCGTTGAGTGCGCCAGCGGAAGAATATCCGCTGACGAAAAGGAAATATGCGGAGACACGGTTTCAGTATTTGAATCCGCGTCGGACACCTTCTACGCTCTGATCTCCGACGGAATGGGCAGGGGAGAGCTTGCAGGAGATACCTCTGCGTTCGTGGCAGGATTTCTTGAGCGAGCGCTGAGCTGTGTCGCCGAAAAGGAGACGGTGCTTCACCTTTTGAATCACGTTATGAGGGGAAGAAGTGAGGAATGCTCGGCTACCGTTGATCTGTTTGAATTGGATCTGATAACCGGAGACGCTACGTTTGTAAAGAGCGGTTCTGCACCCTCTTTTATAAAAAGAGATAAATCCATCTTCCGTATTAAATCCCAGACGGCTCCCATAGGGCTTATGCGCTCTATAGATTCCGAAAAAATACGCGTGGAGGTGAAGAGCGAGGACTACGTAATAATGATATCCGACGGTATACTGCAGTCGGCGGAGGAGTCACCCTGGCTTGTTGAGCTGCTTGCCTCACCCGCTCCGAAAACGCTAAAGGAGTACGTTGACCTGATACTTTCCGAGGCGACGAGAAGATCGGACAGCGGTGACGATATGAGCGTTATCGTGATGAAAATTCAGAAAATATAGCGGTATCATAATCTTGCGGTTTGCATAGTATATAATAGGTGAACCCAAAAATCAATATGGAGAGCTATATGAAAATAGTGCTTGTTAGAAGTCCGAAAGTTATAAGATATTTCTTGTCAAAAATTTTCGGAGTAAAAACACAAAACGGTAAATAATAAGGCAAAATACAAATAAATATTTACAAAAACATAATAAAACGCAGAATTTTAGTAATATCCAATAACGGAATGTACTAAAATTCTGCGTTTTAATATACTTTATATATAACAGGCTTGAACTACTCGGGTTTTGTTGCCTCAGCATTTACATATAAATAATTGTGTATGGGGTCCCCGTTCTCTTGCAATAATCAATAACGAAGGCTGTCCCGCGACTTTCTCCATCCCAGAATGCAACCACGAAATCAGAATATTCAACTATTGTTTTGTTTCGGAGAATAGGCGCGCTTCTGCCGTGAGTATCGTAATCGGGTCGGAAAACGGTAAGCTTTAAGCCGTTGGCTTTTGCGTATCTCTCCGCGCACCTGTCAACGCCTCTCGCCCCTCCCGAAACTATTTCGGTGCAGTCTGGCGGAAGATATGCGCCGATCTCGGCTACGTAGAGATTTCTTGATCCTATTACTGCTACCCTCATATCCTTCTCCTTAGTATTACTAAGCCAAATCGGCATCTGTTATCCGGCTGTCTTAGATATATCTGTTTTGTATGCTTATTGTTCCGTTTGTCTATTGGTGTTTCGAGGACTTGCGCCTACTCGTATCTGTCAGATAGATGCTTTTGCGCTATTTTACATACTCTGCCCGTAGATCACAGCACGACAGTAAATTTGCAGCCGCCCCCTTCTCCGTCACATACGGATACCTCGCCGCCCTCAGCATCTACTATCTGCTTCACGAGCGCAAGTCCCAGTCCGTTACCCTCGGATTTGTGCGAGCTGTCGGACTGATAGAAGCGATCAAATACGTGACATTTATCCTCGTCGGAGATGCCTTCTCCCTCATCTGTCACCGTGAATACGGCTTTGCCTTTCTTTTTTTGTAGGGTTATTCTGATGGTGCTGTCCTTCGGTCCGAACTTAATGGCGTTTTCAATCAGATTTTTCCATACGTGAATAAGAAGATTTTCGTTTCCCGTGTGGATAAGCTCCTCCATATCCACGTCAAGCTCACAGTTTTTCTCCGTCCATTTCGGCTCAAGCTCAACGATGGAGCTACGTATCTGCTCGTCAAGACGGAA
Source organism: Clostridia bacterium (assembly GCA_017467105.1). Classification (GTDB taxonomy): domain Bacteria; phylum Bacillota; class Clostridia; order Oscillospirales; family CAG-272; genus UBA1740. Next base: position 190,037 of record JAFTSU010000002.1, read on the forward strand.
GGTTGAGGCTCTGGACTGTATGCCCTGGTTATCTATCTTTGATAAAAGAAGAATGTTTCCGACCAGAGTTGAGAGCCTGTTTGTATTCAGAAGTATTTTTTCGATATATTTTTGCTGCTCGGGTGTAGTACCGTAAGAGTCTCCAAGCAGGGTTACGTAGCCCTCTATTGCGGTTATCGGAGTTTTGAATTCGTGCGACACGTTAGATACGAAATCTGTCTGCAGTATCTCCGTCGCTCCCAGCTCCTTCACCATAGCGTTGAAGTTCTCGTTTATCTCCCTTATTTCTCTGAAGCCCTTGTCCGTTCTGAGCCTGACGGTAAAGTCGCCGTTGGCAACTCTCTTAACAGCGTTTCCCAGAGTGGAGATGGGTCCGGAGAAAAATCTGGTGAGAAAGAGAATGGTCAGAAGACCAAGCACTACACCTACGCCAACGAGCCATACTATGTCGGGTATGCTGGCTGACTTATCTATCGTGCTTCTTACAAGATTCAGAATTCCGGAAGCGCCCGCAGAGATAAGAAGCACCTCTGCCATGATTAGAATAGCGAAGAAAATATTAAGACCCAGCGCCTTTTTTTTCACTTGATCGCTGCTTTTAGCGGAGCTTTGCAGGTGATCCTTGGCTATATGCTTTACCTTTTCGATGTTTCTTCTCAGTAGGTTATTTATTGCCTGTATGCTTTTTCTTTGAGCCTCGACGGAATCGGTTGCGGTGCGCTCCTCGAGCGTGGGAGTTTTATCTTTGTCGGTCATCACAGCTTCACCACCTTGTATCCAACGCCGCGAATAGTTACTATCTTGAAGTCGGGATTATCGCGAAATCTGTCGCGGAGCCTGCCTATATGTACGTCGACCGTGTGGGTATCACTCTCGGAGTCGTAGCCCCATATCTCGTCCATCAGCTGCTGACGGGTGAATATCTTGCCGGGGAACGCCGCCATCTTATATAGCAGCATAAACTCCTTCTGGGGAAGGATATCGCTCTCCCCTTGGGACACTACCGTCAGCGAGTCGCACTCCATTACCGTGGAGCCTATCACCTGTCTTCTGTCGTTTATCATCTGGGCGCGGCGGAGGAGAGCTCCAACACGCAGAACCATCTCGTTTACGTTTATCGGCTTGACCATATAGTCGTCCGTACCGGACAGAAATCCGCGTCTCATATCGTCAAAGGAATCTCTTGCGGTGATCATAAGTATAGGCGTCATTATGCCTGCGTTTCTTAGCGATTCGGCAAGCTCAAATCCGTCCATACCGGGCATCATCACATCGGAAATAATAAGATCAAAGTAATCTCCATCTATTATTTTAAGCGCCTCGATTCCGTCAGAAGCGCCTATAACGGAATATCCCTGGCGGGTAAGCACGTGGGAGAACAGCTGTCTTAGCTCTCTGTCGTCCTCTACGATAAGAATTTTGAGCATATCGTTAAACCTCTTGTAAAATTCTGAAAAATGTAAAGTATTGTGTGAAAAAAGCGTGGTTAATTGTAAAAGACAAAGAAGTAGTTATTAATAAATTGAGAAAAATCGCTATAAATATGTGTGCGAATGTACTATCTTAGTCAGAACTGCCTTATAGGCTTGATTGCCGACCCTCCCTCGTATTCTCTCACCTCTCCGACGGCAAAAAATCCGTCGCAGTCGTAAAGGCTTACTCTTTCACCCACGGAGAAGTCGGATCCTATTTTTTTCTGATATATCTCAAGACCGCAGTGGGCGAGCCTTGCGAAGAATGGCTGTAGAGTGACCCTCGGCAGATCCTTAAAAACGTAAGAAACGGGATATACGGCGCGTTCTCTTTCCTCGCCCGTCATTTTCTCAAGCTCCCCTAAGGTCTTCGCCTCATTAAGTGTGAAGCCGGATGCAGATGAGCGAGTCAGAGTCTTCATAACGCCACCGACCTGCAGCTTCTTTCCTATATCAGCGCACAGTGTTCTTATATACGTTCCCTTAGAGCAGTGAACGTCCAGAGAGTATTCTCTATCCGAGATCCGTTCTACGTCAATAGAAAAAACGGTGACGGGTCTGGCTTCTCTATGAATTTCTATGCCATCTCTTGCCAGGTCGCAGAGCTTTTTTCCTCCCACCTTTAGGGCTGAGTACATAGGGGGCGTTTGCATATATCCACCTACGAAAGAGCTAACTGCCGTTCTCACCTCGTCCTCGGTAGGAATACGGTCACACTCAGTAAGAGCTTTACCGGTTATATCCTCCGTGTCCGTCGTGAGTCCTAAGAGAAGTGTCGCGGAGTAGTGCTTGTCCGCAGTGAGCATAAATTCGCTCGCCTTGACTCCTCTGCCTATCAGAACGGGCAGAACTCCCGTAGCCATAGGGTCCAGCGTGCCGGTGTGACCGGCCTTGGCTTCTCCGAATATTCGCTTTATACGGTTTACCACCGCCTGCGAGGTCAGCCCCGCCTCCTTGTTTACTATTACTACGCCGTCCATCCGTTTCTCCGATGCTTCTGTTAGTGCGGAAAAATCCGTCTATAATATTTTATCACAAAGCAGGTAGGATTTCAATATTTAAGCTGAATTTTGAATATTTTGATAACGCGCGAGGGCGATTTTCGGAGCGCTTCTTCTTTTCCCGTCTTATGTGTGTAGACGGGAAATCTGCGAGAAAAACAAATTAAATATTGAAAGTTGATCTGATATGTGCTATAATCAATTTACATTTTATGTATAGGCGGGCTTTTTGCCCTGCCTGCCGCTTTGCGACGGAAAGGAAATAATATGAAGGCAGTTGTAACCGTAACGGGTAAGGATAAGGTTGGTATCATCGCTATGGCAAGCGATGAGTGCTCCAAGCACGGCGTAAACATCATTGACATAAGCCAGACGGTAATGAAGGAATACTTTGCGATGATAATGCTCGTTGAGCTGGATGGCATGACGGTAGATTTCGCATCCTTTGCCGAGGCCATCAAGGGCCGCGGCTTGAAATTGGGCGTTGATATCCGTGTTATGCACGAGGACATCTTCAACTCTATGCACAAGATTTAAGGAGGTCCTATGCTTAATACGAACGATATTCTGGAAACCATCAGAATGATACGTGACGAGAATCTGGATATCAGAACCGTTACTATGGGTATATCACTTTTTGACTGTATATCCGACGACCCGGAGAGGCTGTCGCAGAAGATATACGATAAGGTCACAAGGTCAGCGGGAAGGCTTGTCAGCGTATGCGAGGAGCTGGAGCGCACATACGGCATACCAATCGTAAATAAGAGAATATCGGTTACTCCGTTATCATACGTTGGCGCCGGACTCTCTCCCGACGGATACGTGAAGCTTGCCAACACACTCGAGAGGGCGGCCAATCAGCTGGGAGTTAATTTCATCGGCGGCTTTTCGGCTCACGTGCAGAAGGGGGAGATACTTGGCGCGCGAAATCTTATAGAGGCTATTCCTCAGGCGCTGACCGAAACAACGAGAATCTGCTCCTCCGTTAACGTTGCCACCACCAAGGCGGGAATTAATATGGATGCGGTTCGCCGTATGGGCGAGATAATCAAGGAGACCGCGTATCTTACGAGAGATAAGGACTCTATCGGCTGCGCGAAGCTGGTGGTATTTGCTAACATTCCTGAGGATAATCCCTTCATGGCGGGAGCCGTTCACGGCTTTGGCGAGCCCGATACGGTTATAAACGTCGGCGTTTCGGGTCCCGGTGTTGTGGCGGTTGCCGTTAAGGAGGCGGGAGATTGCGATTTCTCCCAGCTTGCCGAAACCGTTAAGCGTATAGCGTTCAAGATCACCAGAGTCGGACAGCTTATAGCATCCGAGGCGGCAAAGAGGCTTGGTACTCCTTACGGTATCGTGGATCTTTCCCTTGCTCCAACCCCAGCGGCAGGAGACTCCGTGGCTGAGATACTTGAGAATATGGGGCTTGAGAGATGCGGAACGCACGGCACTACTGCCGCTCTTGCTCTGCTCAACGATGCGGTGAAGAAGGGCGGAGTGATGGCTTCAAATCACGTAGGCGGTCTCTCGGGCGCGTTTATACCGGTATCCGAGGATAGAGGAATGATAGAGGCTGCCAAGATCGGCACTCTCACCCTCGATAAGCTGGAGGCTATGACCGCTGTGTGCTCAGTCGGACTTGATATGATTGCTATTCCCGGTGATACCGAGGCGTCTACAATATCCGGCATTATCGCGGATGAGATCAGCATAGGCGTGGTGAACAACAAGACCACGGCAGTGAGAGTTATTCCCGTATGGGGCAAGAGCGTAGGCGACAGCGCCGAGTTCGGCGGACTCTTGGGATATGCTCCCATTATGCCTGTAAAGAGAGAATCCTGCGAGAGATTTATAAATCGCGGCGGCAGAATTCCGGCACCTATCCACTCTCTGAAAAATTAATTTATCATGTACATTTAGCGCGATACCTGATCCGGTATCGCGCATTTGTTTTTTGGTGAGGTTTGCGCATATAGTATGCTTTTGCTTTATTCTGCATATAATTGTTTGCATATTGACCGATTTTTTGCTTAAATTGTAAGTCGCTTGCTCAGGAAATATACAGATTTTTCTTTTTGTTATACTGTCGAATTTTTGAAATAATGCGGAGTAAAACGAAGAAAATTATCAACAATTGTTGAATTTTAGTTGAACTTGAGTTTAAAAAAGTATTATATACTTAATGATGTATATTATAATAATACGCGCATTATGCGCGAACGCTATAGAAGGAAAAGCTATGAGTTATACGTATCTTGACGGCGAAATGCTGAAGAAAATGCTTTTAGGAGGCAGAGAGCGAATCAGCGCCGATAAGCAGAGGATCAATGATTTGAATGTCTTCCCTGTACCCGACGGGGACACAGGAACGAATATGCTTATGACTCTCGAGAGCGGTCTCTCCGGATCGCATGCCGCCAGCGGCGGAGTCGGTGAGATTATGAGCGTTTTTGCATCCGGTACTCTCCTTGGCGCGAGGGGCAATTCGGGCGTTATACTGTCCCAGATCTTCTCCGGAATCGCAGAGGGTCTGTCGGGCTATGACAAGGTGAACGCGCGCCAACTTGCAGAGGCGTACGTTCACGGCATTAGGAAGTCATACAGCGCGGTATCCAATCCCACGGAGGGCACTATACTTACCGTATTTCGCGAGAGCGCTGAGGCGGCTCTCGACGCTGTAGATGACAGCTTTGATATAGAGGATTATTATCGGATACACGTTGAGTCTGCCGCTAAGTCTCTCGAGCGAACGAGGGAGATATTGCCTGTTTTGCAGGAGGCTGACGTTGTGGACTCTGGCGGCGCGGGATACCTGGCGATCGCAGGAGGTATGCTGGCGACTCTTACCGGTGAGGTAACGGAGTTTGATTATAAGCCTTTGAACAATACTCCGGCGGATACAATTGACGTTAACAGATTTACAAGAAGCTCGGAAATGACTCTCGGTTATTGCACGGAGTTTCTTCTCCGTCTGACAGAATCAAAGTGCGACCCGGACGCCTTTACGGTGGGAGAGCTTATTGATGAGCTTGTAGCTATTGGCGGCGAGAGCATCGTTGCATATAAGGAAAAGGATATAGTTAAGGTGCACGTTCACCTCTTTGAGCCCGGTAAGGCGCTGCTTATCGGTCAGAGATGGGGAGAATTTCTGACTGTCAAAATAGAGAATATGGAGCTTGGTCACTCAAATACCGAGAGTGTTAAAAGTAAGCCGAGAAAGCCGTTCACCGTTCTTGCCGCCTGTATGGGCGAGGGCATATGCTCTCTTATGAGGGATATGGGCGCTGACGGAATAATAAACGGCGGTCAGACGCAGAACCCATCCACAGAGGAGTTTTTAGAGGCGTTCCGCCTGCATCCTGCCGACGATATAATAGTTCTTCCGAACAACAAAAACGTGATGCTTGCCGCCAAGCAGGCAGCAAGCCTGTATACCGAGGCGAGAGTCCATATAATACCTACCGCTTCAGTGATGGAGGGCTACAGCGCCCTGTCCGTAATAAATCCCGGAGTATCAGATATAGAGGCGATCGTATCCGGCGCGCAGAGAGCTGCGAGCGGTATCGTAGGCAGTGAGATCACCTGCGCCGTAAGAGACGTGACGGTTGACGGAAGAGCGATAAAACAAGGAGAATATATATCTATAACCAACGGAAAGATCACATCTGTCGCCCCCGACAGAGATACGGCGCTCCTTAGTATGTTATCCGGTATAGAGGATATGGACGAGAGAGAGATAATAACGCTGTTCGTCGGAATTGACGTGGATGACGACGCGAGAGTCAGCGTAACGGAGAAAATAGAGGAGCTTTATCCGTATCACGAGCTTACCGTGTACAAGGGAAAGCAGGAGATATACGATTATCTGGTTTCCGTTGAGTAAAAACGGATGGGCAAAAGTTTTTCCCGAAAAACAATGGATTGATCCGTAAATCAGCCGATAATTACAGTCGGCTCTATCATTAAACATACCGGACGCACAGAAGGGAGCCATCGGTGCAGCCTGCGGTTCGGTGCTTTTGGAGGAGAAGGATGAAGAAATACAAGGTTGTCCTTGACTGCATGGGCAGTGATAAGGGCGTTGAAATGATGGTTAGGGGCGCGTCTCTTGCGCTTTCCGAGAGGGAGGAGCTTGAGCTTATGCTGGTCGGTGACGGCGAAGCAATAGTAGAAGCGGTAAAGCGCGAGGAAATAGATCCTTCGCGAGTTGAGATCGTAAGCACCTCTGAGGTTATAACCAATTACGACAGTCCCGCGGAGGCGCTTTTCACCAAGCGTAACTCGTCGCTCGTGGTTGCGCTGAGCGCTCTTGCGAAGAGAGAAGATCTCGTGGGTCTGGTCAACGCGGGAAGCACGGGAGCGCTGATAGCGGGTGCGATGATGCATCTTTCCCTCGAGACCAGAGTCAGACCTGCTCTTGCGGCGCTTTTGCCTGCGGAGCGCGGCGGATTCGTCTGCCTTGTTGATACCGGCGCGACTATAGATTGCGGGCCGGAGACTCTTGCTCACTTTGCCAGACTGGGCTCTGATTTTATGCGAGATATGTACGGTATAGAAAATCCGAGAGTCGGACTTCTTTCAAACGGCAAAGAGTCCACCAAGGGCAATAAAGCGGTTAAGGCAGCTCACGCTATTCTGGCAGAGGATGACAGAATAAGTTTTGTGGGAAATATAGAGGGTACCAATGCGCTGAGCGGAGATTGCGACGTGCTTGCGTGCGACGGCTTTGCGGGTAATCAGGTGCTTAAGGTTACAGAGGGCACGGCAAGGCGTATAATTACGGATATCGTAAAGATAGCTAAGAGCGAGGGAAGAGAGGAGTATATGGCTCTTGCGGGACAGCTTATGAAGAGATACGACTTCAATTCTCTTGGCGGAGGAATAATACTTGGTGTCAGAAAACCGGTCATAAAGGCTCACGGCGCATCAAACGAGCAGTCCATAAAGAACGTTATACATATGATACTTAATCTTGCTGCAAACAAGCAAGCGTTTGAGGGAAGAGAATAATTAAAGTAAACACTTATTTACAAAAGAGGAATATTAAGATGAAAAGAATAGTAATGTGCACGTCAACCGGATGTATAGAATACGCTCCCGAAAGATACAAGAAAATGGGTATAGATATTATCAGAGTCCACGTTCTCTTTGAGGGCAAGGAATACCTTGAGGGATACGATCTTGATCCCGTTGATTTCTACGCAAGGCTTGAGAAAATAGAAAATCCCAAGGATAATCTGCCGAAGACCGCAATGCCCACTCCCGCGGAGATAAAGGAGCATTTCGACAAGGCTATCGAGAATGGATATGAGGAGGCTATCGTGTTCGCCATATCCTCGGGACTTGGCGGTACGTATAACGAAATATGTCTTGTTGCCAAGGAGTATAGCGACAGACTAAATATTCACGTAATAGATACCAAGATCACAAGCTTCGGAGAGGGAATGCTTGCCATCAGAGCGAAAATGATGGTTGACGAGGGTATGCCCACCGAGGATATTCTTAAGGAGATTGGGTGGATGATGGATCGCCAGATCTTTATGGGCGTTGACGCGAAGCTTGATTACCTAATATATAATGGCAGACTTAAGGGAGGTAAGGCATTCCTTGGTCAGATGCTTGGCATATGCCCGGTGGTTCACTTTAATAAGGACGGAGATTGCGTTGCTCTTGAGAGCGTCAGAACGCCTAAGAAGGCGCTAGCTCGAACCTGCGAGATACTGAAGGAGAGGATAGGCGACAGAAGCCCCGAGGACTATCTGCTCTGGCACGTTTACACAGGCCCATCCTACATAGCTATCCTGAAGGAAATAGAGAAAAAGTACGGCATTGAGGCAAATCACGAGGACGTGATCATGTCACCCGTCAGCGGCGCTCATAACGGACCCTGGCTTGCAGGCTTCGGCTATCTTCCTATCCGCCGTCCCGACGAGCCTCTTGAATAAAGGATAGTAATATGATAACAGTAAAAGAAGTAAAAAGTAAAGGTGATATAAGGGAATTTATAGAATTTCCCTTAAGACTCTACAGAGAGTGTCCTCACTTCGTTCCACCCCTTTATTCTGATGAAAAACGGCTGATAGAGGCCGGCGGCAAGCCGGACATCTCCGAGTCGGTATTTCTTCTGGCAGAGGAGGACGGCAGGACCGTCGGAAGAATTCAGGGCATACTCCATAAGCAATATAACGAGCTGCACGGCACTCGCCGCATCCGCTTCACAAGATTTGATTCAATAGATGACGAACGCGTATCCGAGGCGCTTTTCTCCGCTCTTGAGAGCTGGGGCAGGGAAAGAGGAATGACCGAGATGTGCGGACCTTTAGGCTACAGCGATCTTGACAGGGAGGGTATGCTGATCGAGGGCTTTGAGGAAAATTCCACCTTCGAGGAGCAGTATAACTATTCATATTACCCCAAGCTTTGCGAGGCTGCGGGACTTAGAAAAGAGGTTGATTGGCTGGAATTCGAGCTTCGCGCTCCGGAGAAGCCAAACGAGATGCTGAGGCGAGTTTCCGAAAGAGTGCTCGATATGCATAAGCTTCACGTTGCTCAGACGTCGGGCTTGACTAAGCGGCAGTACATAAATAAGTATAAGGATAGCTTCTTCGACTGTCTTGACGAGTGCTACAGCAAGCTGTACGGAACGGTGCCTATCTCGCCCGAGATGAGAGAGGAGCTGGTGGATCAGTTTATGCTTATCGTCAATAAGGAGTTTCTGTTCCTTATAACCGATGAGACGGATAAGGTGGTAGCCTTCGGACTTTGCTTCCCATCTATCGGTGATGCGGTGAAGCGCAGCGGAGGACGTCTGACTCCGATGGCTCTGATCAAGGTGCTATTGGCGGTGAGAACGCCAAAGACAATAGATCTGGGACTTGTTGCAGTCCGTCCGGAGTACCAGAATTCAGGCATTAATGCTGTAATAATCCAGGGTCTTGTAGATATGCTTTCCTCCGGAAAGGCGAAAAGATGTGAGACCAATCTTAACCTGGAGACAAATACCGCCGTCATCTCTCAGTGGAAGCATTTTACCAAGCGTCAGCATAAACGCCGTCGCTCGTATATCAAGGAAATATAGAAATAAGCAAACAACTATTTACAAAAACAAGGGTTTTACCCAAAGGAGCTTTATTATGTTAGATAAACTTAAAGAAATACTTGCAAAGGTAGTGCCCGACGTTGAAATGTCAGCCGTCACCCTTGACACAAGACTTGTGGAGGATCTTGGCTTTGACTCTCTGGCTATTATGATGATGAGCATGGAGATCGAGGACGCGTTCGGATTTAAGTTTGTGGAATTCGTGAGATTTCAGACCGTCGGTGACGTTTGCGCCTATCTTGAGTCTAAGGGACTGTAAGCCTGAAAAGCAAACAGGTATATTAATTTGAAGAGAACGCGGCTGTGGCATGCCTGCGGATATTTTCTGAAGAGGGGTGATGATCGGGAAAACGCGCCATCTCCCGCCCCTGATGCTTCAAATATTTCAGCCGGGGGATACGTCACCCGGCTGATCCTTTACCATTGTCACTTTATTTCCAAAATAAAACGGTTGAAAAGAAGCCGAGGGTGTGGTAAAATATATAGGGCTGTTCATAGAATCTTTGCTCGCAGCATAAAACTTGGACTTAAGCCTCTGCCGAAATTACTAAGCATCGGAGAATAAGAGATATGAAAATAAAGGGCTTACAAAAGCTGACGCTTCTTGATTTCCCTGGAGAGATCGCATGCACGGTTTTTCTTGGCGGGTGTAATTTTCGCTGCCCGTTCTGTCATAACGCGTCTATAGTTCTGCCAGAGAGAGAGGCAGAGAACATATCCGTCGAGAGCTTCCTTGAATTTCTCGACAGCAGAAGGGGGAAGCTCTCGGGAGTGTGCGTCAGCGGTGGAGAGCCAACCTTAAGCGCTGATCTTCCAAATTTTCTCCGAGAGATCAAGTCACGCGGTCTTCGCGTCAAGCTGGATACCAACGGCTACTTACCGGGTGTTCTAGAAAGTCTTATTGACGAAGGGCTTGTTGATTACGTTGCTATGGATATAAAAAACTCAATGGAACGCTACGGCGAGACTGTGGGGATCGATCGCTTCAACGTATCGCCTATAGATCGGAGTGCTCGACTTCTTATGACCGGCAGAGTAGACTTTGAGTTTCGTACCACGGTGACCGTAGAGCTTCACGATGCCGATAGCATCCGCGCCATAGGAGAGTGGCTTCGGGGTGACGAGAGCTTCTATCTTCAGACCTTTTTAGACTCGGGCGATCTTCTGTCTTGTGGCTTATCCCCTTATTCCAAGGAGGAGATGGAGTCTCTCACCGCCATTCTTCGCGAATATATTCCTCGGGCGGAGCTGAGATGATCGACGCTTGCCGTATAACCCAACCGATACAGTATATCTAAACAATCTGTTATTACTGTATAATTAATAATGATCTATATAATCTACATACTTTATATAATTTACATACTTTAAATAATCTGTGCATTTTATATAACCTATGCAATTTATAAAATCTGCATCTGCCTATTTAGTCTGTAAAATCAGTCTGGCATTGATAACAAAATCAAAAATACTGGGAATACGTTGTTTTGCCTGATCGCAACCGGATGCTCTACTAAGAAATGTGCCGGAGACAGATCTGAGCGTATGGCAAGTCAGTCAGCGAGCCAATAGTACGGGACAATGTAAAGCGCTTGCCAAAGCTTGAGCTTAAAGGCAGGCGCTTTTTTGTATAATAAAATTTTTGATAAATTTATTCTTTTTAAAAACCAAGGCTTGAATAAGTGAAAAAGATGTGTGTAAGTTATTTTCAGGCAGAAATTTTCAGATATGAAAACGCTACATAAATTTGCACAAAACTTTTGTCATAATACTAGATATAGTGACGAAATTTGTAATTAGACACAAGATTTTGAGATTTCCCCATTGACAAAGCACACGATAATGTGTTATCATATATGCGCACGATTTCGGTGCCGCAGAATAAAAAAGGAACCGCCCTTAGGGGTGGTTTTCCGTGTCTTATAGGAAAAATTGCATATTTTCTTGCATATTTCCCCGTATTATGCAAGCTTTGATATTTTTCTGACAAAGTTAATAAAATTTTGTGGCACCCGGAGATATTTTTAGCTGCTTTTTGCGGCTTATCATAATGACAAGAGAAAGGAAAACGACTATGTATACCGTACTTAAAAGAGACGGCAAGATCGTAGATTTTGACATAACCAAGATCTCCGATGCCATTACTCTTGCGTTCGAGGCGCAGGAGAGAAATTACAATAGCAATATTATCGACTTTCTGGCGCTTAAGGTCACAGCTGATTTTGAGCCAAAGGTAAAGGACGGACATATAGCGGTAGAGGATATTCAGGACAGCGTTGAGGCGGTGCTTGTTCAGGCAGGCTACGCGGATGTGGCGAAGGCGTATATTCTGTATCGCCGTCAGAGAGAGAAGCTCCGTAATATGAAGTCTACCGTGCTTGACTACAAGACCACAGTAGATAACTACGTTAAGGTGAACGACTGGCGAGTTAAGGAGAACTCTACCGTTACCTACTCCGTAGGCGGACTTATCCTTAATAACTCAGGAGCTATCACCGCAAACTATTGGCTCTCAGAGATCTACGACGACGAGATCGCAAAGGCTCACAGAAACGCGGATATCCACCTCCACGACCTGTCAATGCTGACCGGTTACTGCGCGGGCTGGTCCTTGAAGCAGCTTATTCAGGAGGGTCTCGGCGGCGTGACCGGTAAGATCACATCCGCACCCGCAAAGCATCTGGCAACTCTTTGTAACCAGATGGTCAACTTCCTCGGTATTATGCAGAACGAGTGGGCAGGAGCTCAGGCGTTCTCCTCCTTCGATACCTACCTTGCTCCCTTCGTAAAGGCGGATAACCTGAGCTACGATCAGGTTAAAAAGTGCATCGAGTCCTTCATCTACGGTGTTAACACACCTTCCCGTTGGGGTACTCAGGCTCCCTTCTCCAACATTACTCTCGACTGGACTGTTCCTCAGGACCTGGCAGAGCTTCCCGCGATCGTCGGCGGCAAGGAGATGGATTTCAAATATAAGGACTGTAAGGCAGAGATGGATATGGTCAACCGCGCTTTCATCGAAACGATGATAGAGGGCGATGCTAACGGCAGAGGCTTCCAGTATCCTATCCCCACCTATTCAATCACCCGTAACTTCGACTGGTCGGAGACGGAGAACAACAAGCTTCTCTTCGAGATGACCTCCAAGTACGGCACACCCTATTTCTCCAACTACATCAACTCCGATATGGAGCCCTCTGACGTGCGCTCTATGTGCTGCAGACTTCGTCTGGACCTTCGTGAGCTACGCAAAAAGTCCGGCGGCTTCTTCGGCAGCGGTGAGTCAACCGGCTCTATCGGCGTTGTAACCATCAATATGCCCAGAATTGCGTATCTCGCAACTGACGAGGAGGACTTCTTCCGCCGTCTCGACAGAATGATGGATATATCCGCCCGCTCTCTTAAGATAAAGAGAACCGTAATAACCAAGCTGCTTGACGAGGGTCTGTATCCCTACACCAAGCGCTACCTCGGATCCTTCTCCAACCACTTCTCGACCATCGGTCTCGTTGGTATGAACGAGGTGGGTCTGAACGCTAAGTGGCTCGGCAAGGATATGACGGACAAGGCTACTCAGGAGTTCTCCAAGAAGGTGCTCAATCATATGAGAGAGCGTCTCTCCGACTATCAGGAGGAGTACGGCGATCTCTACAACCTTGAGGCAACCCCCGCAGAGTCCACAAGCTACAGACTCGCAAAGCACGATCTTCGCCGCTATCCAGCTATTATAACAGCGTCGGATAAGGACAAGAAAGAGACTCCCTATTACACCAACTCCTCCCACCTTCCCGTTGGCTATACCGACGATATCTTCGCCGCTCTGGATATTCAGGACGAGCTGCAGACTCTGTATACCTCGGGTACGGTATTCCACGCATTCCTCGGCGAGAAGCTTCCCTCCTGGAAGTCCGCCGCGACTCTCATCCGCACTATCGCGGAGAACTATAAGCTTCCATACTATACTCTCTCCCCCACCTACTCGGTATGTAAGAATCACGGCTACATAGCAGGCGAGGCTTACACCTGTCCTCACTGCGGTGAGAAGACCGAGGTTTACAGCCGTATCACCGGCTACTACCGTCCCGTTCAGAACTGGAACGACGGTAAGACACAGGAGTACAAGGACAGAGTGGTATACTCTCCCTCTCACTTTGCGGATAAATCTCCCATTCTCGGCGAGATGCCTTACTCCGCAGACGACGAGGTTATCAGCCCCTCCAGCGTAGAGAAGCTGCTCCTCTTCACCACCAAGACCTGCCCCAAGTGCAGAATGGCTAAGACCTTCCTTGAGAAAGCGGGCATAGAGTACGAGGCAGTGCTGGCTGATGAGAACGTGGATCTTGTAGAGAAGTACGGCATTCGCGAAGCGCCCACTCTCGTGCTCGTTGCGGAGGACGGAAGCTTCGAGAAGATCCCCAATCCCTCTAACATCAAGGCGTTCTGCGACAAGAGCGTTAAGGCATAATCGACCCGGATCTTACGGACCTATCGTATATTCGGTAAAGGGTTTAATCTACACTCAAAAATAAGGGTAGCTTAAGCTTCGCGCTTAAGCTACCCTATATTGCCCCCATAAAAGCAAGTAATACTTAATACAAGGATCATTCCTTTTGGAGATATATATGTACGATATAATCATAGTTGGAGCAGGTCCCGCGGGACTTACCTCCGCAATATACGCCCGCAGAGCAGAGAAGAGCGTGCTGGTTATAGAGAAGGACACCTTTGGCGGACAGATCACCCACTCACCGAGAGTAGAGAACTACCCCGGCTTCCTTGCTGTCAGCGGTAACGAGCTGGCAGATAAGCTTATCGAGCAGGCAATGGAGCAGGGCGCAGAGATCGAGCTGGATACCGTAATGGGCATCTCCGGCGAGGAGGGCTGCTATAAGGTGGAGACCGGAAGCGGCGAATACGAGGCGAAGGCCGTTATTATCGCGACAGGCTCGCGCCACAGAACCCTGGGTATTCCCAACGAGGAGAGATACACCGGAGAGGGTATTTCCTACTGCGCTGTATGTGACGGAGCGTTTTACAGAAATAAGACCGTAGCCGTAATAGGCGGAGGCAACTCCGCGCTTCAGGACGCGGTTATGCTCTCGGAGAGCTGCAGTAAGGTATACGTTGTGCAGAATCTCCCCACCCTTACAGGAGAGAGCAGACTCCAGGCTATCCTCGATGAGAGGGAGAACGTAGAGATCATTTATTCCTCCGTGGTCAAGAGAGTCGTAGCTGACGGCACTGTTATGAGAGGTATAGTTATTGCAGATGCCCAGACCGGAGCGGAGAGCGAGCTTCACGTTGACGGAATGTTCGTGGCAATCGGACAGGTACCCGAGAACGAGGCGTTTGAGAAGGTTATAAAGCTAAACGACTACGGCTACATCGTAGCAGGTGAGGCTTGCGTGCCCGAGCGCGCAGAGGAGGGCGAGCTTTCTACACGCGGTATCTTCGCCGCCGGAGACTGTCGCACCAAGAGCGTGCGTCAGATAACTACAGCTACCGCAGACGGCGCTACAGCCGCCCTGGCAGCCTGTAGGTTTATTGACTCTCTGAAATAAGAGAAATATCTTAACGTATCATACAAGCATTAAAATTACAAAAAGCTCACCCTTGGGTTTACCCTCTTGGGTGAGTTTTTTGGTAAGTATTACTTATATATTTAAGCAAAAAGAGTGGTTTTGTTATTTTGTTTTTGCTTGCTGGTCGCAATAAATGCAAGCACCGGAGCTTGTAAATAGGCGCTTGATTCCGCGCTCGGTGCGCGAGATGCAATGGGTGTTCGTGCATTCGAGGCTTGAATTTTCGACTCCTATGAGTCTTGAGTCGCTGATGCCCTTGGTTTTCAGCAGCATAAGGATCAGAGCCATACGGATGTATCTGCCGTACATAGCCTGGTCGAAGTAATCTGCTCTTGGGTCGTCGTCCACGTCTACGCTGATCTCGTTAACACGGGGAAGGGGATGAAGTATAGACAGATCAGCCTTTGCGCTCTTCAGCTTATCTGCTGTCAGAACGTAGGAGTCCTTCAGTCTTTCGTACTCCTCCTTTGACTCAAAGCGCTCTGCCTGAATTCTGGTCATATAGAGAATGTCCAACCGATCTATAGACTCCTCGAGGCCCGCGATCTCGGTATACTCACACTTGCCGTCAAGGTATTCAGCCTTCACGTAATCGGGAAGAGCCAGCTCACTTGGAGCTATCAGCACGAATTTCACGTTCTCGTATCTCGACATAGCGGCGATAAGCGAATGGACCGTTCTGCCGTACTTCAGATCTCCGCACACACCTACCGTCAGATTGTTGAAGCCGCCCTTTTTCTTCTTTATGGTGAGAAGGTCTGTGAGCGTCTGGGTTGGGTGAAAGTGACCGCCGTCGCCTGCGTTTATTACAGGAACGGACGATACGGCAGAGGCAACTATAGGCGCGCCCTCCTTGGGATGACGCATAACTATGATGTCAGAATAGGCGCTGACCATTCTGATGGTATCCGATACCGTTTCACCCTTGGAGATAGAGGATGAAGCCGCCTGTGAGAAGCCCAGCACGTTTCCGCCCAGTCCCATCATAGCTGAGGTAAAGCTGAGTCTGGTTCTGGTGGACGGCTCAAAGAACAGCGTGCCGAGTATCTTTCCTCTGCAGGAGTTCGTATAAAGCTCGGGGTTATCTATGATATCAGAGGCTGTCTTGATAAGATCGTCGATCTCCTCGGTTGAGAGGTCGAGTATATTTACTAGATTGCGCATATTACGCTCTGCTCCTTTGTTTTTTTATTTTTGGAGAGTATTTACGCCTTTGCGCCCCAAATCTCAAGATATGCTCTGATACGGGCAACGTCCTCGCGGCTCTCGGGCTTTTCGTCAAGATACTCGATGATATCGTGAACGTCAACTACGGAGTAAACCGGGAAGCCGAACTCCTCGCCAACCTCTGCCATAGCGGATTTTTCGCCCTTGCCCTTTTCTCCGCGGTCAACCATTACGAAGGTTGCTGCGACACGGGAGCCCTCTATGCCGGAGAGGATCTCCATGCTCTCGCGGATAGCGGTACCGGCGGTTATAACGTCCTCAACGATAACGATATCCTCGCCCTTCGGAACGTAGCCTACGAAAACACCGCCCTCGCCGTGATCCTTGGCTTCCTTACGGTTAAAGAAGAAGGGAACGTCGAGTCCATTCTTCGAGAGACCGATAGAGGTTGCTACCGCGATGGATATGCCCTTATATGCAGGACCGTACAGCACGCATCTTTTGTTTCCTACCTTTTCGAGATAGCTCTTAGCGTAGAATTCGCCAAGCTTTGCTATCTGGTCGCCCGTCTTTATTTCACCCGCGTTTATGAAGTAAGGGATCTTTCTGCCGCTTTTTGCTGTGAAGTCGCCGAATTTCAGTACTCCGGCACTCTCAAGAAACTGTATAAATTCTCTTTTGTAAGCTTCCATTTTTTCTCCGATCTGCCGCGTGAGCGGCATGTTTTATTTTGTTGTTTTCGGCGTTTGCTCTCCGCCGTCTTTATCTGTCAGGAAAATCGCGATCAGAGCCGTTAGTGCGGCGCTGAAAAGAAACAGTGTGGCGAATATTCCTATGAGCAGAGTAACGAATGGCTTTCCTGCCTCACTGTGCCAGACGAGTGTTATGCCCTCGTCGGTGACGAAGTGAAAGAAAAGGTAATCGATAGCGAAGCATATTGCCGCTATTATTGCCTGATACAGCGAAAGCCTGTAGAGTCTCCTTCTCATCCGATGAACTCTCTGCAGCATCTCTCGTAGGCTGCTACCGGATCCTCTGCCGCGGTGATGGGTCTGCCAACTACTATGTAATCAGAGCCGATAGCCTTGGCGTCGGCGGGAGTCATAACTCTGACCTGGTCGCCCTTGTCTCCGTCAGCAAATCTGACACCTGGCGTCACGGTGATAAAGCTGTTACCAAGAAGCTCGTGTACCTTGCCTGCCTCCTTTGGAGAGCACACAACACCGTCAAGTCCTGCCTCGGACGCGCAGGACGCATAGTGCATTACAACCTTATCAATAGGCTCTTTGATAAGGATGTCACTTTCCATTCTTTCCTGGCTGGTTGAGGTCAGCTGAGTTACCGCAATAAGCATGGGTCTTGTTCCGTCGGGGCGGGTAAGTCCCTCAAGAGCCGCCTCCATCATTGCCTTGGTGCCTCCTGCGTGAAGGTTTGTCATATCTACGTCAAGGCGTGACAGAACAGCCATTGCCTTCTTTACTGTGTTGGGGATATCGTGAAGCTTTAAATCAAGGAAGATCTTGTGACCTCTTCTCTTGATCTCTTTGACGATCGAGGGACCCTCAGCGTAGAAAAGCTCCATTCCGATCTTTACGAAGGGCTTTTTATCTTCAAATTTATCAAGGAACTCAAAGGTTTCCTTTGCGCCGGCGAAATCGCAGGCGATAATTACGTCTTTTCCCATTTTTTCCTCTTTCTCCGCGTATTGCGGTGCGTTGCTTGTTTTTTTGATTGTTTTTGAAAACAGGCTCCGTCCGAGCCCGGAGTATTATCTTGTACTCCGATACTTACTCTTTATACGGTCAGGACGGTCTCTCCGCTTTCAAATTAATAAATCAGTGAGCCGCGCCAATAATATCGGTTAGATCACGTATGCCGTATTTCTCCATAACAGAGGGAAGAGAATTGATAATATCTCGACACGCATAGGGGTTAACCAGGTTTTCAGCGCCCACCTCTACGGCTGTCGCGCCTGCCAGCATAAGCTCGATCACGTCCTCTGCCGAGGATACTCCGCCCATACCGACGATCGGTATTCTGACAGCATCATATACCTGGTAGATCATTCTGACCGCTACGGGCTTAATGGCAGGACCGGAGAAGCCTCCCGTCTTGTTCGCGATGATCGGTCTTCTGCGCTTCAGATCAATGCGCATACCCATCAGTGTATTTATCAGGCTGACGCCGTCAGCCCCTCCAGCCTCGCAGGCGCGGGCGATGGATACGATGTCTGTAACATTTGGTGAAAGCTTGATTATTATAGGCTTTTTGGTGACCCTTCTAACCTCGCGCGTTACCTTTTCAGCCATTTCGGGTGACGTTCCGAAGCTCATTCCGCCTCCGTGTACGTTGGGGCAGGAGATGTTTACCTCGAACCAACCTATGTCATCCTCTCCGTCTAGCCTGCGTACCGTTTCCACGTACTCGTCAACGGAGAAGCCGGAAACGTTTGCCATAACGGGCTTGTGAAAGACCCGTCGAAGCCTTGGCAGCTCCTCGCTTATAACCTTCTCAACTCCGGGATTCTGCAGTCCGACTGCGTTCAGCATTCCGGAGGCGCACTCCGCGATTCTGGGAGTGGGATTACCGAATCTTGGCTCAAGGGTAGTTCCCTTAAAGGAGAATGAGCCTAACATATTGATATCGTACAGCTCAGCAAACTCGTATCCGAAGCCGAAGGTTCCGCTGGCGGGTATGATGGGGTTATCCATTTCTATACCGCAGAGAGTTACCTTGGTATTTACCATATTATCTCCTCCTTTTCCAGCACGGGACCGTCACGGCATATGCGCTTGTTTCCGTATTTCGTCTTGCAGCTACAGCCCATACAAGCGCCGAATCCGCATCCCATTCGCTCCTCAAAGCTGAACTGACCGGACGTCAGGGACTTCTCGTATACCGCCCGAAGCATAGGCTCCGGTCCGCAGGTGTAGAAGTACGTGTAGTCGAGATCTGCCATTGCATCTGTTACGAAACCGCGAACACCTACAGATCCATCTGCGGTTGCGATTATAACATTTGCGCCGAGATTTGTAAACTCTTGTTTGTAAAATACCTCATTTTCGGTATTAAAGCCAAGTATTACAGTTGGCTTTTTGCCTTGCTTTATCAGTTCCTTGCAGAGCATATACATAGGCGGAACTCCTGCGCCTCCGCCGATAAGCAGAGGTCTGTCTCCGCTCTTGTCGAGATCATATCCGTTGCCAAGACCGGTGAGGGTAAGCCACTCTGCGCCGGGGGCGGTGGCTGCCATCCTTTCCGTGCCGTCTCCAACAACCTTGTATATGATCGTTAGTCTGCCTTCCGAAGAGTCACATACGGATATGGGTCTGCGCAGGTAGAAGCCGTCAAGCTTCAGATTGACGAACTGACCCGGGGCTGTGATAGCCGAGGTGTCACCCTCCAGCACGCACTCGTACGTGTTCTTCGCTATACAGACGTTTGATATTATCTTAAACAGTACGTCCTTCAATGATCAATATCCTTTCGGGATTATTTACGTATACGCCGCCCGGTGTTCTGTCTTATGGGCGGCGCTTTATTGTTCTTTTGGCGCTACGCGCCGTTTTCCTTCTTGGAAAGCCTACGTCAGCTATCTATCGTGGAGATGGTGAGTGTCGTCTCCTCAAGCACGTCGAGAAGCACGCGCACGGTATCCAGAGACGTAAACATAGTAACGTTATTTTCGGTTGCGTATTTACGTATCTCAAATCCATCACGCACAACGCCGGAGGAGGAGGGATCGCTCGTATTGATAACGTAAGCGATATGTCCCTGGCGGAGTGAATCAGCGATCTCGTCCGAGTTCTCGGAGAGCTTCTTCAGAACGTGGGTGCGTATGCCGTTCTCCTTTAAGAATGTGGCGGTGCCTGCGGTCGCCTCGATATTGAAGCCCAGATTGTAGAAGCGGCGGATCAGAGGCAAAGCCTCGTCCTTGTCGCAGTCGGCAATGGTGGCAAACACGGTGCCGTAATTCTGCAGATGCATACCCGATGCCTGTAGCGCCTTAAAGAGCGCTCTGTAGTACTTATCGTCGTAGCCGATCGCCTCACCCGTAGACTTCATCTCGGGAGAGAGATAAGCGTCAAGTCCGCGAAGCTTGTTGAAGGAGAATACGGGTACCTTTACGTACCATCTCTTCTTTTCCTCAGGATAGAGTGAGAAGATTCCCTGCTCCTTAAGAGATTTACCGAGAATACACTCCGTTGCTATATCCGCCAGGCTGTATCCCGTGGACTTGGAGAGGAAGGGAACGGTTCTGGAGGAGCGGGGGTTTACCTCTATGATATAAACCTCGTCGTTTTTGTCTACTATGAACTGAATGTTGTAGAGACCTACGATACCGATGCCAAGACCGAGCTTTTTCGCGTACTGAAGTATAGTGCCCTTTACCTTATCGGAGATCGAGAAGGTGGG
Source organism: Clostridia bacterium (assembly GCA_017467105.1). Lineage (GTDB taxonomy): Bacteria > Bacillota > Clostridia > Oscillospirales > CAG-272 > UBA1740. The sequence goes on from JAFTSU010000002.1 coordinate 210,777, forward strand.
ATATACGCTGATGGAGTCGCCTGAGTGAATACCCGTTCTCTCTACCAGCTCCATAATTCCGGGAACGAATACGTCATGGCCGTCGCAGATAGCGTCAACCTCGACCTCCTTACCGCTGATATACTTATCTACGAGAACGGGCTTGTCCTCGTCAATCTCAACGGCGGTCTTGAGGTAATGGCGAAGCTGATCCTCGTTCGCTACTATCTGCATAGCCCGTCCGCCAAGGACGAAGGAGGGACGTACAAGCACGGGATAGCCTATTCTGGCGGCAGCCTTGACGCCGTCCTCAATTTTGGTTACCGCGCTTCCCTCGGGCTGAGGAATACCAAGCTCCTTAAGAAGCTTCTCAAATGCGTCACGGTTTTCAGCCTTGTCTATCGCGGCGCAGTCGGTTCCTATTATCTTAACGCCGAGAGCGTCAAGGGGCTCTGCCAGGTTTATAGCGGTCTGTCCGCCCAGAGATGCGACAACACCCTCCGGCTTCTCAAACTCGATGATGTTCATAACGTCCTCGGGAGTGAGTGGCTCAAAGTAGAGCTTGTCTGCCGTGGTATAGTCGGTAGAAACGGTTTCCGGGTTATTGTTTATGATGATAGCCTCGTATCCGGATTTTTTGATGGTGCTCACCGCGTGTACGGTGGAGTAGTCGAACTCAACGCCCTGACCAATACGGATAGGACCTGCTCCAAGAACCACTATCTTCTTTTTGTCGGTCAAAACCGATGCGTTCTCACCGGTGTAGGAGGAGTAGAAGTAGGGAATATACGCGCCGGTGTGGCAGGTGTCGACCATTCTGAATACGGGGAAGAGCTTATGCTGCTTTCTGAACTTGAAGACGTCAAGCTCTGAGCATTTCCACATTCTCGCAACGTATTTGTCGGAGAAGCCCATTTTCTTCGCCGCCTTCAGAGTATCGAGATCGAAGACGTGCGACTTGAGAGCTTCCTCCATATCCACGATGTGCTTGATAGCCTCTAAGAAGAAGGGAGTTATCTTGGTTATCTCGTGTATCTCGTCTACGGTAGCGCCGCGGTAGATAAGCTCCGCTATAGCAAATATATTGTCGTCACGGAACTCGCTAATGTATTTCTTGATCTCCGCGTCCTTCATATTGTCAAACTTGTGGTGGTAGATGTGATTGACTCCAACCTCCAGAGAGCGAATACCCTTAAGCAGACATTCCTCCAGATTTGAGCCGATGCCCATAACCTCACCGGTAGCCTTCATCTGGGTGCCGAGGGTGTTGGAGGCGGTGGTAAATTTATCAAAGGGGAAGCGGGGAAGCTTTGCTATCACGTAATCGAGACGGGGCTCGAACGCAGCATTCGTGTTTGCGATCTTTATCTCCTCCAGAGTCATACCGACAGCGATCTTCGCTGTCACTCTGGCTATCGGATAACCGGATGCCTTGGATGCCAGCGCCGAGCTTCTGGAAACTCTGGGGTTAACCTCTATGAGATAGTACTCCGAGGAATGAGGATTCAATGCAAACTGCACGTTGCAGCCGCCCTCTATCTTCAGCTCCTTGATGATCTTTATAGCCGAGTCGTTCAGCATCTTTTTATCTGCGTCAGACAGGGTCATTATGGGAGCTACGACCAGAGAGTCACCTGTGTGAACTCCTACCGGGTCGATATTTTCCATACCGCAGATGGTGATCGCGTGGTCTGAGCCGTCGCGCATAACCTCAAACTCGATCTCCTTGTAGCCCTTTACGCTCTTTTCGATCAGCACCTGATGAACGGGGGAGAGCTTGAAGGCGTTGATTCCTATCTCTGTAAGCTCCGCCTCATTATTTGCGAATCCGCCGCCCGTGCCGCCGAGAGTAAACGCGGGACGAAGCACTACGGGGTAGCCGATCCTTGCCGCTGCCGCCTTTGCCTCCTCCAGACTGTAGGTGATCTCAGAGGGGATGGTAGGCTCTCCTATTGCCTGGCACATCTCCTTGAAAAGCTCTCTGTCCTCAGCTCTCTCGATGCTCTCGCTTGACGTGCCGAGAAGCTCAACGCGGCATTCCTTGAGAATGCCCTTTTTCTCCAGCTGCATAGCAAGATTTAAGCCGGTCTGACCGCCGATGCCGGGAAGTATTGCATCGGGGCGCTCGTAACGAAGGATCTTGGCGATGTACTCAAGGGTAAGCGGCTCCATATATACCTTGTCCGCTATCGCCGTGTCCGTCATGATGGTGGCGGGGTTGGAGTTGACCAGAACTACCTCGTATCCCTCTTCCTTGAGAGCCAGACACGCCTGTGTTCCCGCATAGTCAAACTCTGCTGCCTGACCGATGACTATAGGACCCGATCCTATGATCATCACTCGCTTGATGTCCTTACGCTTTGCCATTTTCTTTTTCCTCCAAAAACTGTATTTTGCTTCTTGCTGCCCTAGGCTCGCCTCGAAGACTTTTACGCACCGCTCACGCGGGCGATTGTAAACTGAAATATCCTCGGTGTATTACCGCAGGAACATTATTGTCCCACAAGCTGCTGTCTTATGGGAATGCCGCAGCATTTCCCGTTCTGCCCGATCTGATGGGTGATCCGGATCTTTGACAGGAAAAACTCTGCACGGGTAGCTTATAGTTCGGAATAGACTACCCGTCCGTCGTATACGGTCAGAAGGCATTTCGCCTCCACCTCAGCGTTCTCGAACGGTGTGCTCTTGCCCATAGAGATGAAGTCCCCCGGGTCGATCCTTTCCTTTTTTCCAAGGGAGAATACCGTAAAGCCTGCGTCGTGGTCTATGCCGAATCTCTTGCGAGGATTCACGGAAAGCAGTTCCACCGCTCTCTCCATGGATATGATCCCCGGCATGACGAGTCCCGTATACACGAGAGGGAAGCAGGTCTCTATTCCCACTACGCCAAAGGCGCTGCCCTCAAGTCCACGAGCCTTTTCCTCCGCTGAGTGAGGCGCGTGATCTGTAGCTATCATATCTATAGTGCCGTCGCGTAGTCCCTCAATTATAGCCTCTCTGTCCTCCGGTGATCTGAGGGGCGGGTTCATTTTAAATCTGCCGTCCTCACGAAGATCCGAATCGTCGAGTAATGCGTAGTGAGGTCCTGTTTCGCAGGTGATGTTCACACCCTCAGCCTTCGCTCTGCGAATTATTTCAACGCTTTCCTTTGTGGATATGTGGCATACGTGATATGCGCAGCCCGTCTCCTTGATAAGCTCTATATCTCTGGCGATGGGACCCCACTCGCTCTCGGAGCATATACCTCTGTGCCCGTGAGCGCGAGCGTAGTCACCGTCGTGAACGTATCCCCCTCGAAGAAGGGAGTTGTCCTCGCAGTGTGCGACTATCATTTTGCCAAGGCTCTTCGCGCGCAGCATTGCCTCGCGCATCATATCTCTGCTTTGTACACCACGACCGTCATCGGAAAAGCCCGCAACGTCAGCTGCCATAGACTCCATATCTGAGAGCCTCTCGCCCATCTCGCCATAGGTTATGGTGCCGTAGGGTATAACGGGTATCACCGCGTCGCGACGGATGATCTCAAGCTGCTCATTCAGCGTCTCGCGGCAGTCGGGCGCAGGCTTAAGATTGGGCATAGCGCATACGCAGGTGTATCCGCCGCGGGCAGAAGCCAAGGTTCCGCTTTTTATAGTCTCTTTATAAGAAAAACCCGGCTCTCTGAGATGCACGTGAACATCACAAAAACCGGGAATAATAACAGTATTATCAAAAACAGGAGCGGAGGTGTCGACGGAAAGAGAAAGGGAAGTGCCGTCAAAGGATACGTCAGCCTTCTTCATAACGCCACCGTCATATATCATAGCGCCACGGAACAAAGCCTTCATAATGTAGTCCTCCCAAAAGATATTTTAATATTTTCATATTATTATAACACATAGCGCGCGATAAGTCAAGAGAGGACAGAGATTTTACTTCTTTTTGTAAATAATGCCGTAAATGCAGACTCAAAAAACGGCGAACGTATTGCCGTATTAATACGAAGTATTGACATTATAAGTGGAGAATGATATAATAAAAGCAGTAAGACAAAATATTGAAGGGAGATTGAAAATGAAAAAAATACTGTCACTCGTACTGATCGTTTGTACCCTTGTCGGTACTCTGTGTATGCAGTCCTGCGGATTACTGAGCTCCTTTCTTGAGGGGCAGGATCTTGCGGATTACTATGATCTGAAAACCGGCGTTCACTTTGCCAGAGACCTGAAGGTTACAAGTGAGGCAAGTTATGAAATAAGCGTAGCGGGAGATGGCCAAAGCATGTATAGCAGCATTGACGCGACTGTCAGCCTGGTTGGAATGAACGTAGGTAAAGAGGATATGGTCTACGACCGTAACGTCACAACCATCGTAAAAAACGGGAAGGGCTCCGGAGCGAAGATCGAAACCAACGTAGAGTCTGCGAGCTATTTTGACGGAAAGGCTTATTTCTCCGGCACAGACAATATCTCAGGCTCAAGTAAAAAGATAATTTGCGGCACTATGACGGTTGATGAATATCTGAATTATTTGGATATTTCCGCTATCATAAGCGAGGATGCCGTTCTGCAGCTTGACGTCTGGGCGGAAGAGCTGAATGTGTACGGTAAGGATAAAAAGGATACTATCAGCTTCGAGTATACCGGAATCGCAGAGGAGCATATGCAAGCGTTCGAGGGCTGGATAGGCGCTATGACTCAGATCTCCGTAGACGAGCCCGATATAGTTGAATGCAAAAAAACGCTGATATATGACGAAAAGAAATGTGTTCTTAACGAGGAGCAGATCACCGTTGAGGTTGGGTTTGAGGTTAGCGGCTATTACGTATCGTTTGTTTATACGGAGAATAATAAATATTCCGATCCGCTGGATACCGACAAGCCTGACGCAAGCAAATATGCGGGAGCGAGGGACGTTGGTGATTTCTCTGAGGTCATGTATCTGCTTGGTTACGTAGGCTTTATTGCATATCCGTCGAAGGAAAATAACGAGAGCTACGCCTTTGATATGTACAAGGACATAACTTACAAGGAAGATAACAAGACTATCGACAGCGCCGAGGCATCTGAGAGAATAGAGCTTGGCTATGACTCGGATCTGGATGATAAATATCACTATGAGAGCGTAAGCATGGACGGCACCGCCAGATGCGTGTACGATCAGCCCAATCTCTCGTTGTATAAGAATGGCGAGCGGATTTCTCTTGAAAAGATCGATGAGATAGGAATGAAGCAGTCTGTGAAGCTGAATCTTATCGAGTTTATGATCAATATGTACGACGTTACCAAAATCACCGAGGAGAATACAGAGGACGGCAAAACCGTAGTAAAGATTAGCTTTGAGGGTCACGAGGACTATCTCGCCGCCATTGGCATCTCCTCCGCAAATGTGAGTGGCAATATATGCGTCGAGTACGGCGATGATGGACTTGAGAGCATCAGCGCGCAGATCGTAACGATCTTTACTAGTAGCGGAGCCAGATGTAAGATCGTGGAAAACTCAAGGATCGATAATTTCGGAGATGCATCGTTTGACTCAAATGATAACTGATAATTGTTTCATTCATTAAAAGAATGATTCATAAAAAACACCGATTTTGCAAAGAATTATTTGCAAAATCGGTGTTTTGATTTTAGTTTTGTTGATAATATAGCATAACGAGATACGCTGTTTATCAATTCAAAACGATTTTTAAATAACTTATTTTTCTTCCGTTATTCCGTTCGGAGAGCTACCACGGGGTCCTTCTTTGCCGCGCTTCTCGCGGGCATAACGCCGGAGAAGAGAGTGAGAAGAACGCTCAGTCCTATCATCAACACGGCGTGCTTTGGCTCAAGGAACGCAATATTCGGTATTCCGAAGAGGGTGTAGATGATATAGCTTGCGATAGCGGAGACACCGTAGGTAACGCCTACGCCTATAGCGCCCGAGAGGAAGCCGATAATAAAGGTTTCGGCAATAAACAGGTTGCTGACGTCTCTCTTTCTGCCGCCAAGCGAGCGGATAACTCCGATTTCCTTAATTCTCTCAACCACGGAAACGTAGGTGATAATTCCTATCATAACGGTAGAAACAACCAACGAGATGGACGTGAATGCGATCAGCGCGGCGCTGACGACGTCGATCATGCTGTTGACCATATTGATAACCAGCTCCAATGTGTCCGTATAGGTCACGCTCTTGCGCGTCTCGCCGGGGATAACCGTGCCGTCTACCGTCAGGTCTACGTCGTGATCGTTCCAGGCATCCAGATATTCCGTTACCAGATCCTTATCGTCAAAGGAGAGAGGATATATAGTTATACTGTTCGCCAGGGAATTACCGCCAAGGGCGCGGATCATAGAGCTTCTTGTTGCGGTGAAGGAGAAGACGCTGACGTTAGTCGCGGTCTTGCTCTCTCCGGTTATTACTCCGTCTACAATAGAATCGTAGGGAATGTAATCGTAGCTGTAGGTGAAGCTGAGATACTCTGAGCCTGCGTCGTCAGGCTGGAGGAAATTAACGAATTCGCTGTCCTTGTTTTCCTCAAGGACGTGATTGGTCAGAGCCTCTGTGTAGTAAATACCCGATGTAAGAACACCGTAGGATATCTCCTCCTTGGGTGAGAGTATTCCAACTATCTTAAGCTCCATACCCTCTGTCTCTTCCGGGTCTATCGACGAGAGATACGTAGGCGCCGTCGTGGTGGAGGTGAAGCCTCCGGGAAGTGTGACGGTGACCTCTGCCGTATCAAACAGCGTGTCAGCAGGATAGAGCTTCAAGGTCTTGCTGAGCAGCTCCTCGTAGGTGAAGTACTCGCGGTAGAGAGCCTCGTTGTAGCCCTCTCCCTCCTCGGCGGATGCCTTGTGGATTATCTCTAAGAACTCAGCCTCCGTATAGTATCCGAGTCTCGCGAGAAGAAGATCGGACAGCTCGTCGTCCGCGTCAAGCACCAGCATGATCTCGTCTGCCTCCGTGGCCAGCTTGCCGGTTACAACGTCGTACTGTGACAGCACGTAATCGCTGTTGGAGGGCGCCTGCTCAAGATCCGGAACGAGCATATCTATCATTCCTGCCATATCCTTGTACTCGGTGTCGCCTATGACGGATTTATAGATATCCGTAAGTCTCTTGACAGAAATATGCTCGGGCTCCGAGTCGGGAGTTACCTTGAAGTCGACGAATACGTTCTTGGAGAGATCTATGCCGTATCCGAGAGTCAGAGCGTTGTAGTATTTATCCGGCATAGCCTTGATGTATTTGATGTAATCCTCCGTTATCTCGTTCTGGATTATCATAGAGTCGAAGGTCTCGTTCGTTTCTATCAGATATTCCACCAGAGAGGAGACGTATACGCTGTTAGGCTTCTTTATGATCTCTATCTTGTCCTCGGCGTTCATCATACCCGTGATAGCGCCAAGGTCGAAGGTGGTCTCGGTGATCCTTACAGGATTTCCGGAGAGCATATCGTCCTGCATAGAGGCAACGTAGCCCTTAATACCGGAGGAGAAGGCAAGCACTAAGGCTATACCGATAATGCCTATCGAGCCCGCGATTCCGACCATCGTCGTTCTGCCCTTCTTGGAGATAAGATTTCTGGCGGAAAGTCTGAAGGCGGTAAAGACTGACATTTTCGCCTTCTCGCGCGAGGATATTCTTTTTGCGCGTCTCTCCTCTCGCTTTTCGCGGCGGGTCTTCTTTCTGTTCGCGACAGCGAGCTCATCTATAGTTACGGGATTGGTATCCTGAACTATATTGCCGTCGAGAAGTCTGACTATTCTGGTAGAGTACTGAGCCGCAAGCTCGGGATTGTGGGTTACCATAATAACCAGCCTCTCCTTCGCTATGTCGCGGATCAGATTCATGATCTGTACGCTGGTTACGGTATCCAGAGCGCCGGTGGGCTCGTCTGCCAGAAGGATCTCCGGATCGTTTACCAGAGCTCTCGCTATGGCTACTCTCTGGCATTGACCTCCCGAGAGCTGATTAGGCTTCTTGTAGTACTGTCCCGCAAGCCCTACTCTGTCCAGGGCGCGCTTTGATCTTTCCACACGCTCCTTTTTGGAGATGCCGGATATAGTTAAGGCAAGCTCAACATTACCAAGCACCGTCTGGTGAGGTATCAGATTGTAGCTCTGGAATATAAATCCGACTCTGTGGTTTCTGTAAACGTCCCAGTCTCTGTCCCGATAAGACTCGGTGGATCTTCCGTTGATGATAAGATCACCGGAGGTGTAATGGTCAAGTCCGCCGATGATGTTAAGCAGCGTGGTCTTGCCACAACCCGACGGTCCAAGCACGGAAACGAATTCTTTGTCTCGAAACGTGATCGTAGCTCCGCGCAGCGCGTGTACGGTCTCTGAAGAGGTGACGTAATCCTTTCTTATGTTTTTTAGCTCAAGCATATTTCTCCCTTCGGTTGCGGATCTTGTGTCCGCCGTTTTACTTATATTATACAACTTAAATGTGAATATTTATATATATTTGGAAAAAATTATCATTAACAGAACGAAAAATTTAAATTATTATTTTGTTTTTGGCGTGAGTGGCGGCAATGGCTTCTGATCGATCCTGTGATATAAAAAACCCCAATATACACAAGCGACGAACGAACGTACGCAAAGTAATATATCGGGGTGAAAAAGCAGGGTAAAATATAACAATTATTTACAAAACTCGAGGTTTATCCCTCTCTTTTGATAACAATTTGCTTCGCCCACTTTCCGTTTTTCAGCATCAAAAGACCAAGCAACGCCTTCAGGGATTCCACAATAGATGCGACAATGAAAAGATAGATTATATTCATTGACGTAAGGTAGGTGAAGACAAACAGCACAGGCAGTATCACTACCCAGGTGTACATACTGTCGTAGAGCATTGCGGCAACGGCGTTTCCGCCCGAGCGCAGAGTGAAATACGCTGCCAGAGAGACCGAGTTGAAGGGAAGTGCCAACGCTGAGATGACAAGTAGCTCACTTGTGAGAGAGCGTACGGAATCCGTTGTGTTGTACGCCATAGGGAAGATGGGCGCAATAGCGATCTGCAAAGCCGTAATACACAGACCGATTATAAACGAGAGGGTGATCATCTTTCTGTCCGTGTCCTTCGCCTCCTCTATCTGACCCGCGCCAAGCTTCGCCCCGACGACTATGCCGACCGAGGTACCGACAGCCATATACGCGACGGTCAAAAAGTTAACTATTGTAGATACGATGGATAATGCCGCTACCACGTCGAGTCCTCTGGTGGAGTAGCACTGATTCTTCACCGTTATACCGATAGACCAGAAGATCTCGTTGATAAGAAGAGGCGCGGATTTGATTATCAGCTGCTTCATTAGTGTAGCGGGTATATGCAGGCTTGAATAAAGCCCCTTGATAAACGGACACCTTTCGGCATGAGAGTGAGACCATATTACAAGTATGAATAGCTCCACAAATCTCGATACCGTAGTGGCGATTGCCGCGCCTGCAACACCCATAGCCGGAGCGCCGAGAAGACCGAATATCAGTATGGCGTTCAGCACACAGTTGGTAAGAACTGCGGTGAGGCTGGATATCATCGGTACAACGGTCTCGCCCGCCTCTCTGAGAGTTGAGGCGTAAGAAATGGATATTGCAAACGGAAAAAGACCAATTATAATATACGTTAAATATTCCTTTGCCAGCGCCGCGGTAAGCTCCAGATCTCCCTCGGTGCCGGAGTGTAGAAATGAGGCTATCAGAGTATCACCCAGCGCAATAAAAACCCCTATACCGATAACGCTGATCAGAGTTGAGAATATAAGCTTTGCGCGAAAGGCGTACTTCATTCCATCGTAATCTCCTCTTCCAAAGAACTGAGAGGCGAATATTCCCGCGCCGGCGATTGCACCGAATATGGAAATGTTGAATACGAACACGAATTGGTTGACTATTGAAACACCGGACATTGCCTCTGTATTGAGGGATCCGACCATTAAATTATCCAGAAGGTTTACAAAGGTCGACACCGCGTTCTGTATCATTATAGGTAGCGCAATTGCCAGTACACTGCGGTAGAACGCCCTGTCTCCGAAGAACCTTTTTATATTCATTTTTGCTCCTTTATCACTTTAAAAATCACTCATAAGATTGTATCATATAAACCGTTACAAATCAAGATATTTTTCTATTTTATCACAAATTGTTTCTAAACCTTGATTTCCAATAAAGAATATGATAAAATAATATAGATAAAATAATTCGGAGGTCGTTGTGAAAAGAGAGTATCTTGAAGCAGGACGTATCTGCTCGGCACACGGTGTACGCGGAGGACTTAAGATAGAGCATATGTGCGACAGCGCCTCTGTGCTTGCTAAGCAAAAGAGAATATTTCTGCTATCCCGCGGTGAGTACGTCGAGAGAGCGGTGCGAACGGCATCTCCTTCGGGCAAATTCGTTATTATGACTATAGAGGGAGTGGAAAGCAGAGAGGACGCGATAGCCCTCAGAGGAAGAGATGTCTATCTTCACAGAAGCGACGTGCCGGTAATGCGCGGCGCTATGCTGATAGTCGATATGATAGGATTGCCCGTGATCCACGCGGAGAGCGGAGCAAGGCTCGGTACTCTTTCTGACGTGAGCGACGTTGCGGGCAGACGCATATACACGGTATCGACCGAGTCTGGCGAGGTATTGCTACCCGACGTGCCCGAATTTATAAAGGAGATTGACGAGGAGCGAGGGATAAGGGTGTTGCCCATTCCCGGCCTCTTCGACGATGATTATGAGATTTGACGTTATGACTCTCTTTCCATCGCTTGTGGAGGGAGTGTTATCCGAGAGTATAATAGGCAGGGCGCAGAATGCGGGAGTGATAGAGGTCCGTTGCCATAATATCCGCGACTTTTCTACCGACCGTCACCGTAAGACTGACGACACGCCGTATGGAGGCGGAGTTGGTATGGTGATGACCTGTCAGCCTATATACGATTGCTACAGATCCGTGCTATCATCTCTCCCGGAGGGAAGCAGGAAACGTGTTATTTATATGTCGCCAAAGGGTAGGATCTTTTCACACGGGGTGGCACGTGAGCTGTCAGAGTATGATGATCTGATATTTCTGTGCGGTCATTACGAGGGCGTTGATCAGCGCGTTATAGACGAGATAGTTGACGAGGAGATATCTATTGGCGATTACGTGGTAACGGGAGGTGAGATCCCTGCATGCATAGTTATCGACGCGGTCTCAAGGCTTCTTGAAGGAACGCTTGCCTCCAGCGAGTGCTACGAGGGTGAATCTATCGCCTCCGGTATACTTGAGTATCCTCAGTATACCAAGCCGCGCGAGTTTATGGGCAGAGAGGTGCCCGAGGTGCTGATTTCGGGCGACCACGCAAGGATCGATAGATGGCGGCTTGAGAGAGCCGTCGAGATCACGAGGGAGCGCCGTCCGGAGCTTCTTCAGGCTAATCCGCAGATACTTGCCTCTCTTGAGCCGAAAAAGAAAAGAAGAAAATAACAAAGCTTATTTGCCCATCGGGCAGAAAGGAAAAGTATGGCAAAGCATACCGTTTGGGATTTTTTAAACGGGTACGAGGTGCCCTTGACTGACGAGGGCGCCAAATCGGTTACCGGCAGTCGCTTTTTCTCGCGCAGCGTGACCGGCTCTGTCCGCAAGAGGAGAAGAAGCACCCTCGTCTCCGGACTTATAAATTTAAGCAAGGGCATTACGCGTATCCTCTCTTATACGGCGATGAAGTCGTACGGCGCGGCGTTTCTCTCATATGGCATCGTCACCTTCCTCGGATATCTTTTAGCGGATTACGTGCCCTTCGTTTCGCTTGGAAGAGAGTACCTGATAGTAGGTATTTTATGTGCGCTGCTGGCTATTCCGTTTCTTCTGAGTGACAAGCCGTTTTCCATCGCGATACAGGATATGAGGCTTGTAAGCTTCATTCTTTTTGATTTCTTTTCCGTTAAGCGCGCACATCGAATTGATAGCGGATATCCTTCTATCCCCGTACCCGTGTCAATTATTCTGGGTATAATTTTAGGGGCTGTCGGATATTTTGTGGAGCTGTGGTGGGTCGTGATCGGATTTTTCGTCCTGCTTCTTATCTACGTCACCTTCCTCTCTCCGGAGTTTGCGTTCTTCCTGTCCCTCATAGTGCTTCCGTATCTCTCGTATATACCGTATAGCAACACCGTTTTCCCGGCACTTATAGCTCTTACTGTTATCTCTCTTATCAGAAAGGTGATATTCGGTAAGCGAGTTCTCTTCTTCGAGCAGTACGAGGTTCTTATAGGACTTATGATGACGGCTATTCTTATCAGCGGTATCTTCTTGAAGGGAATGGAGTCCTTTACAAGCTCTCTTGCCATGATATCGCTGGGAATGGGATATATACTGTCCGGAAATCTGATAACAAACCGTCGTCTTGCCGACAGTACTCTGAATTCCGTAGTGATATCATCTGTGCCTGTCTCGCTATATTCGACATATACTCTGATAAGGGCGTTCGCCTCGGGCGAGGCAGCCTCTCTTATCGGTTGCGGGATCAGCTCTACCTTCTTGACCACGGGCGAGTGCGCCGTGTTCCTTAGCGTAGCCGTTGTTTTTGCCGCGGCGCTTATAAAGCAGTCGCAGGGCGGCAAGCGCGCGGTGTATTGGGTGATCGCGCTTCTTGATATACTTGCTCTCGTTATGACGGGAGAGCTACTTGCCGTTTTTGCTCTTGTTTTTTGCGTTTTGGCATACCACGCCATGAAGACGCGGCTTCTTTCGGTTCCTCTTATGCTTATCCTCTTCCTTTTACCGTACGTTATACTGTTTGCCGTTCCTTACGTTACGGATGCCCTTTTAGCTTACGTTCCGGGAATTGATAGGGTATCGGAGCTTGAGTCGCTCTGGCGGGCTTGCTTTGACGCTATAGGAGACCGGCCCTTCTTGGGTATCGGCATAGGTGTTGACAGCTTTGTAAGTGAGATGGTAAATTACGGTGTGAACGGCTTTATTGATTCCTCTAACGTGTTTATTGAGCTTGCGCTTGAGGCGGGTGTTCTCACTCTCGTATGCTTTGCGCTTATGCTGCTCGTAAGACTAAGGCACAGGGCGAACTACCACGCGTATATCAAGCAGTCCCAGGTGGGCGTTGCGTCTACCTTCGCCGGAGTGGCGATCTTTGCGATGCTATCCTTTGGCGCAACGGAGTGTCTTTGGACGGCAGAGAGCTCGTTCTACCTCTTTTTCACCGTATTCGGTATGGGAGCCGCGACCCTTCGCGCCGCAAAAAAGGAGATGGACGACAAGGTGCTGTACTACGAGGACGCAAGGGCAGTCGATTATTCTGCCATAGATATAGAAATTCGCTGATTTTATGCACTTTGGCTAAAAAATACCAATTTGCGCACTAAAAGTTTGATTTTATTTTTTAATAAATCTATTGATTTTTATTTACCGATTTGGTATACTTGAAATACTAAAGAACTCCAAAGGGGATTAACTATGATTTCACGCAGTGTCACAATCTGCAACAGCGTGGGCCTTCACGCCCGTCCTGCTACCTTCTTCGTACAAAAGGCTAATTGCTTCAAGTGCTCTATATGGGTGGAGAAGGAGGACTGTCGCGTTAATGCGAAGAGCCTGCTCGGTGTGCTTTCTCTCGGTATCTCCAAGGGGACAGAAATTACCTTGATTGCAGACGGTCAGGATGAGTCTGCGGCTGTAGAAGGTCTCGTCGCCCTCGTTGAAAGCGAGTTCGGAGAGAAAAAGTAAGAGTATCGCCCACACGGCGATGCGGCAAAGGTTATGGGCGGTTGTCGGGTATCTCGTTTGGTCGGGAGCTGTCGGCGCCGCCCTTGCTTTTTTAATTTTTCGGAAAGGAGAATGAGCTATGACGGTGTTAGAGCGCCTCAGAGACAAGGCAAATTCCTTGCCGGTTTGCCCGGGCGTCTACATTATGAAGGACGCGGACGGCAGGATAATTTACGTTGGCAAATCCAAGAAGCTGAAGAATAGAGTTACAAGCTATTTTATCGGAAGCAGTCATTCACCAAAGACCGATAAAATGGTCAGCCTGGTCAGAGATTTTGATTATATCGTATGCAATACGGAGATAGAATCCCTCGCCCTCGAGAACGTTCTGATAAAGCGCCATTCTCCAAAATATAACATCAGGCTGAAGGACGCCAAATCTTATCCGTACGTCAAGATAACCGGCGAGGAGTATCCTCGGATCTTGGTAACCAGAGAGCGCAAGGGGGATAAGGCGAAGTATTTCGGCCCGTACAGCGGTACAGCGGCGGCATACGCGGCTCTTTCCGCCGTGGTGAAGGTATTCAGGCTTCCAACCTGCAAGCGCTCATTTCCTAAGGATATAGGCAAGGAGCGCCCATGCATATATAAGGATATGGGCAGATGCTCCGCTCCCTGTGATAGCAGCATCAGCAGAGAAAGATACGTCGAGCTGATCAAGGGCGCAGAGAGGGTGCTGTCCGGAAACTCCCGTGAGGCAGAGCTTATATTGCAGAGAGATATGGAGGAGGCGGCAGAGAATCTTGAGTTTGAGAGAGCGGCAGCCCTCAGGGATTCTATGCTTGCTCTGAAGCAGCTTACAGAGAAGCAGAAGATAGTAGCGGATATGAAGGTAAGCCGTGACGTGTTCGCCTTTTACTCGGACGGTGCGGGCAGCGCACTTGCAATGCTGATAATACGGTCCGGCGCGCTGATAGGAAAGAATGAGTTTCTTCTGTCGGGCTCGGAGAACGCGGATTCCGAGGAGCTTGTATCTCTTATAGCATCTCATTACGATGAGTGGGGTGATCCGCCGCGAGAGATAGTGCTTGATCTTTCTATTGACGACGAGGATGCGTCTCTGCTCTCTGAATATCTCTCCCTCGGCAGAAAATACAAGGTGAACGTCAGAAGGTCCGAGAGGGGCGAGGGACGGGCACTGTGCGATATGGCGCGGGATAACGCCAGAGAATCTGTCAGACAGCATATACTGGAGGGAGAGCGGGAGGATAAGACGATCAAACGGCTTACGGAGCTGCTCTCGCTCCCCGAGAGTCCTAGGCGTATAGAGGCATACGATATATCTAATATTGGAAATGAAAACATCGTGGGGTCTATGGTCGTATGGCAGAGCGGTAAGCTGAAGAGAGGAGATTACAGAGCCTTTAACGTCAGAACCACGTCCGGAGCCGACGACTACGGATCTATGCGTGAGGTGCTGACCAGAAGACTGTCTCATATTGGAGACGGATCTGCATCGCTCGGAGATACTCCTAGTCTGATTTTGGTCGACGGAGGACTTGGTCACGTGGGAGTGGCGAAGGAGGTTTTGTCCGAGCTTGGCGAGGAGATCGCTGTGTTCGGAATGGTGAAGGACGACTTTCATAAAACCCGTGCGCTGATAGATGAAAACGGCGAGATATCTATCGCAAAAGAGTTCAATGTGTACGGTTTTATTTACAATTTGCAGGAAGAAGCTCACAGATTTGCAATCAAGACCTCACAAAAGGCAAAGACAAAAACGCTGACTCACTCATCCCTTGAAAAAATTGAAAACATAGGTCCGGGAAAGGCTCGAGCCCTTCTCTCCGCTATGCCACTCGGTAAGATCAGAGAGGCTAACGTAGAGGAGCTTATGAAGGTGCGAGGCATCGGAGAAGCTGATGCCAAGCGGATAGTAGAGTATTACAGAAGCCGGGGTAAGCTCCGGAATAAATCTGAATAAAAAGGATTGACATCCCGTTGCTGTTTGCTTTGAAACAGAGTGGATACGACGGACGGTGCCTTGGAAAATGATATGATGAGAATTATTACGGGCGAGGCAAAGGGCAAGAGGCTGCTTACCTTGGAGGGTGATGCTACCCGCCCTACCTCCGAGAGAATTAAGGGCGCAATCTTCTCGGCTATACAGTTTGATCTTGAGAACAGGCGAGTGCTTGATCTGTTTGCCGGATCCGGTCAGATGGGACTTGAGGCGCTCTCACGTGGAGCACAGGCCGCTACCTTTATCGATTCATCAAGAGAGGCTATGGAAATAGTCAAGAAAAACGCCAAAAGCACAGGCTTTTTCGACAGATCCCATTTCCTTGTCAGCGAGGCCGCAAACTACGTCAGAAAGGCGTCGGGCAGGGAGAAATTTGATCTTGTATTTATCGATCCGCCCTATGCGTCGGAGAAGTGCGCTGAGTGTGCCGGACTGCTCGTAAAGCACGGGGTTATAATTCCCGGCGCTATAGTCGTTCTTGAGTCCGGTGAAGAGCATATAGATATGGGCGACCCAAGGCTTTCCGGCTACGAGGTGATCAAGAGCGCCTCATACGGCAAGAAGACCTCCGTCAATATTCTTTTTTATAGGGGAGTGGAAGAATGAAGGTAATCATACCCGGAAGCTACGATCCCGTTACCGTGGGTCACCTGCAGGTCATTCGCAGAGCCGCCAAGGAATTTGACGAGGTGTACGCCGTTATCTTCACCAATCCAAGCAAGAGCTATACCTTTTCTCTGGATGACAGAACGAGGATGCTGATGCTGGCGACCGAGGAGCTTGACAACGTTCTGGTAAGCAACTCCGCAGGACTTGTGATCGACTATATGAGAGAGCATAATATTGATAAAATAGTTAAGGGATATCGCACGGAGTCTGATCTTCCCTGGGAGAGAGAGCAGGCAGAGTGGAACCTGGCGCACGGCGGCTATGATACTGAGCTCTGGCGGTGCGAAGAGGAGCTTGCATCCGTCAGCTCAACCCGAGTCAGAGAGGCGCTTGCGGCAGGTGATGTCGATGAGGCAAGGAAGCTTCTTGACCCAAAAGTATACGAGTACGTTACGTCACGGTTGTCAGGACGCTGACGGTGTAAAGATTAAAATAAATAAAAAGCACTTGTTGAACGTCGGGTGCAGCCGCTGCTATAGCCGATCGAGGCTATCCGTTAGGAAAAACAGAGCTTTCCGATGTTAGAAATAAGTGCTTTTTCTTTTTGCTTGCTTTTGTAATAACAAATAATTATTCTGTAAAGCAATGTGAAAACAACCTAAATGTAAACTGAAGTTATTAAAAAATACTTATAACAGCTTTATACCCGGCGCAAGCTTTACGTATTTTTCCGCCTCCGGAGTATTTGAAATAAAGTAATCAAGCTCGCTAAGATGGCATTGGCGGTAGGCTGACTGTGTGCCCAGCTTTTCTCCGGTACACATAAATACCTTGCGACCGGAATTCGCAAGCATAGCGCGTCGCACCTCTACCTCGTCTCTCGAGCAGTCGTATATTACCCCCTCGTCAGTCAGCGATTTCGCTGAGAAGAAGGCAATATCCGCGTGTATGGAGTTGAAGGTGGATATTGCGTCAGCGCCGACCATGCAGGTGCGGTTATCAGGGCAAAGCACTCCGCCCGTAACGATAGTTCTGACCGTTGTGCCGGAGAGCAGACTTGCTATCTCTATATTGTTGGTGACAACAGTGAGAGTAGTGTTTTCGAGTATCTCGTATGCTAAATACAGCGAGGTGGAGGATTGGTCTATGAAAACTACGTCGCCGTCCTTTATGAGAGATGCAGCCTTTTTGGCTACCGCCTTTTTCTCTGATATGTTCTCGTGGGAGCGGTAGTTGAAGGATACGACGCTTGAGTAGTTCGTTATAAGCTCCGCGCCGCCGTAGACCCGCTTCAGAACTCCGTGCCTTTCCAGCGCGGTAAGGTCTCTGCGCACGCTGGATTCGCTGGCGTAGAGAAGTCCGCACAGCTCACCGACGGTGATAAAGCCGCCCCTCTCCTTCATCACACTGACTATTTCCCGTTCTCTCTCGTTTTTCAGCATTGTAACACTCCCATATCTGATCGACTTTGACTGTTTTGCGTATATCTGTGTCAAATCGTCATATTTTTGACCGTTTTATTGACTACTGTTGCTTTTTTCTGACTGTTTTATTATAATTGATTTATATTCGGTTGTCAATACCGCAATTATTGAAATGAGAAAACAAGCTTAAGCGTGCGTACGGTACACTATCGGGAGCATTAAATTAGGGAGTAGCCTGTGCACAATGATAAAAAAGCTACCGTGATTATTACTCACGGTAGCCTCATAATTATTAGTTTTTGTCGTTAGCGCCGAGCTTTCCAACTGCCACGGTTGCGGCGATGATTATTCCGATAATAATAAATACGCCCAGCATTCCAACTCCCATCCACTTGAGGTTGGTTACGAAATTCATAGGATTAAATTCAAACATTTCAAGCCTCCTTATCAACCGAAGAAGTTGAGTATCAGAGCGCCCGCGATAACCGAGGCGATCTGACCTGATACGTTTACGCCGATAGAGTGCATAAGAAGGAAGTTCTGATTATCCTCCTCAAGTCCCATTTTATGTACTATTCTGCCGGACATAGGGAAGGCGGAAATACCTGCCGCTCCGATCATAGGGTTGATCGGATCCTTGCCGAAAATCTTCATAATAACGTTATAGAGCTTAGCAAAAAGAACGCCGCCCGCAGTATCAACTATAAACGCGATAAGACCGAGTCCCATAATGAGAAGGGTGTTTACGCTGAGGAACTGCTCCGCGGTCATATTGAAGGCGATGGTAATTCCTAGGAATATGGTTATCAGATTTGCAAGCACCTTCTGCGCGGTATCCGAGAGAGAATCAAGCACTCCGCACTCACGGATAAGGTTACCGAACATAAGGAAGCCGATAAGCGATCCCGCTCCCGGAGCGAAGATGCAGGCAACTATAGATATAATAATAGGGAAGAGTATTCTCGTGGTCTTTGATACGCTGTTAGCCTTATACGCCATACGTATTCTTCTCTCTTTTTTTGTGGTGAGAAGCTTGATTACGGGGGGCTGAATAATGGGCACCAGCGCCATATACGAATAAGCGGCTACCGTTATAGCGCCTACGTAATTTGAGCCGAGAGTGTTTGCCACGACTATCGAGGTAGGACCGTCAGCCGCGCCAATTATCGCGATAGATGCGAAGTCGGCTGATTCGGGGAAGAACATTGACGCCATACACAGAGTGAAGAAGATTCCAAACTGCGCGGCCGCTCCGAACAGCATAAGCTTAGGATTGTTGAGCAAAGGACCGAAGTCGATCATCGCTCCTATACCGATGAAGAGAAGCAGAGGGAAAAGCTCGTTCGCGATACCCGCGTTATAAAGCTCGTGAAGCGGCTCGCCTATACCGCTGACCTTGATTATCTCTCCCGCCTCGTTGAACACTACGACACCGGGGAAATTCATCAGAATTGCGCCAAATCCCATAGGCAGAAGCAGGGTGGGCTCCATTTGCTTTTTAATTGCCAGGTAAATAAGCACTCCGCCTATTGCCCACATTATGATCATTCTCCAGTTTCCATCCTTGAAGAATTCAGCGATGGGACTGAATAATTCCAGTAGCTCTTTCATTTTATTGTCCTTTCAAATTATACTGTGCTTGATCGCACCAAAGTATTTTAACATAAAACCGGCTAAGATTTGTTTAAGAATTAAAAGCATAAATATTACCGTCCCAAGCGATTTGCGTTTAGGACGGTATAATGGATTACAGGAGTCTTATTCCGGCGGATCTGCAGCCCTCAAGAGTATCCTTATCCCAAATGCTGCATTGCACCTCGCCTATATGGGCGCATCCAAGCATCAGCATACAGAGTCTTGACTGACCGATACCGCCGCCTACCGTAAGCGGAAGCTCGTTTTTCAGCAGCTTCTGATGGAAGGGAAGAGAGCGTCTTTCATTACATCCGCGCTCGTTAAGCTGTCTGTCGAGAGACTCTGCATCGACTCTGATGCCCATAGATGAAAGCTCCAGCGCGTGACCTAATACGTCGTTGTAGAACAGAATATCTCCGTTTAACTGCCAATCGTCATAGTCGGGCGCTCTTCCATCGTGTGGCTTACCGCTTCTCAGCTTGCCGCCGATCTGCATGATAAGAACGGTACGGTGCTCCTTTGTTATGGCATCCTCTCTCTCCTTGGAGGTCATATCCGGATACATATCCTCAAGCTGCTGCGAAGTTATTGCGAACATTTTTCTTGAGAGGGAGACGTTGTGCTCCGGGAACTCGCCGTGAAGTGCTTCGTTGGTGTCGCAGATGACGTCAACTATCCGCTGCGCCGTGTCTATCAGATAGTCGAGAGTCCGCTCCTCGCGAGTGATAACCTTTTCCCAGTCCCACTGGTCGACGTAGATCGAGTGGATATTGTCAAGCTCCTCGTCACGTCTGATAGCGTTCATATCCGTATACAGACCGTTTCCGACGTAGAAGTGATATTCCTTCAGCGCCATTCTCTTCCATTTTGCGAGAGAATGAACGACCTCAGCGCATTCTCCAACCGCCGGAACGTCAAAGGAAACGGGTCGCTCCGTGCCGTTCAGGTTGTCGTTTAGACCCGACCCCTCAGTAACGAACAGAGGCGCTGACACACGCTTGAGATTCAGCGCGCGGCTCAGCGAATCCTGGAAGGTCCTCTTGATAAAGGAGATCGCCTTTTGCATTTTATAAATGTCGAGAGGAGAGGAATAATTCTCCGGTACGAAAAGCTTGCTCATAATAAAACTTCCTTCAAAGGTGATATATAAAGCACTCGAAAATTGGTAAAAATGTAAATATTACTTTACCGCAGTGCTTCTTAACATAACGTCGTGGTATCCACCCTCTACAATACTTGTGGAAGAAACCAACGTCATTTTTGCTTTTTCCTGAAGCTCCTCTATAGTTATAGCTCCACAGTTGCACATAGTGGATTTAACCTTATAGAGAGACTTTTCTACGTTGTCGTGAAGGCTTCCCGCGTAGGTTACGTAGGAGTCAACACCCTCCTCGAAGTTAAGCTTTGCCTTGCCTCCGAGGTCGTATCTCTGCCAGTTTCTAGCTCTGTTAGATCCCTCGCCCCAATACTCCTTCACGTACTGTCCGTTAACCATGATCTTGGGTGTGGGGGATTCGTCAAACCGCGCGAAATATCTTCCGAGCATCATAAAGTCTGCGCCCATAGCGAGAGCGAGAGTCATATGATAATCGTGCACTATACCGCCGTCAGAGCAGATGGGAACGTATATTCCCGTTTTCTTGAAGTACTCGTCGCGAGCCTCTGCAACCTCGATAACCGCGCTTGCCTGACCGCGACCGATACCCTTCTGCTCACGGGTGATACAGATAGAGCCGCCGCCGATACCGATCTTCACGAAATCGGCGCCTGCTTCGGCAAGGAACATAAAGCCGTCTCTGTCTACCACGTTTCCGGCGCCAACCTTTACCTTATCACCGTATTTTTCTCTGATGAAGTCGAGAGTGCGCTTCTGCCATATGGTATAGCCCTCAGATGCGTCGATGCAAAGAACGTCTGCGCCTGCCTCCACGAGAGCGGGAACGCGGGTCTCGTAGTCGCGGGTGTTGATGCCTGCTCCTACGATGTAGCTCTTGTTCTTGTCAAGAAGCTCCTGGGGATTCTCCTTGTGCTGAGAATAGTCCTTGCGGAATACGAAGTATCTGAGATTTCCCTTCTTATCAATTATAGGCAGGGAATTGAGCTTGTGATCCCATATTATATCATTGGCTACTTTGAGTGTTGTTCCCTCGGGAGCTGTTATGAGCTTGTCTATAGGAGTCATGAAGGTCTTTACCTTCTCGTCGGTGCTCATACGGCTGACTCTGTAATCTCTGCCCGTAACGATGCCGAGAAGCTTGCCGTGAGACGTGCCGTCGGAGGTTACCGCCATAGTTGAATGTCCCTTCTCCTCTACAAGAGCAAGAACGTCAGCTAAAGTGCTGTCCGGGGTGAGATTGGAGTCGCTGACCACGAATCCGGCCTTGTAGCCCTTAACTCTCGCTACCATAGCTGCCTGGTCCTCTATGGACTGAGATCCGTAAATGAACGAAATACCACCCTCCTTTGCCAGAGCGATAGCCATTTTATCATCGGATACCGACTGCATGATCGCGCTGGTCATAGGAATGTTCATCATTATGGGACACTCCTCTACTCCCTTGCGATATTTAACGAGAGGCGTGCGAAGGGACACGTTCTGGGGAACGCATCTTTCGTCGGTGTATCCGGGTATCAGCAGATATTCGCTGAAGGTGTGTGAGGGTTCGTTGAAGTAAGTAGCCATTACAATTCCTCTTTCTTTAATAATATTAGCATATATTCTATCACAACGCTTTTTGCTTGTCAATATATTTTCAGTATTTAAATTTTAATTTAAGCTTTAATTACCGTTGGTGTCACGCCTCGGAAACCGAGTCCGGCTCCGCGCCCTTCAGCGTTTCCTTGGATGCCGCGATGCAGATAGCCGCGTTATCGCACATTTTCTCTATAAGCTTGGCGGCGCGTAGAAGATCACCGTGAGACGTTCCGATCATATTTTCGCGAAGAGCTATCTCCTTTTCGTAGCTCCATCCGGTCAGAATATCGTACGTTGCCTGTGCCGATAGAGTTCTTGGTGTCATAAGACGGTCGTATTCGCCTATCGCGCCTACCACGTATTTCGTTATATCGTCTTTACGTCTCGCAATCTCCGACAGGTATTCCGCGCTGCCGCGGAAGCACTCTACCGAGCGGACGGGGGAGGGATCACGGTATGAGTAGAATGCGCACTCGCCTGACCGCCTTGCGATAAAGCCCGTTCCGTAAGCACCGCCGTTCACTCTGATCTCGTTCCACAGATATTCGTATGACAGAATAGATCTTACCACACGTAAAACACCGTTAATTTGACACGCATCGGGGGATAATGCGCCCATTGCGGCGTAGCTTACTCCTGCCGGGATAACAAGTCCGCGCTTTTGGGGCTTATCGTAAGAGCGTTCCGCCCTCTTGCATTTCTCTCCCTGAGGAAGAATAGAAACGATTTCTTCGGCGAGAGATTCATCTGCGCCGCAGAGTGAGATTGTCAGTCTCTCTCTGACGCACAGACGGCGAAGCAGGGAGGCAAGTCTTTTCTCTATCTCATTCTTTTTCTCCGAGAAGCTGCGGCACAGCTCCTTGATACTCTTTATAGAGGGATATCCGGTCATAACATCGTTTATTCGACCGCACTCGCCTGATGCGGCAGATACGCCGGAAAGAGCAAAGCCCAAGGCGTCTTGCGACAGAGCGTCATCTATGGCGGCTCGCATCTGAACGATTATCCTCTCGACAGGCTCGGTATCACCCGTATCCGAGCGAAGCAGCACCTCGCCGATAAGCTCTGTCATTCGGTCAGCCTTCTCTTTTAGAGCGCTGGCGCTGAGGGTCAGAGCCACGGAGCCCTTTCCGGAGCCGTCTGAGAGAGGATAGGTCCTGACACCAACCGACAGGCTTCCAAGCTCCAGCCGGATCTTAGACTGAAGGTCGGATACGCTGTAGCCGCCCGTTCTGATATTTGTCAGCAGCTGGGATAGCACATGAAGATCAAAAAGCTCATCCTCGGCAAGATCGTCAGCGATAAAATTCAATGACGTATATATAATTCCGCGTGTTTCAATATGGTGCATAAGCAATCTCGCGCCCGAGATCTCCTTATCCTCGGTAACGACTCTGTCACCAAGAGGTGAGATGTCAGAGAGAGATAAGGTGGGTATCGTGTCAAGATTTTCACGGCTGTCAGGCGTGGATTGCCACTTTTTGAGTTCTTTTTGCCGCTCTATTACTTCGGTAAGAGACTGTTCGTTCATTTCCAGTCTGACTTTCTCCAGCTCTTTACGTCTCTTTTCTTCCTTGCGGAAAATTACGTTCTCTCTCGGGAGCATGACTACCGTACCGCGATGGTCGGATTCGACTGTGTATTTTAGGAGCAAGCGCTCAAAGCCGTCGCCCTCAGCCATTTTCCTGACTGCAGGAGTCAGATCCTCGTATCTCAGGCTGTCGGCGGGATCCTCGCCGTATATCCAGCCGGAGTAAGCGGAGAGCGCGTATGCGATACCGCGGGGCAGAGATCCATAATCTCCCTCGCGAAGTACGAACTCCGAGCGACCTATAGCGGCGAGAAGCCTCTGCTTGTCAAGTCCGCTCTTTGCTATATCCCCGATTACGCTTTCTACGAGCTCCTTCGCCTCGTCAAGTCTGTCCTCCTTCACGCCGATAAGCTCTACCGTGAGCTGTGTTTCTCTGGAGCGGTAGGAGTCGACCACAACGTCCTCGCAAATTCCGGTATCAAGTATTCTGCGCTTGAAATCACCCTCATTGGTGCCTGCTATCGCAGATAGAAGAATGGATAACGCGTAGCCCTCGATTCTGGAGTCGGAGTCGCCGACAAAGCCGAGAAGAAGCCTTGCGCCGCTGTCCTCGGTGCCCTCAAATTCAACTGTGACCTCGGGCGCAAGGTGGGGGGCGTGTATCGGATAATCAACTTCTACGTTGGATTTTTCATATCCCTCAAGATATGATGAAATAAGCGGAAGCGCTTTATCCAGGTCCACGGAGCCGTCAAGGAAAACAAGTGCGTTTTTGGGATGATAATATCGCTTGTGAGCGTTTTTGAAGTCCTCATAGGTGAGGGTTGGAATCGAATCCGGGTCTCCTCCGGAGTCGCATCCGTACAGATTATCGGGGAACAGGGCGCGTCGCAGAAGAGAAGAGCCCATTTCCTCTACTGAGGAGTAAGCGCCGCACATTTCATTATAAACAACGCCGTTATAGGATAGGGTATCGGTCTCATCGTTATACTCGTAGCGCCATCCCTCCTGCAGAAAGATGTTTTCGTTTTTCAGCATATTCGGATGAAAGACGGCGTCAAGATATATATCGGTAAGGTTGAGAAAGTCCTTTTCGCATCTTGAGGCTACGGGGTAAACCGTTCTGTCCTCATAGGTCATCGCGTTTAAAAAGGTGTTGAGAGATCCCTTGAGAAGCTCAACGAAGGGCTCCTTAACGGGAAATTTTTCCGATCCGCAAAGCACAGAGTGCTCAATTATATGGAACACTCCGGTATCATCACTCGGAGGAGTGCGAAAAGCAATGGCGAAGGTCATATTTCTGTCCTCTCGGTCAAGAAAGGCAAGCTCCGCGCCGCTCTCCGTATGCTCCATCATATAGAGGGTAGCGGAGAGCTCCGGAATATTTGTTTTATTTCTGACGGTAAAGCCGTGTAGATTATTTCCTATCATCATTTATTTTTCCTCGTCGATCAGTGGTTTCAGAAATTCGTTCAGCGATCCCAGGTATCTATCCTTGTCGCAGAAATAGCTAGTGCCGTGGTCTGCCTTGGGAACGGGCAAAAATTGCTTGTTGTCGCACGCCACAGAGTCAAAAAGCTGCTGTCCCATATAGAATGGAACGAAGCCGTCCTCCATACCGTGTATAATAAACGTCGGCGTTACCGAGTGCTTTACCGCGTCTATGGCTGATGCGGAGCATACGTCTATACCCGCGAACAGAATGCCGCCGAGTCTGACGAAGGGGAAGGCTATCCTATGAGGTATTCCCATATCTCCTATAACCTTTCTTATAATGCTCTCCGGAGAGGAGAAGGGACAATCCGCCATAACCGCCTTGACGTTCTTCGGTACTCCGAGTCCCGTTGCCATCAGTACGGTTGACGCTCCCATGGATATTCCGATCAAAATTATCTGTACGTCGCTGCCAAAGCGGGCTATTGTATAATCGATCCAATCAAGACAGTCGTATCTTTCCTTTATTCCGAAGGTGATAGCTCTGCCGCCGCTTCCGCCGTGAGTTCGTTGATCGACCAGGATAAGATTGTGCCCGCGATCACAGGCATCTCTCGCTCCGCTGCAGAAGTCCCTGAACGGATGCCCCCTGTAGCCGTGCATCTGTATTTCAACGGGTGCGCCGTCGCGAACGTGATAATATCTGGCGTGAAGCTGAATTCCGTCACGGGATCTGATATACACGTCCTCGCAGGGAGTGGCGATTATTTTATCTATCATAGGCCTCATTCTGTCTTCGTACTGCTTGAATCCGTCGGTAGAAAGAATAAGGTACGGGTCGCTCGATTTTTTGTCGTTTTTGGAAAAGGTTATTTTGTAGCATACGTATGCCACGCTAAGCGCGAGAGCAAGTATAGCCGACGTAATTATCAGAATAATAAGCGCGGGATGCATAATGTACTCCGTATATGTTTTTAATATATTTTATCACGCGAGCAGATGAAATGTCAATAAATGCGGTAAAAAATACGTCGGCAAGCCGTAAGGAGAAAAATGAGGATGTAAGAAAAATTATAAAAGTAAAAACCTTCTTTATCACGTATATTATTAGTCGGAAGACGCAAAAATAAGCAAGATAAACCACAACTTGGAAAATAGTAAAAGAATATAAATAATAACCGTTACCGTCTGAAGCGGTGACAGAGGGAGGAAAAATGTTTGACGTTGCAATTATAGGAGCCGGCGTTGTAGGCGGCATGGTGGCCAGAGAGCTTACCCGATACGGCTTAGATGTCGTGCTTCTGGAGAAGGAGTCTGACGTTGCTATGGGCGCTACCAGAGCGAACAGCGGAATAGTGCACGCGGGCTTTGATGCAAAGGAGGGCACGCTTAAGGCGAGGATGAACCTTCGCGGCTCTGAAATGATGGAGGAGGTTTGCCGTGAGCTTGGCGTTAAGTACAGAAGAAACGGCTCTATCGTCGTCGGATTTGATGGGGAGGACGAGAAGACCCTTCGTCAGCTTTTGGCTAGAGGAGAGAAGAACGGTGTTAAGGGGCTGAGGCTTCTCACGGGAGATGAGGCAAGGGCTATTGAGGTTAACCTTGGAGAAGGAGTAAGCTGCGCTCTTCACGCGCCTACCGGTGCTATCGTTTGCCCTTACGAGCTTTGTATGGCGGCTGTGGGTAACGCAATGGATAACGGAGCGGAGCTGAAGCTTGAGTTTAACGTTTGCAAAATAGACTATACTGACGGCGTGTATACGGTAAAGTCGTCGGACGGTGAGCAGGTAGAGGCGAGATACGTTATCAACTCCGCCGGTATATTCTCTGACGATATAGCGAGAATGATAGGTGACACTTCCTTCTCCATCAGGGCGAGAAGAGGAGAATATATCCTTCTCGACAGAGCCTGTGAGGGACTCGTTGATCATACGGTATTCCGTTGTCCTACGGCTATGGGTAAGGGCGTTCTCGTATCTCCTACAGTGGACGGAAACATTCTGATAGGTCCTACCGCTGAGGATATAGATGATAAAAACGATCGCAAAACTACGACACGGGGTATGGCTAACGTGAGAAAGCTCGCTGCAGAGCAGGTCAGAGGAATAGACTTCTCCAAAACCATAACCTCCTTTACCGGCTTGCGCTCCACAGGCAGCACCGGCGACTTTATTATCGCAAGCCCAAGAGATAATTTCATAAATCTCGGAGGAATAGAGAGCCCCGGTCTTACCTCGGCTCCCGCTATTGCGGAGTACGTAAGAGAAATGCTTGCCGATATGGGCGCCGACCTCTCACTCCGTGATGATTTTGATCCGAACAGACGTCCGCTTCACTACTTCAAGGAGCTTTCCGAGGATGAGAAAAACGAAATGATCGCTAAAAATCCCGAGTACGCTCACGTGATATGCAGATGCGAGAGAGTCAGCGAGGGTGAGATACTTGAGGCTATTCGTACGAATCCCAGACCTATAAGCGTCGACGGAGTTAAGCGCCGCACCAGAGCCACCATGGGAAGATGTCAGGGCGGCTTCTGTACTCCTTACATCGTAGAGCTTCTGGCGGCTGAGATGAATATACCTTATGAAAAGGTAACGAAGAGCGGCGGAAAATCCTATATCAACCTTTCTAAAACGAAGGAGGGAATATGATGAATTATATGGACGTGAAAATCGTTATCATAGGCGGCGGACCTGCAGGTATGGCTGCCGCTATATCCGCGTATGAGTCGGGCGTCAAGGACGTTCTGATTCTGGAGCGTGAGGAGGCGCTTGGAGGTATTCTCCGTCAATGTATTCATAACGGCTTCGGTCTTCATACCTTTGGCGAGGAGCTGACAGGTCCGGAGTATGCATACCGATATGAAAAGAGGGTCAAGGAGCTTAGGATTCCGTATATGCTGAACACCACGGTTGTGGAGCTGACCTCCGACAGAGAGGTGGTGGCGATGAATAGCGAACGCGGCATCTTCCATATCCGCGCAGGCGCAGTCGTTCTGGCAATGGGCTGCAGAGAGCGTCCGAAGGGAGCGCTTGGAATTGCGGGTAACCGCCCCGCAGGAATCTATACCGCGGGCACGGCGCAGAAGTTTGTCAATATGAAGGGTTATATGCCGGGCAAGGAGGTTGTAATACTCGGCTCCGGTGATATCGGTCTTATAATGGCGCGCAGAATGACTCTTGAGGGCGCTCACGTTAAGGCGGTCTGCGAGATAATGCCATATTCCGGAGGCCTTGCAAGAAATATTGAGCAATGTCTGAACGATTATTCTATCCCTCTTCGCCTCAGCCATACGGTTGTGGAGATACACGGCAAGGACAGAGTTACGGGAGTGACCGTTGCCGCCGTTGACGAGTCAAGACGGGTAATACCCGGCACGGAGGAGTATATAGAGTGCGACACACTTCTGCTCTCCTGCGGTCTGATACCGGAGAACGAGCTTACCGCCGGAGCCGGTATAGAAATGGACAGAGTAACGGGGGGCGCTGTGGTTGATGCCGGCAGAGAGACCTCGGTCGAGGGAATTTTCGCATGCGGAAACGTTCTGCACGTTCACGATCTGGTTGACTTCGTTTCCGACGAGGCGAGAGAGGCGGGCGCATCCGCCTCGAGATACGTAAACGGCGGAAGTGACTCTGACAGAGAGATAAAGATCAAGGTAGACGGTAAAATTCGCTACACGGTACCCCACATAATCAGAAAAGCAGAGGATACCACGGTATATTTCAGAGTATCTGGAGTGTTTGAAAACAAGAGAATTGTAGTCAGATACGGCGATGAGGAGATACTATCTAAAAAGCGGATCAAGATGGCACCGGGAGAGATGGAGAGTGTGAAAATTGGCGCGGACGCTCTTAAAAATATAGACGGAGGAGTTCTCGAGTTCTCTGTTGAGTAAACGGCTTCGCCTGCTTTCTTACGCCATAGCGAGAGGACCGGTGCGGTCACTTGGTGTAAGGATCAATGGAGATAGGAGTATAGAAAAGATGGAAAGAAAGCTTACCTGTATTATTTGTCCCAGAGGCTGTCAGCTGACTGTAAAATTTGACAGCGAGGGCAAGATCAGCGAAATAAACGGAGGCGCATGCAAAAGAGGACCCGCGTATGCGGAGGACGAATGCACCCATCCTAAGCGCACCGTTACGTCCACCGTCAGAGTGTCCGGAGGCGGACTTATCGCAGTAAAGACCTCCTCGGCTATACCGAAGGAGCTGGTTTTTGACTGTATGAGAGAGATAAATAAAGCGATCGCAAAAAAGGACGTGACTATAGGCGACGTAATAATCAAAAACGTGCTGGATACCGGATCGGATATCGTAGCATCCGGAGAGGTTGTAAAGTAAAAATGCCAGAAAACGGCTGTACGTATATGAAAAATGCGTTTTAAATTCGTATTTTTCACAAAAATAAGGAATTATAAAAAATAGCAAGGAGCAAATTTCGCTCCTTGCTATTTTTTATTAAAAAAACATCATGATAAAAAAGCCGAGGGAATCTGTTTTCGACTTCTCAGTGCCTTAAAAATCGACACGGGGTAGGGTGTCAGCGGAAAAGTCGCTTGTCTCTGCCGGCAAATACCAGCACCTGAGTGCCCTTGCCTATCAGACGGGAGAAGATTCTGTCCTCGTATTTTGCGGACAGGTCCTTTAGGGGATAGTTGGTGGAGATTATCGTAGCACGACCCTTATTCTGCCTTGTGTTTATCAGATTGTATAGGCAGGACATAGAAAACTGTGTGGTAAATTCGGTTCCAAGATCGTCGATTATAAGAAGATCGCACTCCAGATACTTATCGCTTTTATTATCCGTCGCGCCGTAGCCCGACCTGAATTTATCGGATTCAAAATCAGATATTACGTTCTGCACGCTGTCGTATATTACGTCGTAGCCCCGATTGATGATCTCTCTTGCTATTGCTGTGGAAATGTGGGTCTTGCCTACACCCGTCGGACCTACGAAAAGCAGATTTCCGCGTCGGTCGTTAAAATGCTCGACGTAGTATTTTGCTTCTTTATATATGTTGGTCATTTTTTCGTAGGTCTCGGGATCGTTTTTATACCAGCCTAGATCAAAATTATCAAACGATTGTGTTTCTATCAGATTTCCGATACCCGACGAGGCTATCGTTGCCTTTATCAACGCCTCGCGGAAGCAGTGACACATTTTCGTGCCGCCGATAAAGCCGGAGTCGGAGCAGTCGGGGCAGAAGTATTTGACCTTGGTGTAATCCTCCGGATATCCGAGTCCAATCATTATTTCCGCGCGTCTATGCATAAGCTCGCGGCTTCTTTCCTTGATGGGAGTGATATCCTCGCCACCGCAGGCGGCTCTGAATATTCTGATACCGGTACCGGACAGCTCCTCGTCAATAGTGCGTATTTCCTCCGACCTTTCACGAAGCTCCTCGTTTCTGCGGTCAGCCTCCGCAATGGCATTCAGTCTGCGCTTCTCTATTTCTGCTTTTACCTTGTCATAGTTTTCGTAGCTGTACATAATGCCTCCGTTATTTTTCTTCGCCCTCGAAGGAGCGCTCCAGCGCTGCTTCTATGGCCTCGTCTATATCAAAATTGCCGTAACGCAGCTTTGGCTCCTCGGTCTTTGCGCGGCGTCTTTTAGGCTTCTTTTCTTCCTCTGTCTCGTTTTTGTGATTCTTTGACAGCGCGCGGCATTCTGCCGCCGTCGTAAGACCTGCGTTTTTCCAATTCGTAAGCACGCTGTCCATATACGGCAGATATGCCGTTCCGGTAGCGAGAGTAGTAACGTTAAACGCCTCGTTGATTATCTCAATACCAAAACCGTAATCATTTAACCACTTCTTGAAATATGCGACCTCATCGTCTGACAGTCCGCGATCGTGAATGCCGATCTTTTTACGGATCTCCCAGATATCGTTTTCTTCCTTGGTGGTGCTTTTGATATATATTTCAAGCTCCTCAACCGTTTTGTATCCTCTCTCGGAGAGCACCTGCGCCATGCGCTTGATCTCCTTTGAAGTAAGCCTTTTTTTCTTGCTCTTAAGATATGAAGTAAGGTTAAGTATGTATTCGCAGGAGAGTGATAGCTCGGTATATATTGAGGCGAAGGCCTTGATATCCTCGGTGGACAAAGCAGGCTTTCCAAGCAGAGCCGCGCATTCCGTGAGCATATCCTCAAGCATCTCGTCACGCACTCCCTGAGCGGCTGCGAGAGATGTGATCTCCTTATCGTCCTCGCTGTATTCAAATTCGTCTGTAATATTACCGTCGGTGGACTTGATAACTCCCTCCGCTTCCCACAGGGTGATAGCTGACCTGACCCTTGATTCCGACAGTCCGACCGTCTTGGCAAGGAGGTTTTCAGCCACCTCTTCTCCCTCAGCTTCTATAAGGGCGATAAGAACTCTCAGCTCGTCGGCTGACGCGTCGAAAAATGCGGGAGATGCCGTAGCCCTAAGGGGTGATATCCTGAATTTTCTTGGTTTCATTCTGCATCCTTTTTCATTATATGTAATAGTGAGCGTTAAAAAAATAACACGTGGTGGGGTATAACGACAAAAAACGGCTTTAAAGAAATTTTCGTTTTAAAAGAACGAGATAAACCGTTCTGCTTCTTGGATTTAGGGTCGCTTGATCGGTTTTGCCTCTTACTCTTCCTCTGAGAGATCGTTCTTTTCCTTTATCTTATAGCACAGCGTCATAAGAGAATCGCCGAGGTGGATATTTTCCACCACAACACTATCATCCATCTTAAGCTCCATATTTGCAAAGTTCCATATACCGCGCACGCCCGCATCCTGAAGGGTTTTTGCTACGGTGTACGCTGCCTCCTTTGGAACGGTAAGAACGCCTATCGCTATCTTGTGCCTCTGACAGAATTCAAACAGCTCGTCCGTGTGATACACCTTGATGCCGTATATCTCTGTGCCGACCACCTTCTCGTCAATGTCGAAGAGTGCAAGGCGGTTGACTCCCCGTCTTCCAAACATACGGGTAGACGCCAAGGCTCTGCCAAGGTTTCCGGCTCCCACTATAACCGCGTCGTAGCCCTCGCTGACACCCAGCAGCTCACTGATCTTGGCGGTCAGATATTTGATATTATAGCCGTATCCCTGCTGACCGAATCCGCCAAAGCAGTTCAGATCCTGTCTTATCTGTGATGCGGTAACGTTCATTATTTTTGATAGCTCCGCGGATGAGATGCGCAGCCTGCCCGAGTCCAAAAGATCGTTCAAATATCTGTGATATCTCGGCAATCTTTTGATGACTGCCGAGGGGACTGAGCTTTCTTTATTATCCTGTGACCGTCTGTCAAAGACGGGATTTATCTTATCTATACTTTCCATATTCAAACCTCCGGAGTGATGGAATCAAGCGCCGATGCGTTCAGAGTAGAGTCAGCGACGCCACCCGCCCTCCACTCGTAGTAGCCTGCGGCGGCGATCATTGCGCCGTTATCTCCGCAGAGGGAGATCGGCGGCACGTACAGCGATACTCCATTTGCCCGACATACCTCTGACAGCCTGCGGCGCAGATGAGAATTTGCTGCAACGCCCCCTGCCAGAACTACGCTGTGAGAGGGGTATCTGGATATAGCCATTGAGATCTTCTTAGCCACCGCCTCTACAGCCTCGTAGGTGTATCTTGCGGCAAACAGCTCTTTCGGCAGCTCCTTGCCCGTCATTTCGTATCTGTGCAGCAGGTTTATCGCGGCAGTTTTCAGACCGGAGAAGGAGAAGTCCAGCGAATCGTCGGATATTGCGGGTGAGGGCAGAGTCATCTCTCTGTTACGGTATGCATCGCTTTTCTTGTATTTAGAGTAGAAGTCATCCTCTTCGCCTGTGGCGAGAATGAAGCCCTCTCTTGAGAGATTATCGAAGCCGCGTCCGGCAGGGTACGGTATACCAACCAGCCTGCCGATCTTATCAAAGGACTCGCCTATAGCGTCGTCGCGCGTGGTTCCTATCATTTTATAATCGGTATAATCCTCTACGAGATAGATAGCGGTGTGTCCACCGGAAACGGTAAGCGCGATGAACGGCGGCTCTGGAGCGTTTTCCTTACCGGACAGATATGCGGCTGCCACGTGCCCCTTTATGTGATCAACCGCTACGAGCGGAATAGAGCTTGCCGCTGCCAGACCCTTTGCGAAGTTTACTCCCACCAGAAGAGCGCCGATAAGCCCGGGATTTGCCGTTACTGCGATAAGGTCAATATCAGCAAGGGACGTACCTGCTTCCTCCAGCGCTTCATAAGTTATTTTTGAGATAACCTCTGCGTGCGCGCGGCTGGCAATCTCGGGCACTACTCCGCCGTACAGACGGTGCGTTTCTACCTGCGAGGCTACGATATTGGATTTTATTTTAAACTCTCCATCCAGATAGGATACAACGGCGACGGAAGTCTCGTCGCAAGAGCTTTCAAATGCGAGTATGTTCATTTTCTCTCCGTAATGCCAAACACGGCTTGATAAGTTGATAGTTATAATACGATCGGTTAGGATCATATCATTACTGTAAAATGGGGCTTGTACCGATTATAAACAGATTAAATTAGCAATGTGCTGATGCAGACTAGCTTTAAAAAACACGGTTTATTCTTTGGTAATGTAAAGAAAGGTTGTCAAAATCTTCCTAACATCATTAAAACAGCGTCATCATCCGGATTTTTGTAATATCCTTTTCTCTCTCCTATTTTTTCAAACCCAAACGAAGAATATAGGAAGATTGCGGGAGCGTTTTTTGATCTTACCTCCAAGTAGATAGTCTCAAGCCCACGTCCGCGCTCAGTCTTGGTGGCAAATGACATAAGTCGGTAACCTATTCCTCTGCAGCGCTTGTCCGGATGTACCGCTATTCTATATATTTCACCCTCGGGCGCTATGAGTCTTCCTATAAGATACCCTATGACCTTACCGTCCTCCAGAACGGTAAAGCACATTCCCGTATCTGAGCATATGTATGAGAAAATATCCTTTTTACTCCATGGGTCAGAGAAGCAAAGTCGCTCAAGCATCTCTATTCCGGTGGAGTCGTCGGGTCTTGCCCGTCTGATTTCCATATTATACTCTCCTTTCCCTTGGGTGTTAAAGCTTGTCGTTTCGCGGTTTTTTAGTAAGTATTATTGGAAGCGTTATATATCTAATGATCTTAGGAAGTCGCGAAGCTCCTCTGAGGTCTCGGGATGCTGAAGGCCCTTGATGATATTTGCCTTTAAAAATCCCGTTTTAGAGCCGAGATCAAATCTGTCTCCCTCAAACTCGAGAGCGTAAGCTCCGCCCCCTCTCGCAAGCTCACGCATAGCGTCGGTCAGCTGATATTCTCCTCCGGCGCCAGGCTCTAAGCCGTCGATTATATCAAAAACGTCGGGTGTCAGAAGTACTCTTCCCAAAATTGATAGATTGGAGAACTCCTCTCCGGGCTTTGGCTTCTCGATCATATCGGTGCAGAAGAAAAGATCATCTCGCCCCGGCACGTCCTCTACCTTCAGCGAGCAGTATTTTGCCAGCTGCTCCACGGGCACAGGCTTGACTCCTACGACAGGCTTGCCGAATTTCTCGTATACGTCCATCAGCTGTCGGCACACCGGAGTTCTTGAGAATATGATATCGTCGCCGTACAGCACAAGGAACGGCTCGTCACCGATAAAGCTTCTCGCCCTGCCCACTGCGTGTCCG
The DNA here is from genome assembly GCA_017467105.1 of Clostridia bacterium. Classification (GTDB taxonomy): domain Bacteria; phylum Bacillota; class Clostridia; order Oscillospirales; family CAG-272; genus UBA1740. Next base: position 245,432 of record JAFTSU010000002.1, read on the forward strand.
AGACCCTTTGTTTCCTTTTGTCTCAGAAAATACACGTTCGCCATATCCGCTATACGCTTTATTTCGGAAAGCTCGTTTATCTTTCCCTTAGCTTCAAGGGCAGAAATGTACTCGGGTGAAAGATCGAAGAAATCCTCCATCGCATCCTTGTCTCTGTTGGTTATGACCAGAATATCGGTTATTCCGCTCCTTGCAGCCTCCTCAACAAGATAATATATTGCCGGCAGATCGACGATCGGGAGCATCTCCTTTGGTACGGCGTGCGATATAGGAAGCATACGTGTTCCAAGTCCTGCGGCGGGTATTATTGCCTTGGTGATCTTTCTCATAATTTTTCTCCTATGAAGGCTTAAATGTCAACAAGTGTTGTCAAAAAGCAATTAATCCTCTGTTTTATGTTGTTCCTTGATCTCTTTGTCCTTTGCTTTTATCTCCTCAAGTGCGGCTGCTATCCTTGCGCCGTGCTCAATGGAGCCATCCTTTACGAAGTGAAGCTCGGGAGTTATGCGCAGATTGAGAGTCGTCGCAAGGTGATGGCGCAGCATTCCCGTGCATTTTTTCAATCCCTCGAGCGCCTCACCCGAGTCGCCGATGCAGGAAACGTATACCGTAGCATACTTAAGATCCGGCGCGACCTCTGCTCTGGTGACGCTAATAAAATTATTGATGACCTTAGGCTCTCTCACGTTTCCGAGAGCTATTGCCAGCTCCTCTGCTACGGCATCGTTTATTCTGCCTCTTCTGTATTTTGCCATTATAAATCCTTTCCTTTGCCCGATAATTCGGGTGATTCTTTTATTATCAGCGAAATATCGCATTTGTCTTTTTCTTTACTGTATTTCGGCTTTGCGTGTCTTTTTTAAGGATAAGCTGTCTCGGCTGCGAATATCTTTGATCGTGCTTTATTCACAGGCTGTTGCTATTCCTACATAAAAGTAAGCCTGCCACGCCTCTCAGATATTACGCTTCGCCTCTCATTTGCCAAGGCGCGAGCGCCCAGCTTGGCGGCGTTGACGATTACGGTTGGGTAGACTCTTTTTGCAATCTCACCCTCCAGATGAGAAAAGTGAGTACAGCCAAGTATCAAAGCTTTGGGCGAGAGAGCTATTATGCGCGTTGCCAGACTATCGAGAAGCTTTCCATCGTCCTCTGTGAGATTTCCGTCTCTTGCTCCTCTCTCCACCATAGCAACGAGCTGCTGAGCAGCTAACTCTGTGACGTCTGCGTCGGATGATATGCGCCGTATTTCTTCTTTGAAAACGTGAGAGGACGCGGTATGCTCAGTAGATATGACCGTGATCCTGTTGCCGATCCTCGCAGCCTCCAGGGCGGCGGGAGCGATGATTGGAAAGACGATTGCCTTCTCATCGGCGTTCAGATATCTGTATACCGATGACGCGGTACAGCAGGCTATCAGAATTCTTTCAGCGCCCATTTCCTGAAGGACCCTGACGTTTCTTTTCGCGAGATCAATAACCTCTTTTTTGCTCTTCGTGCCGTATGGCGCGTTTTTTCTGTCACCCAGATACACTATGCTTTCGCGTGGTATAAGCCGCCTGTATTCCTTAAGTGAGCAAAGACCCCCCACGCCGCTGTCAAAAATGCCGATCACTCCGCGTAGGCATCCTCTATAAGACCTCGCAGCGCATCCGAGGGGGAAAGCCCGGAGTCCTCTATAAGCCGCGGCCAAAGGCTCGCTTCCGTGAAGCCGGGGAAGGTATTTACCTCGTTGAATATTACCTCTCCGCTTTTATCTATAAAGTAGTCGAACCGGCTGAGATGCCTTGTGCGCAACAGCTTCGCGAGCACCTCCGTATATTCTCTGATCCTCTCGCGAGTGCCGCCGGGAAGATCAAGACGGGTCCGAACGTTCACCCTTGAGGTATCCAGATATTTGCTGTCGTAATCGTAAAAACCGCTATCGGTAAGTATACCGCCAACATTGCTGACGATTTCCTTGTTTTTCGTTTTGTAAAAAGCGCATTCCGCCTCTGCCGCTACGTTGACGCACTCCTCTATAATTGCTCCGCCTCCCGTGGCGGCAGCCTCTGCCAGCGCACGCTCAAGCTCTGCGCGGTCATTTACAACGGATGCACCTACGGAGCTGCCTGAGCGCACCGGCTTTACAAACATTGGATAGCCGAGCACCCCTTCAGCCTCTGAAATAAGGGCGCAAGGGTCTGAGTTATCCCCGGTATCCGTTCGTACGTATCTCGCTACGCGTATTCCCACAGCCTCAGCCAGCATCTTGGTGTACAGCTTATCCATACACAAGCTTCCCGTATATACGTCACAGCCCACGTATCGTAGCTTAGCGTTGGAGAGCGCGCCCTGTACCGTACCGTCCTCGCCAAAATCGCCGTGAAGCAGCGGAACGGCAACGTCGATGCTCAGCTTATCTCCATCCTCTCCGATAAGGCAGGACTTATGACCGTCATAGAATGGGAAGGCTATTCTTCCAGATTTTAAAACCACGCTGTGAAAATGTGAGAAATCTGCGCACGGGGCAGGGCATATCTCGTTTTTTGACGGCACTAACCACCGTCCGTTCTCCGCTATGTAAACGGGAATGATGCGGTATAGATCCTTTATCAGCGAGTAGGCAAAATTTGCGCCCATTACCGATACGTCTCTTTCGTGTCCCCGTCCTCCGTATATCAGCGCTACGGTGCGTTTTTCGTTATTCATATTATCTCCCTTCGCCTTTTTCTATATGCTATGCGATATGGGAAATAATGGTGATGGATCGATCTATGGGAAGGCTGCTATCCGCTTTGGATTATTGCTTAAAGCGCGGTGAGCCTTAATTCTTTTGTTTCTGCTTTCTCAGAACCGCGACTCTCGGATTAGAGCTAAGATCGTAAATGATCTCGCAGCTCATATTTTCTCTGTCCGCGATAGAGCGGAGCAGCTCTGCCTGGCGGTAGCCTATCTCGTAGGCGATGAATCCGTTGTCAGACACAAGCTCCTTATATTTTTTTGTAATTGCCCTATAGAAATCGCCGCCGTCCTCACCGCCTACGAAGGCGTTTTTTGGCTCGAAGAAAATTTCTTCTTCAAGGGAAGGGTATTCCTCCTCCGTAACGTACGGTGGATTGGCAAGTATTGCCCCGAGTCCGACCGGAATCTTGCAGCTTGGCCCGTCTAATACGTCCGAGCATATTAGCTCTATTCTGTCGCTCACTCCGTTTAACTCGGCGTTTCTGTCCGCTACTCTAAGCGCTCCATCGGAAATATCAACGGCGAAGGCTTTGGTACCGTTCGTGTTTTTTAATACCGAGATAGCCACGCATCCGCTGCCGGTGCAGAGATCCGCAAAAGCGGCGCCCGCCTCCAGATGATCAATCGCGTACTCTACCAAGACCTCCGTATCCTGTCTTGGAATGAGAGTATCCGCCGTCACCTCGTAGACCTCGTTATAGAAGCCTACCTTGCCGAGTATATATCCCAGCGGCTCCCGTTTTTCCCGTCGCGAAATGGCAGCGACCACCTCTTCCGAGTCTGTTTCGGGGTCTGCTCCAACGGTTTTGTATGCGGGGATTTTTCCAAGCTCGGTGAATATTATTCTTCCCTCAGCTCTTGCGTCGGGAACGCCACCGCGCCGTAATCTTTCGATCGCCTCGCTGAGCTTCATTCCGCCCCTTCTCCGTCCTTTGAGGTATGGGGAAGCTCCGTTACAGCCTCGGCGATTTCAACTGAAAGTGAATCGGTTTTATTATCCGCCGCCTCTCTGTATCCCTCTGAGTTTTCTGCGTTTTCGTCGACTCCGTCCGTGACTTTTTCGTATGAGATATTATCCGGATCGCCGTTTAAATTCACACGGGTATCGGTGTTTTCTGCTTTATCGGTGTGGGTCGCGGCGCCGAGCTTATCATCCTTCGCGTAGCTTGCGCCTTCCTTACCGCTCTGATCGTCGTTCTCCTCGCTATCGGTTACGGTCTCCCAGGATCTCTCCAGGTAGAACTCCATAAATTCAGGAAAATCGTCGCGCAACGCGCATTTAATAGATGTTATAGCGACCTCAAGCATATCGAGAGTGGGCTCTATGGTGGTTATTCTTTGCACCCAGAGACCCGGAGCGCTTATAGCGCGGGTGATGACGTTATCGTGCTTACCTGCCAGCATAATTATCTCGTATCCGATACCCATAAGCAGCGGAAGTATGAGAAGCCTGATCAGCGAGTATACCCAAACGTCAAGTCCGGATATCGTCGTCTTGATTATAGCTCCCGCAAAGATGCCGAGAAGGATCATAAAGAACATAAAGCTGGTTCCGCATCTCGGGTGGAAGCGACGGTGCTTCATAGCGCTCTCCGGTGTCAGCTCATCACCGGCCTCGAAGCAAGCAATTGATTTATGCTCCGCTCCGTGATACATAAAGGTGCGCTTGATATCAGGCACGAGAGCGGTGAGGGCAAGGTAGAATATAAACACCGCAACCTTGACGATACCCTCCATAACAGCCGTAAGCACGGGGCTTACCTCCACGTCAATTAAGCCGAGGAGAGCGGTTGCTCCCGCGGTTATCCAAATAGGCAGGAAGAGAAACAGCAAGATAGACAGACCAAGTCCAAGCACAACGCCTATGATCATAACCAGATCGGTGATGGACATGCCTAGCTTCTTTGCCAGCCACTTTTCAAATTTTGACGGCTCCTCCTCTTCGAGTCCCATAGCATCTGCGCTTGCGCCCAGAGTCTTGATACTGAGCATCATCATTTCAACGAAGTTGATAACTCCGCGCAGAATGGGGAGATTAAGTATTTTATATTTCTTTCTTACCGATACGAAGCTGTCATCAGTTACGACGAGAGTGCCGTCCTCCCTGCGACAGGTGGTGACGGTGCGGCTTCCCGCCTTCATCATAACGCCCTCCAGAACTGCCTGTCCGCCTACGCGGTTCAGACGGCAGGAGCTGTCGGCGCACTGTGTTTTTTTGCTCATTTAAATTACCTCTGATTTTGGGATTATATTACGGCACTTTACTCCGTATACCTTTCCAATATACCATTATAGCACATAAAATTAGAAAAATAAATAGATAATTTATAAAATTTGTTTTACGCTTCCTTTTTCGGTACGGGCGCGCGGACCGTAATTCTTTCGTAGAGACGGCTCTTACGTAAAACGGGTTGTCGATTTACATAGACAAATCGTAATGATCTGTGTGATATACCATTGAATTTGTAAATCGTCAATTTCGGTAAGCGGCAGCATATGACGGCATTACTCTGAAATATCCGCTGCGCCGCAAGTAAAGATTGACAATCTCGCGCGGATATGATATAATTATACGGTAAAAAAATTTGCGAGGTTTCTTATGCTTTCAGTAGACAGAATTTCGGTAATGAATATGGAGAATGCTATTCGAGGCGCGCGCAACCCTATGAACAGCTGGGCGAGAATGGATTCTTACTATGATGAGGACGGAAATTTCGTCCTTGGAGAAAATGATCTCGGTCTTGCGACAAGGCTTGCGAAGGCGGGAAGCGATCATAGAAAGTTTCTCCGTCAGATATTCGTTTCTATGGATATAACCGCACCTCTCTATTGGTGGAAGGAGTTTGACACCTATAAGGTTGGCACTGTTGCCAATTCCACGTCCACTATGCACAAGATACAGGCAAAGAAATTTGAGCGTGACGATTTCTCTCACGACAAAATGTCGGAGGGGGCTCTTGCGGCGCTTGATTCTCTGATCGAATATCTGGAGGGCGCAAGAGAGAGATTCGTTGAGACGGCAGATAAGGCGCATTGGCACGATATGATACAGCTTCTGCCATCCTCCTTTAATCAGCTTCGTACCGTGACATTGAATTACGAGGTGCTGATAAACATCTACTACGCGCGCCGCCATCACAAGCTTAACGAATGGCACGTTCTGGCTGACGCTATAGAGAAGCTCCCGTATGCAAAAGAGCTTATTCTTGTAAGGGGAGATGAGTAAAGCGTGAGCAATATATTTGATCTTTTTAAGAAAATAGAGAAAAAAAACGACACGGGTCCCGTCTCTTTTATTATTGCAGGCCTTGGAAACGTAGGAGTACAGTACGAGAGGACCAGGCATAACGCAGGCTTTCTCGCCATAGATTATATAGCGGAGAGGGTCGGGGTAAGGATCGACAGGCTGAAGTTTCACGCCCTCACTGCAGAGGCGGAGATCGGCGGAGCCAGAGTTCTTCTTATGAAGCCGACCACCCTGATGAACAATTCAGGGGTCGCTATAGGCGAGGCGGCATCCTTCTACAAGATACCGGCGGAGAGAGTGCTGGTGCTTCACGACGAGATAAGCTTTGATCCCGGGGTTATACGTATCAGACGCAAGGGCTCCGCAGGCGGTCACAACGGATTGAAGAGCATTATCTCTCATCTTGGCTCCGACGGCTTTCCGCGTGTAAAAATAGGAGTTGGCAAGAAGCCCTCTCCCGATTACGATTTGGTCGATTTCGTTTTAGGTAAGCTTCCTGAGGGAGATCTTAAGCTTATGTCTGATCGCTTCGGTGACGTGCTTGCTTCCGCAGAGCTGATAATACGCGGTGATATTGAATCCGCGATGAACAGATATTCAAAATAAGTCCAGGTGGACGGATAAGGGCGCAAAATGACAAAAATCACAAGCCTTATCAGAGCCGACGGTGAATTTACCAGATTTCTTCAGACCTATCGCGCTGTTTTTTCTTCGGATGAGCCCCTACCCATAGCGGTGAACGGACTTTCCGGAGGAGCAGAGATCGCGTTCGTTTGTGAAGCCGTAGCCGAGGCTCGCAGGGTATCCGGCGCCCCTGTGCTTGTCCTTGTTGAAAACGAGGGTGAGCGCGAAAGGCTGACTCGGGCGCTTTGTGAGGCGGGAATAGCCGCTATGCAATACAAGCGCAGAGATTTCGTATTTCACAATATAAGAGCCTCTCACGACGTTGACCGTGAGAGGCTATCGGTGCTTTCCTCCGTAATGAGCGGCGAGGCGGACGCGGTTATAACCACCCCCTCGGCAGCGGTTCAGTATACGCTTCCAGAGGAGCTGCTTATGAAGCTTGCGCTGGGTATACGCTGCGGAGACAGCGTTCCCCCATCTGAGCTTGCCGAGAGACTTCTGATGCTTGGCTTTGCGTCCGTCGAGAGCGTTGAGGGAAAGGGGCAGTTTTCCCGTCGCGGAGGCATACTTGATTTCTGGTGCGGTGATAGCGATGAGCCTATCCGTGTCGAGTTTTTTGGCGACGAGATAGACAGAATGGCATACTTTGACCCGATCACTCAGCGCACAGTAGGCGAGTGTGAGGAAATCAAGCTTTTGCCCGCTGTAGAGATAATGCTTTCCACCGCCGCGCGAGAGAGGATAGCGGCAATAATAGATAAGCTTTCCGAGAGAGCACCGAGTGAGGATACTCGTACAAGGCTGAAAAACGAGAAGGCTGCCGTTTCATCTAAGCTGTCGGTTGATTTCAGAGATAAATACATCGGCGCGATATACGAGTCGCCTGAGTGTTTGCTTGATTACCTTGAAAGATACAGAAGATGCTATACTCTTGTGCTCGGCACGTCGGGCTGTAAGGATGAGTTAAAAAAGTATACCGACTACCTTTCTGACGAGCGTGACAGTATGCTCAAGGCTGGGATGGTTTCGGCGGTCGCGGCAAAATATTGCATAGACGTGTCCGGATTTTTTGCGTTTTTGGATAAAAATATAACGGTACACGTAAATCCGTTTGCAGGCGGAGTTGGATCGGTACGTCTTTCGGGTCTCTTTGGCTTCCGTACGAGACGCACCGTATCCTACGGAAATAATCCACGAATGCTTACGGAGGATCTCTCCGCGCTACGAAAGGGAGGCTACCGCACTCTTCTCGTCTGTGACAGCCGGGCAGCTGCGGATTCTCTTATGTCTGTTTTGCGGGAATCGGACTTTGCGCCGGTACCCGTGTATGAAAATAACGAATTTGATCTTGCCTCGGAGGATGGAGGCAGGATATTTGTAACCGTTGCCGGAGCCGTAGGCTTTGATCTTATTTCACCGAAGATCGCCGTGCTCTCTATGGCGCGAGACGAGGGAAGAGCTATAATCAGCGAGCGCCGCAGAAGAAGTATTATCAAGAGAGCGGGCGGCTCGGGTAAGAGGCTTACCAGCTATGCGGAGCTTTCAGAGGGAGATTACGTTGTACACGCAAGCTACGGCATAGGTCTCTTTGAGGGAATGCAGAGTGTGACCGTGGACGGCATAACCAAGGATTATATAACGATAAGATACGCCGGCACGGATAAGCTTTTCGTACCTTGCGACAAGCTTGAAATGATAAGTAAATACATTGGCGAGCGCGATAAGGACGGAAAAGTCAAGCTCTCCAAGATGGGCGGCACTGAGTGGAACCGTACCAAGTCCCGTGCTAAAAGCGCCGCGAAGGATATTGCCAAGAGCCTGATCCAGCTTTATGCTGAGAGACAGAGAAGACCGGGATTTGCTTTCCCTGCCGACTCTGATCTTGAGTACGCCTTTGCCGATTCCTTTGAGTACGAGCTGACCGAGTCTCAGAGCGTGGCGGTTGATGAGATAAAGGCGGATATGATAAAGCCGGTGCCTATGAACAGACTTTTGTGCGGTGACGTAGGATTCGGTAAAACAGAGGTTGCTCTGAGAGCCGCGTTTAAGGCTATAATGGGAGGCAAGCAGGTCGCCATACTCGTTCCGACCACTATTCTGGCGCTTCAGCACTATCAGACTGCGCTATCAAGATTTAACGGCTTTCCCGTGAGCGTGGAGATGCTATCCCGATTTAAAAAGCCAAAGCAGCAGGCGGAAATAATCCGCAAGGTCAAGAGAGGCGAGGTCGATATCCTCATCGGAACTCACAAGCTGTTAGGGAAGGAGCTTGAGTTCCGCGATCTCGGACTTCTCATAATTGATGAGGAGCAGCGCTTCGGTGTCAGTCAGAAGGAGAAGCTGAAGAGCATTGCTAAAAACGTAGACACTCTGACCCTTACGGCTACGCCAATCCCCAGAACGCTTAATATGGCGATGAGCGGTATCAGTGATATATCCATTCTTGACGAGGCGCCGGGCGAGCGCCGACCTGTGCAGACCTACGTTCTCGAGCATGACAACACCGTTATTTTTGACGCTCTGCGACGTGAGCTTGAGCGTGGCGGCCAGGTACTGTACCTTTACAATAAAACAGAGGATATTATGCTTGTGGCTGACAGAATTGCCTCTGAGCTTCCCGATGCCAGAGTAACCTACGCACACGGTCAGATGGATAAGGAGGAGCTTGAGGATATTTGGCACAGCCTTGTTCACGGCGAGATAGATATTCTCGTTTGTACCACTATCGTGGAGACGGGCATCGATCTTCCGTCCGCAAACACTCTGGTCATAGAGAATTCGGATCGGTTTGGCCTTTCCCAGCTTCATCAGATACGCGGAAGAGTTGGAAGAAGCGAGAGGCAGGCGTACGCATATTTCACCTACAGACCCGGTAAGGCGCTCTCCGAGATAGCGGAGAAGAGACTTAACGCCATCAAGGAATACGCCGAGTTCGGCGCAGGCTTCAAGATAGCGCTGTGTGATCTTGAGATCAGAGGAGCGGGAAATCTTCTCGGAGCGGAGCAGCACGGATATATTGAGAGCGTAGGATACGATCTGTATCTCAAGCTTCTCTCGGAGGCTGTTCTGGAGGAGAGAGGCGAGAAGACAGCAGAGAAGCCGGAGGCGTTGATTGACATTAAGGTGAACGCGAATATACCGGAAACCTATATTCCCACCGGGGCGCAGAGAATGGAGATGTATAAGAAGATATCTCTCATACGCACACCGGAGGACGAGCGGGATATACTCGACGAGTTTATAGATCGCTTCGGAGATATGCCAAAGGCTACGGAGCGGCTCGTAAAGGTAGCCCTTACGCGAGCTATAGCCACGGAGGTTGGAATAGACAGAATAGAGTGGCAGGGCGGAAGTCTTGTGTTCGTTATGAAAAAACCGGATCTGGCTATATGGTCAGAGGTGTTCGCAAGGTGGAAGAATATGCGTCTTGGGCCGGTGGGAGACAGGGTAATATACAGACCCGACTCCCCCGACGTGTGCGACATAGCGGCGAAAATTATGAAGGATTATCTCGATGCATATCGGGATGACTCCGGGAAGGGAGAAAAATGAGTTCTGAAAGCAAAAACATAAATACAACTACCGGTGATGCAAAAAAAGCAAAGAAAAACAAGTTTTTGACAAGATTTATTTGCATTTTCCTCGCTTTTGTTGTGATTTTTGGCGGCGCTATGGCTGTTATGATAGGCGTAAGAGAGTCGCGCGCCGTTGTAAAATACGATAACGTTTCAATGGGAGAGGGAGTTACGAGATTTTTCATATCCCGCTTCAAGACGATATATTTTGCTTCCCTTAGAGCTGAGGGAGTATCACCGAGTGATAGTGAGCATTTCTGGTCCGATCTTGATTCTGACGGAATAAGCTACGGCGAAAAATTCAAGGATGAGGCAAAAAAATATTTAGCGAACGTGATCGCCGCAAACAGAATTTTCAAGGCGTATTCCACTTTAACCAGTGACGATAAGGAATGCATTTCAAGATCCGTGTCTGAGGTTCTTAAATACAAAGCGAACGGATCTGTTGACGAGTTTAACAGGCTTGCGAGCCCGTATGGCTTTGATTACAGCGATTTCGAGCGCGCTGCCGAGATGCTCTATTGCTCTGAAAAGGCAGGGCTGGTAATATACGGTGAGGACGGCAAAAACCTTTCATCGTCATCCGAGCTATGTGCGAAATATCTTGATATGTATTCTCACGTTCACTTAGCCTTTGTAAGAACCGAAACAAAGCTTCAGATCACCGAAAATGAGAACGGTACCACGACGGAGACCTTCTTCCCTCTCACCGCAGAGGAGAAGGCTGAAAGGGCGGAGGTTATCGCCGAGATCACCGCGCTTATTGAAAACCGCAAGGCAGGAAGCAGCGACCCGTGGATAAGCCAATCCACCTTTGAGCAGCTGCAGAAAAATTATGACAGCGACCCGGATATGCTCGATATAGGATATTACTTTAAGGATACTGCCAAAAGCACGGTGGAGTTTAGAGAGGAGTTCTCTTCGGTCGTGGATCTTGCGTATAAAATGGAGATCGGTGAGTACGGAAGAGTAGATCTGCCAATCGGAGTGTGCTTCATATATAAGGACGAGCCTGACCCATTCGCCTACGCGGACAGCTCTAACGTATTTTTCTCCGACTTCTATTCGGACGGAGCCGACTACTTCTATACCGAGGCGGTGCTTGAGTTCTCAAAATCAGTTGAATTCACAAGACTGTATACAGAGCGCATAGATCCCTTAAAAATACCGAGAAACACGGATCTGTATATAAAGAGCTGGGTCAGCTGAAGAGGTGAAAAAGCAATAATAAAAGCGGATAGCACAGAGCCGTGGAGCACTTTGCTATCCGCTGAGTTTTATATATAGGCAAGCTGATATACTCCGGCACTTTTCCGCACTGCGCGAAATGACTCGTATTATCTGAGAGTTAGTATCACCCCGTGTCGCGTTTTTGCGCGTTTTTCATAATCTGCTCCCTTTGGACACAGATTACCTTTATTATATAATAGCCGATGCTTTTGTAAATATGCTTCTAAAATCAAAATAAAATTTTTTCAAAAATAATTGCTGAAACTAAAAGAAATAGAACTCAAAAAGAAAAAAGTATACGGATTTGTATTGAAAAAATATTTTTGTTATGTATAATTGAATTAGCGACGGTAAATGTGGCGCCAACCTGCCTTGCGGGTGTATATGACCGAAAAGAACAAATTATTTAATTGGAGGATTTTTTATGTCTTTTGATCTTCGTGGAAAGAGAGAATTGCTGTGGGACTTAGATATGGCAGAGTCATCTATCGGAGTGCATATAAATCGTCACACGCCGGTGAGAAAGAACGTGGCGCTTACTTGCGACGCTCCCTGGGAGGGCATTACCTGCGGATATCCTGCGGTACGGCGTATAGGTGACGAATACAGACTGTACTATCGCGCCTCAGGCGAAGACTCTATGGCAAAGGGCGAAAGCTTTTGCGTAGCCTATAGCAAGGACGGTAAGAGCTTTTATAAGCCTGATCTCGGTATGTATGATTTCGGAAAATGCAAGAGCACTAATATACATCACAGAGAAGAGAGATTTATAGATAATTTCTCTATACACTACGATGATAATCCCGACTGTCCCGATGACGAGAAATTTAAGGCGCTTTCTCTGGTATTCGACAGAATAACCGAGAAAAAATGCACCACGGAGCTCGCTCTCTACAAGAGCGCTGACGGTATTAAGTTTGAATTCGTGCGGATATTGTCCATCAAGGGAGTCTTTGATACCTATAACGTTCTGCTGTGGAACGATAAGGAGAAAACATACAGGATATATTTGCGCGATTTTCACAACCAAGACGGCTCAGAATGCGTGTACGAGCCAACGGATGCGATGAATCTGTGTATCAGAGATATCAGAATATCCAAATCAAAGGATCTGATTAACTGGACTGCTCCGGAGAAGCTTAGCTACGGCGAGGGCGCGGAGGATCTTCAGCTTTATACGAACCAGATAATCAAATATCCGAGAGCTGATATTTACTTCGGTATGCCCACAAGGTACGTTGACCGCAGAGATGATAAGGCAAGCTTCAAGTATCTTTTTGACAAAAATAATTGGAGAAGCGAGCTGTTGGCCGAAGGAAACCGTATAGGCTCCGCCATAACCGACTGTGTGCTTATGTATTCAAGGGACGGCGAAAACTTCAAGCGCGATAACAACGCGTTTGCCTCGCCGCAATACGAGGAGGGACGCAACTGGCTCTACGGAGATTGCTATTTTTCCCACGGAATAGTAGAAACGGTGTCTGACGAAAATCCCGACGTTACAGAGTATTCTATGTACGTGGGCGAGGGCTACAGACAAAAAACAATAGAGTTTATAAGGTATACCGTAAGACTTGACGGCTTCTATTCGCTTAGAAGCGATTACGATGGCGGCGAGCTCGTTACGGACGGCGTGACTCTCGGCGACGAGATGTATATTAACTTCAGCACCTCCGCTCTCGGCTCGGTAAGGATCGCCGTTTGCGATATGGACGGCAAGCTGATAGATGGCTACGATTCGGGCGTGCTGTTCGGCAACAGCGTGCGTAGACGCGTAGATTTTGCAAGACCTCTGTCCGAGCTTTCCGGCAGAGAGGTAAGGCTGAAGATATCCCTAAAGGATGCGGATATCTATTCGATCGGCTGCGACGTGTAACTTGGCGAGCTTTCGCGCTTGAGCTTATCTTTTGATTAAGAACTTTTAAATAGTAAAGAAAGGCGAAAGCTATAGGTTTTTAACGTTATTTATTATCTGATTTTAAAAAACGAGGTAGATACAGCATTTGTAATATCTACCTCGTTTTTTATTTGGTTATGCCTAAATGAAGCAGCCCCTCAACGTTTTATACTGATTATCTCTGAATTCTACCGGTAGCGTTACCGCCTGCCAGAGCCTTGACCTCGTCAACGGATACTGCGTTGAAGTCGCCTTCGATAGAGTGCTTCAGACAGGATGCCGCAACTGCGAACTCTACTGCGTCCTGAGTGGAATAACCGTTCAGGCAAGCATAGATAAGACCGCCGCCAAAGCTGTCGCCGCCGCCTACGCGGTCAACGATGTGCATATGATAGGACTTGGAGAAGCAGTACTCCTTACCGTCGTAGAGGAGAGCAGCCCAGTCGTTGTCGTTAGCGGAGATAGAGGAGCGGAGAGTGATAGCAACCTTCTCGAAGCCGAACTTCTCAGCCAGCTGGCGAGCAACGGACTTGTATCCCTCGTGGTTCAGCTTACCGCCTGCGATGTCGGTGTTCTCAGCATCGATGCCGAATACGTCGTGAGCGTCCTCCTCGTTGGAGATGCATACGTCAACGTACTTGCAAAGCTTTGTCATGGTTTCCTTAGCCTGCTCTCTGGTCCACAGCTTCTTTCTGAAGTTCAGGTCGCAGGAGATCTTGGCGCCTGCCTTGTGAGCAGCCTTGCAAGCCTCAAGACAAATGTCAGCAACGGTAGGATTAAGAGCGGGAGTGATACCGGTGAAGTGGAACCAATCAGCACCCTCGAAGATTTCCTCCCACTTGAAGTCGGAGGGAGAAGCCTCTGCGATCGCGGAATGAGCGCGGTCGTAGATAACCTTGGAGGGACGCTGAGAAGCGCCCTTCTCGTTGAAGTAGATACCAACTCTGTCGCCGCCGCGAACGATCTTGGAGGTGTCTACGCCGTATCTGCGAAGAGAATTAACAGCAGCCTGACCGATCTCGTGCTTGGGGAGCTTGGTTACGAAAACAGACTCCAGACCGTAATTAGCAAGAGAAACGGAAACGTTAGCCTCACCGCCGCCGTATACGACGCCGAACTTGTCAGCCTGAACGAATCTGAGGTATCCCTCGGGAGCCAGACGGAGCATTATTTCACCGAATGTTACAACTTTCATAATAAAAACCTCACTAAAATATAATTTTTATTTTTTCCACTGCATATATTGTATCATATAGTGTTTAGAAAATCAAGTAATACTTTTGTATTATTCAACAAAATATTTTATCCAAACAAAGAAAAACTTTCATTAAAATAGCCTGACGGAGTTCGTCAGGCTTATGCGATCAATTGGAGTCAGTAAGCTCGGAGATGCAGGATGAGCAGATCTTTTTATTCTTGAAGTCTACGACGTTCTCGGATGCTCCGCAGAAGTGACAAACGGGGGTGTACTTGGTGAGAATGATTCTGTCGCCCTCAACGAATATTTCAACCGGATCGGTATTAGCTATACCTAAACGCTGGCGTATCTCTTTGGGAACTACGATACGGCCAAGCTCGTCAATATTTCTGACAATGCCTGTGGATTTCATAGCAAATAAATCCTCACTTAAAGAATTTGTGCCGGTGTCACGCCGTCGGATACTGTCCTTCGGGACATATAAAGCACGCAATAATTTTATCACATATGCAAATTAAAGTCAAGAAAAAATATGTCGGCAAATTAGAGAATATATTAGATAAAAATAGTGTATTTTTGGAAAATATTTCGTTTAAGAGTACATTTCACTGTTAAATGTTGTTTAAAATTAAGGTTGGAGGTTAAATTTATGGTAGCTTCGATGGCTGAGAAAAGGGTTACTAATGTGCTAAAATACCTACCGCGAGGACTCCGTGATGAGATACTTGCTCTCTCCTCGCGCCGCCGCGAAGGTCTTCTATGTATCAGGGAAATACGGGTCAGGCGCGACGGCAGATCGTCCTTACACTTCGGAAATGAGAGCGTGCCTCTTTACACCCCGTGTTGCGAGGAGGATATGTCTGATATTCTGGAGGCACTTTGCGGAGGCTCACCATATGCCTTCAGGAGCACCATAAACGAGGGATATATTGCCGCCCCCGGAGGAGTGCGCGTAGGACTTTGCGGATCGGTCAGATACAGCAGCGAGGGGGCGATGGGAGTATCCGGCATCAGCACCTTCGTATTCAGAATACCGGGTCACCGATGTGTGTTTGCTTCTGAGCTCGAGAGCGTATACCGTTCGGGTGTTGGATACGGAATGCTGATCTATTCTCCTCCCGGCGTAGGCAAGACCACCGCTCTCAGGTCCCTGGCGGCAGCTCTTGGGTCCGGTAGAGACGCTGTGCGCGTCGCCGTTGTGGACGAGCGGATGGAATTCTGTCACGAGGACTATTCCGGATGCTACGTTGATATTTTGCAGGGGTATAAAAAGTGCGTAGGCATAGAGATAGCCTCTCGTACTCTGTCGCCGGAGGTTATTCTGATCGACGAGATCGGTAGGGAGGAGGCGGAGGGAATATCTGCCGCTGTAAAGTGTGGGATACCGATAGTAGCAACTGCACACGCCAAAGAGCTCTCTGAGCTTACGTCTAAGTGGTCGCTCTCTCCTCTCCTTGATCAGAATGCCTTTAGCGTGGCTGTCGGTATTTCATGCGTACGCGGCCTCTACTCCTTGACTGTTGACAGGCTATGAGCTGGATTTTTCGTTACACGGGTGCGGTGATAACGGTTTTGTGCGCGTATTTCGTTTCTGTCGGATATAAGAAATATATTAAACGCGCAGAGAGGGAGGCGGAGGGCTTTCTTTCGTTGATTGATTATATGCGTTCGAGGATTGATTGCTATCTTTCTACCGTTTTGGAGATCTTCTCTGATTTTGAGGATGTTGCGATAGATCCCTTTTTGTCGGCTGTCAGAGAAGGGAAAAGCCCGAAGGACGCCCTCGCTTCAGTAGAGAAGGATCTGGCAATAGGCAGGGAGGGAAGAGAAATACTGCACAGACTGTTTTCCCTTGTTTGCGGCGAATATAAAGCGGGCGTTATTTCGGTGATCGATTCATCCGGGGCATCTTTTTCGGAATATTACGAAAGATCAAAGGAGGAGGGGAGAAAAAACGTAAGGCTGCTATCCGCGCTTCTTCTCGGTGCCTCTCTCGGAGTGGTGATACTATTGATATAAGGATGCGTAGGAGGACGGTATTCAACACGCTCGGAAAGGAATCGATGTAAAAATGGAGATAGATATTATTCTTAAGGTGGCGGGAGTGGGAATGATAATTACCGTTCTTTGTCAGATCATGTCCAAGGCGGGAAGAGACGAGCAATCCACGATGGTCTCTCTCGTAGGAATGGTGGTAATACTGATCATTCTTGCCGAGCGATTAGGCACGCTGATCTCGACCTTAAGAGGTGTTTTCGGAATATGATATTACGTCTTGGCGCGGTTACGCTGATAGCGGTAATCGTAAGCTTTCTCTTAGGAGAGATGGGATATAGCGGAAAGAGGGCGGTAGCGGCTCTCTCTATGCTTTTGTTGTTCTGTGCCGTGACGGAGGGAATTGCGGATACGGTCGGTCAGCTGCTCAGTCTGGCTGAAGAGGGGGGAGTGGGAGAGATAGCGGTCACTTCCGTTAAGGTTCTGGGGGTCGGATACGTTTTTGGAATTGTATCGGAGATATGCGAGGAGCTTGGGGAGCGTGGCATCGCTTCTGTGGCGGTGAACGTTGGAAGAATAGAAATATTTCTCCTCGTCTTTCCGTATTTTCAGGATATAGTAAAAATGGGAATTGAGCTGATTAAATGAAAATAATAAAGGCTTTTATAACTATAGTTGTCATTTTAAGTGTTTTTTACATATCGTGCGCTGCGGAAGAGGATCCGGATAAATATATAAAGGAATTTGAAAGCATCGTGCCGACAGAGTATGATAGGATATGGGATGATACGTCGGGGAGCCTTATCGGACCGGACGCGCTTATAGGAGAGCTCGTGATGGTATTCAAGGAAAGCGTGGGGCGCGCAGGCTCCCTCTTTTTGATCTTGCTTTCCGGACTTGCTATCAGCGCTGCCGCATCATACATTCATCCGTCACTTTCTGATTCCGTAAGCGTTGGTATAGCTGTTATTACAGTCACGGCGTGCTACGGCAAAATTACCTCTATCTTAATGGAGGTCTGCTCTTCGCTTTCCGTGATGCAGGGCTTTCTCGGGGGATTTATTCCGATTGGTACCTCTCTTCTTTCAGCCTCAGGCTCCGTCTCCGCCGCCTCGGCTCAGGCGATGGGAATGAACGTTACTCTGTCCTTGATCGGCTGGCTTGCCGGACCTGTTTTTTCTCTTATAGCCTCGTTTGGTATGGGTGTTGCCGTTATTTCATCTCTTGGAGACGACTCGCTGTCCTCATTCAGTGCCGGAGTCAGGCGTTTTTTCGTATGGGTCATAGGTGTAAGTGGAGCGCTTATTATGGGTATGATGTCTCTGCAGAGCTTTGTCGCGGGTGCGAGAGATTCTGCCAGAATGAGAGCGGCGAAGTACGCTGCGGGCAGTCTCATTCCTGTAGTCGGAAATACCGTCTCCGGCGCTCTCGGTACCTTGGTAGGTGGACTTTCTTATGCCAAAAGCATGATCGGAGCGGGTGGCGTTACAGTACTGTGCGCCATTGTCATTTCACCGCTGGTTATGCTGCTTTTGTACCGCCTTGCCGTCTCGTCTCTATCTTCTCTGGCTTCATACCTTGGAATAGGAAGGATAGGCAGGATATACGGAGCGCTCAGCTCATCCTTTGATTTCTTTATATCCGTATATACTGTTGCGGCAATTTTGTGTATTTTTGAGGTAGCGCTTTTTGCAGTTAGCGGGGTACAGATGACGTGAGAGAGTATTTTGTATCCGTTACCGTGATGATATCTCTTTGCGTAGCCTTTTTTGCTTTGTCCTTCCGCGGAAGGAGAGATATCTCATTGAAAATGGCGTTTGGTATACTTATAACCTATGCTGTTCTTACTCCACTCAGTAATTTTCTGATTTTTGACGGAGAGCTTCCGAAAATCGAGCAGCCCTCGCTTGATTTCAGCGAGGATTACGTAGACGTATGCGAAAAAGCCTTCACCGAGGGAGTAAGGAGACTTATATCAGAAAGATACGGACTCGCTTACGAGGACGTGTCGGTGGCTGTCTTCGGATTTTCCTTCGAGAGCATGAGGGCGGATAGAATATCGGTGGTTCTTTCCGGTAGGGCGTCCTTAGCGGACAGACACGCAATAGAAGAATATGTCACCGGCGAGGGACTTGGGAGGTGTGAGGTTGAAATACGGATCGGATAACGGTTTTTTAGAATTTTTACGACACGGGGGTGGGCATAAGCGCGTTATTGCGGTACTTATATGCGGTGTACTGTTGATGCTGATAGGCTCGGCTTCTATATTTCGCGATGGGGAACAGAAATCGGAAAAGGGCGAGGAGGAGGTTCTTTCTCAGATGTGCTCCTCGCTTTCGGGAGTTGGTGAATGCAGAGTTATGATAAGCTACGAGGGTGACGATATATGCGCGGTTGCGGTGGCGTGCGAGGGCGGAGATATAGTGGAGGTAAGGAGTCGGGTATGTGAGCTTATCAGCTCCCTGTACGGTATTGGCTATAACAGAATAACAGTACTGAAGCTGTCGGAATAGAAGATTATAAAAAACGAAAAAGGAGAAGTAATAAAAGAGTTATCAGGGTCATAAGATTGACTGTGTAACAAATTTTAAGGAGACGCATACAATGAAAAAAGAAATGCTTAGAAAATTTTTAAAGTCCGGAACGGCAAAGGGCCTTGCGGTAGCCTGTGTTGCCCTGATGATAGGGTTGGCGGTTTATCTCAATTATCGCTGGTTCTACGACCCCACGACCTCGCTTGGATACGGTGACAACAATATGGAGGATAATTTCGGTGATTCTGCCAGCACGGGCGGCAATGCATCGACCGGCAGCGAAAGCTACTTTACCTCCACAGCTCTTGACCGCAAGGAAGCGCGCGACGAGGCTATTGACGTTCTGAAGCTGGTTACCGAATCAGAGGAGGCAAGCGCGGAGGCTAAGGCGGACGCATCTGCCAAGATTTCCCAGATCGCTCTTGATATTCAAAACGAGGCGAACATCGAAACTCTCGTAAAGGCGAAGGGCTTCGAGGAATGCGTTGCGGTAATCTCGGAGGGTAGCGTCAGCGTTATAGTCAGCAGCGAGTCTCTTCAGGCCGCGGAGACTGCTCAGATACTTACCATAGTTTACGAGACCACGGGCATCTCTCCCGACAAGGTCAGCATCATCAATAAGGTCTAAAAATCATTTGGGCTGCCTCTACGCTCCGGCAGCCCATTTTTGAATTGTGTCAGATTATTCCTTCTTTTCTGTCATAATCACTAATAACAGAACTTGATTTTAAAAAATAATATACGCATTATAGAAAATTAACAAAACCCATTGACTAAATATTTGCTTTGTGATAAAATTAAAGGCACTTGATTTTATAGTTTAAGCTCGCTTTTGCGAGAGGAGGTAGTTTGAGATGGAAAAGCTCAGAGTAGGTATTATTGGAGCAACCGGTATGGTTGGTCAGAGATTTATTATGCTTCTAGCGGAGCATCCTTATTTTGAGATTACAGCACTTGTGGCAGGCTCTCGCTCTGCAGGCAAGAAATATTCGGAGGCTGTAGAGGGAAGATGGAAGATGAAGGCTGATTGCCCCTCTTGGATATCCGATATGACGGTCATTTCGTCAGACAATATTGACGAGGTGTCAAGCCTTGTCGACTTCGTATTCTGCGCGGTCAATATGTCCAAGGATGAAACTCGCGCTCTGGAGGAGAGATACGCAAGGGCGGAGATCCCCGTAGTATCCAATAACTCCGCAAACAGATGGACTCCCGACGTTCCTATGGTGATTCCGGAGATCAACGACTCTCACCTTGAGGTTATCAAGGCTCAGAGAGAGAGACTCGGTACCAAGCGCGGATTTATCGCGGTTAAGCCTAACTGCTCTATTCAGTCATACGTTGGCGCTCTTACCGCTCTTGAAAAGTTTGGTGTTAAGGAGGTAGTTGCTACCACCTATCAGGCGATCAGCGGCGCGGGCAAGACCTTCAAGGAGTGGCCCGAGATGGTAGATAACCTTATTCCTTTCATCGGCGGCGAGGAGGAGAAGAGCGAGAAGGAGCCCCTTCGCGTATGGGGCAAGGTGGTTGACGGTAAGATCGTTCCCGCTACCTCTCCCGTAATAACGACACAGTGCCTCCGCGTTCCCGTTACCGACGGTCATATGGCGGCTGTTTTCGTAAAGTTTGAAAAGAAGCCTACCAAGGAGGAGATCCTTGAGGCGTGGAAGAGCTACAAGGGTAAGCCCCAGACTCTCGGACTTCCTTCAGCACCTGCGCAGTTCATAACCTATTTTGAGGAGGAGAATCGTCCTCAGACCGGTGTGGACCGTGACCTTTACGGCGGTATGGGCGTGTCCTGCGGAAGACTTCGCGAGGATACCGTGTACGATTACAAGTTCGTTGGTCTTTCTCACAATACTCTCAGAGGTGCGGCAGGCGGCGCTGTTCTTATTGCCGAGCTGCTTTACAGAGAGGGTTACCTCACTGCGAAATAATTTTAACTCTAAAGGCGAGACACGTGCGAAATGTCTCGCCTTTTTGATGCTCAAGTCACTCATTGGATTGCGGATCAGTCATGCCTCACTGCCTCTCTCAACGGTCATGCTTAGATTTAGCTTCGATTAGTCTTATTCTGTCAGGCTTTAGCCACTGACGTTTCCGGTTAACGCAGGACTCTGTTTTGATTGTTGTGTAAATGACATATTATTCCAAGAAAAACAAGCGGAAAAGGGTGAATAAAAATTTTCTCTCCGTCAATAATTCTGACAGCGGGGCAGCGCCCCTAAAGGAAGGAGAAAAAATGACACTAACCCAGAAGGAAACCACTCTCTTATCTGACTTGAAAGCTCAGGAGCAGCTTTGTATTGAAAAATACGGGAAGTATACCGAGATGGCTCACGATCCCGAGTTAAAAAAGCTGTTTACCTCTCTCAAATCAAACGAGGAAAAACACCTTGACACCGTCAATCAGATGCTTAACGGAACAGAGGTGAGCATGCCTGATCAATCCCCCTCTGCAGTTTCAAGCAAGCTTCAATGTAAGCCATCTGAGATGAGCGCAGAGCAGAAAAAGAACGACGCATATCTTTGCAAGGACGCCTTGTCTATGGAGAAGCACGTCTCTGGCGTTTATAACACGGGAATCTTCGAATTTACAAGCCCTGTTATGCGTGATACTCTTGCTCATATTCAGAAGGAAGAGCAGAATCACGGAGAGCAGCTTTACAACTATCTCTCCTGCAATAATATGTATTGCTGATTCAAAAATCTTTTGATTGAACGAATAAAATTTACTAATTTAAGCCATAAAAATGTAAATAATAATTGACAAAAAGCGAGCAACAACGACAAAAACGTTATTGCTCGCTAAAAAATATTAGTAAAATGATCGACGTCAGTCATCATCCTCGTCGCTTTGTCTTTCGAGATCCTCGTTGAACATACCCATTCGACGCGCATTAAGGTAGTACGAATCTCCGCAGTCGCTCTTGAATGAATATTCCTCGTCGTCAATATCGTAGAAGCGACCGGAAATCTCAAGCTCCTTGCCCGCCCGACAAAACACGTCTAAGAATTCGTTGGTGTCAAACTCGTCTATCTCTATGCCGTAGTCGTCGGTTGACAGAGTGACGGAGGTTTCTGCATCCCCCTCTGCTCCCTCGTACGAATCGTCATAAGAAATATAGTCTGAGCTGAACTCAAAGAAATCGTCAAGTTCTCCGGATTTTAAGTAGCTGATAAACTTTTTAAGATTGCTTTTTGTTCCCGTTAGTGTAATTTCAAAATAAAGCTCCTCACAAAGCGTCATAAAGTATCCTCCATAGGTGTTATGCTTTTTTGAGTATAGCATAGGTCTATCCCGTTGTCAATAATTTTGTAAAAAAACGGGAAATAATTATCTGTTCTTTAATGCCGGTGCAAGACACTGTATTAAAATGATATGCAATTGTATGAATAATAGTAACGGGTATTTTTTTCGTGGCAGCGCAAGGAAAAAGCAACAACTATTCCCATATACAAATTGCCAAACAAAAGATTTTTTTAATAACCTCTTGACAAACAACTTAATATTTGATATAATTTTTACCGTTACGGAAGGTTAGCTCAGTTGGGAGAGCATCTGCCTTACAAGCAGAGGGTCACAGGTTCGAGCCCTGTACTTTCCACCAATTTCGAGAATGCCGGTTTACCGGCGCTCTCGCCTGGATGGCTTGGTAGCTCAGTTGGTTAGAGCGCTAGCCTGTCACGCTAGAGGTCGTGGGTTCGAGCCCCATCCGAGTCGCCAACTTAATTTAATACCTGCGGATTTAGCTCATTTGGTAGAGCGCCACCTTGCCAAGGTGGAGGTGGCGGGTTCGAGCCCCGTAATCCGCTCCAAAGCAAAAGACCGTTCCTCGTGGACGGTCTTTTGCTTTGGAACCCAACTTATGAGGCTGGCAGAATGCCAAGCCCCAGAGTTGCCTAACAACTCGGGTAGTAAGCGCGATAGCGCGTCTACTGGGAATCCGCGAAAAAGACCGTTCCTCGTGGACGGTCTTTTGCTTTGGAGCCCAACTTATGAGGCTGGCAGAATGCCAAGCCCCAGAGTTGCCTAGCAACTCGGGTAGTAAGCGCGATAGCGCGTCTACCGGGAATCCGCGAAAAAACACTGCAGAAAAGGATACCTTTCTGCAGTGTTTTTTATCCAAACCACAGGTTTGGTATATCATCACGCTTCAGCGTGTATCTCATCAGACTTC
>JAFTSU010000006.1 GCA_017467105.1 Clostridia bacterium
GTTTCGGCAATTGCCTTGACTGCACCAATCAATGCCTTAGGATTGGCATTGCCAAAATCCATATGAATACAAACGGAAAACACAGAGGATGCCTCAGGCAAGCTATCAATATCCGAAATATAGTGTATCGGCTTAAAAATATGCTTTTTATTATAGGAGTACATATAATGCTCCAGAGCGGAAACACTTTGCTCCATCATTAGTTGATCGGGGTGTTTTTCAAATATTACGTTAAAGATTACATCAGGATATCCTTCACATTCAACATCGACGGGAAAAGAAACTGCTGCTTTTATTTCGCCTACAATTGGATCATCATACTCAGTCATTCTGTTACCTATCTTTCTTGGTGGTAAAACCAACTCTTTACGTGCATTATATCATATTTTGTAAAGCAATTCAAGAGCTTTTCGCATTCTCGCATCCCAATCACGCCTAAGGCGTGTATATCATCCGTCCGAAAACGAGTATATCTCGCTTTTGGGCGAGTATATCATCAATGCGGGGCATTGTATATCATCAAGCCGCAGGAGAGATACAGCCCCAAAGAGGCTGATGAGATACAAGGGCGGCGAGCCGCCCTTGATGATATACACGACTGCGTCGTGATGATATACCAAGCCTGCGGCTTGGATAAACAAAAAAGGAACTTTTGGTAGACAAAAGTTCCTTTTTTGTTGTGTCGTGTGTCCGATTTAGATGCAAAGCAGTGTGTGACCGATTTAGATGCGCGCCGATTTTGCAGAGGGTAGACGAACCCCTTGGCGATGATGGGAGTTGCACTTGACCGATATCTCCCGGGGCGCAACGCCATGCTTGTAACGAATCCTATGTAATTAATATTTCACATAATCATCTAAAAAAACAGCTTATTAGTAAAATGATTGATTTGTTCATGTTTTTATGTTATAATGGTTCAAAGGGAGGGTGATGTTATGAAAATTAAAAGTAATGTTATATTAATTTTATTGTCTATTGCAATCTTAGTTGCCTGTGTGTTGCCTGTGATCTTAAATGAAAATGCCGCAATTTCTTTTAATTCTGCCTCGCCAATTGTATTTGGTATTTGCTCTTCCATTTATGCTATTATTGCCTTTATGAATAAGGAGCAGGGCAATCTCTTCGTGTTGGGGAGAAATAAATTATTTATTGCTTTTTTGCGTTCGCAAAGTGACGATAAACCTAATACTGATAGTGATGAATACAAAAATGAATTTGCGCTTTCCGCATTCATTTTCTGTGCTTCCATCCCTCTTTATATACCGCTTGCGTTTTTTGCAAAGAACTTTTATACAGCACTTTCTTCGGCACTTTCCGTGACGATTTTGAGAATCTTGTTTACGTTTATATTGGTACTAATTCCTCGAATAATTAAAAATATGCAAGAAAAAAAGCAAGGTCGCATCAAGGATGAAGCGGATAGAAAAGAGCAAGAACGTCGTGAATCAATGGGAAAATGGAAATAATACAACAAAATAAAATGTTAAAATCCGCATCAAAGGAACGAACCCTTGATGCGGATGAATTTTTAGAATGCCTGATTATTAGATACAATTTGTTTTAACGCTTTTTAACATTTCCTAACAGGTGTGGCAGTTCGAATCTTTCCACAGTTTTAGTGCTTTGGGGAATCCATATCAAAAAATGCATTTCGTCGGTTCGAATCTATCTACAGACCCGAAATGCCCGAAATGCATCTACAAAATTTCGAAAAACTTCAGAGTCGAAAAAAGCGGAGAAAGTTCTTCCCCGGTAGCAGGGTATTCGCCTCTGGCGAAGATTCACGCACCCTCCGCCTTGCAAGCCAGCTTGCAGATCTTCGGGCGGTGAATGCGGACCTACATCTCGCGCCAGCGCGAGATAGGTTCGAAGAGTGGCTACCCCTGCCACGCAAAAAGGACACCCGTCGGTGTCCTTACGTGGCAGGGGTAGCAGGATTCGGACCTACGAGTGAGGGAGTCAAAGTCCCTTGCCTTACCGCTTGGCTATACCCCTGTATTCTGATTTGCAGGTCTTATTTTAACACAATTTTGGAAGGTTGTCAATACCAAGGTGCAAATTGTTTGCGCTTTATTTGTTTTTTTATATATAAAATGACACTTGCAGAATCAAAAAATATTGCGCACAGCGATGGTTAAATCAAAAAACGGCTTGCTTTTGGTTATTTCCTTATGTTATAATATTGTCATCTAAGAAGAAAGGTGATGATTTACTTTGAAGCTGGCAGCTGATTTCAGAAAAAATGCGCGTGACGCGCTGAAGGGTAAGTGGGGGATCGCGGTTATCGCCGGACTTATCGCTTCGCTTTTAAATGGCACTAACACAGCCACAGGCTCATTTGATATTAATTTCAACTTACCGGAGGATATGCAATCCGGCGGAGGCGAGATCAGTCTGGAGGGTCTTTCCTTCGAATCGATCATTTCGGAGATTCCTGCGGGAATTCTTGCGTTTTTCGGCGCGTTCTTCGGTATGTTCTTAATTATCACGATTGTATTCGGCGTGGCTTTCTTCATACTCGGCAGTATAATAAGCGTCGGATACTCCTCGTTCAACCTGGATATTTCCGACGGAAAGAATGGAGATATAAGCACTCTCTTCAGCTACTTCCGTCAATGGAAGGTATGCGTGCTGTCCAATCTCTTGCGCGTGGTGTATATTTCTCTTTGGTCTCTGCTTCTGTTCATCCCCGGCATTATAGCCTCTTACAGCTACGCAATGGTGCCTTATATTGTGGCTGAAAATCCGGATATATCGCCCCGAGAGGCTCTCAGAAGATCAAAGACCTTGATGGTAGGAAACAGATGGCGTCTCTTCTGCCTGCAAATAAGCTTCTTTGGCTGGGTGCTGCTCTCTATTCTGACTCTGGGCATAGGATTCTTCTGGCTCATCCCGTACGTAGAGACGGCGCAGGCTGATTTCTACAGAGAGATTTCCTCTACCCGTCCGAGAAGAAGCTTCGGCGATCCGGAGTTTGACTATGCCTTCGAATGATTTTTCTTATAATTCAATACGGCTCCGAAGGCTAAAACGGTATAGCAAAAAGCGTTACACTCGCATGATATAGAATACAAATCGCATATTTTTTATACAACGCACGTTGCCAAATGCTCGACACGGGTATGGGGTAACGCCGCAAAAAGATATATCTACTTCATTTTTTAACGTAAGGAGATTTAAAAATGGCAAAAACAGTAAAGGACATCCTCGCTCTCATAAAAGAGAAGGATATAAAAATGATAGACTTCAAGATGGTTGACATAAACGGTCAGTATCGCCACGTTACCATTCCCGCGGGCAACTTCTCTGAGGACACTATGAAAAGCGGCATAGGCTTTGACGCGTCGAACTACGGCTATGCCGTGGTCGAGAAGAGCGATATGGTATTTATCCCCGATCCCGACACCGCGACCATCGATCCCTTCTGCTCTATCCCCACTCTCTCTATGACGGGTAACGCGATGATAATCGACTCTCCCGAAAACCGTCCCCTGCCCCAATATCCAAGAAACATCGTCCGTGCCGCTGTGAAGAGAATGCAGGACGAGGGTGTGGCTGACACTATGCTGATTCTGCCCGAGTTTGAGTTCTATCTCTTCGACAAGGCAGGCTGGGAGGTTGGACCCGGAAGGATAGCCTCTGAGGTCGATGCAAAGCAGTCTTATCTGAACAGCGCGACCGAGGGTCTTGGCGTTGTCGTTCCAAAGCAGAAGAACTATCATATTGCAAAGCCCTTTGATATCTCATACGAGTGCAGAAGTGAAATGTGTATGCTGATGAAGGAGGCGGGTATTGATATCAACTACCATCATCCCGAGGTCGCTGCCTCCGGTCAGTTTGAGATCGAGCCCCAGCTCGGTGAGATCGTACACATGGCTGACGCTACTATGATGATCAAGTACATTATTCACAACACTGCACTGAAGTATGGCAAGACTGCCACCTTTATGCCCAAGCCCATCTACGGCGAGGCAGGCAGCGGCATGCACGTGCATATGCTGCTTATGAAGGACGGCAAGCCCGTATTCTCCGACGACAACGGCTACGCTCACCTTAGCCGCACCGCACACTACTTCATGGGCGGACTTCTGAAGCATATTGCCTCTCTGTGCGCTCTCACGAACCCTTCAACCAACTCCTTCAAGCGCCTTGTTCCCGGATTTGAGGCTCCGGTTACCGTTGGATACGCTACCTCTAACAGAAGCGCCGTTATACGTATTCCGGCTTACGCTAAGTCCCCCGACAAGCGTCGCTTCGAGCTTCGTAACCCCGATGCTACCTGCAACCCGTACTTCTGCTACGCGGCAATACTGATGGCAGGCCTTGACGGTGTGAGAAACAAGATTGATCCACACGAGTGTGGCTGGGGTCCGTATGATATGAACCTCTACCATCTGCCTGAGGAGGAAAAAGCAAAGCTGCAGGGACTTCCCACCTCTCTGGACGAGGCACTTAACGCTCTGGAGAGCGACCACGACTATTTGACCGTTGGAGGTGTATTCCCTGAGGAGCTGATCAAAGGCTTTATTAAGACAAAGCGAGAGGAATGCAGACAGCTGGCGGCAATTCCTCATCCCGCGGAATACGAAAGATACTTCAATCTCTGATAAAGCAGCGGCTGCGGATAATGTCCGAAAAGGACATTTTATACGCTAAAATTAGCCGCAGGACAATTGACATTACTGTATTTTTAATGTAGAATAGTATCAGCTTGACTTGACGGTACGTCAAAACGTCGGACCTTCTACGTTTATACGGCGGAGTCTCGCAAATTTCAGCGCGACTTCGCCTTTTGTTTTTAACGGATAAATAAAAAAATCAATACTCGGATTTATTTTTAGATAAAACAGGCAAAAAACTAAAAAACGGAGCTTATAAAAAAGCGGCTTTCTTTTAATCGGAAAGCTACTGTCACAACGTATAATTAGCACTACAACTTAGATAGGTGAGGATAAATATGGCTACTTATTATATTGACTACCATCACGGAGATAACTCCCTTGACGGTCTATCACCCGACAGAGCGAGAAAGGATTATCTTGATCTGCCCGTAAAGCCCGGTGACAGCGTACTGTTCCGCCGCGGAAACTTCATTCGGGGAATGCTGAAAAGCCTACCCGGCGAGCCCGCCGCCCCAATAACCTACGGAGCGTACGGAGAAGGTGAGAAGCCGATATTTTGTGGCTCCATGGATATTACCGATGAAAAGCTTTGGGAAAAGGTAGGAGAAAATATCTGGAAATACTCCGGTCATATACCTACGGAAACGGGAAATATGATATATAACGGCGGAGCGCTGTTCGGCACGTTGCGCTTCGAGCGCGATGAGCTGTCCTCTCAGGGAGATTTCTATGACAGTCGCTTCGGAATAACTCACCCCGCAGCAGAGGGCTACTGTAAATTCAAGGATACGGGAGAAGCGGGAGATGTGCTGATCTATTCCGCGGAAAATCCCGGAAAATATTATTCGTCGATAGAGTGCGCTCCATTCCTTAACGGCAGACTCGCCATTGCGGAGCATGATACCGTATTCGCTGATCTGTGCTTTGTTAACAGCGGCGTTCACGGAATATGCGGATCGGGAATCAATATCGTAATTCGGGACTGCGAGTTCAAAAACATAGGCGGCGCGGTGATCAGAAAGGAGCGAAGACTCCGATTTGGAAACGGTGTTGAGTTCTGGGAAATATGCGAGGGCTGCACTGTAGAGGGCTGTATTTTCGATAACATTTACGATTCGGGAATAACTCATCAAGGCAAGGTGAACGAAACTCTGCCTAAAAATAACACCTTTGATAATAATATTTTTCACCGTTGCGGAATGGCTGCATACGAGTGTCGCGACTTCATACCGCAGAACACCAGCTTCTCGTACAACGTATGCGATACTGCCGGAGAGGGCTTCTCCGCGCTTGGCGAGAATATGCCCCGATTCTCTGAAATATGGCCCCTGCCTATGGGACACCACGTATTTATCTGGCGTATCAGAAATAAGACGGACGGTTCCTCTCTGACTATTAAGGGAAATAAATTCCTCAGCGCAAAATACGGCGGCGCAATATTCGCTCTCGGCGTGCCGGAGATGTACTCCGACTATGAGGTAGAGGATAACGGATATTCGGAAAGTGAAATGCTTCTCACGGCATATCTTACCGACAAGGAGTATAAGACTCTCGATGATTTTAAGAAGGCCTACGGAATGGACACAACCGGATATATTATTAAGTAGGGTCGGATATACGGCGTAGAGCATCTATTATTGAGGTAAAACAAAAATAAATTATTGTAGATTATCGAGATGAGTAAAATAAGAGCGGCAAATAATATTGACAGAGATTTTTTTGCTTACATCTATCACAGCACCGGTGAAAACGCTGAATGTGCGGACGAGAGAATAAAAATGTACCTTGAGCCGTATCTGAAAAGCGATATTACCGATATGGTAATAAACGTTTTTGCGCAAACCTCACTCTTTCCCTCAAAGGTAATGACCTGGACGGGCGACGTCGTTGACAGAAAAACCGAAAACGGTATGCCCGTAGATTACTCCCAAGGCTGGGCTGAAAGGCCTACGAAGGATTATTATATGAACGCGAGCCGTGACCCGATAGAGCTGGTTCTCTATGAATCGAGGAAGGCGGGAAAAACCAACTGGCTCTCTGTTAGAATGAATGACGTGCACGGCAATCAAACTCCCACCAACAGAATGCGCGGAGATCTCTACTACGAAGTGAAAAAACGAGGAATGTTCCTCGATGAGAGAATAACCGGAGATTTCTATAAAAGCTGCTTTGACTACTCTCACGAGTACGTAAGACAGATGATGCTTGATTACATAGACGAGGTGCTAAACCGGTATGATTTTGAGGTTTTGGAGCTGGATTTCACCAGAGAGATGTTCTGCTTAAACTATCTAGAAAACCCAAACTGCCACAAAACAATGACGGAGTTTATCGAAAACGTATATAAGCTTGTCAAAAAAAGGAACGGTGATATGCGTATTGCCGTTAGGCTGTGCCGCGACCCAGACGACGCGCTTATATTCGGATTTGACGTGAGGGAATGGATAAGGCTCGGACTTGTTGACGTTCTGATTCCCTCCCCAAGATTTAGATCCACCGACAGCGATATGCCTATTGAAAAATGGCTGGAGCTTGCGCGCGGCACCAAGGTGGAAATACACGCAGGACTTGAATTCTTTATTCACGAAAGACTACCGAACAATATAGAAACTCTGAAGGGATTTATTGCGGCGTATCTTGATGCAGGAGCGGATATGATATATCTGTATAATTACTATCGGGAGTGCGCTCAGGTAGAGGATATGACGCCCTGGCTCGATAAGGTTGGCGACGTATCGAAATTCCAAAGCTACGACGAGCTTCGCGAAAACGAGGAGTTTCTCGCAAAGGTATGGCAGGCAAGCGCAGATATAAGCATAGCAAAAAGCGGCACGAGAAGAAATGTGATGACCTTCAAGGAGGATAGCATGACTCCCCGCGGCGAGCGTCCCTACAGACCGCTTCCCTGCCTCATAAACGGTACTCACAGACTGACTATGCAGACAGGATACGTAAGAGGAGAGCGCGTGAACCTGATCCTCGGCGTAGGCGAGGGTGAAGCGATCGGTGCTGTCAAGGTTGACGGAAACGTCGCAAAGCCGCTCGGACGCGCCGTATCAAGTTATATGCTGAGTGACACCGTAAAGGGCAGAAGCACTTCTCTCGCAAAATATGAGCTGTACGCCTTTTCAGCGGAATGCGATTCCGACAGAGTGCGAAAAATAGACGTCGAGGGGAACGGAATAACTCTCGGATATCTGGAATTTGAGATAACGGCTGATTAAATTTTATGAGCTTCGGACGGAGAGCAACTCTCCGTCCTTTTGCTTTGCAAACGACCTTTGCTCTCGCGACGTTCGTTCAAAAGAGAAAATATTTTAAAATTTTGCAAAAAAGCTCGACAAAAGACGTATTGTGTGCTATAATTATTATAATTTTTTATTTTGCACAATTTTATTTTCTATTGGGAGTAATATATGCCTATTACCGATTACCTTGAACGAAACGCCAAAATATATCCTGATGAGGTGGCTCTCGTGGAAATCAACCCCGAAAGGCAACCGGACAGGAGTCTTAGCTGGCACGAATACAATCTGATAGAAAGCTCTCTCGGAGCTGAAAAATATCGCAGAGAAATAACCTGGCGTGAGTTTGACGTCAAGGCTAACAGGTTTGCCAACCTTCTCTTCACCCGTGGAATACGGAAGGGTGACAAGGTAGGTATACTGCTGATGAACTGCCTCGAGTGGCTTCCTATTTATTTCGGAATACTCAAGACGGGCGCACTCGCCGTACCGATGAATTACAGATATTCCTCCGATGAGATCAAGTACTGTCTTGACCTTGCTGACGTGAGAATGCTTGTTTTCGGCACCGAGTTTACCGATCGTATAAGTGCGATACTTTCTGACATACCGGGTGTAGACAATCTGTTTTACGTTGGTAAGAAGGACGAGACACCTGCCTTTGCGGATAATTACGCGGAAATGACCTACTATTGCTCTTCCCTGGTGCCGCCGGTGGAGATCTCGGACAGTCAGGACGGCGCGATATACTTCTCCTCGGGTACTACCGGCTTCCCAAAGGCTATACTCCACAGCCACAAAGCGCTTATGGCTTCGGCAGAGACTGAGCATGCGCACCATTCTCAGACCAAGGATGACGTATTCCTCTGCATCCCGCCCCTCTATCACACAGGTGCCAAGATGCATTGGTTCGGCTCTCTCTATACAGGCGGTCGGGCGGTGCTGCTGCGTGGCGTACGACCCGACTGGGTGCTGGAGGCTGTTTCGGACGAGAAGGTCAGCATAGTTTGGCTGCTCGTTCCCTGGATGCAGGATATACTTGACTCAATAGACAGAGGCGACGTGAAGCTTGATGAGTTAAATCTGGACAGGTGGCGACTGACTCACGCGGGCGCGCAACCCGTTCCCCCCTCGCTCGTTAAGAGATGGCAGAGCGTATTCCCAAGTCACGAGTATGACACAAACTACGGTCTGTCCGAGTCTATCGGACCCGGTTGCGTACATCTTGGAGTAAAAAATATTCATAAGGTTGGCGCAATAGGTAAGGCAGGCTACGGCTGGCAGACCAGAATAGTAAACGAGCGCGGCGAGCCTGTGGAAAAAGGCGAGGTCGGAGAGCTTGCCGTTCGCGGAGACGGCGTTATGCGCTGCTACTACAAGAATCCCGAGGCAACCGCGGAGATACTCCGCGACGGCTGGCTTCTCACGGGCGATATGGCAAAAGAGGATGAGGACGGCTTCATCTATCTCGTTGACAGAAAGAAGGACGTTATAATCAGCGGCGGTGAAAATCTATATCCTGTGCAGATAGAGGATCATCTTCGAGCATATGCTAAAGTAAAGGACGCTGCCGTTATCGGTCTTGCGGACAAGCGCCTTGGCGAGATCGCGGCTGCTATAATAGAGCTGAAGCCCGGTGTGAGCTGCACGGAGGATGAGATCAACGAGTTCTGTCTCGCCCTTCCTAAGTACAAGCGTCCGAGACGGATAATTTTCGCGGATATTCCGAGAAACCCGACAGGCAAGATAGAAAAGCCGAAGCTGAGAGAAAGATACTGCGGTATGAGTCTGGTTGAGGCGCAGACCACAGGCTGATATCTATGCTACTGTGCGACGAAAACAAATCACGAAGCGAGACAGGTTGCGTGATGAGGCTAAGCTTAAGAGCCGAATACTTAAAGATAAATAACGAAAAAAGGCTGCTTTCCCTCTCGGGAGGCTCCTTAAATACAACGACCAGAATGTGAAAGGAACGGTCAATCAATATGAAAAAGCTGATGCTTGGAAATGAAGCGGTTGCTCGCGGACTTCTGGAGGCAGGCTGCAGGGTGGTATCAAGCTATCCCGGCACGCCATCTACGGAGATCACCGAGTACGCGGCAAAATACGATGAAATTTACTGTGAATGGGCGCCTAACGAAAAGGTTGCCACAGAGGTAGCCTTTGGAGCTGCTCTCTCCGGCACACGCAGCGCCTGCTGTATGAAGCACGTAGGTCTGAACGTAGCGGCAGATCCCCTATTCACGATCTCTTACACCGGAACTAACGCAGGCTTCGTTATCTGCGTTGCGGACGATCCCGGTATGCACTCATCCCAGAATGAACAGGACTCGAGGCACTACGCCCGCGCGTCAAAGACTCCTATGCTGGAGCCCTCCGATGCCTCCGAGGCAAAGGAATACGCAAAGCTTGCCTTCGAGCTGTCCGAGAGATACGATACTCCGGTTCTGCTTCGTATGTGCACGCGTATCGCTCACTCCCAATGCTCCGTCGAGCTGTGTGAGCCAAAGCAGGCAGAGCCGCGCGAGTACGTAAAAAATCCTCAGAAATACATAATGGCGCCCGCTAACGCGATAAAGCGCCATCCCGTTGTGGAGGAAAGACAGCAGAGGCTCACTGATCTTGCAAACTCCACTGAGATAAACAAGGTATATAAGGGTGAGAGCCGCAAGCTTGGTATAATCACCTCGGGCACCTGCTATCAGTACGCGAGAGAGGTGTTCGGCGACGAGGCTTATATACTGAAAATAGGTATGGCTTATCCCCTTCCTACCACTCTTATAGAAGATTTTTCCAAGGAAGTAGAGCGTGTAGTCGTTATTGAGGAGCTTGACCCCTTCATTGAGGAGCATTGCAAGGCTATGGGCATCAAGGTCGAGGGCAAATCCCTCTTCCCTATCGTAGGTGAGTTCTCGCAGTCTATGGTCAGAGAGGTGCTTAAGGGCGAGGCTGCCGGATTCATATCCTCCCGTGACGAGATTCCGGGTCGACCTCCCGTTATGTGCGCCGGCTGTCCACACAGAGGACTGTTCTACGTTCTCGGAAAGAAGAAGATTACGACACTTGCGGATATCGGCTGCTATACCCTCGGCTTTGCTCCCCCTCTTAACGCGATCGACAGCGTTATATGCATGGGCGCGTCGGTATCCGGTCTTCACGGCTTCAACAAGGGCGCGGGCAAGGCGGACAAGACGGTTGCCGTTATCGGTGACTCCACCTTTATGCACTCGGGTATGACCGGACTTGCGAATATTGCGTACAACGGAACTAATTCCACCGTTATTATAGTTGATAATTCCATCACGGGTATGACGGGTCACCAGCACAATCCCACCACGGGCTATAACATAAAGGGTGAGCCCGCAGGCAAGATAGATCTGGAGGCGCTTTGTCACGCTCTGGGTATAAACAGAGTCAGAGTTGTTGATCCGTACGATCTGAAGGCTGTTGACACGGCTATCACCGAGGAGCTTGCGGCAGACGAGCCGTCGGTTATCATATCTCGCCGTCCCTGCGCGCTGTTGAAGTACGTAAAGCACGAAAAACCGCTGGTGGTAGACGAGGATAAATGCCGCTCCTGCAAGGCGTGCATGAAGATTGGCTGTCCTGCCATAAGCATGAAGGGCGGCAAGGCAAAAATTGACGAAACTCTGTGCGTTGGCTGTGGCGTATGCAAGCAGCTGTGCCATTTCTCCGCAATCGGAGGTGACAAGTAATGATGACAACAAATATTATGATAGTCGGCGTAGGCGGTCAGGGCTCGCTGCTTGCAAGCAAGCTGCTCGGCAGACTTATGATGAACGAGGGCTATGAGGTAAAGGTATCCGAGGTCCACGGAATGAGCCAGCGCGGCGGAAGCGTTGTGACCTACGTAAGATACGGCGAGAAGGTGTACTCCCCTATCATCGACAAGGGAGAGGCTGACTTCATCGTTTCCTTTGAAAAGCTTGAGGCGGCAAGATACGCGCCCTATTTGAAGATTGGCGGTGCTATAGTCGTTAATACTCAGGAGATCGACCCTATGCCCGTTATCACGGGGGCGACCGTATATCCCGAGAGCGTGCTTGACAATCTGAAGGCTGACGGCGTAAACGTGTATGATATTGACGCTCTGACTCCCGCATTGGAGGCAGGCTCCAGCAAGGCCGTTAACATTGTTCTGATGGGTAAGCTGGCAAAGCTCTTAGGTCTGCCAGCTGAGAAATGGATACAAGCGATACGCGAGAGTGTTAATCCTAAGTTCGTAGAGATGAATATCAAGGCGTTTGAGCTTGGATACAACGCCTGAGGCTCGAAAGATACGGGCGAGAAGGATAACCTTCTCCGCTCTGAATACATCTTAAGGCTATAGCATAATAAGCAGAGGGCCGGTCACCCGCGTCCGACAAAAACAACAAAGTCTTTTAAACCGGGACGGATCCCGATTCAAAAATAAGAGGTAAAGGATTATGGAAAAGAGAAAGTACTATCAGCCGGAAATAGAAACTATGCCGGTAGAGGAGATCAAAAAGCTGCAGTCCGAGAAGCTCGTGAAGCAGGTAAAGCACGTTTACGAACACGTACCCTACTACAGAGATATGATGGATGAGAAGGGTGTCAAGCCCGAGGATATCCACGGTATCGAGGATCTCTACAAGCTTCCTTTCATCGAAAAGAAGGACCTGCGCGAAACATACCCCTACGGTATGCTGGCAGTACCTCTTGAGGACTGCGTTCGTATACAGTCCACCTCCGGCACGACCGGAAGAAGAGTTATCGCATACTACACTCAGAATGACGTAAATCTCTGGGAGGATTGCTGCGCGAGAGCTCTTGTAGCTGTTGGAGCGGACAAGGAGGACGTGGTTCAGGTCAGCTACGGCTACGGTCTGTTCACGGGTGGCCCCGGTCTGAACGGTGGTTCTCACAAGGTTGGATGTCTTACTCTTCCGATGTCATCGGGCAACACCGAGCGTCAGATCCAATTTATGACCGACCTTAAGGCAACTGTGCTCTGCTGTACTCCCTCCTATGCCGCATATATCGGCGAGTCGCTCAAGGAGATGGGCTATACCGCTGATACTATTCCGCTGAAGGCAGGCATCTTCGGAGCTGAGCCCTGGACGCAGGGTATGCGCCGCAGTATAGAGGAAACCCTCGGTATCAAGGCTTACGACATTTACGGCCTAACCGAAATATCCGGCCCCGGCGTATCCTTTGAATGCTCTGAGCAGAACGGAATGCATATTTGCGAGGACCACTTCTTAGCAGAAATAATCAACCCCGAAACAGGCGAGCCTCTCCCCGAGGGCGAGAAGGGCGAGCTTGTCTTCACCTGTCTTGACAAGGAGGCGTTCCCCCTGCTCCGCTACCGCACCAGAGATATCTGCGTGCTTTCGAGAAAGCCCTGCTCCTGCGGAAGAACGCATATCCGTATGGCAAAGCCTATGGGCAGAAGCGACGATATGATGATCATCAGAGGCGTTAACGTATTTCCCTCTCAGATTGAGGCTGTGCTTATAAACGAGGGCTTCTCCCCCAACTATCAGATCAAGCTCTCCAGAGTAAACAACAACGATACCTTCGACGTATACGTAGAGCTTCCCCCCGAGCAGTTTGACGACTCCGTCAAGATCATCACCGCGAAGGAGAAGTCTCTTGAGGTGGCTCTTAGAGCAATGCTCGGCATAGGTCCGTCCGTGCATCTTGTACCCCCGAAGACCATCGCGAGAAGCGAGGGCAAGGCGGTCAGAGTTATCGACGAGAGAAAGCTTCACGATTGATTTAATTTGACACGGGTCACTACTAAACACAAATTTAGTCGCTAATTGCGACGGAATGGAGATCAAAATGGCTATCAAGCAGTTATCTGTATTTGTAGAAAATAAAAAAGGATCTCTCCACGAGATCACCGACCTTTTAGCAAAGGAAAATATAGACCTTCGCTCTATGTGCGTAGCTGATACCAACAATTTCGGTATCGTGAGGATCATAACCACCGAGCCGGAGCGAGCTGTAGAGGTTCTGAAGGCAGAGGGTCACGCGGCTAACGTAAGAGAGATCACCGCTTTTGCGGTTCCCGATCAGCCCGGCGGACTTGCTAAGGTGCTTAGTCTCATCGAGTCCAGCGGCAGAGATATTGAGTATTCATACGCTCTTATCACCTCTGAGGCAGGCAAGGCATACTCCGTTATGCGTACGGATGATGACAAAAAGACCGAGGAGCTTCTCAAGGCTAACGGCATCGAGCTTCTCGACGGAGATCATCTTAAGTAATTTAATAAGCGGTATTAATAACACTGGCGCGGCATCTTTTGATGCCGCGCTTCTGTATTAAATTTCTATCAGTAATAGAGCTGCGATGGTGCTATTAAACCATAAATAGCATTGACACCGATTTGTACTGATGATATAATGATTTTGAATTGAGTAAAGTTATATATCAAGAGGTGATGAGAATGACGGTAGAACGTTTTATAGCATCAAAAAATCCGTCTAAAGCACAGCTCGCGATGCAAGAAATGCTACGCGACATAGCTGTGGACAAGTCCTATTCAAAAATGATGCGGCTGAGGCTGAGGGGAGATGCGGAAAGTGAATGTCACGACGTATACTACACCGCCATGGATGGCGACCGTGCCGTATCACGTCACTGGATGGGCTGGGGCAAGCACGAGGATGCCATCGGAAATTGGGGCAATTTTCTGACCATTGAGGAGTATCGCGGCAAAGGTATCGGCGGATCGGTCCTTAAAAAATGGTGGGACGATCTTCACTCTACCGATCACTGTCCACTGCCTCTTGGATTTTTGTGCACTGCCGGTAATACAGAGCTTACCCGTCTATACTCAAAGTTCGGCTTCAGACCGGCAATAGACGGTCGGGATTACGGTCCTCTGTATATGCCTCTTGGAAATTCGCCAGCTACCTTCCGCGAGCTATGTGAAGAATACTATCAGCCGAGCGACACGATCATAAGACGTCCCGCGGCTATAGGCTGGCGGCACGAGATAGACTGTCTTCTGCGCTTTTACTTTATAAATAACGGCGAAAAATTTGGAATTGATGGCATTGAAAGCGTTGAGGAGCTGTTAGTCACGGACAAATCCCGGGCGGAGATGTTCTTTACACCGTCAGAAAAATGTGTCGGTTGGGCGTTCGACGGAAAAATACAGCTGCACCCTATCTACCGTAGCGCGATGATTATACAGGGCTGATCCGTTTTGACGCATATAACGAATTTCATAGAATGCACGTTACGTCGATCTCACGAATAATAACACTGGCGCGGCATCTTTTGATGCCGCGCTTCTGTATTAAATTTCTATCAGTAATAGAGCCGCGATTGCCGTATTAAAGCACAAATAGCATTGACAGAGTATGGAGCCGATGATATAATGGTTTCGGTACCGAGCGCAGTGACCGTAGCAGACCGAACCATTTAAACGCGTACGGAAAATTTTATATTTAAAAGACGAAATTTTCCAATTGCGAAGAACGAAATTATACCAAAGGAGCGTATTATGGTAAGATCGGAAATTATAATGGTAGGCGAGAATCCCACGCTTGCCATCAACGGAGTACCCGTGGCGGAAAACGCCTACATAACCTATTTTAGAAAAAAGGCTTGCTATGGAGATTTCGCAAAGGCGGGATACAAGCTGTATTCTGTGCCTCTGTATTTCGCAACTCGCGGAATAACCGAATATAACCATATTCCTCCATTTGATGACGGTATTTTCGAGGGGGATGAGCCGGATTATTCTATAATAGACAGCGCGTTTCGTGAGATACTCGACGAGTGTCCCGACGCATATATATTCCCACGAGTCAATATGGCTCTGCCGGAAAAATGGGAAAGAGAAAACCCCGACGAGCTGTGCGACATTGGCAATCTGGATATGAATAAGCGCAGATTCTGCTACTCATCGGATAAGTGGGCGGAAGAAACTAAAAGGCTGCTGGGTCTTTTCATAGATCATATAGAAAATTCGCCTTACAGGGATCACGTGATCGCATATCAGCTGGCGGACGGCAACACTGAGGAGTGGTTCGGATTTGATCTTCGCGGCTCTATAGGTAAGCGGTCGAGAGAAAAATTTGAGGAATACAAGGACCGGTGCGGCATAGAGGGCACGGAGGAGGAATACTACGGATTTCTTAACGAGATAGCAGCCTTGCGGATCATTGAGTTCTCAGATTTCGCAAAGGAGCGTACGGGCGGCAGAGTGCTGATAGGCAGCTTCTACGGCTATACCTTCGAGTGCCCGAACAGAACCTCCAACCACCACGCCTTGCGCTACGTTCTGGAGAGCAAGAGCGTAGATTTTCTCTGCAGTCCTATATCCTACATCGATCTTCGAGAAACTGGCCGCGATGCTCCCTGTATGCTCCCTCTCGAATCTCTGAAGCAACACGGAAAGCTGTATTTTTTGGAGAGTGACGCAAGAACTCATCTTACCCTTCCCCTCTTTGACGTTCCCCATTTCGACAACCCCCACTACAAGCCGAGAGATCTTTTCCATTCTGTCGAAACTCTGAAGATGTACTACGCCCGCTCTTTGATAAAGGCGCACGCAATATGGTGGTTTGATATGGGCGGCGGATGGTACAGATATCCGAGATATATGGAGATGATGCGCGACTTTATAGGCATCACCGAAAGCGCGATGAAAAAGGACACTAGCTCTGTCAGCGAGGTCGCAGTAATCGTGGACGAAAGGTCGCTCGACGGCTTTGACAGCGAGGAGCTTAATAAAATTTCAAAGCCCGTAGTATCGAACATCAGATATCAGCTGGGACTTATGGGCGCGCCGTACGACGCTTACCTTGCTGACGATTACGAGCGAATCAAGGAAAAATATAAGGCGTTTATACTTCTTGTGCCCAAGCCAACCGCACTTATGAAAAGAATCGCGGCGGAAAGCGAAGGTTGTCTTATAATAAACAGCGAAACCGCGAATATAACCACAGATGAGCTGCGCGGATATTTGAGAGATCGGGGCGTTCATATCTATTCGGACAAGGATGCCGTGATCTACGCAAACAGAAACTATCTGTTTCTGCACACCGCGAGTATCGGCGAAGCAAATATCAAGATGCCAAAGGGGCTTCATCTGAAAGAAATATACGGCGATCCGATAGACGTAACCAAGGACGTCCTGCCCGCAAGGTGCAGTTACCTTTTCGAGATCGTCGGAGAGAATGACTAATACGCGGAAAGCGCGGTCGAAAATGACCGCGCTTTCTTTGTAAAACGCTCCCGAAAAATCGAAGATGCGTATGTAAAATACTATATTTATACCGTCGCTTTATTAAAACTTATCGGGATAAACTCCGCGGGATTTGAGATCGCGGAACGCGGCTACAACGGCTTCCTTATCCTCCTTGTAGGTGACTCCGTACCACTTATCCGTGTTATCAAGCACCTTGACGTCTGCCTTGCCCTCGGTTATCAGCTCGGATACGACTGTGGGAAGGAAGAACTCGCACTTCTCGGGATTCTTCGGAAGATTTTCGTCGAGGAAACGGGGGAAACGCGCCTTGCACTCGCGAAGATATGAGGGAGTAAAGCCCCAAAGGTTCATGGAAACGAGAGTATCAGGGGCAAGGTCATAGTCCACGCCATCCTCAGTGTAGTAGATCTTATCACCGTTAACACCGATCTTAGTGCGCTCTACGATCTCGGTAAGCATACCGTTCTCGTCTGATTGACACACTCCGCGTGACACGGTACCCATCTCGGTAACAGTATTCTTCACACGGTAGCCAACCATAGCGAAGTGATACTTAGTATCATCAGAGGTATTCTTCAGAAAATCGTAGATCTTAATAAAGGCGTTTGCGCCGTAATAGTCGTCTGCGTTAATAACTGCGAAGGGAGCGTCAACGGTGCCGAGACAGCATAGCAGCGCGTGCGCCGTGCCCCAAGGCTTACGTCTGCCATCGGGAACGGAGTATCCCTCCGGAAGCTTGTCAAGCTCCTGATAGACGTACTTTACGTTCAGTCCCTTGCCCTCAAGATGCGCGTCCATAACCTCGCGGAAATCACGCTCTATCTCCTTTTTTATAATAAAGGTAAAGTCGCGGAAGCCTGCTTTTACAGCATCAAAAATAGAATAGTCGATAATGATGTGTCCTTCATCATCCACCTTATCTATCTGCTTAAGACCGCCGTAGCGGCTGCCCATTCCCGCAGCCATAATTACCAGCTCTGGATTTTTCATAATATATTCCTTTCCGCTGCCGTGACAGCTGACAAAACTTGTTCTTATTTTAATTATAGCTGAGAGCAGTCCTATTTTCAATAGAAAATATTAAAATGTTTTGTAAAATAGGGTGAAATTTGAGCTATTTTGTTAAAAATAACAGAAATCAACCTTTTATGCGAAGCGCTCTACGGGGCATACTCTTCTTTTTGATAAAAATCGACTTTAGGACTTGAAAAAACGAACATATTATTATATAATTATAGTGTAAAAATTTATTATTGAAAGGATCGCGTATGAGTACTTTTCATCTT
This sequence comes from Clostridia bacterium, assembly GCA_017467105.1. Taxonomy (GTDB): domain Bacteria; phylum Bacillota; class Clostridia; order Oscillospirales; family CAG-272; genus UBA1740. The sequence goes on from JAFTSU010000006.1 coordinate 18,369, forward strand.
GTAGATCATCCTCTCATTCAGCATAAGCTGACAATTATGCGCAGAAAGAACACGCCCTCCAAGGATTTCAGACAGCTTCTTGACGAGATCTCTATGCTTATGGGCTACGAGATCACCAGAAACCTGCCCCTTGAGGAAGTGGAAATCGAGACTCCTATCTGTAAAACCAAGGCAAAGAGAATAGCCGGTAAGAAGCTGGCGATCGTTCCGATCCTGCGCGCAGGACTGGGAATGGTGGACGGATTGCTCCGTCTTGTGCCTGTAGCCAGAGTAGGTCATATCGGTCTTTATCGTGACCCGGACACTCACGAGCCCGTGGAGTATTACTGCAAAATGCCCCAGGATATCGAGGACAGGCTTGTTATCATAGTTGACCCCATGCTCGCGACCGGTGGCTCTGCTACCGATGCTATAACTATGGTTAAGAAGAGAGGCGCGAACAACATTATGCTAATGTGCCTCGTGGCAGCTCCCGAGGGAGTTAAGAAGGTGCAGGACGCTCATCCAGACGTTGACATTTATTGCGCCGCTCTGGACGAGAAGCTGAACGACCACGCATATATTGTGCCCGGTCTTGGCGATGCCGGTGACAGAATTTTCGGCACTAAGTAAGCTGATTTTTCGAATTTCTTCCGATGCGTGAGCTGAAAATTGGTAAAAACGATGCGGGTCAGAGGCTGGATAAATTTATAACCAAAACTTTGGACCTGCCCATGAGTTTACTGTACAAATCAATAAGACTTAAGAAGATCAAGGTCAACCGTAAACGCGCCGAGAACAATACTATGCTCGCGGAGGGAGATACGGTACAGTGCTTTCTGAGTGAGGAATTCTTCGATAAGAAGGTGACGAAAGCGACCTATGAGAACGTGACGCCAAGCCTCGATATAGTTTACGAGGATGAGAACATTATGCTCCTGAACAAGAGGCCCGGCGTATCCGTCCATGAAGACGAAAAGGGCTCGACCAATACGCTGTTAACTCACATTCAGGCGTATCTATACTCCAAAGGGGAATATAACCCCGATGATGAGCAGAGCTTTTCTCCCGCGCTTTGCAACCGCATTGACAGAAATACGGGCGGTATAGTGATCGCCGCGAAGAATGCCGAGGCGCTTCGCGTGATGAACGAGAAGATCAAGAGGCGAGAGATAGACAAAAGATATCTTGCCGCAGTTCACGGTATCCCAAAGCCTGAGAGCGCAACGGTCAAGGCGTATCTATTGAAGGACGAGCGAGCTAATATGGTAAGGATATACGATAAAAATCCGCCAAGGGCAGCCAAGGAAATAATAACAAGGTATACCGTTATCGCCAAGGCGGGTGACACAGCGCTGCTTGAGGTAGAGCTGATAACCGGAAGGACTCATCAGATACGCGCCCACATGGCGCATCTCGGCCACCCGCTTGTCGGAGACGGAAAATACGGCGTTAACAAGGCGGATCGCACACGCGGATACAAGTATCAGGCGCTGTACTCGTACAGACTAAGATTTACCTTTGACAGAAGCGAGAAAACGGTTCTCGACTATCTTGACGGCAAGGAATTCAAAATTCCGAAAAAGGATATCTACTTCACTAGTGATTTCTTCTGACTTTTCGTCGAAATCGGCCTTCGGAACAATCATTACCTATGCATAACAGCTATAACAAAACCCGATTATGTAAACATTTGTATACATAATCGGGTTTTATTTTTTTAATATCGTTTACGATATGATGTTGTCTGTTACTACAGTTTTGGATAAGCATCTATCGTCTAAGGCAAGCCCATCAAGAGAATCGGTTATGATATTATCCCGTACCGCGAGAGTTTTGGACGGTGGCTCTAAGGTAAAACCGTCTCCCTCCGAAAGCTCGAATGGCTCGACCAGAGTAAAGAGGCGCGAATCCGGATCGCAGAAGGCAACAGTAGACTCGCCGCCCTTTTTCCAGCGCAGAGTCCATCCCTTAAATCTATGGGAGAGCCGTCTGGGTATGGGGGGAGTAACGGGCAGACCGAACGCCTGCTCACGCCTATAGAAGCTCTTATTTCCCACTACCGTTCCGACCTCTCCTGTGGGAGCTGAAACCTCTATTCCCACACCTGCGCCGGAAAGGGTGTTGCTATGCACCATAGATCCTACCGACAGTATAGACGTTTTGATAGCGGTAAATGTTTTATCGGGCGAGGTTCCTCTGGAATAAATGTGGTTATCACTTACCGTCACGTACGAGGAGTCAAAACATATGCCGTATCGTTCCTTGGGCGCAGAATAGACGGCAGTCATATCCATAGAGTTGCCGCTTATTATCACGCGCTCGCTCGGAAGATCCGAGTATTGACTCGTTCCGACGACCCTTATGCCGTTCGAATTCATATTAACGAAGATGTTGCCTTTGATGATGACCTGAGACGCGCCTGCGCCGACGGTAATCGCTGCTCTGCCGTAGGGTACGTTATCCTCGAAAACGTTATCCGCAACTATATGCTGAGCGGTACCAAGCCTCTCATACTCCGGGTCTCTGGAGCGGAGATTACCTATAGCGACGGGACCTGCGTTTCTGACGTAATTACCAGTGAATCTGACAAATCTGTTAGATCCCTCCCAGGCGCAGCCCCCCACGTCTCTGATACGGCATCCCGTAACCGTGGTGTTTTCACCAAGATCGTTATTGTTAAATGCGTTTCGGGCACAGTCCTCTACCGAACAGTTATCATACGTTAAGGAAATCTGATATCTTTCGGGCTCGCTTACCGAGGTTCTGTGATCACCTTTTGAGTAAAACGCCTCGCCGGACATTCCGCGCGCGTGGCAGTCCTCCACCCTCATTTTTGAAACGTTCGTTACCTGGAGCGCGGCTGTAAGTCTATAATAAAAGCCGTACACCTTAGTTGGCTCCACACCCCTGGTTTTGATACAGCCCTCATGGGCTCTTTCCTTAAAGGATGAGTTGCCTACCATCGTAAAGCCGCGCAAAAGAACGTTCTCGCAGCTCTCGACCTTGAAGCAATGCCCCGCTTTGATGTCAACGGTGTCGCCTGCATCACCTAAGGAGTAATCCAAAATAACAGACGCGGAGCTTTCACCGATTATAGAAATATTCCTGGCGCTTTTAATTCTCACCGAGTCGGTAAGATTATATCTGCCGCCCGGGAAATAAACGCCCTTCCCTTCACTTATAGCAGCAGAAACAGCGTTGTTTATCGCCGCTGAATCGCTATAAGACAGTGTACAGTCGGCACTGACCGTTGCCGTAGCGGAGAGCCGCACACCGTTTTTCTGAACGGAAACGACCTTGCATACCGTTTGAGCAGAGCAGACGAACACGGCTGTACAGCCGTAGGCAAGATCCTCGAAATCACGTATGATAAGACGTCTGCCGTGATCGAGCGTGCATTCGCCGTTCCTTATCTCCACGTTGTCGGTCCAGCTTGTACCGAAATCTCGCGACCATCGTATAATCCCGGGAAGCTCAGGGCAGATATCAATTATGTAAACAACCTTATCGCCGTCAGAGCCGTCATAGCCTACAAGCTCCATCTCGTCGGTTATCGTAAATCGGCGCTTAGGCGGTCTGGGATTTATCGAAGAGACGTCGCGACGTACGTACAGCTGGGCGCCAACGACAGATGGGCAAGCGCCCGTAAGAAGCATCTCGTCTCCCACCCGAATATCGCCTGTATCTTCCGTTAAATACAGATCACAGCCAGCGTTAGAACGTACCCGTGTCGAAAAATCTGATGCTTTAGCACCGTAATCCCTCACGTTTATATAAGAGTTAGAATCGATCATCATAAGCTCCTTTAGTGTATCGAGCATAATAGTCTGTTGGCTATACGCTTTAAAAAAGCACGAAAGCACCGACCTCTTTTGAAAAGTGCAGAAGACCTAAAAGGATCTGTAGCTAAATTACTTCGTTCCGGTAGAGCCGAATCCGCCCGAGCCTCTTGTGGTGTCGGAAAGCTCATCCGAAACGGTAAAATCTGCCTTAAGGAACGGTACTATAGCGAGCTGCGCTACTCTTTCCCCCTCTTCTACCGTTGTTGGTGAGTCTGTATGGTTATGCAGTGCTACCATTATCTCTCCTCTGTAGTCGGAGTCGATAACACCAACCTTGTTTGCCGGAGCGAGTCCCCTTTTGGTTGCAAGACCGCTTCTGGCAAATATAAGTCCTACGTAGCCGTTGGGAATCTCCATAGCGATGCCCGTATGAATAACGGACGTTGCGTGGGGCTCTACCGTAACTGAGCTGCCGCTGTTATAGAGGTCTGCTCCGGCCGAGTATTCCGTGCCGTAGGTTGGCAGAGTGGCATTCTGTGTGAGCTTTTTTATCTTTACGTTCATTTTTGCTTCTCCGTTTTGTATTCCTTATCCTCTGACATTCCGTGCCACAGGACTATGCTTCCGTTTTCCAGAGTCCTTCTCATATCAATAATACGCTGATTCGAGGAGCCGCGAAAGCGAAGTCCGAGCCTGTGATGTTCCTCTAAAAATCTGCCGTCAACAAGTATATCAACGTATGAGAGAAGCTCCCGTGTTACCTCGATACACTTAGGATGGCTACCCACCTCGCCTATCAGCTCCTCGTAGAGATTTCCGGTATAGAGCCAAATCGTCTTGTCTGGATATCTGCTTTTAAGCTCGCGTAAAAGAGGTAAAATTTCCCTCTGATTCTCCGGCTCCATAGGCTCGCCGCCAAGAATTGTCACGCCTCTGACGGAGGGGTTTTCCAGAGTTTCGAAGATCTCCTCCGCAACGGATGAGGTAAAGGATTCGCCGTAGTCGAAGGACCAGGTCTCCTTCTGAAAGCACCCGGGACAGCGGTTTCTGCATCCGCTGACGAAGAGGGTGGTTCTGACGCCCTCACCGTTTGCAATATCGTATTTTTTAAGCGCCCCGTAATGCATTATTCTTTACCTAGCTTTCCGCGTAAGAAGGCACCCGTGTACGATTTTTCGCACTCTGCGACCTCCTCAGGCGTGCCTGTAACGACAACGGTACCGCCGCCATCACCGCCCTCGGGACCAAGATCTATAATATGGTCAGCAGTCTTTATAAGGTCAAGATTATGCTCAATTACTACGACGGTGTTACCGCCGTCAACCAAACGCTGCAGAATTGAAATTAGCTTGGATACGTCCTCGGTGTGAAGTCCCGTAGTAGGCTCGTCGAGAATATATATAGTCTTTCCCGTTGAGCGCTTGGACAGCTCTGTGGCAAGCTTGACTCTCTGCGCCTCTCCTCCCGAGAGAGTGGTTGAGGACTGACCGATCTTGATATATCCAAGACCTACGTCAAAGAGCGTCTGCAGCTTGCGCTGAAGTGAGGGGAGACCGTCGAAGAAGGTTATTCCCTCCTCCACAGACATTTCAAGAACGTCGTATATGCTCTTGCCCTTGAACTTGACGTCAAGGGTATCTCTGTTATATCTTTTTCCCTTACATACGTCACACTTTACGTACACGTCGGGAAGGAAATTCATCTCTATACACTTTACTCCGTCGCCCTCACACGCCTCGCATCTGCCGCCGCGAACGTTGAAGGAAAATCTACCTGCGCCGTAGCCCTTTGCCTTGGCGTCACGGGTGGATGCGAAGAGATTTCGTATATCCGTAAAGAGTCCCGTATAGGTGGCAGGGTTTGATCTGGGGGTTCTGCCTATCGGGCTCTGATCAATCGATATGACCTTATCCAGATGCTCAAGTCCAAGGATCTTCTCCACCTTTCCGGGATAGGTGATGGCGCGGTTCAGGTCTCTTGCGAGAGTTCTGTAAAGTATAGAGTTTATGAGAGAGGACTTTCCGCTACCCGACACTCCCGTAACTGCCGTAAAAGTACCAAGGGGAATATCCACGTTTATATTCTTCAAATTGTTTTCTTTCGCGCCGACGATCTGCAGTCTCTCTCCGTTTCCTGCCCTGCGTGACGCAGGCACCTCGATGCTGCGTCTGCCCGAAAGATAGGCACCCGTGATGGATTTTTCGCACCTTGCGACCTCATCGGGAGTGCCCGTGGCAACTATCTCTCCGCCGTGAATTCCCGCTCCCGGACCTACGTCAACTATGAAGTCCGCAGAGCGCATGGTATCCTCGTCGTGCTCTACGACTATAACGCTGTTTCCAAGGTCGCGCAGATTCAAAAGAGTGTTGACAAGCTTGCCGTTATCGCGCTGATGGAGACCTATGGACGGCTCATCGAGTATATAAAGCACTCCGGTCAGCGCGGAGCCGATCTGTGTGGCAAGACGGATACGCTGAGCCTCTCCGCCGGAAAGAGTACCTGCCGTACGGGAAAGAGAGAGGTAGCCAAGACCTACTCTAATGAGGAAGCCAAGTCTTGCCTTGATCTCCTTGAGTATCTCCCGCGCTATAATCATTTCCGTTTCCGAAAGAGAAAGAGCATCAACAAAATCATACATTTTCTCAACGGAGAGTCGGCAGATCTCGTCAATATTTAGTCCGCCAACCGTTACACCGAGGACCATATCCGAAAGTCTTCTGCCCTTACATCTCGGGCAATCAACCTCCTCCACAAAGTCCTGATAATAATCTCCGCCGAACATCTTCATACGCTTCTCTATAATATGAACGATGCCGTCAAAGGTAGCGTTCTGCTCCCTGCCCGAGCCGCCAAAATAGCGTGTAACGTTGTAACGGGCAGAGCCTGTGCCGTTCATCAGAACACGCATAGCCTCCTCCGAAAACTCTGATACGGGTGTGTCGAGAGTAAAGCCGTACTTTTCTCCAACCGCGGCAACCAGAGGTCCGGTCCAGGAGTCCTCCGTCATAGTCTTGAAGCCGTTTACCGCAATCGCTCCGTCGCGCAGCGAGAGAGAGGGGTCGGGTATCAGCTTTTTCTCGGAGATGCGCTGCATATTTCCGATGCCCGCGCACTCGGGGCAGGCACCAATAGGATTGTTGAAGGAGAACATTCTCGGCTCAAGCTCAGGGAAGCTGATGCCATGCTCCTCGCAGGCGTACTTCTCTGAAAACTCAAGCTCCTCGCCGTCGGTGCGGTCAGGATTAAGAGTTAATATGTTCACTCTGCCCTCAGACGCGCGAAGAGCGCTCTCCACTGAGTCTGAAAGTCTGGAGCGTATATCATCCTTAATAACAAGACGGTCAACGACTATATCTATATTATGCTTAAGATTTTTGTCAAGCTTTACGTCCTCTGAGAGATCATACATATTGCCGTCAACTCTCACTCTGGCGTATCCGGATCTTCGCGCGTCGGCAAAGACCTTATCGTGCATTCCCTTTTGCGCTCTGACGACCGGTGACAAAACCATAAATCTGGTTCCATCCGGAAGAGACATGATACGATCGACCATCTGATCCACGGTCTGCTGCTTGATCTCCTTACCGCAAACGGGACAGTGAGGAACGCCGATCCTTGCGTAAAGAAGCCTCAGATAATCGTATATTTCCGTTACCGTTCCGACCGTGGAACGAGGATTCTTGGACGTCGTCTTCTGGTCTATGGATATAGACGGAGACAGTCCCTCTATAAGATCGACCTCCGGCTTATCCATCTGACCTATAAACATTCTGGCGTAGGAGGAGAGGCTCTCAACAAATCTGCGATGCCCCTCTGCGTAGAGAGTATCGAAGGCGAGAGAGGACTTGCCGCTACCGGACAGACCCGTCAAAACCACAAGCTTGTCCCGTGGGATAGTAACGTCTATATTCTTTAAATTATTAACTTTTGCGCCCTTAATGACAATCTTTCTTGACATTTTTGCACTATTTTCCTTTTATTTACCGTTTTTTAATTCTTTGATTCTGTCACGGATATAAGCAGCCTTCTCGAACTCGAGCGTACGGGCAGCCTCACGCATCTCCGCGGTCAGCTTCTCTATCATCCGCTCTCTCTCAAGTCTTGACAGCTTAGTCTTTTTCTCCGGCTCGGCGCGCTTTCCAATCTCGATGATCTCGGAAACCTGCTTTCTGACGCTCTCCGGAGTAATTCCGTGCTGCTCGTTATATCTCTTCTGTATTTCACGGCGGCGATTGGTCTCATCTATCGCGCCGCGCATAGATCCCGTCACCGTGTCGGCGTACATTATTACCCGTCCGTTTACGTTTCGCGCGGCTCTGCCTATAGTCTGTATAAGCGATGTCTCGCTACGGAGGAAGCCCTCCTTATCCGCGTCTAATATCGCGACCAGGGATACCTCGGGAATATCAAGTCCCTCACGCAGCAGATTTATTCCAACGAGGACGTCGAATTCGCCGAGACGAAGATCTCTGATGATCTCCATTCTCTCCATAGTTTCCACCTGGTGATGAATATACTTTACCTTGATAGAATGAGTAGAGAGATATTCGGTAAGATCCTCTGCCATATTCTTGGTCATAGTAGTGACAAGCACCTTCTCTCCCCTGGCGGTGACCGCCCTTATTTCTCCGATAAGGTCGTCTACCTGTCCTTCAATTGGGCGTACGCTTATCTCCGGGTCGATAAGGCCCGTAGGTCTGATCAGCTGTTCTACCGTCGAGGAGCTTTCCTCTGCCTCGTATCCGCCGGGTGTGGCGCTGACGAAAACCACCTGCCTAATCTTCTCCTCGAACTCCTCAAAGAAAAGAGGGCGGTTATCAAAGGCGGAAGGCAGACGGAAGCCGTATTCAATAAGATTTTTCTTTCTGGCATAGTCACCGCCGGACATTCCGCGCACCTGGGGGAGTGTCACGTGTGACTCGTCTATAAACATAATAAAATCGTCGGGCATATAATCGAGAAGAGTATACGGGGTGGAGCCTTTTGGTCTGCCCGATAGAATTCTGGAATAGTTCTCTACACCCGAGCAGAAGCCGACCTCGCGGAGCATCTCCAGATCGTACTTAGTCCTCTCCTCTATTCGCTGAGCTTCAATGAGCTTATTCTGCGAGCGGAAAAACTCAGAGCGCTCTATCATCTCCTCCTCTATCTCAAGGAGCGCCGCTTCCCTCTTCTCATCCGATACTGCGTAGTGAGTAGCCGGAAAAATACAAACGTATGAAAGATGCTCTATGATCTCGCCGGTAAGAGGATTGACTCTGGAGATACGGTCCACCTCGTCGCCAAAAAACTCTACTCTGAAAGCGCTGTCACGCTTGGACGCGGGGAAGATCTCCACAACGTCTCCGCGGACACGAAATTTATTACGGACGAAGTTCAGATCGTTTCTCTCGTAGCTGATGGATACGAGTCTGCGGATAAGCTCGTCTCGGCTCATCTGCTGCCCCGGTCTGATACCGATAAGAAGATCGTTATATTCGTTAGGGTCACCCAGAGAATAAATACAGGATACTGACGCGACGATGATGACGTCACGTCTCTCGAAGAGTGAGGAGGTAGCGCTGTGACGGAGCATATCTATCTCGTCGTTGATCATTGCGTCCTTCTCTATATACATATCCTTACCGGGAATATAAGCCTCCGGCTGATAATAGTCATAGTAGGATACGAAGTATTCAACCGCGTTATCAGGGAAAAACTGTCGGAACTCTGTACAGAGCTGAGCCGCAAGAGTCTTGTTATGCGCCAATACGAGCGTGGGGCGGTTGAGATTAGCTATGACGTTAGCCATAGTAAAGGTCTTACCCGAGCCGGTAACGCCGAGAAGAGTCTGCGCTCTCTCGCCTGCAAGTATGCCCTCAGTAAGCGCACGTATAGCCTCGGGCTGATCTCCCGTAGGCTTGTATTCACTTTTTAATATGAATTTATCCATAAAATGCGCTCCCTTCATATTTACCGACCTATCTACCCATTATATTTTACCATAAAATATTTTTAATGTAAAGCACAAAACAAATATTTTATCATTTTGTATTTTTCTCAAAGTTTAAATAGCGGTGATGTGCTTTTAGATTAAAACAATCTCACGCTATCCGGCATCCGAGCGAAGAATGTCGAGCAAGTATATTAAAGCGTCACTCTCCTGTACGCCTGCAGTAAACAGATCGAAGTGTTCGCTGTACTTTCTTAAAATTCAAAAGCAAAAAGCTTGAATGGAATTTGGCTCCCATTCAAGCTTTTTGCTATAATATGTATACTTTTATTTGCTTTTTGATCATTATTTACAAATACTTCGAGTTGTTTTTGTCAAAGAGCAAATCCTAATTTCAAAGCATTTTCGAGCATAATCGCGTCTTCTGAGATGAGCCTTTACTGTTTCAACTCAGGATTTGGCATCTCCATAACGTCACGAGGCTGGCGAAGAAGCCACTTTCCACCTGTGAAGTCAGGAAAATACTGCACGGCACCTTTCGCACTCACAGACATCTCGGACAGAGCAGTGACGCTCATCCACGCCGCAGCATCGTACACGTCGATAGGCATATCTCTTCCCTCTCGAAGAGCGGCGAACCATTCCTTGAACTGTATGTAATCCATACCGCCGTGTCCTGCCTCTCGCTGCTCCTGTGTAATTTCCTTCCAGACCTTATGAATATAGTCGGTGTATTTATCTCTGTTCTTCATGTTCTCCCAGTACTTGTGAGTGTCGCAGTCGCCCTCTATGGAGATCATCTCGCACTCCGCTGCGCACAGACCCTTTGTACCCCTTACCGTAAATTCACGGGAGTAATACTTCGGCAGGGTGGTATCGAGAGTTAAGGTTATAGTCTCGCCGCCCGCGCAGGTTATTATGGTGCTGACTATGTCGCCCTGATTGAAGCTTTTACCTACGATCGAAGGATCGGGATTCTTATCCGTCAGAGAGAAATCTCTTATTCCCGCGCTCTTTGATGCCACTGAAACCATGCTTACGAAGCGGTTTCCTCTGTTTATATTGAGTATTTTAGCGATCGGTCCAAGCTCGTGAGTCGGATAATTCTCGCAATTTCTTGAAAGGTAATTCCTTAGTCTGTAATGGCGGTTTATATTGCCTCCCGCTACCTCGTCACGCAGATCGTGGCTGTAAGCGCCGTGACAGTGAACGATCTCTCCCAGCTTTCCCGCTCTGACCAGGGCTGTGGTCTGAAGTTCAAAATCGTCGTAGCAGCAATTTTCAAGCAGCATAAACGGTGTGCCGGTCTCCTCGTATGCGTGTACCAACGACCAGCAATCTTCAACGCTGTATGCTCCCCCTACCTCCAAGCCTACCGCCTTTCCAGCCTTCATACAAGCAAGGGCGATCTCCACATGGGACTCCCAGGCAGTAGCGACAAAAACAGCCTCCACCCTCTCATCAGCAATAAGATCGCGGTAATTTTCATAGCACAAGGGAGTATTTCCGCCCTTTTCCCGAACCAGCTTTTCTGCAGCCTCCACTCTGTCGCTGTACAGATCGCAAACCGCGACCACCTCAGCGTCTCCGGTGAAAATAATGGTGGGAAGAAGCGCGCTGCCTCTGTTACCGAGTCCTACGACTCCAACACTTATCTTTTTCATCTCTGTCAGACCTTCCTTTTCTCATTATCCCCCTCACTCATCCGGTGAAGCACCGGTGTGAACGGGACTGTTAATAATTCTGCCTTCATTTCGTTACTTTAATGGGACTGTGCAGAAGGCATTTAACTTGTCTGCACGGCATTCGCGGCAAAGCGCAGCTTAAAAGACCTGATGATTAGTAACGCTTTAAAATCTGCTATTGACACGCTTTTTTTACAATGCTATAATAATTTTAGCATATCGTAAATCATATGTATATACCATTTTTGATAGAAAATATGCGATATCTGATAATAATACACTAATATTTCTGGAGTATCTACTATGCTGACCGGTGTGAAGATCGACGATTGCCTGACCGTCAGGCGCATATATTCGTTTTTTATGAGGGATTTTGAGCCCGAATTTTTCTTCAAGGGGGAGTCTCACGATTTCTATGAGGCTGTCTGCTGTCTTAGCGGAGAGATCGGGATCACCGCCGGAAAGGAGATTTTTTCACTCCGTCGGGGAGAGATGACCCTTCATCCTCCGAGCGAATTCCACGCGATACGAAGGCTCGGTGACGAAGAATGCAGAGCTATAATCTTCTCCTTTTCCGCAAATCATTTTCCTTCTGTTATCGGAAAAATATTCGGGATCGGTGAATCGGGGATTAATGATATCTCTGATATTTTCTCTATGATAACCGAGTCCTTTGAGCTGCGTAACGGTCAAGCTGTTTCCCTGAAGGCAGGAAAAGAGATAACGTCCTTTCTGGCGATCAAAAAGCTGGAGATATTTATGCTTCGCCACATCACAGACGGAGAGAGGATAAAGGAAACAAAAAATCACGGTGGCTCCGAGCTGTTCGCGCAGATACTCTCTTATATGGAGGATAGCATAAGCCGACAGCTTAACGTCTCTGAGATTGCGGATTCCTTGGGAGTGAGCGTGCCTACCCTTGAAAAGACGGTGAACAAATATCTGAGCTGCGGAGTGATCTCTCACTTTAACGCACTGAAAATGCAAAGAGCGCACAACCTTCTTTCATCCGGCCTTGGTGTATCGGAGGTAGCTCGGGAGCTTGGATTTTCCAATCAAAATTACTTCAGCGCCAGATTCAAGAGGTATTTCGGTTATCCGCCGTCCTCGTGCAAGTACAGACAGACAAGGTGATCACAAAAGCATTTACGTAGCTTAAGAGATAGCGCTCAGTTACCAAAGCGGTACATACAACCTAAAAGCAATTATGGAAAAACGCAGCACCACATCACAGCTCCATTTTTTACAATACGCTCTGATAGACTTGATGTACAAGCCTTATCGGTTAACTGCTAAACCGCTTTAGCCACACCTTGCAAAAAATATTTTCTAAAGAAAATACATATGGAAAGTATTTTAAGGACAGTTTTTGAGATGTAATAAAGCACGTCACCTACCGACAAAAGAGGACGATGAGTTGTGAAACCCCCTCGTCCTCTTTTCTTTATAAGCACTGTTTTTTGTCCGCAAAAGCTATTTTGTTTTGAGTTGTAAGGCTCGTTTGTGTTCGCCGTTATGAGTTTGCTTTTCTCGCGTTTGATATAATCCCTCTGTTACTTCAAACTGTGACGTAGGCACATTATAGCTTGGTGTAGCCAATCATAACTTTCAACTCGCCGCAGGCGATCATAGTTACGTAATGTCCTTAAGGGCACTACGCGTAAGGTGTCGGATTTTTGTTATGAAAAAGGAATGACGGATAAAAAACCGTTACAAATTACAAGATTTTGCCATTTAGCTTGGGGGCGTGTCAATTTTTACCGTTTTTTGCGTGAGCTTATCAATACGTTGAGAAGATGGCACGGCTTAACAATTCAGAATATAACAGCAAAATTCTAACACTCGCTAAATCAAACAAAAATCAATAGAGAGAAGAAGCAAAGCCTCCGACGAGAGAGCCTATCACAACGGAGTAAATAATGCTGAATATCAGCGAAACTGCAAAGCCTATCAAAGCACCCTTGCCTGCGGACTTAGCCTTCTGGGGATAAGTATCCTTATTCATAAGATATAGAATAAGACCAACGATAGGAATGAAAAATCCGAGCACCGCAAAGCCTGTATTTGGAGCATCAGCCTCATTTACGCCAATCGCTTTATTATTGCCCGTCGCGCAGCCGCAATGAGTGCAAACAACAGCCTCGTCTACAAGTTCTTTTCCACATTTAGTACAATATTTCATCAATAATACCTCCAATACTATAAATATACCAAATAGGGATATTTAGATTATACCATAGTGGTATAATTTTGTCAAGATATTTTGTCGAAATAACGGAGAAAATATATATTGATGGAATTCAGATTAAAAAAACTCAGAAAGCAGAAGAAAATATCTCAGCTCAAGCTTGCTATGGATCTTGATATGAATCAGAACACTATCAGCAGATATGAAAACATGGAGAGGCAAGCCGACTACGAGACGTTAATAAAAATCGCTGACTATTTCGGCGTTTCTGTGGATTATCTTCTCGGGCGCAGGGACAAATGAGCAATTAATATAAAAAACGGAGCAAATGAGTTCGTTTGCTCCGTTTTTTGTTTATGCCGAATTATGATTTCAGTCCTTTAAAACTTGAAATACTCCTTGGCATTGTAGTAAGCGATGCCCTTAACTATATTTCCGAGAAGAGCGTAATCCTCCGGGAATTCGCCATCCTCCACCCACTTTCCGATCAGGTTGCAGAGAATGCGTCTGAAGTACTCGTGGCGAGGATAGGAAACGAAGGAGCGGCTGTCGGTAAGCATACCTACGAAGTTCGCAAGCATACCAAGATTTGCAAGCGCCTGCATCTGAGCCTCCATACCGTCGCGCTGATCGTTGAACCACCAGCCTGAGCCGAACTGGATCTTACCCTTGATGCCTTCGCCCTGGAAGCAGCCAAGCATAGTTCCGAGAACGTAGTTGTCCTTGGGATTGAGCGTGTAGAGAATAGTTCTGGGAAGACACTCGGAATACTCAAGATAATTCATAAACGCTCCAAGATCCTCAGCGATACATAGGTCGTTTATGGAATCGTAGCCGGTATCGGCTCCAAGCTTGTCATACATCCTTCTGTTATTGTTACGAAGAGCGCCGATGTGCAGCTGCATAGTCCAGCCGAGCCTCGTATACTCCTCCGCGCATACCTTGAGGATAGCGCACTTGAAGGCGTCGATCTCTGACTTCGTAAGCTCCGCGCCGGAAAGCTTCTTTTCAAATGCGAGCTTAGCATCCCCCTCGCTGAAGGGAACGTACTCAAGAGCGTGGTCTGAGAGACGGCAGCCAAAGCTGTTGAAGTATGCGATACGGTCTCTGATCCAGCTAACGAGAGCATCGTAGGTCTCTATTCCCTGCGCCTTCACGTAAGGAAGGAAGGTCTCCTTACCAATCTCCACAGCCTTATCGGGACGGAAGGTAGGAAGTATCTTGGTAGAGAAATCCTTAAGAGCCGCATGATACTCAAGTGTATCAGCGGGATCGTCCGTGGTGCATATTATCTCTACGTTTGAGCGCTTGATAAGCTCCTGCGCTCTGAACTCGGGCTTCGCAAGAAGCTCGTTACACTTGTTCCATATTCTCTCAGAGGACTCCTCTGTAAGTATCTCGTCGATACCGAAATATCTCTTGAGCTCAAGATGCGTCCAATGGAAGAGGGGGTTACCTATAAGCTTCTCAAGAGTTTTAGCGAATTCACGGAACTTCTCGAACTCGTCACCGTCACCGGTAACAAGTCTCTCGGGAACTCCGTTGGAGCGCATCTGACGCCACTTATAATGGTCGCCGCCCAGGAAGAGATCAAAGGCGTTTCTGAACTGATAGTTCTCCGCTATCTGTTTAGGTGAAAGATGACAGTGGTAGTCAATTATGGGAAGATCCTTTACCATAGAGTAAAGCTTCTTCGCAGGCTTGTTTTTAAGCATGAAATTATCGTTAATAAAGCTCATAGCGTTACACCGTCCTTAAATATTGAAATTTCTCTGTAATCGTTCTCCTCGTTGCGAGTTTCTCTGCCCTCGGCAACCTCGATCACGTACTCGAACAGCTCGTCTGTCAGAGGATTGCCGTCGAGGGTGGGAGATGCGTCGAAGTCTATCCAGCCCCTCTTACGCTCCGCGAGAGAGTGGTTGGTTGCGACCTTGACCGTGGGAACGGGACCTCCAACGGGAGTACCTCTTCCCGTGGTAAAGAGAATTATATGCACGCCGGCAGCCATAAGATTGGTAATAGCGACAATATCGTTACCGGGTCCGTTCAAAAGAGACAGACCGTTTTTCTTCAGTACGTCACCGTAATCCAGAACGTCAACCACCTTGGACAGACCGCCCTTCTGTACGCAACCGAGCGACTTTTCCTCGAGAGTTGTGATACCTCCCTTCTTGTTTCCGGGAGAGGGGTTCTCGTAAATCACCTGATTATGTCTCTGATAGTAATCCTTGAAATCGTTGATAAGCTTTACGGTTTTATCAAAGACCTCCTCGCTTTCGCATCTCTGCATAAGAAGATGCTCCGCTCCGAACATCTCGGGCACCTCGGTGAGCACGCAGCTTCCGCCCATAGCGATAACCTTATCGGAGAGTCTGCCGACCAGGGGATTTGCCGTAATTCCGCTGTACCCGTCACTTCCGCCGCACTTTAGTCCAAGGCGTAATTTTGACACGGGTACGGGCTTTCGTTCAAATTCGGCGGCATATTCCTTCAGCTCATTGATGAGCGCTACGCCTGCCGCAATATCATCGTCGGCATCCTGAGTGTTAAGGAATTTCACACGGCGAGGGTTGTAGTCGCCAAGCACCTTCTTGAACACCTCGATATTGTTATTCTCACAGCCGAGACCAAGAACCAGAACACCTGCGGCATTCGGATGGTTTACCATTCCGCGCAGGATAAGCTGTGTTACCGTCTGGTCATCTCCAAGCTGAGAGCATCCGAAGGGATGAGGAAAATATCTGGCACCCGTAAGCTCGGAGAGACGCTGAGAAACCTTATTTACACAGCCTACGGTGTTTACGATCCATATCTCGTTTCTGATACCCACGTCACCGTTCTCACGCACGTAGCCCATAAAGGTTCTCTCCCCCGACTCCTCGGGAATATCGTAGAATACGGGCTCGTACTTATACTCCAGGTTTCCGGAGAGATTAGTCTTTACGTTATGGGTATGTACGTGCTCCCCTGCCTTGATATCACAGGTAGCGTGACCTATGGGGTTGCCGTATTTTATTATATTTTCACCTGCCTTGATATCGCGGAGAGCGTACTTATGACCGTCCTCCAGATTGATATCAACGTTGTCAAGCTTATTGATTATCATACTTTTATCCTTTCCGGATCAACCTACGTATTTTTCTACCTCGGTGGTAAGACGGGAGAGATCCTCGCCCCAAAGCTCTACGTTCGCAAGTATCTCTGCGGTGGTGTGACTCTTCATAAACGCGATCACGTCGGGATCGTCGCTGGTCATATCCGTCTTGTAGAACTCTATAAGCTTAGCGAAAGCAAAGAGAAGAGTCTCGGGCATCTTGCCGTATCTGTTGATATATTCAAGGATAGAGGGCAGAACGCGCACCTTGAACTTGGAAACGGAGTTGAGCGCGATGGAGGAAAGGTAATGCTTGATATAGGGGTTGCTGAAGCGCTCGATAACGCTGTTCGCATAGCTCTGAAGCTCGTCAGCAGGAAGATCAAGGGTAGGAATGATCTCGTCAAACACGCACTTTCTTATATGCTCACGCATTGTGGGATCGTCGATACAGCTCTTGACGGTATCAAGACCGGAGAGAAGAGCGTACGCAACGAGGGAGGTATGAGCGCCGTTGAGGATCCTTACCTTTCTTGTGCGATACATTGCAAGCTTATCGGGAGTAACGATAACGTTAAGTCCTGCAGCTGAGAAGGGTAGCTCCTTCTCTATATCGTAGTCGGTCTCTATTACCCAAAGATGGAAGAACTCAGAAGCGTTGAGCATATTATCCTCATAGCCGAGAGCAAGATCCTCGCCCTTGGGATAGCCCGTATTGATACGGTCAACGAGGGTGTTGGTAAATACGTTCTCCTTCTCTACCCAGGAGATGAAGCCGTCGCCAAGATTCCAAAGCTCCGCATACTTGAGAATGCACTTCTTCAGATTGTCTCCGTTTCTGTCAATAAGCTCGCAGGGTAGGAAGATAAATCCACCGAGACCAAGATCGTAGCGACGCTTAAGAAGAAGGGTAAGCTTTGCGGGGAAGGTCTTGGGAGGTGCGTCGGTTATTTTATCCTCAGCGGAGAAAACTATACCGGACTCGGTAGTATTTGACACTACGAAGCGGAAGTCAGGGTTCTCAGCAAGGGCCAGATATCCCGCAAAATCCTCATAAGGCTTGACGCAACGGGAGATAACGTCGATTAAGGTCTTATCAACACCCTCTACGCCGCGAATAACGTGAGTATATACGCAATTCTGAGCGGTGAGCATATCGCACATTCCAGCCTCGATGGGCTGAACTACGACTACGCTACCGTCAAAGTCGGAGGATTCGTTTACCTTCTGGAGCATCCAATCCACAAATCCGCGGAGAAATCCGCCCTCTCCAAACTGGATGACACGCTCGGTTCTTTGTTTTTTTTCAAAATTCATAATCTTTTCCTTTCTTTTGAAAAATCAATTTTTCCCACTATAACTAATTATAGCTTACCGCAGGGTGGTCTTGCCTTAATAAAATTGATATTTTATGCGCAAAACAATAAAAATAATCTTGATTTTTTTGATATCGTATGATAAAATGTAATCAAAGGCTGAAAAGAGAGGTTTTTATATGCAGGAAGTGATATTCCCCGATGGGATGATACTGAATTGCCTTATCAAAAAAACGGTAGAGGAGCAGATGCATTCTCACCACTATCACGACAAGCTTGAGCTCTACTATATGGTAAACGGCAGCTGCAGCTACTTTATTGATAACAAGACCTACGAGGTGGTTGCGGGAGACCTTGTGATACTACCTCCCGGTATCATACACAGGACAAATTACATTGGCGAGGATCACGTCAGAATAGTCGTGGAATGCTCGGATCATTTTATTCCCGCCCCGGTACTTGAAAAGGTTAATTCACTCCCTCCCCTGCTGCGCTCGCCCTCGGTATCAAAGGAGATATATATGCTGCTCAAGCGCATTGACGATGAATTCAAGTCGCCCGACGAGTATTCTGCAGAATCGCTGAAGGCTCGAATGAGCGCCCTCTTCATCCTTATTGCCAGGAACGCGGGAGCAACCGGTGCTATCTCCTCCAAAAACGAGATGATCGATGAGATAATCGATTATATAAAATCCAACTTCCAGCAGGATATAAAGCTCTCTCGCGTTGCAAAAAACTATTTCATCAGCCCGGAGCACCTCTCCAGAACGTTTAAACGCGACACAGGATTCGGATTTAACGAATTTCTTACTATTGTCAGACTCAAGCACGCGGAGAATCTTCTGAAAAACAGAGGTGGAAAAAGCATATCCGAGATCGCCTACAGCTGCGGCTTTAACGACTCGAACTATTTTTCGGATAAGTTCAGGCACGCATACGGCGTATCCCCCTTAAAATTCAGCAAAAGACACGAGCTAGGAGAAAAAAATGGATATTAAAAGCTTTCTCGGCAACGAGACGGAGAAGCCACTTGACAGACTGATCGAGGGCGGCGGAGCCGTATCGGTATTCCCCACTATTGCCGTTATAGGAGACAGCCTATCCTCAGGAGAATTTGAGGTTATGGGCAATGACGGAAACAGGCATTACCTTGACTACTACGAGTACTCCTGGGGTGCGCAGATCGGAAGAATAACCGGTACCCGTGTTAAGATTTTCGCCCGTGGTGGTATGACCGCCAAGGAGTTTATTGAAGAGTTTGGGAACAAGGTTGCAGCCTTTAAGGCGGAGAACGCGGCTAACGCGTATATCATTGCGCTTGGAGTAAACGACCTGATAAACGGACGCTCTGAGTGCGGCTCATTTGACGATATATGCATGGATGACTACACGAAGAACAGACACACCTTCATCGGCAGCTATGCGGCGATAATACAGCGTATGAAGACAATTCAGCCGGATGCGAAATTTTTCCTGGTGAACTTCCCTAATATGACGGGCAGGACCGAGGAGAAGGCAAAAAGCGCACAGATCGGCAACGATATTTTCAACAAGATGTGCGAGCTGTTCGATAACACGTATCTTATAAACCTCTACGAATACGGACCTCGCTACGACGAGGAGTTCAGAGAAAAGTTCTTCTTAAACGGTCATATGAATCCATTAGGTTATCTTTTGACCGCGCGTATGATCGTAAGCTATATCGACTACATAATCAGAAGAAATCCTACCGATTTTACTAAGGTCGGACTTATGGGCTCTGATTATTGTGAGTAAATGTACTGATAACTGTGAGTAAAATACAAAATAACAGGGCGGTTTGATCATCTCAAATCGCCCTGTTATTAACGTTTGCGGAGCAAGCATTTCATCCGACCTATCGGATTTCATCCACGGATGTGGATTTCATCTGCCAAGGGCAGATTTCATCGAGAATTTTTATCCTGCAAAATTCTCATTGCTTCGCCAATACAGTCAATATGAAGTATTTTTACCAGTTTTCTGCAATGTCAACTGTTTTGTTATATACGGTAACAAAAGGGAAAGAGTGGTCATCAACCTTAAAGAAAACCCACTGTTCGCATTCATCGTCAAAATGATGAAAGCCGTTTTTAATATACATTTCAATTCTTATACCGTTATCCAAAATAATTAGAACGTCGTGAAAAGAGTTGACATTCACAGACGTTACAATGCCACCCTCTATTTTATCTCTATATTGCTCAACAAAATACCATTCGTCATTATTTGTATCTTCCTGGCGATCCCAACTCTGGTAATCTAAAGTTGTTACAAGAATATCATTATCACTAATAATACGAGTATGGCATAGTGCGTGAAGTACGTAATCTCCGAAACTAAAATCCATCATTTCACATATAAGACGCAAGCCGTCTAATCGTTTTCCAACGATTATTTGAAGATGTTCATTCAACTTGGTTTGATATTCCATAATTCTACCTCGTCTAATTCAAGTTTATTGATTAGTTTCATTATATCACACCCTCACGAAAATGTAAAGAGGACGGCTTGATTTCTCAAACCGCCCTTATCTTTATTTAGTTAGAATTTCTTATTTTTCAATATTTCCATAGCTTCGCCAATACAGTCAACATAAAGTATATTTAACTAAGATTATCACATTTTGTAATCTCAGGTCCAAAATGAAGAGGCTCGCAATTATCGTTTACCTCCCATAAATAACTGTACAAATACAGAATGTGTGTGTAATGCGGTGGTTTTGCTACGTATTGACGATAATCTGCGGAGCGTTTCCAAAACAACTCCAAGGTGAAACGGTCAGGCAAACTTGATAACAACTCTGCAAAAGAATCAGCCTGTTCATCCGAAAGTGACATCCAAACACTGTAAACAGAAGGATTTGGCATACTGGGTGCATTGTCAAACTTTTCTTTGATTTTGGGATTTTCTGCAAAAGCATCTTCTATAGCTCTCACAACATCCTGCGACACAAGCTGACAGTGTATAGAGTCAAGACATTCGCATGCATTACTTGGCTTCATTTTTGCTGTGAAACCTTTTTTAAGCACCACCCAGTCGCCGAGTCTGTCACCCTTTTTCCAAGATTGTCCATTATAAGAATAATCTTCATCTGCATATTTGGGGAAAATGGCAACGACCTTCCAATAGCCTGCACTATACTGTGTAACCCAATCACCAACCTTAAGTGTGGTTGTTGGTGTGGAGTTTTTCTTAAAAATATCAAATAATCCCATAGTTTACTCCTTAATTGATTAGTCAGCAGTATATGCCGTTTGATAAGATTATATCACACCTATATAAAATAGTCAAGGACGGCTTGATTTCTCAAACCGCCCTGTTTATTTCATCCTCATCCACCGCTAAAGCGGTCCCCCTTCCCCTATCTTGGGGAAGGCTTATTTAGAATTTCTTATCTTTAAGAATTTCCATAGCTTCGCCGAAACGCTGGAAATGGACGATCTCGCGCTGGCGAAGGAATTTTATCGCATCGTTTACGTCCGGGTCGTCGGAGAGGCGAAGGATATTGTCGTACATCGCTCTCGCCTTCTGCTCTGCGGCAAGATCCTCGGTGATGCTGGCAAGGTTATCCTCCTTGGAGGCTATTGCCATTGCGTTAAAGGGCACTCCCGATGCTGACGCCGGATAGATCGCTGCTCCGTGCTCTACGTAATATTTATCAAAGCCGCCTGCGCGAATCTCGTCCGGTGTAAGATTTCTCGTCAGCTGATAGACGATGCTGGCTACCATTTCCATATGGCCAAGCTCCTCGCTGCCAACGTCTGTGAGTATTCCGATAACTCTGCCGTCGGGCATCGTATAACGCTGGTTAAGATAACGCATTGCCGCGCCTAACTCACCGTCCGGTCCGCCGAGAGCAGTTATAATGATACCTGCAAGTCTGGGGTTAGGGTTTGCTATTTTCACAGGATGCTGAAGACTTTTCTCGTATATCCACATACCTTTACTCCTCCCCTCTGCCGTCTATGCCGCCGTGTCTGTGCCAAGGCCAAGGATTATCGACCCAGCTCCAAGTATCGCCTTGAACCTCTGAGGCAAAGAGAGGAGCGCCATAAGCTGAATACCTCTCATAAAGATCACGCAGCGCATCGATGGTCTGATAGTAGTAATCCAAGGCTACTCTGCAGCCGGGATGGGTGTCAAGGTACAGCTCAAGCTCCGCCTTTACGAATCGCAGCTCCTGTATCTTAGTGAAGAGAGCATCCTTATCTAAATTATCGAAATTTGTGGTACGTGTACCCGTTTTTTGCGCATTGTTGGTATTTGTACCGTTTCTTATCATAGGAGCCTTGCCACCGTCAGAGCTCTTATTTAATCTGTCCTTATTCATTACCGTACACCCCCATTGGCTTATAAAGCTCCTCGAAAAGCGTTCCGTGCGAGAGCGCGTCGGAGGCTGAATAAAGAAGTCTGAATTTTTGACTCGGAGCGCATACGTATGCGAGAGCGCATTCATGGGGACAGTCGCCTGCCGCGACTCCTCCATCGCAATTTCCACCCTCGGTATCTCTGAGCTCCCAAGCTGTGTCCGTGCCCTTCGGCGTATCGGCGCTTAAATCATTTGCGTCCATAGTCTTGCGCACGGGATATCCGTTTTCATTCATTTCTCTAAATGTCCTTATTCTTTTGCGGTTTTACCGCTATTTAAAGTATACGCAAAATGATGGATTTGTTGACAAAAATCGAAGGGTCAGAGGCGCTCAAGTCTTGACAAAGCTAAAGAGATAATTTATAATATTTGTGGTCTTTCGCGTTTCCATCCGTACGGGAAGGCAAAGCATTTATTTCATACGATGCTTTTTCCTGTTTGTCCGAGATCGGTCTACGCAAGACCCTAGGTGTGTTGATTTATCTTTTCACCAAAGCAAAGGAGCGTATGCTATGGGTGCAGTCTACGAATTTGAAAAGGAAAAGCTGATACTTGGAGTGATCTATCACGATAAGACGGTACTTGACGAGGTTATGAAAATTCTTACGGACGAGCTTGGTCCTGTTGACGATTGCTCTGAGGAATTCTCCTTTTCAGCCGAGTTCTCTACCTATTACGATGGGGAGATCGGTGGCGAGGGACTCCGAAGGATCTATAGCTTTGAGAGGCTTGTAGACCCATCCGAGCAGGCGTCGATCAAAAAGAGGACAAACGAGATCGAGACGCAGTTCTCCGTTGACGGAAACAGACGAATCAACCTTGACCCCGGCTTCATAAATCACGGAAGACTTATGCTGGCTACCACAAAGAACGCAGGCTTCAGAATTCCCTTAAGTGACGGAATATACACGGAGCTGACTCTCTTTTACGCAAGGGGCGAGTGGCACAAGCTACCCTGGACCTACAGAGACTATCAGTCCGAGAGAGTGCAGCGCTTCATAACTAAGGTAAGAAGCAATTATCTCAAGGTGCGCAGAGAGAGCAAAAAGTAAGTCGAAAAACACGCTAAAATGTAATAAAACAATGATCAATGATGGAAAATGTCCGCTATTTCTGTAGATTTATGCTCTACACTTTTCCGAAAAACAGCAAAACGCAGGATATGATCTATAAAAGTTCTTGCTTTCTATCTCCGGCGCGTTCAGAATATCGGATATTTTT
Organism: Clostridia bacterium; assembly: GCA_017467105.1. Classification (GTDB taxonomy): domain Bacteria; phylum Bacillota; class Clostridia; order Oscillospirales; family CAG-272; genus UBA1740. The sequence goes on from JAFTSU010000006.1 coordinate 41,959, forward strand.
CAATTATACTTAAAATAATAATTTAAAATTTTAAATATTGACATTATGCTCCCTTTGGTGTATAATTGTTGTGTTATAAAAAAATCGGAGGTTTAATAAAATGAGAGAATACGAGCTTTTAAAGGCTAATGACCCTGAGCTTTATCAGGCTGTCGTTAACGAAACCGCACGTCAGAGAGGTAAGATAGAGCTTATCGCTTCTGAGAACTTCGTCAGCGAGGTTGTTATGGAGGCAAACGGCACTACCCTCACAAACAAGTATGCCGAGGGCTATCCCTCAAAGAGATATTACGGCGGCTGCGAGCACGTTGACGTAGTTGAAAACATCGCTATCGAGAGAGCAAAGCAGCTCTTCGGCGCAGGCTACGCAAACGTTCAGCCCCATTCAGGCGCTCAGGCAAATATGGCGGTATTCTTCGCCCTTCTTGAGCCCGGCGATACCGTTCTCTCTATGAACCTCGCTCACGGAGGACATCTGAGCCACGGCTCACCTGTCAATATGTCCGGTAAGTACTGGAATATCGTTCCCTACGGTGTTTCTGAGGAAAACGGCACTATAGATTACGATGAGGTCAGACGTCTGGCGCTTGAGTCAAGACCTAAGCTTATCCTTGCGGGCGCTTCCGCTTACCCCCGTATCATAGATTTCAAGAAGTTCTCCGATATTGCTAAAGAGGTTGGCGCTTACCTTATGGTAGATATGGCGCACATTGCGGGCCTCGTTGCGGCAGGAGCTCATCCCTCGCCCGTTCCCTATGCTGACGTTACCACGACCACTACTCACAAGACTCTCCGCGGTCCGAGAGGCGGTCTTATCCTCACAAACGACGAGGAGCTTGCAAAGAAGATCAACAAGGCGATCTTCCCAGGCATTCAGGGCGGTCCTCTGATGCACACTATAGCCGCAAAGGCAGTATGCTTCGGCGAAGCGCTTAAGCCCTCCTTCAAGTCATACGCTGAGCAGATAGTGAAGAACGCTGCAGCGCTCTCAAAGGGTCTGCTTGCCGAGGGCTTCAAGCTGGTTTCCGGCGGAACAGACAATCATCTGATGCTGGTAGATTTGACGGGTATGAAAATAGATACCGGTAAGGAAGCTGAGCATCTTCTCGACGAGATCGGTATCACCTGTAACAAGAACGCTATCCCCTTCGATAAGCAGAAGCCCTTCGTTACAAGCGGTCTGCGTCTCGGAACTGCGGCGGTAACGACTCGCGGCTTCGTTGAGGAGGACATGCTTGAGGTCGCTAAGATCATCGGTATGACACTCAAGAACTTCGAGGCTAATAAGGACGAGGCTATTGCACGTGTTAACGCGCTGACAGCAAAATATCCTCTGTACGAATAATAAATCCTATGGACCGTTTGCTTTTTTGGCAAACGGTCCATAAAACGACGTTACCGTATTAATTTTGGTACGAGGCTTTGATCGGTTAACGCAAATTAATTTCGAAAAAATGGTAAGAGCATAAAAAGAGAGAGCACCATAGCAGTGCGACAGGAATATAATATGAAAAAAATTACGCATTTTTTATTTGATTTTGACGGTACGCTTGTAAACTCAATGCCTACTTTTTGTAGCGGTGTGCTAACCGTACTTGACAAATTTAAAGTAAAATACCCCGATGACATTATAAAGACCGTTACGCCTATGGGCCTTGTTGATACGTCTAAATATTGTATTAAAGAATTTGCTCTGGACGTTTCTGTAGACGAGTTCCGTGAAATGATGATGAGGACCATGGTATCGGATTATGAAAGCTCTATTCCCGAAAAAAAGAACGTTACCTCAACGCTTAAAAAGCTTAAGGAAATGGGATACTCCCTGAATATTCTGACCGGTAGTCCGCACGAAACCCTTGACCCCTGCTTTAACAGACTGGGCTTCGGAAAGTTTTTTGATAAGGCGTGGTCGGTTAACGATTTCCCGTATAACAAGACAGACCCGAGGATCTACACCGAAAGCGCCCGACTTCTCGGCATAGAGCCCGAAAATATAGTTTTCCTTGATGATAATATTGACGCCGACCGTGCCGCAAAGGCGGCAGGACTCAACGTTATTGGTGTGTACGATATTTCCTCCGATGCCTTCGTTGACGCTATGAAGACAGAGCTTGACGGTTACGTTTACACAATGGATGAGCTTTTAAATCTTGATTTTTAATATTTATCATTTCCTTGATCTTTTTATACCAATGATATGATCTTATGATTATTTAATATTAGAACGGAAGTTTTGCTTCCGGGCGAAAGAGTTGACTTTTTGGATCAGCCTTTTCTCCGGGTCGCGAAGCATACTTCCGTTCTTTTTTATTAATCAGACGTATTTCTCTATGATATTCCGTACTTTATCATTATTAATCTCTCGAAGGTATCTCGTTGGTGACATACCAAACAACCTTTGAAAAATACAATGGATCAGAGTATCCCGAAAAGAACGCCACGTCGGCAACGCTTCTGTTGCCTTCGTTCATAAGCGCAGTTGCCCTTTCCATTCTCTTTCTTGTCAGATAAGTTGTGAAGCTCTCTCCTAAGTTGCTTTTTATGAGAGCCGAAAGATATTTATTTGAATAGGCGTAAACGAATCGGATAACTGAAATCTCCGCATCATTATTACTTTTTGATACGAAATTACACACGCTATTCATATTTGTTGCCACCTTAGATATGCACGAAATTTTCCATATAAAAAACGATTATTTTAGTGTTCATCATAGGATATCTTACAGCGAAAAAGGATTATATCGTAATTGTCAAATTCGGATTTCCCTATGCTGTAGTTGCAGGACTGTCAAATGGAATCACTAATTTTTTAGGCTTAATTATTGCATCGATGATGGATCTTTCAATTTCATCACCCACATCAATGATTATAAAAAACGTTCTTACATTTATAATTGCGTTGCTGATATTCAAGGAAAAAATGTCATATCGTAAAATAGCGGGACTTATCGTTGGCATGGCCGCAGTCTTACTTATCACACTGCGATTTTAGCGCCCTTCCAACTGTAAAGCGGCGTTTATAATGCTCCCCTGATCGATCGCATTAATGCTTGTTAAAGAAATAATAGCGGACCAAAAAAGATACACCGGAGAGCGCTTTCTGGGTTTACTGTCAGGGACAGCTTAGTCTGCTCGTGCCTTACATCAATGAAATCCACTTTACTATCAGAGTCTACCGCGTCTGTGATTGGTTTAGACGTTATGACAACAAAAAAAGGGCGAACAGCAGGTTCGCCCTTTTCATATTCGTGGAGATGAAATTACTTAACTTCAACCTCTGCGCCTGCAGCCTTAAGCTGCTCAGCGATCTTATCAGCGTCTTCCTTAGAAACGCCTTCCTTGATAGCCTTAGGAGCTGCCTCAACGAGATCCTTAGCGTCCTTAAGACCAAGACCGGTGATCTCACGAGCTACCTTGATAACAGCGAGCTTGTTAGCGCCTGCTGCCTTAAGGATAACGTCGAACTCAGTCTTCTCCTCTGCTGCGGGAGCTGCTGCTGCGCCGGGAGCTGCTGCAACTGCTACGGGAGCTGCGGATACGCCGAATTCCTCCTCAAGTGCCTTTACGAGATCTGCGAGTTCAAGAATGGTAAGACCCTTTACAAGTTCAAGGATCTGAGTAGACTTTTCGTTCATTTTAAAATCCTCCAATATTAATACAAATTGTTTATTAAATTAGCTTGCAGAATTAAGCCTCTGCGGGAGCTTCTGCGGGAGCCTCTGCTCCGCCTTCGTTTTCCTTGTCGATCTTCGCCTGAAGTACGTAAGCGAAGCTGTAGAGAGACGACATAAGGCTGCCCATCATCTTGCCAATAAGAACTTCCTTAGAGGGAGTTGCTGCAAGAGACTCAACACCTGCCTGATCAAGCACACCACCGTCAACGAAGCCTGCCTTGATCTCGAAGCTGTTGATCTTATCTGCGAACTGCTTCATGATCTTAGCGGGAGCGATGGGATCATCCTGGCTGATAGCTATAGCTGTCATGCCGGAGAGATACTGCTTCATCTCGCCGTAGCCTGCGATCTCGCAAGCTCTGCCTGTGAGGGTGTTCTTCATAACGGTGTATTCTACACCTGCCTTACGAAGAGCCGCACGGAGCTCGGTGTCTTCGGAAACCTTAATGCCTTCATACTTTACGAGAACGCCTGCCTGAGCTGTCTGGATCTTCGCAGCCAGAGACTCAACGACTTGCTTCTTCTCTTCAAGAATCTTGTTGCTTGGCATTTTTCCACCTCCATAAATTTCAATAAAAAAACATCCTTTTCCGAAAAAGGCATACTAACCCCGAGGAAAAGGACAACAAAAATAAAAAATATTTAAGTTACTTTCACCTCGGCAGGAAAGCTGACGCTTTTACCGGAAACCTGCTGTCTTAGGATACCTATGGTATTATACTAAATTATTTGCAGTTTGTCAATAGGTTTTGCAAAAAAAAATTGTTTTTATAATTTTGCTCTCCCATAAAGTCGCACTGTATTTGGATGCTGCTTTATCACACTATTCGATTCACCGTCTTAAAGACGGCACCAGCCTTGCGTGATACTGTACTTTAGTACCACGCAAGGTACCTTTATCAGAAGGAATAACCCTCCACGCTATAGTATGCCATATTAGACTGACGAACGTCAAGTCTGCCAAAGCAGGCACAGATAGGCACGTCACTCTGCACCCACACGGTATATTGCTCTGATTCGCGAAGCATATATCCATCATCGCCGAGCGGATGGTCAAGTCGCACGCAGGTGGTACGCATACCGCCAAGCTTCACCTTGATGCCGCGTACGGGGTCTTTATCCTCAAATATGAGAGTAAGCTCGATATTAGCCTCCGTATCTCCGAGGTTGGTCATCATCAATGCCTCGTGACCCTCGAAATCCGGATTGTCGCCGTGAGGGGGAAGATATCCGTCGCAAAAGACCCAATTTCTTTTACCCATTTCCATATCTTGTCACCTTATCCCTTAAAAAGCTCGGGAACTGCCTTGTCATTATATTTAGTCATACGCTTCGCACCGTCCTTACCTATCAGGTAGCAGTCCTCGATGCGGAACGAGCCCCACTCCATTCCTTTGAAATAAGCGTCAATGCATATAGCCATGTTTTCCTCTATGACGCGCTTGTTGCCTACGGTGAATACGGGTGCCTCACACTCAAGCATACCTGTGCTGTGGAGACTGCCGTACGGACAGTAATCGATATAGCCGTACTTTGTGAGATAATCGGTGTAAGCGTTAAGCACTACGTCGCAGGGAGTTCCCGGCTTCATCTTATCAGACGCATAGTTCAAAGCCTCGTAGGCACACATAACCGCATCCTTGATCTTTTGGGGAATCTCTCCCAACACGAGCGGTGAGCAGATTACTCCGTTATAGCCCTCGTAGCATACGCCGGCTGCAAGGTTAAGTATCTCGCTCTCTCCGATTGTCCTAAGTGTATTGCGACACATGCTTATGTAAGAATTCTTTGGTCCCGTGGCAACCATCGGGGCGAATGCCTGAACATAGCTTTCCGCGCCGAGACTCATCATTGCCGCCTCGAACATACCTTCGATATGTCTCTCGGTCATGCCTATCTTAATCTTCGGTACAGTTGTCTCAAAGGTCTCAGTTATCATCTCCCAGTTAGTCTTGAGCACCTCGATCTCTGATGAGCTCTTGCGAATTCTCTGCTCGTAGTGAACATCATCCATATCTACAATCTCCGCATCATAGAATACTGCCTTAAGCTTATTCATAATGATAGCGGGAAAAATAAGTCTGCCGATGAAGCCGACCTTCTTTACGCCCGGATGCTCCGCGCGCACTCTTGCGAACAGCTCCGCAAAATCAAGCTGCCCTTCGGTATCGTACTCAAAGCCGCTGACCTCGCCTATCTCGGGAAGAATAGCAATACGGCTAAACGGGAGCTTATTCTGTACCTGACAGTAGTCGTAGGACGCCTGACCGGAGCATACGGTCACCTCACCGTCAGAGGGAATGATAATCGCCGCGCTTTCATTTACGGGAGCAAATCCGCAATAGTATCTTACTATAGCGATCTCCAAAAGATTAGAGAAGCCGACAACAAGGTCAACTCCCATCTCCGCCATCTTATTGCGGAGGGCGTTTACTCTGCCGAGATATTCCTCGGGTGGAATTGTGGGAAAATTCATAGTTTTTCTCCTTTTTATATTAAGATTAATCGTTTTTGTCTATACCCGTGTTAAATTAGAGCGAATTTCTTACAGTATGTGCTATCACAATCAGGTGAGAAAGGCTCTGATATTGTTGGTGAGAATAGCGTCGTACCTTGCCTCACTTATGCCGTTTTCAATTGCCATTTGCTTTACCGTACGCAGAATATGAGCATAACCAGGGCCTCCGTAAGATCGCCACATGGTTTTTAAACATACGTCGTTGCACAAAAGAATTCTGTCACCGTACCCCTCGTCTATAAGCTGACGAAGAAGGTGTATTCTCTCAAGATCGTAGGCAAAGCGACGATCGCGAGTAACGTAAAACTCCTTGCCAAAATCGTCGAACTCAACATATACCCCCAAATCCAAAAGTCCGCGCACATAATCGGGGCGAAGCAAAACGTCAACGTGATCTATGCAGATCCTTTCGGGCCTTGCGCCCTCCGCAACAAGTGTATTTATAATATCAAAACCATTCTCGGTATAGAGATCGGTATGCACGTGTATAGGACGGTCACATTCACCGGACACTATACCTGCCGCGCGTAAGCACTTGCGCTCATCCTCGGATATTACTGCACTCGTACCTATTTCACCGATTATGCCCGCCTTGATACCCGTGCTTCCGATGCCTACGGTAAGATCGCGGCGTATCTCATCTGCAAGAGCAGACACGGATGCGTGCTTCACGTACGGTGCGTGTGCCTTGTAATAGTAATGACCGGATCCGATAATTATATTTATACCCGATCTCTCACTTATCTCGCGAAGTGCGATTGGATCTCTTCCTATCTCGTCGAGAGTGCAGTCGACTACGGTGTTTCCTCCAAACTGCTTAAAGAATTTCATCTCATACACTGCCTTATCTATCTCGGACAGCAGTGCGTTATCGAGAATCGCATACGGATCGCACAGAACCTCTCCGCGATTTTCGAGGGTTATATTTTCATAAAAGATCTTCGTCTCGTTGCCGGTGCGGTCAACACAATGTCTCATGTCTATCAACACGTGCTCGTGTGATGAGGTAATGCCAAGCTCGGATGGAGATATCTCGCCTAATGCCGTATTGATCATATTATCCTCCGTATTTTATCATAGATTTATGTCGGTTATAAAACACACGCAAAATTACATTCAATCCCGGGGCGTGTCAATTATTCGTCATACGAAAGCTTCTTCTGTATGTGCCCGGGGTCGCTCCGGCATACTTTTTGAAGAGCTCACAGAAATATTTTGATTCGGGATAACCAAGAGATGACGATATCTCTCCAACAGACAAGTCGCTCTCGATAAGCAGCCTCTTTGCCTCCTCCATTTTAAGCCTGGTAAAGCAAGCAAGCAGGGACTCTCCCGTCTGCTCCTTAAAGCTTTTACAAAGGTGTGAGCGAGAATAATTAAATCGCGTACAAATGTCGTCAAGAGTAAGTCTGTTATAAAAATTGCTCTTAAAATAACGGATTATTATCTCAGCAAGCTCACCGTAAAAATTATCTCCGTCAAGAAAAACTACGTTTGAATTTTCCAAAAGTGAGGTGCGCCGCAACAGTGATATGAGCAGATAATCAAGCTGTAAAAGAATCGCCTGCTGACCGCCGAATATTGCATCCGGCAAAACCTCAAGCTGCTCCTGCTCGTTCATACGGAAGGTGCGTCGGCTTTCGTCAATTATGCGTTTTATATTTTCCGTGAGCTGTCCGTCGCAGGAAAATTTCATACCGGAAATAGCTCTTAGCGACTGAGTTGAGCTTTCAAAGCATACTACGAAAACGCGCGCTTTATTGCCGTTTTCCGAAATATACGAGTGGCGCAGCTCAGGCTGAATGAGAATCATCTCCCCCTCGACAAGCTGCACCTTTTCGCCGGATAGCAGAAGCTCCACTCTTCCCTCCTCCACGAAGCACAGCTCGAAGAAATCGTGTCTTTCGGAATAATTCTTATATTTCCCCTCAAAATCCAGATATTCGAGGGCTAAAAGCTCCTTCACGTCAACTACTCTCAGAACCTGATGTCTTAGATACGTTTTCATCATCTTAACCTCCGGATACTACTCGCAGGATCACTTTATGTTTTATTATAAAGGACTGTGCCTCTTATGTAAACCCAAAATATTCCATAGTAATACCAAAATAGTACGCTATTAATATTTTTATGGCTTTTTTCGGGTACTTCAATTCGTTGCTGCATCACCCATTGATATATTTAACGTACACGCCGACTGCCAAAGCGCAGAACTTGATTCCGCTATTGAAAATTAAATACGCTTTTAAAATACGCTCCGATACAGAAGGCGTTTGAATTATACGGTGACCAGCGAGTAATATTTTGACACCGTCGCGTGACAAAAATCTCCCCCTGTTTATGGCAGAGGGAGATGAAATAATCTTATTCAACATTATTTGTTTTTCGACGTACGTTTGACAGAGAGCTCGTTTTAGCAAAACGTTATCTCTACGCTGTACGTTTGACAGCGTCGCGGCTCTGCCGTGATGAGATCTTCGCTTTTCTCAAATGATATTTAAAGTGCTCGTTTAATGAAGCGATTCCGTCGGAATCTTTTTACCGTGGCTCGTTACTAAGCGGTTCTGCCGGTCTGTCTGACTGTTATTGCAGTTTTATTTTCCCGACATAATACGGGCGAGTTCCTTCTCAAAGAACGGTAAAGCCAGCTCCATCCCGCGAGCGTTAAGATGGCACACGTCTCCCGGAACCCAGCAGTACTCCGTACGAAATGCGGGATCTGTCATATAAACGCCCGAGGACTCCTCGTCGCACGCTCTGATAAAGTGAACTCCAAGCTCAGCGCATACCTCCTCCATAGCGGCGGTATATTCTCCGCAGGGAAGTCCCAGCTCATTCGGTCTGTCACCTACTCGCCAGAAGCTGACTGCAGCGATGATCGCGCGTGGGTATCTATCCTTCAGTCCCCTGATAAGAGATCCGAGAGCACCCTTATAGGTGGATACGTCCCCGCTGTCCTGAGTGCCTATAGCCGCGTTCTTGTTGTAATCGTTTCTGCCGCCTTCAATAACGACGAGATCTGCATCAAGCAGGGGCATATCGGTGTAGCGGCTTATAATAGGCTGAAAGCCGCCCTCGCACGCAGAAAGAGTACAGCCGCACACGCCGTGGTTTTCAAAGGTCATACCGTACTTTGTTGCAAGCAGGTTGATCCAGGTCAGATCCTTACCTATTCCGTGACCGCCAAAAAGACTGTCTCCGATAAACAGAGCGGTTAAGCCCCTAAGACTTTTATAGTATACGTTTTCCATCTTGTACCTTCCTTATAAACGGGTAAAAGTGGGTACCCGTGTTAAAAATAATTATATTCAAGCGACTGTAGAGGCACCAAAAAAGTTCCTCTTTGAATCAATACTCTGTCTTATTCTTCAGAACTCTGTAGATCGAGCGATAGGAGTCAAGACGGGTGGGAGCTATCTCACCTGCGAGCGCCGCCTTTGCCACGGCACACTCCTCCGCGCCCTCACCGTAGTGAGCGCAATCCGCATATCTGCAGCCTCCACTGAAGTGAGCAATATCCGGAAAGGCAGGCAAAAGCTCCTCCGCGCTGAAGAAATCAAATCTCTCAAAATCTATCAGTGAGAATCCGGGAGTATCCGCTAAATATCCCGTGTCGCGATCCTCTGAAATATCGAATATCTCAACGTGACGGGTGGTATGTCTGCCTCTCTCAATCTTGCGCGAAATCTCCGCTGTGGCAAGAGATAAATTCGGGAAAAGAGCATTCATAAGAGTGGATTTGCCAACGCCGGATGCGCCAGCAAACGCCGCAAGTCTGCCTCCCTTGAGGCTATTTCTTATGTAATCTGAAAGCTCCGACACGCCCTCCCCATCCTCTGAGGATGTGACGAAGGCGGCAATTCCTGCCTGCCTGTAAATACCGAGATACTCCTCTGCCTGAGCTGTAGAAAGATCCGATTTAGTTATCACGACCACGGGTATTATGGAATTGTGTATGGCTATGGCAATAAGCTTGTCTACCGTTTCTATAACGGGAGTCGGCTTCTTTGCCGCAAATACTATGAAGAGATAGTCGAGATTTGCTATAGGGGGTCTGATAAGTGAGTTGCGGCGCTCTGATACTTCGGATATAACCACGCCGTCAGGAGTGGAGTCGTCTACCGTAACGGTTACAAGATCGCCAATAAAAAGCTTCTCCTCGTCACGCTTAAGATTACCCTTTGCTCGACAGGTGAGCCTTGAAACACCGCCGTCCGACTCACAGATCCGCACCTCGTACAGTCCGCCAAGCCCCTTCGTTATCCTTCCCTTTTTCTGAGTGATCAAATTTTTCTCCTGTTCTCTTTTTTCAAAATGAAGCAGCTGCCTCATTTATTAGAATGAAGTTACTGCATTATCTATCAAAAGGAATTATTACCTTAACTATCAAAACGAAGCTATCACCTTAATATCATTATTTACCGTTGAATTCTCATCACCCATACGCGAGCGGCGCAGCTGACCGCAGGCAGCATTCACGTCGCTGCCAAGCCTTCGTCGAACGGTGGCGGTTATACCGCGCTTCTCAAGTCGGTCGCGGAAGCTGTTCACAGAATCGGTATCTCCTCGCTTAAATCCGGTCTCCTTGACCTCGTTCACTCTGATAAGATTAACGTGTATGGGGGCACCCGTGTTGCGAAAAGCGCCGTTCAGGATAGCGGCAAGTCCGTCAGCATCGGATATGGAATCATTCTGTCCTGATATGAGAGTGTATTCGAAGGAAATGCGTCTGCCTGTGACCTTGTAGTAGTCAACGCAGGCGCGGAGAAGCTCTTCGATCTTCCACTTATTATTGATTGGCATAATAGCGGATCGCTTCTCGTCTGTTGATGCATGTAAAGAAATAGACAGGGTTATGGGTATATCCACCTCGGAAAGCTTATAGATTCCGGGAACGATGCCGCAGGTAGAAAGGGATATATGTCTGTAGCCGATATTCAGTCCGTCGGGATGGTTCACAAGGCGGAGAAATTTAATAACGTTATCAAAATTATCAAGTGGCTCGCCGATACCCATCATAACGATATTGGAAATTCTCTCGCCCGAGTCCGCCTCTGCCATAATGATCTGCCCGAGAAGCTCGGAGGGATATAGGTCACGGACCTTACCGCCTATAGTAGACGCGCAGAATTTGCAGCCCATATAGCAGCCCACCTGACTGGATATGCATATGGTGTTACCATGCTGGTACTTCATAAGCACGCTCTCAATAACCGAGCCGTCAAAGAGACGGAAGAGGTACTTGACGGTACCGTCAATTTTCGACACCAGCTTCTCCTCTACGGTAGGGAGCGTGTCAATTATTTTCTCCTTAAGTCTCTCACGGAGCGCCTTTGGAAGCGAGGAGAGAGAATCGATCCCCCCACCCTTATGCAATCGAGTGAAGGTCTGCTTCGCTCTGTATTTCGGCTCGCCGAGGGAGAGGAAATACCTCTCTAATTCCTCCGGTAAAAGTGAGTATATGTCAATCTTTTCTGTCATAGCCTTACCGTTCTGCCATAGGGCAGCTTTTTATAATTTTCACCGTTTTCTCGTATACGGTATTGATTTTATGTAAAAACAGTCTCAGCGAATGCGCGTGAGCTTGCATATAAAGAAGCCGTCCGCTTTGTGAACGTGCGGCAGCATTTGAAGCATACCGTTTTCGGACTCAAGCGCGCCGACGGTAAATTCAACCGGTGCATAGTCGGGACTTGCCGATAGAAACGCCTCTACGACACGCTCGTTCTCCTCCGGGTTCACCGTACAGGTTGAATATATCATCTCGCCGTCTACGCGGAGATATTTTGCCGCCGCGTTCAGAATGCGCAGCTGAAGAGGCGGAAGAGCGTCCATAGTATTTTCCGCGTTGTAGCGGAGATCCGGCTTTTTGCCGAGAACACCGAGCCCGGAGCAAGGTACGTCGCAAATCACCTTATCCGCTCTGCCGATAAGATCCTCTCTCGGCTCTTCGCCATCGTGGCAATCCGGAATGACCGATCGAAGTCCGAGTCGCTCAGCGCCCCCCGCTATCAGCGAGAGCTTGCTCTCGTGAAGATCGAGGGAGTGTATCTCTCCTGTGTCTCCCATAAGGATCGCAGCCGCAAAGCTCTTGCCTCCGGGGCAAGCGCAGCAATCCACAAGGATGTCCTTCTCCTTCGGCGCGAGGGCAGCTACCGCCGTAAACGACGCTCTGTCCTGCACGAGAAAATATCCTTCGGAAAATCCGGGCAAATTCTCCGGATTTACGGATCTGTCTATACGTATATGTGTACCCGTGTCAAGATTTCGTTCTGCCTTATAGCCTGCGTCAGACAAAAGAAGAATGTAATCCTCTACAGAAATACGGGTGGTATTCACGGTGAGATCGGTATACTTTACGTTATTAAAATAATCAAGGATACGCTCGGTATCTTCTCTTCCGAGGAGGCTGTCAAAGTGCTTGACAAGCTTCAGAGGAAATGAATATTTTACCGAAAGGTATCTTGAATAATTCTTGTTTTTATCGGGCTCGGGAAGGTGATCCTTCTCCCTTGCCGCGCGTCTTAAAATGCCGTTAACGATAGATCTCTCTCCGGAGCTTCTCGCAAGCTTGACGGTCTCGTTAACCGCGGCGAAATCCGGAATAGAGTTCATATGAATTATCTGGCAAAGTCCAAGTCTCAGAATGTTCACAGTATGCGGATCAAGCCGAGACAGCTCACGCGCCGCAAGAGCCGATATAATATAATCGTATGTGAGCTTATGCTCTACGGCGGTGTAGACGAGGGCGGTAAGCGCACCTCTCTCTGAGGGGGAGAGAGTATCGAGATAGTGGGCGTCAAGCGCCAGATTAACGTACTTGTCCTGCGCCTCCCATTCGATGAGGACGGAAAGAGCAAGCTCTCTTATATTTTTCTTCATCTTCTTCTGTCAGTAAATCTCATTATAAGCCTGAGAAGCTGGATCAGAGACACGGCAAGAGCCGCAACGTAGGTCAGCGCCGCCGCTGTAAGCACCTTACGGGATGCGTAAAGCTCACCCTTCGTGTACCATCCTGACGAGCGAAGAGCGGTCATAGCTCTCCTTGACGCGTTAAACTCACAGGGCAATGTCACAAGCTCAAAGAGAGTAACCGTGGCAAAAAGACCTATGCCGAAGAGGGTAACGTAATAACCGATTTCACTTTCAAGAAGCGCCATACAAAGCACTCCTGCCATAATTACGATCCAGGTAAACCTGGAGGCAAAGGTAGTAACGGGCACCATAGCGGATCTCACCCTGATGGGAAGATATCCTACCGCGTGCTGAATCGCGTGACCTGCCTCGTGAGCGGCAACTCCGCACGCCGCGGCAGATGTAGAGCCATACACGGAGTCTGACAGACGAAGCGTATTGGTCCTCGGATCGTAATGATCGGTAAGGGAGCCGGAAACTCTCTCTATCTCCACGTTATTTATTCCCGCGGAGCGAAGTATCATATCGGCGACCTCCGCGCCCGTTCTGCCGCGTGAGGTTGGAATGCGTGAGTAGTGGTTAAAGGTAGTAGATACCTTGATCTGCGCCCATACCGCAAATATCATAGCTGCTATAGCCAAGGGATAAAGAATAATATCCATAATTTACTGTAATTTGTCTCCCGGTTTGATTTTTCTGCCGCGAACGAGATCTCCGGCGGTCATTTTTCCCTTGCCCTCCGGAATTACCCGACGGACAAGAAGTGCCCCTTCTCCGCAGGCTACGGTAAAGCTTCCCTCTCCGGAGCCGTCCGTAGCGACAACCTCGCCTATCTCGCCCTTGGCGTCTATGACCGAGGTATGACTTATCTTGAGCATTTTCCCGTCAAGGTATGCAAAGGCTCCCGGAATCGGGGTAACACCGCGAATGATCGGCTGCAGGACGGCTGCAGGAAGTGAAAAGTCTATTTTGCAGTCCTCCCGCTCTATCTTCGGGGCGTAGGAGGCGAGGGAGTCGTCCTGAGGAGTGCGGTTCACCTCACCCTGCTCTATCTTATAAATAGTCTCGGAAAGAAGGGCCGAGCCTATCTCGGCTGAAGTATCGTGTACAGCCTCAAAATCGTCATCGGGTCCTATTGGAAAGCTGCGGGCGGTGATGATATCGCCGGTATCGAGTCCCTCGTCCATATACATAACGGTAACGCCCGTCTCACGCTCACCTGCCATTATCGCTCTCTGCATAGGCGCGGCGCCTCTGTACTTCGGCAGAAGGGATACGTGTAAATTGATACAGCCGTATTTCGGGTAATTAATGACCTCGGGTGGCAGTATCTTGCCGTATGCCACAACGCAGATAAGCTCAGGACAGTAGCGCTCCAGAAGAGCGGAAAACTCACCGTCGCGAAGTGTTTTGGGCGTGTGAGTCGGAATGCCGTGCTCTGTGGCGCAAGCCCTTGTTTCCGTGGGAGTCATTATCATTTTACGGCCTCTCGGCTTATCCTCACGGGTGATAACAGCCACCACGTTATGACCGTCATCTATCAGCTTTTTCAGGCAGAGCGCCGATATCTCAGGCGTGCCCATAAACATAATTCTCATTTATTTCAGCTCCTCGGGGGTAAGAGGACGGATCTGCACGTCGGTATAAAGCTTACCGTCCAGGTGGTCGCACTCGTGACAGATAGCTCTGGCGAGAAGTCCGTCTCCCGTAATATCATACTGCTTACCGTGGCGGTCAAGGGCTCTGACGGTAACGTGCATCGGACGCTTTGTCAAGCCGTAATTTCCCGGGAAGGAAAGACAGCCCTCCTGCTCCTGCTGCTCTCCGGCGAATGCGATTATCTTAGGATTGATAAGCTCCAGAACCTTACCCTCCTCTACCTCGATAACCACGACCCGACGAAGCACGCCGACCTGAACGGCGGCAAGTCCGCAGCCGCCGGCCGCACGCATAGTCTCGGTCATATCGTCAAGAAGAGTAAGTATTCTGGGGGTGATCTCCTCTACAGGTCTTGAAACCTTGCGAAGAGTGGGATCTCCAAATTTAAGTATTTTAAGCGTTGCCATTTTTTATTCCTTTCCCTTTCACGACTCGTTATCTCACTAAAGGTCGCAAAGGCGTTCATTATTATATATTTCCGTACGTCTGCTTAAGTCCCTTTTTCAGCTTGATCAGCCGTTATTCAAGAGAAAACTCAACACGGGGTCGGTCTGAATGAAGAAATCTGACGTATCGGCTGATTCATTTAAACAAGCTCCGTGTCATCTCTTACAATATCACACGGTCAAGGGATTCAGATCCACGGAGAGAGTGACGTCTCTTACCTCTGCGAAGCTGCAAAGCATGCCGTGGAAGAGAGATCTGGAGCGGTGGTTCAGCTTGCACTTGACCACGACTCTCATTCTGTATTTTTCACATATTTTATAAACCTGCGCCTCGAACGGTCCGTAAACCATAAAGGGCAGATCGGAATAATCGTTTTCAATTTTCTCGCGAAGCAGATCTATTAAGTGACCGGACTCAGCCAACAGCCTCTCCTCACTCTCTGATGTAAGTGTCAGATTGACCATATCGCAGAACGGAGGATACGAAAGCTCACGTCTGAGCGCTATCTCTCCCTCGTAGAAGGCATCGTAATCCTGCTTGCAGGCGAGACGCAAGACCTCGTTACCTGGCGAGAAGGTCTGAATAACAGCCTTTCCGCCGCTATGCGCTCTGCCCGCTCTGCCGATCACCTGCGTAAGCAGAGAGAAGGTCTTCTCCGAGGCGCGAAAGTCGCTGTGGTACAGAGACGTATCAGCCAGCGCTACTCCAACCAGCGTAACGTCGGGGAAATCGTGACCCTTCGCCACCATCTGCGTACCGAGAAGCACGTCATACTCTTTTTTGCGGAACTGATCCAGCATCTTGTCGTAGGCAAGCTTGCCCTGGGTCGTGTCCGCGTCCATTCTCATAACGCTCATATCCGGAAGATATTTATCAAGCTCGCTCTCAAGCTTCTGAGTACCGAAGCCAAGATAGGATAGCTTCTCAGCGTTACAGGACGGACAAGCTCTGGGGATCGGCTGAGCAAAGCCGCAGAGGTGACAAAGAAGCTTACCTCCCCCTCTGTCCGTATGATGAGTCAAGGAAACGGAGCAGCGGGGACATGTGATGACCTCTCCGCAGGATTTACAGCTGATCTCCGAGGAGTAGCCGCGCCTGTTCAGAAAAATGATCGCCTGCTTTTCGCTGTCATAGACCTCTGAAAGCTCGTTATAAAGCCGCTCGCTGATTGCGGAGAGATTACCGCGACGCAGCTCCTCGCGCATATCTACGATGATCGCCTCGGGAAGAGACACACCGCCGTATCGGGTGCGCAGTGGTATAAGGGTATAGGTACCCGTCTTCGCCTTATAGAAGCTCTCAAGGGAGGGCGTGGCGGACGCGAGGAGCATAAGCGCCCCCGCCTTGCCGCATCTGTACGCCGCGATATCTCTGGCGTGGTACTTGGGATCCGACTCGGATTTATAGGTATGCTCGTGCTCCTCGTCTATTACGATCAGCCCGAGATTTTTTATTGGCGCGAATATTGCGGATCTGGTGCCTATGACAAGATCTACGTCCCCTCTGTCTATTCTGCGCCAGGCGTCAAGCCTCTCGCCTCTTGAGAGAGAGGAGTGAATGACGGCGACCCTCTCGCCGTATCGGCTGCAGAAAATGTTTACCGTCTGAGGTGTAAGTGATATTTCGGGAACAAGCATAATGACAGTTTTACCGTCGGAAAGCACCCTGTCGATAAGACGCATTATAACCTTGGTTTTTCCGCTTCCCGTAACTCCGTAAAGAAGTGCCGCCCGTGGCTCGCCCGATTCTATCAGCTTTTCAGCCGTTTTGTACGCTGAGGACTGCTCATCAGATAGTACGATGGGGGACGTGTCGCGATTCAGCGCATATTTCTGGTAAGGATTGCGTATCTGCTCCCTCGACTCCACAGTCAAAACGCCCTTATCCCGAAGGGCTTTTATATGAGCGGGGGTAACCCCCTTTATCTCACGGATAAGCGACTCGTCTGCAGATGAAACACCTATAAGATAACGGATGATCTCACGCTGTCCCTCGCTTCTTATCCCTGCTCTGCCGGATGCCGAAAGAAGCGTCCGAGCCTCCTCTCCCGATATGGCGAGAGACAGGATACGCATCTCTTTGATATTTGCAAGATCGGTTATCGCTCCGGGCGGAAGGACGGTCCTGACCGCCTCTCCAAACGTGCAAAGCGTGTATTCCTTCATAAAAAGGCATAGCCCGAGCATCTCCTCCGAGAGAGAGTATCGGTCGGTAATGACCGAATGCACGGGCTTTATCTGCGCCACCGACTCTGCCGTCTCACTCACACCGATAACAACAGCAACTCGAAGCCTGTTTGCCTTACCGAACGGTACTCTTACGAGCGATCCGGGATTTATTACAGTGTCGCATGAATAGTCAAAGGGGCGGTCTATATGATAAGGAGCGTCCAATATATATACTTTTATAAACATATAACGTTCCGCTCCTTTCATTATCCTTCGCCAAAGGCGAAAACTTACAAAGGCTACAGCCTTATATTATTCTTCCGCTCCCTTAAGCTTGAATCTGCCCTCCTCGAGCTGAGCTATAGCAAGCTTTACAGCCTTCTTATCCTTGTATTCGGGATCAATTAGCTGAGCCAGATTCTTATCAGTCTCGTGATTGTCGATCATCTTCTGCGCCTTGCTTCTCATCTCGATGTACTCGTCGGTAACGATGCGCGCGCACTTAGCCACACCCACTACCAGCTCGTAACGGTTAAGCTTGCCCTCTGTAAGCTGTTCTACTGTTGGATAGATCATAGTTTTTTCCTCTTTATACTTTATATTTTATTTTCAAAATCGTTTCATCCCTCTCGGACTTCCGAGAGGTGATACGTGCAAAGCAATACACCGCCGTGGCGGTTATTCCTCGTCGCTTTCGTCGTCGGTCACGCTCTCGTCATCGCTGGCAAGACGGTTGGTAACCGTCTCCGTCTGAATTGCCGAGAGAATAACGTGATCGGAGTCTGTAATGATAACCGCGCGAGTACGTCTGCCGCAGGAAACGTCAATAACTCTGCCGCCCTCCTTGGCATCCCTGACAAGTCGCTTGATCGGCTCGGAATCCGGGGAGGCTATAGCAACTATGCGACCCGCCGATACCATATTTCCAAATCCTATATTTATAAATTTCATAGCTTTCCTCTTTCATTTAGCTTAAGCTCGCAATATACGTCTTTATTTCCGCAAGGAATCGCCGCGTCATTTTATCCGAGTAATTACCGTACGCGTATTCTGTTGCTTAAAGGCCGGAAGCCATCCGCCGCAGATGAACGCGCAGGGTGAAAAAGCATAATTTGATACACGGGGGTGCCGCGTTCGACAGTTTTACTCTATATTCTGTATCTGCTCGCGGATCTTCTCCAGCTCGCCCTTCATATTAACTACTATACGGGCGATGCGGGCGTTATTTGCCTTCGAGCCTATGGTATTGGTCTCACGGTTAAGCTCCTGCATAAGAAAGTCCAGCTTTCTGCCCGAGGGCTCGCCCGATGCGATTATGTCGTAGAACGCGCCTACGTGAGAGCGAAGTCTGACAAGCTCCTCGTCTATAGCGATCTTATCCGCCCATATCGCGCACTCGGTGAGTAGTCTGTTCTCGTCAACCGCTACCTCGGCATCTCCGAGAATTGCGCGGATCCTAGTCTCCAGCTTATCTCTGTAGCCTACGGTATCGGTTTTGGAGATCTCCTCTATTTCCTCCGACCAGGCGCGGACCTGCTCGATCTTCTGCTTGATGTCGTCCTCCGCCTTCTTACCCTCAGCCTCGCGCATTGCGTTGTAGCCGTCCAGCGCATTGTCCAGCACCGCGCGGAAGATCTGCCACTCTGCCTCAAGATCCTCTTCCTCCTTCTCACGAGTGAAGATATCCTGATTTCGAGCCACGGTCATAGCGCTGATATCGTCGGCGAGCCCGTACTCGTCAACAAGTCGGCGAAGCGCTTTTAAATAGCTGCGGAGATATACATCATCTATACCGATATCGCCGTCGGAGGCGCCGTGATGCTCTACCGTAACGAAAACGTCCACCTTAGCCCTTGAGGTCGCAAACCTCTTCACGTGGTCCTTGATACGCTCCTCTAAAAAGAGGTAGGCTCTGGGTAGCTTGACCGAGCAATCGAAGAAGCGGGAATTCACGCTCTTGATCTCTATCGTAATGTCACGGCGCTCGCCTTCCAGCTTTGCTCTGCCAAAGGCAGTCATACTCTTAATCATCTGATTTAACCTCCGCCTTAGCCGCTACCTTCTTACGCGAGCGGCGATATATACTCTTGATCTCATCCATAAAGCTGTCAATATCCTTGAACTCGCGATATACTGATGCGAACCGTATGTAAGAAATGATATCCGTTTCCTTAAGCCTTGTAAGAACAAGCTCGCCAATGTCGGTGGAGCTTATTTCTGTGACCTGTGAGCTCTGCAGCTCCGCCTCTATAGACTCAGCTATCTGCTCCGAGTTCACGTCACGCTTCTGACAGGCGCGCTGTATGCCGAGAGCAAGCTTATGCTTATCAAAGATCTCCCGTCTTCCGTCGCGCTTGATAACCGCAATGGGCTCTGTATCTATGACCTCGTAGGTGGTGAATCGCTTGCCGCAGGATGGGCACTCGCGGCGGCGTCTGATGCTGGAGCCGTCATCTATGGGACGGGAATCCATAACTCTGGAATCGGGCAAATGGCAAACGGGACACTTCATCTTGGATAACTCCTAAAATATATTTCATATTATTTTAGCATATATTTGAAAAAAAGTAAAGATTATTTAAAATATTTCCAAAATATTTACAAAGGCGCATCTATGATCACAACGAAACAGAGAAACAAGTCGCAAGATATGGGCAGCCAAGACGTGATAACCGAACTATTACACCGTGGGATTAAAAAAGCGGGAAAAAGGAACACTCACAATAAAGCGGTTTTTCAACCGCAAATACAACAAAAGGAGTATGGGCAATTTGCCTGTACTCCTTTTCGAACTTCTCACGCTGCAAGCTATAGTGTGTTACACCATTGTTTTCAGGGTGGTAATAGGTGAATCTTTCACTAAATTGGAAGTGAAGTTGCTTTGCAGTGAAGTTTGTGCTACGCACAAGTGAAGTTAAGTTTGCCTACTTTGCCAAAGGCAAAACCTCACTATCCATAGGATAGCTTTACTTATGAAGTAAGCTTCACTTGCCAGAATGGGAAAACTTAGTTGGGCGACCTGCGCTAAAGCAGGTCGCCCAAGGAATGATCTTCTTACTGCTATACGTTTTTTAAACTGCCCTGTGCTTAAGTTTTATTCTTAAAGTCCAGCGCGGGAATGTTAATGCGGCATAGGTACTTAAAGCACATAGGCCAAAGCATACCCGCAAAAACAACTATGAGAAAATATCTGACGGCTCGCGCTATGAACTCATTTCCGAAGAGGGCGACGAGTGGAGCGGAGAGTCCTGACTTGATGAGAAGAACGATACCAAAGCCCAGCGCAAGCTTTATAACCTGCACGTACCACTTTGCGCGTGTGTCAAATTTCGTAAATTTCGTGTCAACAAGGTACACAGGGAAAAGACCCGCAAGACAGCCGATAAGAGTGTACGCGTTCTTCATAGCGGAGTGGAGATTATGGGGATCCAGGTCCGAATCCGAAGATACCGCGTGGACGTACACCGTGAATCCTATACAAAGAAAAATACCGAGTCCCGCAAGATACGGCATAAAGCGGCGAAAGCTCTCATCGCTTGAAAATACAGGGCGAAGCAGAAGAACAAGAGCTAGTCCAAAGACGAGAGATACTGCAATATCGAGAAGTGTATGTACGCCGAGATACATTCTGGAAAACGCTACCAGAACTATAAGAGAGACGGATATAACTGTTATTACCTTCTTTCGGTTATAAGCCGCAAAGGCACCGAGAGTTCCGGCAACGTTCTGCGTGTGACCGGACGGGAATGAGTAGCCCGACGCCGCCTCGATCGCGGAGTCGATCGGCTTGAACTCAGGATCTACGACCCAAGGGCGAGGTATACGGCAAAGCAGCTTCAAAAATTGATTTGCAACCGTACCGAAGAGTCCAACGAAGAGAACGTAGTAGCCCTCCCGCTTATTCACGCACCAGAAAACAGTCATGGCAAAGGCGAGAAAGAATATCTCGTCGCCAACGTAGGTGATCGCGGAAAAGAAGAAGTCGAGAATAGGCGTCCTGATAGCAGCGATCCCTCGCAGAATATCCATAAGTATATCCATGTTTTTCCTTTCTGGCTCTGATGAATCATATCACCGTGAGCATCTGCTTTTATTTTTCTGTTTACAAAATTGTATAACGCACAAAATTCACTTGCATATATTGCTATAAAAATGCGTAAATATTCAACTGTGAAATTCAATTTTAAAGCCGTTACAAGAGAATTATGTAAATAACTGTTGTCAAATTATATATTTATTGCATCTCCCTTGAGCATCTTACTAGTTATACAAATTACAACAGCGAGGAGAGAAAGTCCCGTAAGCACCCAGGATACCGGGTAGCAAAGCCAAAGAAGCCAAGGCTCTCTGGCAAGTGGGTATATAAGTGACATCCAGATAATACGGAAGATGAGAACTCCTATAATATTCGATATCATCTGGAGCATAGTCTTACCGTAAGCCTGCAGCGCGCCTGAGTTTACGCACATAACGCCCTGAAGCACCGCGGGATAGAATATATAAAGCATTCTGAGCTTTCCAAACTCGACTGCAGCGTCGCTATCACTAATAAACAGTCTGATTAGCTGCTCGTTAAATAGAAGACCTAAGGCTGTTAACAAAAGAGAGACTGTGCAGGATAGAATGTATGCTTTAACGAGAGATTCCTTCGTCCTTTCCTTATTTCCCGCACCAATATTCTGACCCATGAACGTAGACACCGTTACTGTAAAAGCTCCGGTAATAGTATAGAGATATGACTCAAGCGAGTTGGATGCTAAGTTACCCGATATACCGACCTCGCCAAAGGCGTTGACTGCGGGAGCGATAAAGAAGTTTGATATAGCAAAGGTTGCGCTTGAGATCGATGCCGGCAGACCGTAGTGAAGTATTCTGGACAGAGAGGACATATGAAGCTCAGGTCTCAGCGGCACAAGTCGGCAGGGGCCGTCTATCCTCATCTGTCTGATAAACAGAAGCACCGCCGAAAGAAGCATAGATATGAAGGTGGCAAGCGCAACGCCCAGAACCGGATCTCCCAGCACAAGAACAAAGATAACGTTACAGACCACGTTCACAGCACCCGACAAGCTCATATATATAAAGGGAGTTTTTGAGTCACCGTTTACTCTGAAGACGGCTGCAGAGTAGTTTGTAAATATCAGAAATGGCACACCCAGGAAATATATACGAAGATATGTCTCCGCCCCTCTGTACACTTCCCCCGAGGGACAGTCGGTTACGTCCAGAAGAGTCCCGGTCAAAAGCTGTCCCAGCAGTGCGACGAGCAGACCGAGTCCCAGCGCTACAGTGTATCCGGTAGATGTAGTTCTGCGCGCCGCATCCGAATTACCTGATCCCAGCTGATGCGCCAGCATAATTTTCATACCTATAAATACCGTCACTGTAATGTTGACGAGAAGGCTGGTGATAGAGCCGGTAGCTCCCACGCTCGCCAGAGCGGTAGTGCTGCCCATATTTCCAACGACGATATTGTCTGCTGTATTATACAGATTCTGCAATACGTTCGTCAGCACCAGCGGAATGGCGTAGCGGATCATATTAGCACTGATATTGCCGTGCAATATATCTACAGGCTTCTTTTCTCTTTTTGTCTTAGTAAAGCTATTCATTATCATTCTCCCGAAACTGAATGGCGACACCGAGTCACACCCGATCCGTTTCCACTATCATCATACAGTTTTTCAAAGAAAAAAGCAATAGCTTTTTCAAAAAAAGATCAAAAAGGGAAAATAACGTTATTTTTAGGACAATAATAAAAGAGTTGCTTGCGTTTTTGGAAGCATCCGAAAAATAGATACGGCATTAAAGTCAGGAAATAGTGAGAAATACCGTTGTATAAATACCAGCCCACTGAGTAAGAGCTCCGGCAAGAACGAAAAAGTGCCAGATGACGTGAGACATGGGGATCTTAAGGACAAAGGGAATAATACCGAGGGTATAGATAACACCGCCGGCGAGGATATGTATAGCAAGCGACGGATAGAAGCTCCACAAGGCAGGCAGAAGCATAAGCGCGCTCCAGCCGAGAAGGACATAGAGAGGTATGTGCAGTTTGCGAAGCCTGGTGGGTCCAAAAACAGAGACGAGAGCTATACCCACCGCTATTATCAGCCATTGAATTACGAAGAATGAATAGCCGAACGCACCTCCTACGACGCTAAGTAGCGGAACGGCAAAGGTAGCACCGATCAGCAGATATATAGATAAGTAATCAAAGCGTCTGAAAAGCCGCTTTACCCCTGATCCGTGCGGAAAAGCGTGATATAAGCAGCTCATCCCGAAGGAAGCGAGCATACCGAAAAAGTAAATAATAGCTCCGACGGTTTCGGAAGCACTGTCAGCCTCTCTGAGCATAAGATACAGGGCAACAACCGAAAGAATGGCGCCTATGCCGTGTGTTGCGGAGTTCAGTATCTCCTCGATCAAGGATCTTTTCGGCGGGTCCTTGGGAATAGGCCTGCCTATGTGAGCTCTGTACGCCTCCAGCTCGTATGAGAGATGTCTTTTCAAACTTCTTTTTTTAGCTTTATAGCGTCTCTTATACGCTTTGCACTCTCTTCTGTACTTTTCTTTAATGATTTTCTCGTTTTTCATTTTCTTTCCTCAATTAACAGTAACGTTGCCATCCCGGCTACTAATACTCAAAAAGCGCATCTTAGACGCTCTCCGAGAGCACGGGCAGCTCTATTATAAAACGAAAAGCAGAAATAGTCACCCCACACTCCGTGGAACGAGGTAGAGACGACGTAGAATTGAATTCTACTGCCGGTAGAGCGGTGCGTTTGTAAATAGTTATTTACATTATTCCCTCGTTTGTTTTGACACGAGTGCGGTTTAGCTGTCAAAATGCACGTATTAGAAAAGCGAGAAATAAAAATGCGGTGAGTATCACTACCTCACCGCACTTAAGTATTATTACATAAGTAATAAATCAAAAACCATCAAGCAAAAGGAGGATGTATTCCCTCCGTTTTGCGAAAATACCGTTAGCTTACGTTTCCGTTTTATCAGTCATTAAGAAGCTTCTCTACTGCAGCGCGGATCTTGTCGCACTTACAGTTGGCGAAGAAGTACTCACGGAACTTAGGACCTGCTATAGCGCCCTTCACAAGCTCTCTGTCAAGGTTCTCAAGAATGTAGACCATATCGGTGTGAGTTACCTTCTTGACCTCGTCAAGAATCTTCTTGTTTCTCTGCTCGGGAACTGCTCTCTCACGGGGATAACCGAGACCCCACTCTGATACAAAGAGCTTCTCGAATACGTACTGAAGGTTAAGCTCGCAGCCCCAGCCCCAGCCCTTAGCGAAGGGCATAGCAATTGCGTTGCCGTTGTTAACCTGTGTGAACTGATATGCGTCGGTAGGATCTACAACGTGACCGCAAAGAACTCCGGGGAAAGAGTTGCACGCCAGCATTGCGCCCTCTCCGGTTCCGCAGCCGGTGATAACCAGATCACAAGCGCCGGAATTCAAGAGAATGGCGGAAAGAATACCGATCTGAACGTAGGTGAGCTGCTCCTTATCCTCTGCGGAATACATACCGTAGTTGAACACCTCGTGACCGAGAGGCTCTACAACCTTCTTAAGAGTGTCGCAGATAAGAGCGTTTTTAGCCGCCTGGCTGTTTTCGTTAATAAGAGCGATTTTCATTTTATTTCTCCTTTTAATTGTTTAATTGTTAAACAGGGATAAATTTTTGACTCAACAGAGCTACAGCGGTATACGTTAAAGCTCTGAGTCACAGAATATGCGCAGCTGTACAGAAAGCAATGAACAAGCTCTCTTCTCTGCCTACTGCGCCTGTTATAAGTTCAGTCGCAAGAATTCTTTGCGGGGTACCTGACAAGCGGAATTGTTTGCGAGGCTAGGCAAAGCGAGCGCGAAGCTTGAAGCTGTATTTTCATACAGCGATAGCGACAAGCCGAAGCTTTAACAAAGCATCGCGAAGAATTACGGAGTCAGGCGGTTAGGTCCGCGGAAGAGGAATTGCACCTCTTTGATAGACAGACCGAGGAACAGCATAGTAAGACGGTCGATGCCGATACCAAAGCCACCGTGAGGAGGACAGCCGTATTTGAAGAAATCAAGGTAGAACTTAACGTCATTGGCAAGTCCCTTCTCCTCTGCCTGCGCCTTAAGAACGTCGTAGCGATGCTCACGCTGTGCGCCCGTGGTTATCTCCACACCGCGCCAGATAAGGTCGTAGCCCTGAGGAACTCCGTTCTCGTCACGCATATGGTAGAAGGCTCTCTCCTTAGCGTCGTAATCGGTGATGAAGAGGAACTCGTGATCAAACATATCGCGGGCGAGCTGCTTGGTCATTCTCTCCGCCTCGGTGGTAAGGTCGCCGTGAAGCTCCGCGGGAACGGTATAGCCGTATCTTTCCTCAAGCTCCCTATAAACGTCGGCAAGCTTCATTCTGGGGAAAGGAAGAGTGGGAACCTTGACCTCATACTCCTCGCCGAAGAGGGCAACGATCTCGTCGCCGTGCTTATCCTTTACCTTCGCGAGCGCATAGGTAAGCAGCTCCTCCTCCATCTTCATAACGTCCTCAAAGGAGTCAATATAGGAGAACTCAAGGTCAAAGCCGGTGAACTCGGTTGCGTGCTTGTTGGTGTAGGACTTCTCCGCTCTGAAGACGGGTCCGGTCTCGAAGATGCGCTCAAGTCCCGATGCCATAGCCATCTGCTTATAGAACTGAGGGGACTGAGCAAGGTATGCGTTGGTGTCGAAGTACTTGACCTCGAAAACGTCGGAGCCTGACTCGCTTGCCGCGCCGATAAGCTTGGGCGTATGGATCTCTACGAAGTTCCGCTCGGTAAGGAACTCACGCATAGCGGCGGAAAGCGTGGTCTGCATACGGAGCATAAGGTGGTTCTTATCGCGTCGAAGATCGACCCATCTGTAGTCCATACGAACGTCAATATCAGAGTCATCCTTGATAGGAAGAGCATCAGCAACAGAGTCAACGCGCATAAAAGTGGGATACATTTCCTTGCCGCCCATCTTAACGTATTCGCTGGCAACAACCTCACCCTCAAAGGTGACTACGGAGTGAATGGTGAGAGAGTCAAGCATCTCGAGCATCTCCGGGTGCTTCTCCTTCTCAACCGTGATCTGCAGCTTGCCCGTAATGTCCTTGACAACTATGAACGCCATAGTTCTCTTGTTACGGAAGTTCTCGACGAAGCCCGATACACGACATATGCCGGGAACAACGTCCTTGATGTAAGTTCTTTTCATTTTTTCGTCCTTTATATTAATGTTATTTTTATCAATCATTGCTTCAAAGAGAAGCGCAAAACGCGTTTTTCGCGACACGGGTGTGGGTATTCACGTTTCGCCCGTGCTATAGGGTCTGTTATCAGCCGGTCGATCACTCAGACTTAAAGCACAGATCAAGAAACTCTACAGCCTCGTCAACCCATTTCTGTGCCGTGGGCTGAACATGGGATGAATTTGACATCGTTATCCTGTTCGCAAGGGATATACCGTGAGGTCCCTTGGGATAAAGTCTGAGAGTTACGGGAGCTCCTGCCGCGATGTACGACTCCGCAAGCTTCAGCGACCCTATGGGAGAGACAGCCGTATCCTCCGCGGTATGCCAGATGAATGCGGGTGGAGAGCTTTTGTCTACCCTCTTCTCAAGGGAGAAGCGATTACGTTCATCCTCCGTTAAGCTATCAAACGGTTTGCCAAGGAGATTTTTGAAGGAGTTCTCGTGGGTTGGTCTCTCTGCGCTGACAACCGGATAGCACAGCACCACAGCATCGGGACGGTTATCCCCTTCCTTAATACCAAGGGAGTCCAGAATCTGCCTCTCAGAGTGCATAAGAGCAAGAGATCCTGCCAGATGTCCGCCTGCGGAAAAGCCCAAAACTGCGACACGGGTGGGGTCTATACCGTATTCCTCCGCATTTTCTCTGATATGAACCATCGCCCAGGACGCATCGGTGAGCTGGCGCGGATACAGATAATTTTCCGAGCCGGTACGGTAGTATAAAACGAAAGCATTAATGCCTCTCGAAAGGAACGCAAGCGCTATTGGCTCCGCCTCTCTGTGCGAGCAGGACGAGTAACCTCCTCCGGGAAGAATAAGCACCGCGGCGCGACTGGGCGGCGGAGACATAGTATCCTGCGACACGTATACGTCAAGCCATACGTTTTCATCTGACTTGTCCGGGTAAATACGCTTATTTAGCATAATCCACCTCAAAAAATATATTCTACTAGATAGTATAACACTTCGCGAGCAAAAAAGCAAGAGATTTTATAAGTTATAGTTTTATTTTATCGTGCTGTTTTTTGCAACCAACCCATTTGAGCTGTTTATTTCCTTTGGCAATCGCATACGCGCCACCTGCCCTGCCGCGCAGACCTTCCTATTGCAGCTATGTGACGGTACCGGCGGCTATCTTCCCACCGAGCTTGCGGTGCGCGGCGGTCACTACAGAGCATACGTAACCAGCGGACAGACAGGACCTGACGGCGGAGATCTTCTGGTCGACAAAACTCTTGACATTCTGCACAAAATGTGGAATGATTAATACGGTAGTATAGAAGAACAAGGAGAAAGGCGATGAAAAAATTTAAAACGGGCGCTGCGTACCACGGCAACAGAATGCCATCCAAGGTTGCGGCAGATATGCACGAGATGTCTATGGCGGAAATGGACGTTGTTGTTCATATGTTTTCTCATATGGATATGGAGCGTCACAGCAAGGCTATGGCGGAAATATTCAAGGCGAGCGAGGCGGAGGGTCTTGAGGTCTGGGTTGATAATTTCGGACTTTGGGGCGAGCCCGGCGATAAAGCGCATTTCCTTATGTACCATCCTGAAGCAAAGGCTATCCTGGGCGACGGAACCGCTCATCCGTTTAAGCCGTGCTTTAACTCTCCTCTATACCGTAAATTCACTAAGGATTGGATAGATAAGGTAGGTGAGCTTGGCGGTAAAACTATATTTTGGGACGAGCCTAATCTTCCATTAAAGGTGGTGGAAGGAACCGATAAATTTTACACGGGTTGCGCGTGTCCTGTATGTCAGAAGCTTTTTGAGGAGAAATTCGGAAAGCCCATGCCTATGATCGCAGATGCGGACGTGGCAAAATTCCGCTCTGATACCATCTACGATTTTCACAATTATATCACCGAGTATTCAAAAAGCTTAGGTATGAATAATGTTATTACGCTTTTACCAAACCAGATGGAAAGAATGTACAAAAACGTAGGATTCGAAAACGAGATAGGAGTTATTGACGTATCAAGAATCTGTTCTATCGAGCATATTGACAATATCGGTACCGATCCGTATTGGTTTGGAACTCCGGCATTCGCTCCCGACGGCAATCCCTACGAATACGTATACAATTCAACGAAGGCAATGGTAGACGTGGCTGACAAGCTCGGCAAGGATCATAATCTCTGGATACAGGGTTACGGTGCAAAGGCAGGCAGAGAGCCGGAAATATACACAGCAACCGAGGCTGCCTTTGACGCAGGTGCGAGAACGCTGATATCCTGGAGCTATGGCGGCGGTGAATCAAACAACTACCGCTCAGAGAACCCCGAAAAGACCTGGATGATCACGAAGGAAGCATTCAAGCACGCAAAGGCTATGGACAGAGCTATGCTGCTTGAGGAAAATCGCAGGAAATACAAAAAATAAAACAAATAAAACCCCGTCTGTAACAGACGTATCCAAAAGGAGCAAATCCGCTTTGGGTGCGTTTCACAGACGGGGTTTTACTTTATTAACGTAACGGTACGATCGCTTTTACAGTGGGGTCTGGTAATCCGAGCTTATATTCTGTATTTCGTATGTCTATTATAGGACATTCTGAAATCTATGGAGTACGCGGGAGGACAGGTCTTCCAAGCCTCATCAATAAGCTTATCCATAGCTTCAACATTAGAGCTGTCTATACCGCGCTCGCGCGCAAGCTTTCTCGCGCAGTATTCAAACCAGATATCCGTGAGCGAATTTTCGCCCTCGCGGATATCGCTGTGCTCCTCGGTGAAGAACAGATCAAGATAATCTATTCTGTCAAGCTTTACTGCGGCAAGAGCGGCACTTATCCTGATTCTGTCCTGCTTTTTCAGCAAGTCGGGGAGCGTGTCGAATATTTCCCAGCATTTCTCGTATTTCTGCTGAGCATTCAAGAAGATCATATACTCCGAAGCAAGCGCAAAATCGTCACACGCCTCGGGCAATGCCATAGCGAGATCGTAGTATTTTTCCGCTTCAATCTTGTTTCCCTCCGTGCTCTCTATAACGGCAAGATTACGGTATGCAAGAACGGATGGGGAGATACCGACGGATGCCTTGCAGGCTGCCTTTGCGAGTCTTGTCAGCTCTTCTTCACGGTTTTCGTCATACGCCTCGGTAAGAAGAACGTCGATGCGCTGGTTCTCATATGTAGCAACTCCGAGATGAAGGAATGCAAGATAAGAATCATTCTTTTCTGTCGCGCTGCGAATTCTGTCTATCCACTTATCACTGACCATATATGACAGTGGCAATTTGTCGGGTGGATCGGGGGGAAATTCACCGTTTTTCAAAAGATAAAGCCACACCCGCTCCTCGTCACCAAGGGTAGAGCTTGGGAAGCAGAGATTTTCGGGAGCGATTCCGTCCCCGTCCTGCTCCATTCTCATAATTTCAAGCGCGCCAAAGCCGGAGCCCATATGACGAATCTTATCCTCGGTAACGGGAATATCCGCAAGTCTTGTGCATCTTTCGTCGAGTGTTGTGATATCATCAAAGGAAAGTCTGTCTTTGATACCTATGTTAAGATGATCAACTGCGGTGCTGTAATCCTCGGAAAAGGCGAGAGCGTTATCTATTTCCATACCTCCAAAGCACTGTGTCCACTCGTACTTGCTGTGAGCGGGAAGGATAATATCGTGAAGCTGTGACGGCGCAATACCCGCCTGCAGCTCAGCGTAATAGCCCGTTCCCTTACCTGCAGAAAGGAACTCCTGCCAGTGCTCGCCTGCTCTGTGGTTTCCCCAGGTAAATAGCTTTTTATAATAAAGCGGAGCTGTGGAACGCTCGTAGAAAGCCGTACCGTCCCGGTATGCTGCCGCCTCCCAGGTGGATTCGTTATCGCTATCCTTCTGAATAAAGAAATCAAAGGCGCGCGGCGCTCTCGTAGGATAGGAAACGTCAATGCCGGGTAAGGAATTTATATACGGTAAGGTCTCGTAGCGGCACTCGCCCTGAACGAAGGAAATTACATTTTTGTTTGAGGCGAGAACTCTCGTTTCGGTATCTGTAGGTACAGCTATATTGGACCACCAATACGTAGTTGTGTCCTTATCAAACGGATTTACCATACGAACGTGAGCAATCAGATGACGCGAGCTGTCGGGCAAATGAAAATCAGATTGCCAGAATATGCTCTTGTTGCGCTCAAACTCGTATATACGAAGGAATTCATTACCCTGCCCGTCGGACAAAATTGCTGCAAAAACGTTGTCGCAGGTGGTATACGTATGACCGTAATTACCAACATTCCACTCAATTCCACCTGAGAGCCAAGCGTTTCTTGTCGCAAGATTTCCCGGTTGAATCACTGTATTTGTAAACAATAGTTGCTTTTTAAGCACCTTATCATACAGAGAATGAAGTCTGCCTCCGTACTCAGGTAAAAACCTTGCCTCCAAATACTCATTCTCCAAAACGAAGCATTTGAGAGCCATATCCACGTGAGTGTGACTGTATCTGTCCTGCATAAGATATGGCAGCACCTTAGTGATGTAGGCTCCTCCCACTTTCAGCCGGTTTGGAAAAGTATCATTACACTTGATAACCGTAGGCTTTCTCCGTCTGAAATTAGGAAGCGGATTCACACCGTCAAGCGGTGCGCCCTTTATGCTGAATCTTTCTTCTCTTATCCTCATTATATTACCCCTATCGCTTTATTTAATTGTTTTATTTAAATGAAAGTAACTGTACGTGTACAATAATCGTTAGGGCCATCGGTCTTTTTAATCGCCACGTCGCTTAGGACACTTGAGAGTTGCTTATATTATTTGCTGATATTAGGCAGGCTGGCTGCGGCGATGGACTGACCTACGCGGCGGCTGCTCTCATCGGGAAGATGAATAGTGATTTTCTCGGAAAGCTCGGGGAACTCCTCGGAAAGCACCTTTTCCGCGGTCTTGTGAAGAATGCTTCCGCCCTCACCGGAGGAAACTCTTCCCATCAGAAGCACGTGCTTAATATCGTAGAATATTGCGTAATAAGCCACCGCATAGCCGAAGTACGCACCGATGGACTCGTAGATCTTGGCTGCTCTGTCGTCGCCCTCTGCCATAAGCTTCTGAACGACCTTAAGCTTCTCTGCGGGAGACGCACTCTCGTCAAGCTCTATACCTGCCGTGGGAGCAAGCTTAATAACTGCGTCCTGGGAGAAATACTTAACTCCGCAGCCGTAGTCGCCTGACCACTCGTCAACCATAGCGGACTTGTTATAATCTGCGGGAACGAATGCAAGTTCGTTAAGCCAGCCTGTTATATTGCCGTTTCCGTCAACGTATCCGCCGGCCTCGCTGGTACCCATAGCAACGCCGAGAACGTTGTTATCGTCAAGGTCCATAGCTCCAGCAAGAGCGGTAACGTCACCGTCATTCGCAACCTCGATCGGAACGTTTCCAAGCTCGCGCGCTATGTCGGTGTAGATATTCTTGACCACCTTTTCAAAGGCTTCGGGATTCTCGTTCTTTACCTTCAGGAAGAGAGACGAGGTCATAATACGGTTTCCGATAACGACTCCCGCGGTAGACACGCCGATAGCGTCTACTCTGGGCATCTTGGACGCGGCAGTTCTCATAGCCTCCATAATTCCATTATAGTGGTACTGCGGGTCATTCTGGAGCTTGGGGAACCATACTACCTCCTCGGAGTAGGTTGCCTCGCCCTCTACGACAGAGCTTACCTTACGGTCGCTTCCGCCTGCGTCGAAGCCGATACGGCAGCCGTCAAGATGGCGTCCTACGGGAGCGGCAGACTCGTTCTCGTGGGGAGCCTTGTCAAAGGGCACGTTCACCACCTCAAAGGGTGCCTCGTATACCTCGGACATAAATTTGCTGTCAAAAGCACGGATTCCGCCCTCTGAGTAATCAGCCTTTATTCTGTCGGCTATAACCTTTGAGCCGGCGATAATGATCTTATATCCTCCCTTAACCCAAAGGAGTGTCTTTATAATTCTCTCAACAAAATCGTGGTTCTCCTCGTCGTGACCGGTGCCGTCCTTGTAAACGTCAACGGTAAATACGGAGGTAAGTCCACCGTTTCTCTCAAGTCCGATAGTAAGCTTTTCACCGCCCGCAGCCTTTACTGCCGCCTGAAAATCGCGGTAAACAACAGCCATGGGCATAAAGCCGGGATCAAGGGGCGCTTTAACTTTAAGATTCATAATATATAATCCTTTCTCGCCGGGAGTATGTACCTTCACCAAGTAACAGCCCTTGATTGTCTTTTGTGGCGCTTGCTGCAACCTGACGGTTATGCTCCCAATAATGCTTAGCGTTGGTTAGAGTATAGCAAAATGAAAAAGAGAGTTTATGAACATTCTGTGAATTTTTTGAAATTTAATCCCATAATCATAATTCTGTGTACTAAATTACAAATTTACTCCGCAAGCTTGCTGTAAGTTGCCTTTTATAACAAGCTAAATGAGCAAATGCATTACCGGGGATAGGTGGGTTTGGCTCTGCTCTTACCGGCTGTACTAAAGCATTAGGCAGAGCCGAAGGACCGCAAAGCAGTACGGTATGGTATAACATTCTCTTTCTTCAAATTGCTACCGAACCGAAAAGGACAGGTGCTCTGACGCATCGGGCATTTTTACGACGTGCAAAGCAATTGCAAAAGCATTGCAAGCACTTGACTTTTACACCGATATGATTTATAATATAATAAGATTTTTAAAATGCCAGACGAGAGTATTCTTGAATATCCTGACGGTCGTGTGTCCTCTTGCCTGAGCTTATGGAGAATGAAAATGAAAAACTACGACGCTATTCTGAAGGAAAACATTTATTGGGCAAGAGAGACCTTTGCTAAGATAGACGGTAAATTTTCCAAGGTAACTCTCCGCTCCCGCGATAAGCTATCCGATGGAGTTGACAAAAACGGCTTCCATATCAGCAAATCTCCGAGCGGCTGGACATCAGGCTTCTGGGGAGGTCTCAACCATCTGCTTTATAATTATACAAAGAACGAGGAGTACCTCAAGACCGCCCGTCGCTCCGAGGAGCTGATGGATCCTGCGCTTGTCGATTTTGCCGGACTTTATCACGACGTTGGCTTTATGTGGCATATTCTCTCGGGCGCAAACTACCGTCTGTACGGCGACGAGATGTCGAAAAACCGTAATCTTCACGCAGCTGCTTCCCTTTTCTCAAGGTACGTATTAAGCGGTGGATTTATCCGCGCATGGAACGGTCATTGGGGCGATGAGAACGTCGAAAATTGGACGATAATCGATTGCCTGATGAATTTGCCTATACTCTACTGGGCGTCTGAGGTGCTGCACGATGACAGATTTACTCAGATCGCTAAGGCTCACGCAGATATGGCGATACGTGATCACGTACGTCCCGACGGCTCTGTAGCACATATCGTTGAGCACGACAGAGAAACGGGAGAGCCGGTAGCCACCTACGCCGGTCAAGGATACGCCGTAGGGTCCAGCTGGTCCAGAGGTCAGGCGTGGGGTATTTACGGCTTTGTGATCTCATACAAGCACACCCGTGACGAGAAATATCTTGATGCGGCTAAGCGTATTGCGAACTACTTTATCGCCAATTGCAGCGACGATTGGCTACCCCGTGTCGATTTTCGTGCTCCATCCGAGCCTGTTTACTATGACTCTACCGCTGGCGCTATCGCAGCGTGCGGACTTATAGAGATCGCGAAAGAGGTAGGAGAAAATGAAGGCGGAGCCTTCCTTAACGCAGCTATCAATCTTCTTAGAGCTTTGGATAAGAGTTTTGCTGACTACAGCCCCGAAAACGATGCAATGCTCGGCTATGGCACTGTCCGCTACCCAAGCCGCAAGGAGTATCTTCCGGACGTACACATCTCCATAATCTACGGCGATTATTACTTCACCGAGGCGATCCTGAAGCTTCTGGGCGCCGACTTCGACCCCTGGATGAAATAAAGCAAAGCTTTTCATTATAAAAAGCTTTTTGTCGCACCTGCAACTAAGCAGGTGCGACAATTATAATTAACGATATGCATTGTATTTACTTATGACAAAAGGGGTTGTGCTCACATTTTAAATAAAACTTGAATAAAGCTATTGACAAACCGATAAAAATATGATATCATTTATAGGCTTGAAAAAGCAAAATGCGGATGTGGCGGAATTGGCAGACGCGCTGGTTTCAGGTTCCAGTGAAGCGATTCATGTGGGTTCAAGTCCCGTCATCCGCACCAAAAAATACTGCAGAAAGCATATGTTTTCTGCAGTATTTTTTTATCCATTGCGAAAGCAATGGCATATCATCACGCTTTAGCGTGTATATCATCGCCACAGGCGTATATCATCAGCCGTAGGCTGTATTCGTTTTCGCAATGATGATATACAACACTCCGTGTTGATGATATGCAATTCCTCCGGAATTGATGATATACAAGGCTACCGCCTTGATTTTAGTTAGCTTTTGTGCTATAATGTACCCAAAGAGGTGATATTATGTCAAAGAATTACTTGCTTATGTATTCAGAGCAGCTTGCAACCGATATTGAGTTGATGTGCCAAAGTATTAAAGCACCTTCAAACACTTTGTTCCAAATCCGCAAAAGTTCAAGTAGCGTTTACGCAAACATTCGTGAAGCAAATTACGGTCAATGCAAAGCAGATATGCTTTCAAAGTTTGAAATTGGTCTTAAAGAATGTAGCGAAACGGAAGGTTGGTTACAACTACTATTTAATACAAATGCCATAGATGAAGAAACATACAAAAAGCATCGCAATCTTTGTGGCAGGATCAGACGTATGCTGATATTAAGTTGTAAGACGTTAAAGGAGAATTTGAAATGAAAAAGATATTAGCAATTATACTTGTGCTTTGCACGTGTTGCCTCACATCTTGCTCGCTGTTTATCACCGAGTATGAAGGTCTTGAAACCTTTGCGGACGGGAATTCAGATATAAGCCTATGTCAAGAGGTTATCCCATTTGGTATGATATCAAAGTTTGAATATTCTAACGGCAATCATTTCTTTATAAGCAAGTATGAGCTTACTAAATATGAAGTTCAAAAGGTGCTTTTATACTTAACTTATGATGCTGATACATATACAGATGCTAAAGCATTTGTAAGCACAAATCTTCACCTCGTTGAAAGAAGCGACGAAACCGTAAGCAACTATGTATTTTTTGATAATTACGGTTACGAAGAATACTATTATGAGGGACGCGGTGTAGTAGATTATCCTACTTTTTATACAATGGTTGCGTTCGATGATGACAACTACACTATTGTATTTTTCGGGATGTATATTCCTAATAATTCTATACATTTGGGTAACGATGACTCGCCAACAACGTTTGATGAACACTTAAAATATTTCTATGGCGATTGGTATGATTTTTTCTCATAGCATTTCGTCAGCGAGATATAAATTCAGCCGGATAATTGAATTTGAAACCGCTTTGGTAAAAACTCATCCGTTTTTGACCTAAATCATCCGCTTTCAATTTTGTATTCTTTTCGTAGCCCTTTCACAAAAAAGTCGTATCGATAGGATACGACTTTTTTTATCCAAACCGCAGGTTTGGTATATCATCACGCGTAAGCGTGTATCTCATCAGCTCCTTTGGAGCTGTATATCATCACTCGTAAGAGTGTATTTCCCTGCGTCTTGATGATATGCAATGCTTTACATTGATGATATACACGCCTTTCGGCGTGATTTGGGTTATAATCCGTCTCTTAAAAAGGTAAAATATCTTTTTTATAGCCCACTCACATGCCCGGAAAGCCTTGAAAACTCAGGCTTTTCAGGTTTTTCTTTTGCTTTTCGCAACCGTTTTTTCGTTGGCAGACGCATTTTGCTGACGGCAAGATAAACGAATGTCAAAGTGAAATCATTATGAAAATCGTTGCCACCACAATAAGTACTCCAATAAGCGCCAACGTTAAACACCCCGATCTTCTATTATGGATATAGTGCTGAGTTTTTTTATTGTTTGTTGATTGATACGAATTCTTTCCACGCTGTATCTCAAGTTTCTTCTTATGATAAAGTGCGAGCGGATCTTTTCCTGCGATAATCCGAGAATAAAAGTCATCAAGCCACAAAGCATCTTTTATATCAGACATATTTTCAGCAGTGCATCCGGGATCATGAACTATACGGTTTCTTATCCACCGGTATTGCTTTAGTTGTTTTAAATCTTCTTCCCACCCCGAAACATATCTATTGCCACCAGAAGTCTTTATCATATCATCAATGTAGAATGATAAACCATGATTGCCGCCATACATTTCGTTGCATATTTTTTCAACACGTTTATACGAATCAAGAAAATCCATTTATTGCTCCTTTTTTATTCTCCAACTTCCGCTTTTCTTACCACCTACGCGCTCTACGATTCCGCGTTCTTGCATGGATTTAACAGCAGTTTTAACTGTACGAGGGGATTTGCCTATTCTTTCAGCAACTTCATCGAGCGTGATGCTAGGATTTGCGCGGAGAATCTCAATAATCGCGGTTGCTCGGTTTTTAACAATCGGGGCAGGTTCTTTTGGCTCTTTGTAAGCGACGTGCATTTCTCTATTAGAGAGGATATTGTCTTCACCGAGAAGAAGATTACGAAGGAAAAGTTCTACATAGTAGGTCGTTTCGGTAATGCCTTTTTCGCGGTTGTTGTAGTTTGCTCTTACAAGAGCGTTTCTGAAATACCAGGAGTTTTCTGCAAATATATCGTTAGTTACGTTGAACCCGAGTTTCGAAAGATACTTTATAAGAAATACAGCAGTAGTTCTTGTGTTGCCTTCTCCAAAGATGTGAATTTGCCAGAGGTTAGATATAAACTTTGCAACGTGCTTTATAACGTCTTCGGTGGACAGTCCTTTGTAGTCGAAGTTCTTTTCTACACCGAAATCGTATTCCAAGGTTTCGCGTAAGTTTATAGCGTTGCCGTAAATAACGGTATCACCGTCAAGCACCCACTCGTCTTTAGTGATGTTATAATCTCTGATTCTTCCGGCATGAGAGTAGATGCCTTCAAAAAGGCGTTTGTGGATTGTAGTGAACTCGACCGGAGAGAATACAAATGACTTTTCAGATATAATCTCGGCTATACGTACAGATACTTTATCCGCTTCTTCTGCGCGCTCTGACTTCGCTTTGTTTTCCTTGTAATATGAGGTTATGAGCTTATGTGCATCATCGAAGCTTATATCACCGTCAATATGCTGCTCAGCGGTTTTTATGAGGTATTCAGACGGCTCAAGTCCATCAACCTTTTGCAGTCCTATCGCGGTTTTCCACGCGTAAGTCTTATAATATTTAGTCGGTTCTTTTTCTCTTGAATACTCTTCAAAGATTTCGTCTTTCATATGGCACTCCTAGTTTTTTATTATACATATAAAGTATACCACAATTTTCTCTAAAGTACAATACTTAAAGTGCAACTTTTTTTGCTTTTTTCACTTTAAAATTGCACTTTAAATTCGGTATTTAAAAATCTCTTTTCTTTGTTTAAGGCAGTATAATTTTTTGCCATTATCCCTACCAAAAACAGACGCAAAAAGGCGGGTTTTCGGGGATGAAAACTCGCTACAATCGCCTGGAAAACTATTTGAGGGATACTTGCCTTATTCCGCACTTATTTGCAATACGCTGTAAATTTCAGCCTATTTCACCTTTTGACCACAGGAAATCATTTGGGAGAAAAACACAATAAAACCATTAAAAACGCTTGATTCAATTGCGTTTCTATGGTATACTAAACACGTTAATAAACTTAACACGGGTACGGGAGTTTCCACCGAGGTAGCATCACCATCAGGTTCCAGTGAAGCGATTCATGTGGGTTCAAGTCCCGTCATCCGCACCAAAAAAGTCGTATCGATAGGATACGACTTTTTTTATCCAAACCGCAGGTTTGGTATATCATCACGCTTTAGCGTGTATCTCATCAGATCCCTTGGAGCTGTATATCATCACTCGTTAGAGTGCATTTCCCTGCGGTTTGATGATATACAATGCTTTGCATTGATGATATACTCGTCCGAAAGCGAGATATACTCGTTTTCGGACGGATGATATACAAGGCTCACGCCTTGATTTTGATGTTAGAATGTGGTATAATACACTAAAAGAGGTGATATTATATCAAAGAACTATTTATTGATATATTCCGAACAGCTTGCGACCGATATTGAATTGATGTGTCAAAGTATTAAGGCACCGTCAAATACACTTTTTCAAATTCGAAAAAGTTCAAGTAGTGTTTATGCCGATATCAATGAGGCAAATTACGGTCAAAGTAAAGCAGACATGCTTTCAAAATTCGAAATAGCGCTCAAAGAATGCAGCGAAACTGAAGGTTGGTTACAGCTACTGTTTAATACAAGTGGCATTGATGAAGAAACATACAAAAACCATCGCAATCTGTGCGGTAGAATCAGACGAATGTTGATTTCGAGTTGCAAAACCTTAAAGGAGAATATAAAATGAAAAAATTATTTGCATTTGTACTGACAGCAATTTTGTGCTTATGCTGTCTTGCATCGTGCGGTAGCGCACACAAAGAAAACGAATGGTTTTCGGAAGAAAAATTAACTAACTGCCTTGTAGGTGATTTGCCTACTATCACAAAGGATTATGTAAATCACGACGACGAGGATATTTACGTTAGCTTTACTGCTGGGGAGCGTGAAGCCTATGTTGCCGAGGTTTTTGAATATATGAAATCGCAGGATTTCAAGTATCTTGGTACGCGCGGAGAACAGGCAAGCACGTTGGCAGGCAGCTTCACCACGTATTATTTCAAGCCTGCAACCGAGCTTTCTGAATTTTACGTTGGTAGTTCATACAAGTTTGTCTATTCAGACGGTACGCTCGATGAGGGAGGCGATCCAATCTTCTGTATTCTCACCATTTACGACTATGAAGCAAAGAATCTTGAATACGGAACAAAGAATTTTGCGTATAACACCTTAATCACACTTCGCTATAAGTCAGAAGCACCGTTAAGTGGCAGATATGCTTTGAACGAGGAAGAACACGAGCATACAGGCGAATGGCATACAAGCGAATCTACCCATTACTATCAGTACACTTGCGGTTGTCCTTCTCCCGATATCGCAGAGCTTCACAGTGATTACGATGAAAACTTTATCTGTGATATCTGCGGATACGTTATGCCCGAACACGAGCATACGAGCGAAATGCGTTCAAATGAATATGCGCATTGGTACGTTAATACTTGCGGATGCGAAACTCCCGAAAATTCAGCTAAACACGGCGATATAGATGGGGATTTTCTTTGTGATGATTGTGGTTATGATATGAACGAACACGAGCATACCTATGAATACAATCACGATGATATAGGTCATGGTTGGTCTTATACCTGCGGTTGCATGACTCCGCCTAACTTTGCACAACACTTTGATGGCGACGGTGATGGAAAATGCGACGAGGATTCTTGCGGATATGATATGTCCGAGTAATAAAATAATTATGAGAAAGATAATATCAATAGTTTTACTGCTCTCGCTCTGCTTTTCATTTACGGCTTGCGGTAATAGCGCCGAGCCGAAAGAAATATCCTGCGAGGATATTATAAACGCATACGAGGATGCCGGATATTTCGTGACACACGGAGAGCATAAGACGCAGGCAGAAGGCTCACAACTCTGCTACATAAAAGCGAGTTTAACCGAAGATTCTGACAGCGATTATATCTACTTCATAACTTGCTTCACAGAGGAACAAGCCGAAGAAGCTGCCGAAACGGATAAATACAATTTGGCAGTATGGTTGTATGCTGCTGTAAGCGGAGAAAGTCGATGGCCCAAAACCGGAACTTACGGAAAAATTGAATACAGTTATTATAATTCGGGGTTAATAAAGCCCTTCAACGAGCTTATTAAATAA
>JAFTSU010000007.1 GCA_017467105.1 Clostridia bacterium
GCGGTCGCCGTGCCTATGCACTGCGGTTTGTTTGACGAAAAAGATATGAATTGTTTTGAATATGAGAACAAAATTGTTCCCGAATTTTACAAGGAGATAAAGCTGATATGAAAATAACGAAGCTTGAAGTAATTAAAGTAAAACCCCGTTGGATGTTTTTGAAGATGCACACCGATACCGATATATACGGTCTTGGAGAGCCCGTTCTTGAAGGGCATTGTAATGCCGTAGAAGCCGTGATCAAGGAATTTGAGGAATATCTTATCGGCAAGGATCCAATGATGATCGAGCATCATATGCAAGCGCTCTACCGCGGAGGCTTTTACCGTGGAGGTCCCCTTATGCTGTCCGCTATAAGCGGCATAGAACAGGCTATGTGGGATATTAAGGGAAAATACTATAACTGTCCCGTGTACGAAATGCTCGGTGGAAAATGCAGAGACAAGATCAGGATGTATACCCATATCAAGCGTACGGCTGTTGTGGGCGAATTCTCAGTTGAGGAAATGCTTGACTTTGCAGATCAGCGTCTTGCCGACGGATATACGGCACTCAAATATTCTATTATCCCTCCCGTCAAGCAGGTGGATTCCCCTGCAAATACCAAAGCACACGTTGAACGTTTTGCTCGAATAAGAGAGCATATCGGTTGGGACGTTGACCTTGCCATTGATTTTCACGGCAGAGTCAGTCCCGCGATG
The DNA here is from genome assembly GCA_017467105.1 of Clostridia bacterium. Lineage (GTDB taxonomy): Bacteria > Bacillota > Clostridia > Oscillospirales > CAG-272 > UBA1740. The sequence goes on from JAFTSU010000007.1 coordinate 702, forward strand.
GCACTCAGACTTGCCGAGGAATTAAAGCCCTATATGCCATTCTTCATTGAAGAGCCCTGCTTGCCTGAGAACGTAGATTGTATGGTAAATATAGCACGCTCTACCACTATCCCGATTGCCGCAGGAGAGCGACTTTTCGGAAAATGGCAGTACAGAGAGTTGATCGAAAAGCAGGCAGTCAGTATCGTACAGCCCGACATCTGCCACTGCGGCGGAATCTTTGAGGGACGAAAGATCGCCACGATGATGGAGCTTTATTTTGGTTCCATCGCTCCTCACAATCCATTGGGACCGATATCCTTGGCATCCTGCTTGCAGGTCGATGCCTGCTCCCCGAACTTCCTTGTGCAAGAGCACCCCGGAAATCCCGACAAGGGTGATCTCGGAGTAGGATACATTAAAGAACCGTTTGTGATCAAGGGCGGATATATTGACGTTCCCACAAAACCGGGGCTTGGTGTTGAACTCGATGAGGATGCGATCAAGGAAAAGATATACGACGGCAACTGGACAACGCCCCGCCAGTATTTTGAGGACGGAAGCGTTGCAGATTGGTAATGAGGGGGAACTGAAAATGAAAAAATCGGTTTTTGTAACGGGTGCCCATGACGGAACGGGTTTTGCTATTGCGGAACGCTTCGCCAAAGAAGGCTATGATGTTTTCGTCGGCAGCAGAGATCAGGAAAAAGCAGCTTCTGCAGCGTCAAAAATACGCGAAAAATATGGTGTGTTAGCAAAAGGATATGTTTATCAAACCACCATTCTTGATGAAACTGAGGTAAAAGCAATATTTAATGATATAAGGGCAAACGGATATTTGTTGGATGCCCTTGTATTGAATGCGGCAAATCTGGGTATCGGTCAGGTCAGCCTTGACGTGGATATAAACGACTTTATGGGAGTGTATACTACCAACATAGGCTGGAATTTCCTGATGGCAAGAGAAGCGGCAAAGCAGATGAAGGAAAAGGGAAAGGGAGCGATCGTATTCATAGGCTCAAACTCCTCTGTAAGAGTGACCGAAAACAGATGTGCTTACTGCTCTTCAAAAAGCGCTATCAACGCTATGTCGAAGTCTTTTGCCGTAGACTGGGGCAAATACGGCATACGCTCCAACTGTGTTCTGCCCGGAATGATAAAAACGGTACGATGGGAGCAGAACGTGAACAATGCAAAATACTGTTTGCCTAACTATACGCCAATCGAGGATATCGCTACCTTTGAGGATGTTGCCAATGCGGTATGGTATCTTGGAAGTGATGCGTCGCGCAATACCACGGGTGCGGAGATCGTTGTGGACGGCGGAATGCTTGCTCAACTTACGCCGAATATCAACAGAGAGCTTTGGAATGAATAAAACATGCGACAAGAGCTTATTGATCAAATAAAAAAACTGATCGTTATCGTACGTGGGTCGAAAGAAAAAAGCTGATTCCGCTCACCCAAGCGATGTATGGTGTCGGTGTCGGCTTGCAGGAGGTCACATATAGCGCAAACGGTATGGTGAGCGACGAGGAGACCGCAGAAAATACAAGCACTCTCGTCACACATTTGGTGCAATACAAATTTTTAAGCTTTGATGTAATCATTTGTTATAATAATCATTGGCAAATTACCGGATGTCAACACCATTTTGCAGAGACTGTTTTTTGCCCCTTTATATAATATAATGAACGTGTAGGCTTTTACGCAAAAAAGCCGCCCTGCCATAAGGCAAGGCGACTCGAAGCGAGTTTAATAAACTCAGCCGTTGTTCTTGAGGTCGTTTTCGTACTTCTCGATCATCTTCTTTACCATCTGACCGCCAACACTACCTGCCTGCTTAGAGGTAAGGTCGCCGTTGTAGCCCTGCTTAAGGTTTACACCAACCTCGTTTGCTGCCTGCATCTTGAAATTTTCAAGAGCTGCCTTCTTCTCGTTGTTCTTAGACATAAGAATTTAATCTCCGTTCCGGTTTTAGATCTATATTATCGAGCCCGAAAGGACCCATCCCCATCGGGCTCCGTAGTCCTTTGCGATCTGTTTGTATTGTACCACGCCGAAGCGAAAGTATTACAAGCAATTTTTGCCATCATCGCTTCGTTTTCGCGGTACGTTCTTATTATCCTTACGTTTTTCATTTTTATACCTTGAATTTATATTTTATATGACAAATCTTGAAAAAGCGCCCGTAATATGTTAAAATATCAAAAAAGCAGAAAGCATGCGCACGTAACAGGGAGCGGAGGTATAACTAACTATGAGCTACGTATTTAGGGAAGCAAGACCGGACGATGCCGAGGCGCTCCTCGTCCATCTGAAAACCGTAGGCGGAGAAACGGATAACCTTACCTTCGGCAGCGAGGGCTTTTCGATCTCGCCTGAGAGGGAAGCGCGTTTTATTGGCAGATTTATCAAAAACTTCGATGAGGTTATGTACGTTGTCACAGACGGTAGCCTTATAGTTGGAAACGGAGTCATCGAACGTGAGCGAATACCGCGCCTTTCCCATAGGGCAAGACTTACCCTCACAGTAATGCGCGACTATTGGGGGCAGGGAATCGGCAAGCGTCTTATGAAAATGATGATTGAATTCTGCAAGAGCACCTCGGCTGATGTGATCTCCCTGGAGGTGCGCGCGGATAACGACCGAGCAATTTCTCTTTACCTGAAGTACGGCTTTATCGTCAGCGGAACTTTGCAGAGATATTTTAAAATCAAAGGAGAGTACCACGACGCCTGCATTATGGAGCTGCAGCTGTAATATTATTAAAAAATCAACATTATGTAAAAAACAAGGCAACACTTGACTTTACAGCTTCAATATGATAAAATAATGATAACAAAAGAATAACGAGACGCACGGGATCATCTCCCGAATCGGCAGAATTTCTGTCGGGGATAAGGAAATGCGGTGCAAATCCGCAGCAACAGCCATTGCCGTAACTCTGTATAGCAGAAGAAGCGTTTTAGCCCTTCTGCAGTATAGTCAAGTCGGAATGCTTATCGCGTCACGAACAGTAGAAGCTTCTTGGGCAAACGGAGAGGTCGGCGAGGGATACGGCAGGGTATCCTTCTTTGTCAGCGCTCCGTGAAGAGCGCTTTTATTTTATCCTTTTGTAAAAAGAAAGGAATAAAAAAATGAAAAAACAAATCACTCTGATCACAATGCTGCTTGCAATTATGTCCCTGATCTGCTCTTGCGCACAGTCTTGGGACAGTGACGAGGGCTCTCTTTGGGACAATGCAACCTACTCTGAAAGCACCTCTCTCGGTGAGGGCGCAACAACCTTTACAGTCAAGGTCGTCGCCGAGGATAAGGAAATTACTCTCACCCTCAGAACAGATGAAACCGTACTTGGTACAGCGCTTCACAACCTCGGCATTACAAATGATCCCTCCTTCTTTGATACCGTAAACGGTATGGTAGCAAAGTGGGATCCGGATCAGGCATATTGGGCGTTTTACATAGGTGATAGCTATGCGACAGTCGGCGTTGACGACGTAACCGTAGATCCTACGGCTGATTACAGATTAGTATACACTAAGTAACAGGGAAATGAGAAATCGAAAAACAAGGGACATGATCCTGTTCTCTATGTTTGGAGCGCTTATGTTCTGCTCCAAATTAATTATGGAAATACTTCCTAATATGCATCTTTTAGGCGTGTTCACTATGCTTCTTACGATAACCTACCGTAAGAGAGCGTTGATTCCCATTTACATCTACGTCCTACTTAACGGTCTTTACTCGGGCTTCAATCTCTGGTGGGTACCGTACACTTATATATGGACTGTTCTTTGGGCGATCACTATGCTTTTACCCCGTAATATGAGCGACCGTGCAGCGTCTATCGTCTATCCGATAATTTGCAGTATTCACGGCTTTTCATTCGGACTTCTTTACGCACCCTGCCAGGCGATAATGTTCGGCTTGAATTTCCGCCAAATGCTTTTGTGGGTAGGCGCGGGCTTCTACTTTGATATCATTCACGGTGTCAGTAATTTTGCCCTTGGATTTCTTATACTTCCACTGTCAAAACTTCTTTTAAAACTTGAGAAAAGCTATTCTAACTGATTTCTCAGGCGAGAGTACCGACTCTCGCCTCTTTTTTATTGACTTTTTTATATGCTTATGATATAATTCTTACATCAAAAAACGGAGGTGGAAATATGCTCAAGGCTGTGCTTTTCGATCTTGACGGAACGCTGCTTCCTATGGATCAGGATCTGTTTTTGAAAATGTATTTTAATGGAGTTGCCGCATCCGCTACAGAGAAGTGCGACGGTGCTACCTTTATGAAGTATCTCTATCAGGGTGTTGAGGCAATGCTCCGTAACGACGGTAGCGTCACTAACGAGGATGCATTCTGGAGAGCCTTTACACCGGTTGGGGAAGACAGCCGTTCGATTTTAGAGCCGATCCTTGAGAAATACTATTCGGTGAGCTTCGTATCCTCAAAAGAGGCGTGCGGGTATACTCCTCTAGCCCGTAAAACCGTAGATATGCTTCACAAAATGGATATTCCTTGCATTCTTGCAACCAATCCGTTGTTTCCCACGATTGCGACGGAGCAGAGAATAAGCTGGGCGGGGCTTCATCCATCCGATTTTATTTTTGTTACCACCTACGAGAATATTTCATACAGCAAGCCAAATCCCGATTATTATAAGGAGATCCTTCGCCGCTTTGACCTTACTGCAGAGGAGTGCCTTATGGTTGGTAACGATACGTCCGACGATATGATCGCAAGAACGATCGGTATGCAGGTGTTTCTTCTTACTCCTTGTCTTATAAATACCTCAGGTGAGGACATATTCTCATATCCTCACGGGGATTTTGACGATCTCGCGACTTATATTCAGACCCTTACTTCTTAAGTAGACCGGACCAATAATCCTTGCTAAATAATACAAGTTGACCCAATATTACCTTTCCCCTCTCACGAGGGGACCTTTTATTTATATATTTTATTAACAAATTAGTCAAAATCTATTGCAATTTCCATTAATTTGTGGTAAACTGTCGGTATGATCGCGTAATGCGGCATAAAAATCAAATAAGGAGTAAACACCAATGAACAAAAAGCTGGACTCTTTCTTTAAGATCAGCGAGCGCGGTTCAACTATCAAAACCGAGATCATCGCCGGTCTTACCACCTTCTTTGCCATGGCTTATATCGTGGTTGTCAACCCCAATCAGATCGTAGGCTTTAACTTTGGCGGAGATTTTGACACCATTTGGAATGCAGTTTACGTAGCATCTATACTCGTTGCAGTTATAGGAACGCTTCTTTACGCATTCTATGCGAAAATGCCCTTTGCACAGGCTTGCGGAATGGGACTCAACTCATTCTTCTTCGTAGCTTGCGTGCTTCCGAGCATACTTCGCGGCGACTCACCCATCGAGGGATACAGAGAGGGTCTCTGCATCATCCTTCTTTCAGGCGTGATATTCCTCGTTCTTTCTGTCACCGGCGCAAGAACGTATATCGCAAAGGCTCTGCCCGATTGTCTCAAGAAGGCTATCCCCGCAGGTATCGGTCTCTTCATTGCCTTCATCGGCTTTAAGAACGTAGGTATTATCCAGGCTAACCAGTACACCTTCGTTCAGTTCTTCGATTTCCACGGCATCATTTCCGCTGTAGGTATGAACCTTGGTGAGATGACCGCAGCAGGTCTCAGCCGCGGTGTTATCGAGTCATACACCAGCTTCTTTAACTATGATTTCGCACGCGTTGCAACCTCTATGGACGCTTGGAGACTTATCGCTCCCGTTGTAATAGCAGTTCTCGGTCTCTTTGCTATCGCAGTTCTTGATAGCAAGAAGGTAAAGGGCTCTGTTATTCTTACCATTGCAGGCGCAACAGTTGTTTACTATCTCGCCACATGGCAGCTTCCTTCCTTCGATCTCGGTAAGGTTGGACAGACCTTCGTAGATTTCGGCAAAGAGGGTCTCTTCGGCGCGTTCAAGGGCTTTGGCGTATTTGCCGGCGGTATTACCGCGGTGATCAACGCTATCGTTCTAACCATAACCTTCTGCCTTGTTGATATGTTTGACACCATCGGTACTCTTTACGGCACAGCAGCTCAGGCTGATATGCTTGACGAGAACGGTGACCCCCTTGAGATTGAAAAGGATATGCAGTGCGACTCTATCGCAACCGTTACAGGCGGTCTTCTTGGTACCTCTACCTGTACCACCTTTGTAGAGTCTGCGGCAGGTGTTGCGGCAGGCGGTAGAACAGGTCTTTCCTCTCTCGTAACCGCAGCTTGCTTCTTCCTTTGCCTCTTCCTCTCTCCCGTTGCCGCTATCGTTCCTTCTTGCGCAACCGCTCCCGCACTTATGTACGTTGGCGTTCTCATGCTCAAGAACTTCGGCAAGGTTGATATGTCCGACATCACCGCAGCAGTTCCTGCATTCCTCGCTCTTATCATGATGCCCCTTACGTACTCCATCTCCAACGGCATCGCTATCGGCGCAATCGCATACGTTCTCATCGCTCTTTGCACCGGTAAGTATACTAAGCGCGACATTGTAGTAACCGGTATTGCGGTTCTCTTCACACTTCGTTTCTTCCTTGTTTCAATGTAATTTTTCATAAACCGAAAGAAAACAATTACGTTCGGGGAAAACCGATTTGTTATATTTAAGGCGAGTCTTTATGGCTCGCCTTTATCTTTTTAAAAAAAGAGCAGCGTAACTCTCTTTGGTTTACGCTGCTTTTGCGACAAATTTATAAAAAGATAAATCATAATCGGTGCTTTTTATGTTACGGGTACAAAGCGAAAGGCACCATACTGTAAAACCGAGATCCTCGATAAAATGGTGAACAATTTTAAAAATACTGAAAAATTTCATTTTAATCTCCTTCTTTTGATTTACTAAATCATGCCCGGAAAAATTGTTTTATTCACCCTGCAGCTTTTTGTTTTAATTGTCAAAAAGCAAAAAAGGACAGCGAGCAGAGTCGCTGTCCTAGGGAAATGCATAATATTGAAGCTAGTTACCCGGCACCGTAGTATCCGTGATAGTATTGTCATAATTCTTGAATACGCTTATATCAAAGTACGTATTAGAGGCTCCATTATAAACGGTATATGCGCGGTCGTTAGTCGTGGACGTAGACAATGTCATATCCGTTTGTGTATCAATTCGCTTCGAATCCATAAGATCCAAAACTGGCGGAGTTGCCGTAGCGTTTCCTACGGTATTATAGATGTTTATCGTAGCGAAGCTTGATTGGTTCCACAGAGGCCAACCACCCTGTTCGTTATTATAGTTGCCGAAATAGGTTCCGTAGTAAACGAACACGCGGCTCTTGTCATCTGTAGATGTAGAACTGGTGATCTTGTTCGCCGATATAGGACAAAGTCTGGAATTGATATTGATCTTATCCTTCGCGGCAAAATCACTTCCGCCTGAGCCAAACGCGATCAGCGCCTTTTCAAATATCATGATACCGTCGGTAGCGCTTGCACTACCGAATGTACCCGCCTTAATATAAATTCTCGCATAATCACCGGCGTATTTCGATGAGCTTGTGAACTCGCTGATGCCGGTGAACATAGCACCGCCGCCTCGACCGTCAAAGGTTCCACCCTTGATGATAACGTCAGCGCCGCCCTGAACCTTCAGACCGTAGTTAGAAGCAGGTCCTGAGTACGCCGTAGAATTCGATGTTCCCATGTTGCCATAGAATGAACCGCCGTTAACCGTGATAGAGGGGTAAGCCTCATTGTTGTTTATCTGCTCGTCGGTACGTTTAGGCGACTTTACCAGGATTCCGTTACCGAAGCTTGCGGAGTAGGTACCCGTGTGGATAGTAATGCTACCGCCCTGTAGCTCCACGGCATGGCCGCCTGTAAGACTCTTGGGAACAGTCCAATTCTGTCCACCGCTTGATGCAGTACCGTGATACGTACCGTAAACCCCCTGACCGCTCGTAGTCACCTTGATGATATTAAGGTCGGAGTTTCTCGTCGAGTTCTCCACACCCAGCGTCAGGTTACCGCCGTTACAGTAAACGCCGCCGCCCGCAAGTGCCTCGATGTTGATCGTCGCGTTATGAGCGTCACTGGGTAGAAGCTCAACGTTACCGCCCAAAACTCTGATGGCATAGCTCGTTACGACGAGAGAAGTATAGTTGTAATTAGATATGTTCGTCTCATTTTGCAGACCGGTGTGCTCAATACCAAGCGTACCCTCTGCCTTGAATGATCCGCCTTCAACGTAGATGCCGTCAGTGTTTGGGTAAGCAATCGCTTGTAGCTCCCGGTTGAGCAGGGTAATATCGTAGCTGTTATTTACTGCATTTGCGGTTGTGTTATGTGAGACTATACTGTAGTTGCTTGCACTTGAGAAATTCAGATTTCCGCCAAATACCGCAATAGCAGATGCCTTGTTCGTCTTTATCTCTCCCGTGCCGTCAAACAGAAGTGAACCGCCCGCCAGCGAAACGCCAACCTCATATGAGTAGATAGACGTACCCGTGAGTGTAACCGTGTCTTTTAGCTCCGAGTCTGCAGGCTTCGTTGAGCCGAGAAATACGCCGCAGGATGCAATGCCGGAGGTCGGAACAGTAGCGCTTCCGTCCTCGTCATAGCCGACGCTTAATACAGCTTTGTTAATCGTGACCGCCAACTGACTGTCATTGTTCGCAGAGGACGCAAATACACCGTAGCAATCATCATTGCTGGCAAGTGTAATATTACTGCCGGAAAGTGATACCGATCCACCCTCTGAGTGTATACCCTTGGACTGTGCAGCACCCAGATACAGACTTGCTTCATCCACCGTGATCGTACCGCCACTGGAATATATACCGATGCACTGTTGATTGTACAGCGAGATATTTCCGCCTTTCACGTCAACAGTACCGCCCATAGCGTATATACCTGCGGAGTTGTCTCCTGTGACCGAATAGGTGTATCCGTTAGTCTCGACTTGACCGCCGTTAACGTAAATAGCCGTGGAATTCGCTCCCTGAATATTGATTGTATCAGCAGAACTCGAACTCAGGGTAACCTTTCCGTTCTCTGCGTAGATACCTACAACGCGACCTACAGGGTCGACGGTGCCGTGGCGAAGCTCAAACGAGGTGTCAGAGACTAAGAAGTTTCCGTCGCCGGCAACCGTGGAGTATATACCGTAGGTATAATCTCCCACAACGTTGTAGGATGATGAGCTGATAGACATCTTACCGCTCAGCATATGAATAGCGCGGCTCCAGTTGCCCGTTATATTGCTTGTAGCATTCTTGATAGACAGGCTTCCGTCCGCCATATATATAGCAGCGCCGGTCGTATTAAAGGACGTTAGGGGGTTAGCGCTTGTTATCTGCTTTGCAAAGCTTCCGCCGCCGATATCCAGCGCACCGCCCAGCATGCTTATGATATTATTGTTTGAGGAATAGAAATTGCCCTTACCGATAGAGACCGTCGCGTTGCCGCTGTTTAGAATACAGTAGGATTCACCCTTTTTGGCTCTTCCGCCGTTCAGCTTTGCCACGTCTGTATGACCCGTATCATTCCAGATAAAAACGTCAAAATACTCTGTCTCAAAGGCAGCGAGGTCGTTCTCTTTGCCCATTTGATTGTTATATACGACATCTTTGCTCGCATTTGGAACACGGGAAGAGAAGTTACCCTCGCGTATGCTGATCTTGCCGCCCGATGCGTTTACGCATGCGGTAGTGTCAATGCCAAAATAAGAGAAGAAATCGCCGTCGTTGACCTGCAGCTCGCCCGCATTCATCTTGATAGCCGCGAATCTCTCGTCGGTCTTGTTGCCCTCAGGGTCCGTTACCACGCTTTTGGATGCCGCATCAGCTATCGTATTTTCATATCCGTATATAGTTATAAGTATAGATTCCGAATTAGGCGTATCAACGTAGTTGTACTCGGAGTCAACGTAGTAGGTGTAGTACCAGTCTGCCGTCGCTGCGTCAACCTTGGCGTCCGACAGATTTGATTCATTTGTGCGGTAGTAGCAGTAGGTGTCCGCGCTTATGGATATATCACTTGTCGAGTATGGGTCAAGGTCGACACCAACGTCAAAGTAAAGGTTACCGTGAGTATAAGTCAACTCGCCGTATGCGGTAGGGTAGGACTTAATAATCGGAGCTTTCTTTTGGGTCGGAGTCGAAGATCCCTTGACGTAGTAATTGACGTCTTTAAGCTGGTCGAGAACGATAGTTCTTCTGATAAAGTTGTTATCCGCAACGATAAGCGTGTTGTAGGAGTAATATTCGGAATATCGCGGACCACTCTCAAAGTTTCCCGTGACGATAGTCAGTGTGCCGCCCGTGATATTGAAAACAGAGCCGATAGGGTTATACAGTCCGCCCGACTGCTCCTCGGACGTGTCGGTAACAGTGAGTCTGACACCCGGTCCTATATTTAGAATAGGATCAGAGCCGTTTCTCTGTATCTCAATGCCGTTAAGGTCAAGGATAAGGTCGGAGTCCAGAGTCTCCGCCTTCTGAGTAACTATAAGCGGGTTCTCAACGTCCTTGCTTATCTGAATATAGGAGTATCCCTGGTTGATAGCCGCGAACAGCTCCTCCTGTGTCTTAACCTCAAACACGGAGTTAACCGTATAGTTGATATCCTGACTGCCCTCAAATGGCGCGCCAACCTCGCCTACGTACCTTGACACACTCGGCACGATAATAGAGGTCACAGATATAATGAACGCCATTATGATAGGTATGAAACTTTTGATTTTTCTTTCCTTCATTCTGTAACCTCCTTTTTCTTGTTTCGCTTACCGAATGATAGATAATGTGATAAATTAGTTTAACTGGTTTTTGTAAATTCTGATTATTTGATTAATCCACAACCTGCTCAAAAAGCACCGACACACTAGTGGGGTAATCCTTTGAGAAGCACTGGGAAAGGTACATCTTTTGTATATCACCCTCAAAGAACTTAAGCGGGTTCTCGCTATCATAATAAACTCCCTCATCATCCTCAACCTTCAGATGTCTGGAAACACTCGACGGTGTGACCGTAACGGGATTTGACATAGTGTACTGTATAGTCAGGTAATGAATATCCTCGTCGGTTCCGGAAGGTAGCTTTTCATCATACTTATCTATTTCAGCACTTGTCATCTCTTGTTGGACCGTTGTTGGAGCGGTAGAATACGAATTAATAGCATAATTGTTAGGATTTTTTGCGGTAGTTATATCAAAACCTGAGGCATAAGAGGAGTCGCTCCATTTGCCATTCCAGTATTGTTGTAATTTATCTCCGCTGGCAGAAGTGCTTTTAAACTCTGTGGTTGTAGTCTTATATCCCGTTATATTACCTAAAGTATATTTTGTTCTGTCAATGATTTGTTGCTTTACAGAGTTCCCGTCGTCGGAGACTTCAGTAGTGTTTGTTTGTCTCGTTGTGATAGAGGAGAAGCTTGTAGATAGATAGTACTGTTCGGTCTTTTTTTCTTTTCCTTCAAAAGTTCTGGTTACTCTGTAATAATCACTACGGTTATGAGCATTTCCATCAGTAGTTACGTCTACCAAAGTATAGGTGTACGATCCGTAATTCCATGCTCTTGTGTAATAATAATAAACTGTGACGGAGGGGGCATTTTCATTCGTCTCTGACTTATGCACCGGAAAATCAGTCAACTGCCCGTTGTCCGTGCTGCTTATTAACTCCTCCTCACCATCTCCAACCGTATGCACGGGTATACCGCCCATCAGGCTTTCCTCGTAGGGGTTAGTTTCGTGAGGTGTGTTCTCGGCAGATTCAATTTGCGTGTAACTGCTGTCTGTATAATAAGTCGTAGTCTTCGTAATATTTTTTAGCGCAAAATCACTGCCTGACGCAATTTGTGTCAGCGCGTCGCCGTTCGCATCGAATGCGTAGCCGCCGAGGTGATTGTCAAGCAGAGTATCCGTCGGAGCAAGGGTGAGTGAATAGCTTGCGCTGGATTCCACCGCAGCAGGGAAGACGAAATCTGCCTTTTTGATGCTTATTTTATAGCATTCCAACGTATCGCGATACTTTACCTCAAGGGGAGGGAGCAGATCTCCCTGCTCGTTTGCTACGGTTTTGGAACTTTCGCTTGTCAGCTTGGAAACGTCCCACAGACGGAAGAGCAGAGTCTGCTCGTATTCCTTTTCCATGGTTTCGATCTTGATGACGGTTCCGTCGGCAGCTTTTGCCTCAACGACAGTCCCGCCCTCGCCGTTCTTGTATTTGCTAACGGCAAAGATCATCTCCTCGCATTCAAGACCGTTATAATCCTCATGCCTTTTTTCAGTGTCATACGTGCCCGTGCCCGTCTCGCCGGAGACGGCATTCATGATCTCAGGTACTATCATCTGAGGCAATATCGGATTGCCTTTGTTATCAAGCAACTGTATAGCCAACTTGTCTGCAAAGTTCGCTGGTGTCGTAAATGAGAGGGAATAGGAGAGCTGTACCTCGCTCACACGCTTAACACCGTTCGAGCTCTCGTAGTTGTTTACCGTGAAGTTGAGGGAACGCAGAGCGTTCATCGCTATTTTATCCTCTTCCACACTTCCGCCCCAGAAGGCGGTATTGGTAAAGGATAACGCGCTGACACCGTCAACGGTAGCAGAGCACGAAAAGCTACCAACGCCTGCGCCGCCGATGCCTGTGTGGCTCGTCGCATATCTTGCAAAGGAGATAGAGCCCGTCACAAATACCGAAAGTGCCAGAACAAAGCATATAATAGCCGATTTGTTCTGCTTGAAAATTTTAATTATCTTTCTTTTCACACGCTCTCTCCTTTCTCTAATTTATACATCTACTATTCCCGAGTCACAGCTCGATTTAGTAATGTATCTGAAAAAATTATTTTCCTTTTTCGCTTTGGGTGTTATCTTCGGAGTCATTCTTAGATTCGCACGCCTCTTCGTCCTCATTTGCCTCGGATTTCTGATCGTCAAAATTCAGCACCAGAAGTCCAAGACCAAAAATTGCCAGCACAGCCACAATATATATCCAGCCGTCGATCCTCACCCATTCGGCAAAGATACCGACCCCAGGGATAATCATCACCACCTCGCCGAGTATCTCGTCGGGTCTTACGTCAACTGTGTCCTTAGTATTATTGAAGTCACCCTTGGTGACGAAGTTATCTCCCGAGTAATTGATTATTCTGTGGGTAGTAGGGATCTTTTCCCCCTCGTGCAGGTAGGTTACGATATCACCTATCTTATATTCGCCCGTATCCTTGATGACGATCATATCGCCTATCTCCAGAGTACCCGACATGCTTCCCGTTTCGACAGTCAGCGTCGAATACCCGAGAAATGACGGCACAGGTGAACCAAGGATAAACTTGTCGATACTGAGCCAAAGGACGATAACGCAGATAATGCCGAAGATAGCGTACATCGCGCCCCCCAATATCTTTTTGATAATGCTTAGCGCTTTTTTCATTTTTTATTATCTCCGTGTTTTTTGTTTTATAGTGTTAATACAACCCATACCTGGACGCACAACCCATACCTGGATGCTCAAGCACCGTGACTTAATCGACGGCTTGAGCGCCCAAGTATGGGGACTTTCCCCCGCCCGCAGGCAGGGGGAAAGTCAACCGACAGCAGGGAACCCCCCGAACTGCCGTTCTACGTCACGCCCGATCCAAGGCGTAACCAAATCAGACTAAATTAGTCCTGAATCTGCTCAACTGTTATCTTGAGCTGGAAGGAAATGTCACAGTTGAAGAGAGTAGCTGCATCGAAGGTAGTGCCGAGGATAGTGTTTACGTCATTAACGGTTTTGGCGGGATCGCCACCCTGAGCAAGAATACCAATAGCGGTATCCTTCTGGTTGTCCTCTTGGTTGACCTCAGAACTTTCAGCGCCAATTGCCCAATTCCATGAGATAGTGTAAACTTCATCAATGCTGGTGCCTGCATTCCACTTGGTGCCGCTAACGGTTGTGGTGAGGTAAGAAATTACGTCACTGAGCTTTTTGTTTTCTACAAGAAGAGTATCTTCTTTGTCGGTGAGAGTCCACTTAACAGGGTAGTAATCATTTCCAAAGTAGATTTCTTCATTGGTGCCTACCTCAGTGATCTTAAGCTGAGAGAGAACCTCTGCGCTGCCGTTGATCGCGATTGTCATTTCACCGGAGGTGCCGGGAGCGACAACTGCGCTGTTTGCGGAAACGTCTAAGGCATCGGTATCTACATCTACGGTGCTATCATATTCATCTTTAAAGAGAGAATCAGTGTTTACTGTAAGTACAATACCCCACTTAGCGGCGGTAGCGCTCTGCGCACCGGTATCCTTAGTTGTGGTGTATCTTGCATAGGTCATAGCGCCCATTCCAATTACGAGAGCTATCATAAGGAACATCGCTGTGATCATCACAAGCTTTTTCTTGTTGTTAGTTTTCATTTCAAAAATTCCTTTCCGAGCCTTTCGGCTACATACAATTTTTGTCGTTTTAGGCATTTAAGTATTGTAGAGTCCGCTTGTCGGTGCGACAGCTCGTTGGAGTCTGTTATCCGAGTCGCGGGAGCAGAAAGCACGGGTCTTTCAATCTCGGCTTCATACTCAATATTTCTGCTTTGTTGGGAGCATTCCGCATCCCTGTGGAATACGAAGTGACCGCTCCTCCAAAAAAGCAGAAGCATACTTCGTTAAGTCGAAATTGATCGACCGTATTTTCGCTTGCTACAAGAGCGAATTAATTGAAGATTAGTCTACCTGAATGACTGTAATGCTGACCTTATAATCTAAAGTAAGATTATAGTCAAGCACGTCCTTGCCGTTAACCTTGCTGACGGTAAGACCCGCTGCAATATCACCGAGTGCGGTATCGTAGATATCGTTGCCGGAAATAGCATTGTCGTCATTACCGAAATTCCACTCCCAGGTAAGTCTGAAGCTTGCGCCGAGGTCGGTGTTAGGCTCATAGTAAGCACTTGCGGAATACTCGTCAAGGAATTCGCTGATATCTGCGAGTGTACCTGTTTCGAGTACCACGGGAGTAGCCAAATCTCCGTTTCTGTTGCCTATCTGGGTAAGGGTGAACACAACGGGGTAGTAGAAGTTGCTCTCGCTCTCATCAACGTCCACAGTGTTGGGGTTATCCTCAAAGCCATACTCAAGATAGATATCCTTTGCCGCTTGACCGTTGCTGGCGGTGAGCTTAACGTCAACCTTGGTCTTTACCTCGGGAGTACCGTCGATAGTGAATACAACACCGGTAGTGTTCTTAGTGCCGGGAGCTACAACGTCCTGGCTGTCAGAAGCAAGAACGGTGGGATTAACGTCGCTGTCATAGCTGTCAACGAACATATCGTCACTGCCGGTAATCTCGATTGTCACACCCCACTTAGCTACTCTCGCGTTATCTGACGAATTGTCGCCGGTTGCGTATTTTGCGAAGGTTCCCACAGCAAGGCTCGTAGTCAAAACCGCGATAGCGAGTACCATTACCGTGATTCTGGCGATACGCCCCTTATTGTTTTCGAATTTTGCGCTGTTTCTCATAATAATTAACCTCCTTTTTATAATTTATGTTTAGTTTGTGTTTTCTATATCAATCCTCGCTCTACTGTAGCCGTAGAGAAAAGGACAGTATAAATTAAATTATTTCTTCTTTTTTGTTAGGATTATCTTACCGCCCGTCAGAAGAATCATCTTAGCCGCCTGAATAGAGAACTCGTCAGCGTGTACGGTTAGTGATTTTGAGAGAGTACCCCTCGCCAGCACCTTAACGTATGTCATTCGCTTGTCAAATCCGCGAATACGAGCCTTCATATCCTCAAGCTTTATCTCCTCGCCCGACTCGAAGCTGTCGGAGAGAGTATCTATGTTAACTATACCGCGCCTCGTCCTGTCGGAGATTACCATAGGCACAGTTTCCTCGACTATCAGCTTCTCCGCGTGAGAGTCGCTCATCAGCAGGTCTGCCTCTGCCGCGCTCACCTTCGCGTAAGTGCCGCTTAAGTCCTTGATAAGTCCGCGCTCAATAAGAGCAATCGTAGTCTCATATGGAGGCTTGAAATCATCGGTTATGGGCTTTTTGACTCTTTCAAGTCCATATCTTTCTGCAAGTATTGCGATAAGCTCCTTGGCGTACTTGACACCGCGCTCGCTCTTTACCTTCACCATCATAGGCGTGAATGCAAATTTAGCAAGAGCAGACTCGTCGGTGGGGAAGTACTTCGTATCCTTGAACTCCTCGAAGTCCAAAGCAAGGTATAAGCACAGAGTTTTTACC
>JAFTSU010000008.1 GCA_017467105.1 Clostridia bacterium
ACCTCGTCGTAGTATTCCTTAAGCTCGTCTGAGGACTGAATAAGTCTCGCCATAAAGGATTTTCTGAGCTGGGAGAATAGCTTAACTCCGCCTTGCGTGTAGGTGAAGGCAAGCTCCTCGTCACTGTTTTCTTCCTCCATATCAGCTGCGCTATCTGGCAGCTCTATGCCTTCATCCAAATCAGGCGCCACTTCCAAAGGAGCTTCATCTGTAATAGCCGCTTCCGCCACAGGGCAGGGAATTTCTGCCGCCGCTATTTCCAAAGGAGCTTCATCTGTAATAGCCGCTTCCGCCGCGGGATATGTAATTTCTGTCGCCGTTTCTTGTGCAGCAGCTTCTTCTGCCTTTGCAACGTTATCTTCGGCAAGCTCGGTGGCTTCAGCCGTACCGGTAACGTTTTCCTTGACCGTCTCGGTTACGATAACGGTGCGTGGCAAGGTATCCTCCGCCACGGGATATGTAATTTCTGTAGCCGTTTCTTGTGCAGCAGCTTCTTCTGCCTTTGCAACGTTAACTTCGGCAAGCTCGGTGGCTTCAGCCGTACCGATAACGGTTTCCTTTACCGTCTTGGTTACGATGACGGTGCTGAGCAGGGTATCCTTCGCCACGGACTCACTCTTGCTTTCTGCTGTATCGACAGCCGAGAGGAAAGTGAGCTCGTGTGCTTTGATTGCTTCTTTTGTATCAGTCTTCTCGGGACTTACTTCGACCTCTGGTGTAGCCTTAACCTCGGGTTTAGCCTTAACGGTCTTCGCCACAGTACTGTCGGCTATGGGGAAATCGTAGGTCTTTACAGGCTTTTCTCGGGGAGAGAACAGCTCACCGAGCCATTCTCCGAGAGTGCCGACCCAACCGAAGAGGTTAATATGCTTCCGCCTTTGTCTATTGCGCTCGTCTTCAGGAGCTTCGCTATCCCTTCGTTCGTCAATAGCCTTCGCTATACCAAAGATAGTGAGCCATATTTCCCAAATCAGGCATATTGCAGCAACGGCACCGGGTATCCACACGAAGATTATCTGTCCTACGGTGGTTTCAATAAACCTAGTCAGCGCGCCGAGGAACGGGAACTCTGCGCTAAAGGAGCCAATATAGCTTTGGTCAGTCATAACGTCGTAGTATTCGCCCTCTATATTGTCGCCCTTTATGCGGTAGTACCTTTTTTCTCCCTCGTCGTTAACAGAAGTGATTCGTCCAATGACGAAGCCGCCGCTTTTTGCCGAGTAGGCAACTACGTCGCCCACTTGAAGCTCACCGTCGGAGCTTTTAAAGAGTATCATAGAACCCTTATCGAAGCTCCCCTCCAGCTTACCCTCCATACTGGAGTCGGAGGCAAGCAGGGACGAGTACCCGAACACCCTCGGTGGCATATCGGGATTTACAAGTCCTTGTATAGTCACGTACAGGTTGAGGATTGTCATAGCCAGCGAAATAACGCATATAGCTAACATTCCGATAGTTGATAACGTTTTGTTTATATTTGACATCTCCTCCTCCTTTCGGTTTTCTTCGACTTTGCAAATACGCACTTTTCTTAAGCGGTAAAAGCGAACACCGTGCCGGCTATACCGTAAATGCTTTGCGAACTCTGTTCATAAACCTTAATGAACACCCTTCAAAACACCGGTTAAAATTTTAGGAATGTTTTGTATATGTATCCATTTAATACCATATTACATAAACTTTTCCTTTAGTCGGCTAAAGTGAATGCAATTAGATTAAAATAATATTATCATATTATCTGTACTTTTGTCAACTAAATTTTGCAGTTTTTTATCCTACATTTGAAATTTTGTGAATATTTACCCTACTAAATGTTTTAATAAAGCTTTTTTTATTTAAAAAGTACATCTAATATGGTAATATTTGAGATTTATTTGTTTTGGCGGCTTTGCAAAAGAAAAATTTTAAAACGTATTGATTTTTGCTTTTGTATATGTTATAATAGACGGGCGATTGAATTTAAGGCGTAAGAGCAATATAGTTTTATCGCAAGACGGCAGTTTGCGTCGTGCAGGTCTCTGCAAATATGATGCAAACTGTTGCATCATATAAAAATGTATATAGTTGCATCATAAAGAGTTATTTCGCCCTTGGCGAATATATCCGCACCCTGCGCCTGACAAGCCAGCTTGTCGTTCTTCGGGTGGGATATGCGAAGTGGATTCAAGAGCTGTGCTCTTGAGCCGCTTCTCACAGGTCTCTGCAAATATGATGCAAACTGTTGCATCATATTTGCAGAGGTATCGAAGTGGTCATAACGGGGCTGACTCGAAATCAGTTTGTGCTAACGCACACGAGGGTTCGAATCCCTCCCTCTGCGCCAATAGGAACGTAATTCGAATAGAGTTGCGTTCCTTATTTTTATGCAAAGTTAAAGACGCGTCTTTTAGTGACTCGCCTTTAACTTGACATTTTCAAAGTAAAATAAATCTTTCGATAATCCTTGACTTTTCCGCCTCTTTGTGATACTATTTTATCATTGCGTATTTCGCAAAGATCGCACACACGAAAGGAAAAGACCTTGAATAAATTTAAAAGACTTAAGCTCGCATGCTACTCCTCAAACGTATCAATGGCGACTGTATCTACGCTTTCGCCCTTGCTTCTTCTTACGTTCAGAGAAACGTACGGTATATCGTATTCACTTCTCGGACTTCTGGTGCTTATTAATTTCTGCACGCAGCTGATAGTTGATACAGCATTTTCTGTTTTCTCACATAAATTCAACATACCTCTGGCTGTAAAGCTCATACCCGTTATCAGCCTCGTAGGATTTGTGGTTTACGCGCTCTCTCCCGTTTTCTTTGAGGGACAGACGGTATTTATAGGACTTGCTATCGGTACGGTCATTTTTTCCGCAGCGAGCGGTCTTGCAGAGGTGCTGATCAGTCCAATTATTGCGGCTATACCCTCGGATGATCCGGATAGGGAAATGTCCAAGCTTCATTCCGTTTTCGCTTGGGGCGTCGTCGGCATAGTGCTGTTTTCCACGGCATTTCTCGCTATATTCGGTCAGAATAGCTGGCAATGGCTCGTTTTAGCGCTTTGCAGCATTTCCGTGGCAGGCATCATACTGTACTCCGGAGTTAAAATACCTGATTTGCAGTCGGATGACAGAAGCGGCAGCTCCTCCTCAGTACTCAAAAATGGAACGCTCTGGCTTTGCGTCCTGTCAATATTCCTTGGCGGCTCTGCCGAATGTGTTATGTCACAGTGGTGCTCTACTTATCTGGAGGGCGCGCTGGGCATCTCCAAGGTGATCGGCGATATATTCGGCGTAGCAATGTTCTCTCTTGCGCTTGGACTTGGTAGAAGCCTCTATTCCGCATTTGGAAAGAATATAATGCGCGTTCTCATATTCGGTGCGATCGGCGCTACCGTTTGCTATATTACGGCAGCTATTTCCAATGCTGCGCTCGTAGGACTTATCGCTTGCGCTCTCACCGGCTTCTTTACCTCTATGCTTTGGCCCGGAAATCTTATCGTAGTAACGGACATTCATAAGGGAGGTGGAGTTATGATTTTTGCTCTTATGGCTGCAGGCGGAGACCTTGGCGCATCTATCGGACCACAGCTTGTAGGAGTGATTACCGACGCGGTTATAGGTAGTGATTTTGGTATCAGTTTGGCGGCAGATCTCTCTCTGTCACCGGAGCAGCTCGGTCTCAAGGTCGGACTTCTCGTAGCGGCGCTGTTTCCGTTGATACTCGTTTTCGTGTTACTGCTTATCCTTCGTCATCATAAAAGGTGCAGACTCTGTGTTTCGGAGAATTAACAGTAAATTTACGGCATAGCTCCATCACTCCCGGCTCGTTTAATACGAGTAACAAATGAAAATTTCAAGAAGGAGAAATTATGATCACGAAAATTTCCACAGACAAGGCGCCTGCCGCAATCGGACCCTATTCACAGGCAATAGTTCACGGTGATATTCTATTCACCTCCGGGCAGATCCCACTTAATATTAAGGGCGAGATCGTCGGTGATGAAATAGTTGCTCAGGCAGAGCAGGTGATGATAAATTTATCCGCTATTCTTACCGAGGCGGGCACATCCTTTGATAAGGTTATTAAAACCACCTGCTTCCTCTCCGATATGGCAGATTTTTCAGCGTTCAATCAGGTATACGCCAAATACTTCACCTCAAATCCCGCTCGCTCCTGCGTAGCGGTGAAGACTCTTCCGAAGGGAGTGCTCGTGGAGGTAGAGGCAATCGCCGTTATCTGAAAATTGCTTGAACGATACGTAGGATAAGCTGGATTTATAACAAAAACAGCCTTTGCGCTTGGCAAAGGCTGTTTTAATTTTATATAATTATCATAACCGACAGAGTCAGAATTATGAGAAAACCGAAGTTCAGCGCGGTGAACAGACCAAGATATTTCAGGGTCTTGCCCTTCACGTGTGACGTATACTCACGGAAGGTGATCAGACTGGCGAGTGAGGATATCAAAGTACCAACGCCGCCAATATTAACACCAAGCAGCAGCTCCTTATAGTTATCGGTAAACTCAGAAAGCAGTATGGCGGATGGCACGTTGCTGATAAATTGGCAGGAAAGGATAGAGGTAAGAAGAGTATTCTTCTTCAGAAGAGAGGAGAAAAACTCACTTACAACGTCTATTCTCGCTACGTTTCCTGACAGTAAAAAGAAGCATACGAATGTTAGAAGCAGAGCGTAATCCACCTTCAAAAGTGCTTTTTTATCCGTCAGAAATACGGATATAAGGATGATAGGCAGACAAATATAGTATGGAACCACTCTGAATACGGTAAGTATGGTCAGCGCAAACAGACAAAGATAAAACGCGGTTTTTCGCGGATCGATCTTTTCATCTTCACTTTTAGTGAGTGAAAGGGTCTCCTTTGGAATAAACAGACATCCACAGGTGAATAAAATGAAGGAAAGCACGAAGGGAAGAGCCATTATTCCCATAAACTCAAGGGTGGGAATGTTGAATTTGGTGTATATGTAGAGATTCTGAGGATTGCCGAATGGAGTGAGCATTCCGCCAAGGTTCGCAGCTATATTCTGAAGAATGAAGATTGGAGCCATATATTTTTCCTTTCCCGTGCAGGAGAGGGAAATATATCCAAGAGGCAGGAAGGTTAAAAGTGCCATGTCGTTTGCCAAGAACATAGAACCGATAAAAGTTATGTAGACCAAGGCAAGAGACAGAGTTCTCGTGTTACCAGTGCAGCTTACTATCTTCCTTGCGGTGATCGTGAAGAAACGAATGTTCTTCAGAGCGCAGATGACAGCAAGAGTAGCGAGTAGACACGACAGCGTCTTAAAATCAAAATATCCGAGATACTCTTTGTCGGGCTTAACTATAAAGCAGGAAACGGTGGCCAGCGTTAAGCTGATCAGAAGTACTGCGTTCTTTGAAATAAATTTCTTAGCCCCCACAAATGATACGTGTAGGAGGTGGGAAATGTGTATATGCTTGTGATGATGATGTCTTACGGTTGATGCTCGCATATTGACCTACCTACCTTCTATTTTTCAAACCAAATGTAAAGTATATCACCAAGCGTTAATTTTGTCAATAGCTTTTAGAAAAATATTAACGGACGGAAATAAGGCTGTATTTCCGTCCGTGTTTATCTAAGATACCGTTAATTGTGATCGTCGCTTATATTGATACTTTGCGGCGCAACAAAAACGAAAAAACTGTGAAACTACGGAGATAATATTAAGCAGAGACGTGATTATGCCGATTATTCGATTCTCGTTATAACGAGATGAGCAGATACCGCAGATGCTCCTCCGGCGCTGGGAGTGATTGTCAGTGCCGCAGCATTAGAGACAGGATTTCTCACGGTCAGCACAGAGCCCACAGTATCGGTTGTAATAATTGCTGATCCCATAATATCCGATGTGCCGGTAGCTCTGCCTGTTACGGTATAGGGAAGCTCCTGTCCGTTAAGCGTTAGCGCAAGCTGTCCTGCCTCGGTGACACCGACGCGGAAGGATATGAGGTAAGTGCCTATCGTATTAAGCAGAAATTCGGATTCACTTATTCGACCAATGTCGGTATTCGCTATAGGGCCGTTTTGCGGAAAGCTTACGTCGGCCCCGGGAGCTACCGGGTCTGTGTTGTCCGGCGGCATTAGAGCATAGAAATCGGCATAGCTTAATATACCGCCAGGCTCACCTTGAGGACCTTGAGGACCCGTCTCACCTTGAGGGCCGGTAGCACCAACAGGACCTTGCGGACCTGCCGGACCCGTCTCACCCTGAGGACCCGTAGCACCAACAGGACCTTGGGGACCTGCGGGACCCGTCTCACCTTGAGGACCGGTAGCACCAACAGGACCTTGCGGACCTGCGGGACCCGTCTCACCTTGAGGGCCGGTAGCACCAATTGGACCTTGGGGACCTGCAGGACCCGTCTCACCTTGAGGGCCGGTAGCACCAACAGGACCTTGCGGACCTGCCGGACCCGTCTCACCCTGAGGACCCGTAGCACCAACAGGACCTTG
>JAFTSU010000009.1 GCA_017467105.1 Clostridia bacterium
ATTCCAAAGTGAATTGCGCGATGTTGTTTCAACTGATGAACGGCTTATCGTTGATATATTCTTAAATTTGAAAAATGGTGGAGAGATAGATTTCAATTTGATGTCCGAAACATTGTTTGCTTGGTCAAAGAAATGGATTTTAGAAAACCGTTAAACAAATTCCAATTTGTCGGGATGATGATAAAAAGCGAGGGCTGACAGAAGAAAAACTGTCAGCCCTCAAAATTGCGGTGCAGTAGGCAAAGAAAAGCAATTCTTATTACACGGGGATGAAGACAAATTCCTTGAAATGAAAATATTCGGTAATCTTGTCTTCTTTATTTTGACATTCGTATTTTCCAATCAGTCTCCCATTTTGAAAAACTTCGAATGAATTAACATCTAATTTCGCGCGATTAATTTGCAGTATATCTCCGTCAATCATTTCTTGATCTAATCGCGCCAAATATATTTTGGAGCTTATCGGAGATTCGTCATGATAATACGAAACTGATTTTGCCTTAAGGCAATTATTGTCTGAATAGGTATCGATTTTAAGTTGTATCAGATTATCCTGAGCCATATATCGTTCCGTATAATTGGGAGAGCCATTTTTAGCAACTAAGATGTCAAAAAGCACATGAGCATATTTTCTTGTAGGCTGATTACTTGGGGCGGCAAGCGAGAAAATATTGTCCAACAATTCTATTATGGATACTTTAATATGGTGTTCGTGAAGCTCATTGATGAATTCTGACATCTTATACTGCTGACCATCCATATTAAAATAATACTCTACATTGTTAATGCATTCTGGGGTAAGTTTTTCATGTCCCCACAAAATTAAATTGTGTTTATCAAAGTTGTCAAATCGTTTATGAAGCTTGATAAGACTATAGAACTGTTTGCATAATTTGCAAATTTTAGAATGTTTTTTGATGTTAGCATGAGATAAAATCTGATCGGCATCAAATCGCTCCCACTGACGATATCCCACACAAAATACAATATTTAGAATTTGACATAAGCAGTCATTGATTTCTGCTATATAGCGACAATACTGGTGAATGTTTTGTTGGGCGAATGCACGACCATCAAGAATAGAATTTCCGACTTTATACCCAACCGACTGAACAAACTGCTTGCGAGATGTTCTTGTTTCAACAATTTGCTTGCACACATCTTCAATTGTTTCACGATTTTGTGTTGCCCATCGCAAGCAGACAAATATCTTCCTCACATAAGAAACCGTATCGGGAACAAGCAATTCTATAGTAGCAGTTGAAAAATCTGTATGCTCATAATAAGAAATTCTCTTGTTTAATTCAAGTTCAGTGATGGTGCTGTAATCGTTTAAGATGCTATTCATACTATGTTCTCCTTTGCATAAAAATGGAAAAGCCCCAAAGCGTTGTCGCTCTGCGGCTTTGCGGGTAAATCCGCAAGTTTGGTGGAAGGGCGGGGGTCGAACCCGCTTCGGCACTGCCCGAATTCATCTCTTGGTATAGCTTTCTTTTTACTTACTGTGACCCTATTGCTTGGTTTCCCCCATATAGTAAAGCCGATTCCCACCACAATATTTGTACTAATCATAACATTTCCTCCAGTAAGTTCAAAAAGTGAAATAATGAGTTTCACTATTTCGAGTCCGAGGGAAAGAACTTTCGTAGGGTCGAGGTTTTCAAAAATAAGCACCGCAAAACAAATTAGAACCAAATTTAAATTCGAGTGTTCACAACCAAAATGGCTATGAACACTCGATATGGTCGGAGTGACAGGATTCGAATCTGCGGCATCGACGTCCCAAACAAATCTGCACCGATTTTTTGCTTGATTTACAAGGCTTTTCGGGACTTTTGAGTCCGAAATCGATGCTTTTGGGTGCTCTTACGGGCACTGTTTCCACGTAGTCCGAATCCGTAGATGGTCAAAGCTGTGGTCAAGCACAAACCATCCGCAAATCACCGCCGCGGAAATCTCTGCCGTCACTCCTATGAAAATTCTTATTAACAAGAATTATTGTACCATAAATTTTTGCCTTCGTCAATATATTTTCTCACTTTGGGAAATAATATCGGTGAATACAAAAAACGGAGGTATATATGTTCAAACACGAAAAAATGTTATTCCATCCCGTAGAAGTAGAAAGACCGAATCCGCAGTATGCCGTTTTGCTTCAGGAACAGCTTGGCGGAGGTAATGGCGAGCTTAAGGCTGCTATGCAGTATATGTCACAGAGTTTCAGAATCAAAGATCCCGAGATCAAGGATCTTTTCCTTGACATTGCCGCCGAGGAGCTTGGACACATGGAGATGGTGGCACAGACTATCAATCTTCTTAACGGTCACGACGTGGATGCCACCAAGGTGCAGGCAGGCGAGGTGCAGACCCACGTTCTGCTCGGTCTGAACCCCGGACTCATCAATTCTTCAGGATACTCTTGGACGGCGGATTACGTTACCGTTACGGGCGACCTGTGTGCCGATCTGCTCTCCAACATCGCATCCGAGCAGAGAGCCAAAGTGGTTTACGAATATCTCTATCGTCAGATTGAGGACAAGAAGGTCAGAGAAACCATTGATTTTCTTCTCAACCGTGAAGAAGCGCACAATCAGATGTTCCGTGATGCCTTCAATAAGGTGCAGGAAACGGGATCGAACCGTGATTTCGGCACGACCAAGGCTGCAAAAATGTATTTCTCGATGTCAAATCCCGGACCGAATACGTTTGCAACGGGTGAAACTCACGCGCCGTCTTTCAAGTAAATATTTGGAAAATCACCGTCAACAATTTGGCGGTGATTTTTACATATCAGATCAATGAGTGACAGTAAGCAAAAGCGATTACGGCTTCATTACCTTAATAAAGCGGAACATTTCATCAGGTTCTTCATCGGAATCGTGCGTTTCATCCTCGAACATATCGTGTTCGGGCTGAAAATACTCGCACCAAAACTGATCGATTTGAAAACCGCACTTGTTTACGTAAAAATGAATATTGCGCTTTTCAAAATAGGGAGTGCAGGTTTCCCATATTACCGTTTCGGGATGCAGAGCTTCAACCGCTTGCCACGCACCGTAGCCGATTCCTTTACTATGTGCCTCGGGTAGCACAAAGAGAATATCTAAATGGTTATGATGCGTTTCCTTGTCAATCGTGAGTATCAAGCCACCAACCTTCTCACAGTTAAGTATAATTCGGTAGGTTTCGCTTTTTGAATTGTCGAGGGATTTTTCAATGGTTGTGCGAGAGATGATCTCACCGTTACCGTCAAGATGGTCGTCACGCTCACCGAACTCCATCATCGCACCGTACTTGAACGCCCATTGATTGTCAAGAATGAATTGCTCGCGGTCGTCTGCTGTGAGGGGAACGAGAGAAACTTTCGTGTTTTTCATAATTACCTCCAAAATAAAAAATAGAGCTCAGGCTATTGCTAAACAATAACCCAAGCTCACTTGGACACCTAATCCGGCATTACGGTACTACGGTACACAGCCTCCGGTGACGTATTAAATTTGTGCCGATTTGACCGCAAAAAGCAGTCAAATCGGCGATTTTGGTCGGAATGACAGGATTTGAACCTGCGACCTCTTGCTCCCAAAGCAAGCGCGCTACCAACTGCGCTACATCCCGAAAAAGATCTTATTAAATTCTTTATACTGTGACAGTTTGCTTTGTCCGCCCCGTACCGTCACATAGTCGTTTTGCGTTGCTCGGAACACTCGCTCCTAAAACTTCTTGTTTTGGGGACATCGCGTCGCAAATAAAGTATGCTTAGTCCAACGTGCTACGAAAAAACGCATTTGCCTAACTATTATAACAAACACTTAGAGGTTTGTCAAGCCGAAAATATAAAAAATCGTAGAGAAGAGCCAATTTGTGCTTTAATTCATTAACATTATATTAATTTTAAATAAATTACAGAAACAACTTGACAAGCAAGTGTTTTCGTATTATAATTTACTTTACTAAAGTGAAGATTGGAGAATGCTATGGAGCTATCGAACGAAAAAGACATAGACAATCTTTGTAGAGCAGTATTGTCCTTAGAGAATGAGGACGAGTGCAGAAAATTCTTTGAGGATGTTCTGACTCCCAAGGAAATCTCGGATATTGCCCAGCGGCTCAAAGCTGCGTATATGCTTAAGGATGGCAGAAGCTATCTCGAGGTATCTCTGGAAACAGGAATGAGCACCGCCACTATCAGTAGGGTAAGCAAGGCTCTCGAAAGAGGCAAGGGCTACAAGCTGGTCATTGACCGTATAAAATAAACGGAACGGAGTACTTATGTTCGACTATAAATTACTTAAAAGCGAGGAGCTTGCTGTTTTTAAGCTTCGCGCACTTTACAGAAGCTACGGATATCTTCCGTTCAAAATGAGCAAATTTGAGGATTACGATCTTTACGCTCGCAACAAGGATTTCCTTGTAAGCGATAGGGTAATAACCTTCAACGATACAGACGGCAGATTGCTTGCTCTTAAGCCTGACGTCACTCTGTCGATAATTAAGAACACGAAGAACACCGGTGACAAGCAGAAGGTTTACTACAACGAGAACGTATACCGTGTATCCGGCTCAACAGGTCAGTTCAAGGAGCTGCTTCAAACAGGCATCGAGTGCATCGGAAATATTGATATAGCGGATATATTTGAGGTAGTATTGCTTGCTTCCCGTAGCCTTTCTACCGTGTCAGAGGACTACGTTCTGGATATCTCACATATGGGAATAGTCACCGCGGCACTCTCAGAGGCAACAAGCGACAAATCTCTGAAGAAGCATATTATGCAGCTCATAGCAGAGAAGAATTCGCATGAAATAAGTGAAATTTGCAGGCAGAACGGAATACCGGAGGACAAAGCTGATGTTCTGGTATCTCTTTCCAGAATGTACGGCGACAGATGTACCGTCCTGGAGAGGCTCTCTCGTATTTGTCCTGAGTCTGCGCAGAGCGCGCTTTTGGAGCTTCGACAGCTCGACAGCCTTCTCACATCATCGGGAATAGGGGATAGCGTTCGCTTTGACTTCTCGGTGGTCAACAATATGAAATATTACAACGGCATAGTGTTTAAGGGATTCCTCTCCGGAATTTGCGAGGGTGTTCTTGCCGGCGGAGAATACGATAATCTGCTTGAGAGCATGCGTATCTCCAGCCGCGGAATCGGTTTTGCCCTTTATCTTGATCTGCTTGTAGAGCTGGACAGACCCGGCTCAGAGTATGACGTGGATGTTTTACTCCTCTATTCGCAAGATTGCGCACCTGAGATGCTTGTAGCGAAAAAAGCAGAGCTTATTGCAAGCGGTAAAAGCGTTTATTCATCAACTGAAATTCCCGAAAAGCTTACCTATCGGGAAACTATAAAGCTGGACTAAGGGGGTATTTCTGATGTTAAATATTGCACTCCCAAAGGGAAGACTTGGTGAAAAGGTATACGATATACTCGAGCGCGCGGGATATCCCTGCGAGGCTATAAAGGCAAACGGCAGAAAGCTGATTTTTGAAAATTCCGAGCAGGGTATCAGATATTTTTGGGTCAAGCCATCAGACGTTTCGATTTACGTCGAGCGCGGCGCGGCGGACATAGGAATAGCCGGCAAGGATATACTGCTTGAGTACACTCCTGACGTGTACGAGCTTCTCGATTTAAAAATCGGCAAATGCAGAATGGCGGTAGCAGCGAAAAAAGGGTTCCGCGATGACGGTAGAAAGACCCTAAAGGTCGCTACAAAATTTGTCAATATTACGAAAAAGCACTATTCCGGCATCTCAAGAGATATTGACATTATTAAGCTTAACGGCTCAATAGAGCTTGCCCCGATACTTGGATTATCAGACGTTATAGTTGATATAGTCGAAACGGGTAGCACGCTTCGCGAGAATGATCTCGATGTCGTGGAAACCATTGTTCCCATCAGCGCAAGGCTCATAGCGAACAAGGCTAGCTTTAAATTTAAAACAAAGGAAATTGAGAACTTAGTTCAGGGTGTGAGGTTGCAAATAGCAGAAAATGATTAAGATCTTTAAATACGGCGAGGTTTCTTCGGACGAGATCTTCGCCAGAGAAAATCCAACCGCTAACGTATCGGATGCGGTAAGTGAAATAATAGATAACGTTGTTCGCCGCGGCGACAGCGCGCTTTATGAGTATTGCGAAAGGTTCGATAAGGCAAGCCTTTCATCCCTAGAGGTAAGTGATGAGGAGATCAACGAGGCGTTCGCATCGGTTGATCCGAAGTTTATAGAAATACTCCGCGAGGCGCACGTAAATATAACCGATTTCCATTCTCGTCAGTGGCGCGGAAGCTTTGTGATTAGTGAAAAAGACGGAGTTATTACGGGGCAGAAGGTTATTCCTATTCAGAAGGTAGGTCTCTACGTTCCGGGTGGTACAGCGGCTTATCCATCTACCGTGCTTATGGACTCCGTTCCTGCCAAGATCGCAGGCTGCGAGGAAATAGTTATGGTTACCCCTCCTTCGAAGGATGGAAAGGTAAATCCCGTTATTCTTGCCGCTGCAAAGATTGCGGGAGTTGACAGAATATTCAAGGTTGGCGGAGCCCAGGCTATAGCGGCTCTCGCGTACGGAACCGAATCTGTGCCTAAGGTGGATAAGATCGTAGGTCCCGGCAACGCATACGTAGCAGAAGCGAAAAAGCAGGTTTTCGGCAAGGTATCTATTGATATGATAGCAGGCCCCTCCGAGATCCTTGTTGTTGCGGATTCTCTCAGCAACCCCAAATACGTTGCAGCCGATCTTCTCTCTCAGGCAGAGCACGACAGAATGGCGAGCGCCGTTCTGGTTACGGATAGCTACGCGCTTGCTGAGGCGGTCTCCGCGGAGCTTGAGCGTCAGATTCCGCTTCTTGAGAGAGCAGATATCGCCAGAGCCTCTATAGATAACCACGGCAAGATCATAGTTGCAGAGGGAAATCTTATGCTGGCGATAGATATAGCCAACGAGATCGCTCCTGAGCATCTGGAGCTTTGCGTTGATAATCCCTTTGATTATCTTGATAAGATCAAGCACGCAGGCTCCGTGTTTATGGGCAGATACTGTCCGGAGGCGCTCGGCGATTATTTTGCCGGACCAAACCACACTCTCCCCACCTCCGGCACGGCGAGATTTTCCTCTCCTCTCAGCGTAGAGGATTTCATAAAGACCACTCAGTTTACCTATTTTACCAGGGAAGCGCTCGGCAAGGTTGCTGACAAGGTGGCGTATTTTGCAAACAAGGAAGGACTAGGAGCGCACGCAAAGAGCGCTACGGTCAGATTTGAGGATAATGAGTAAATTTTTCACCCAAAGACTTTCATCGCTTGAGGCGTACGTACCGGGTGAGCAGCCCAAGGATATGCAGTACGTCAAGCTGAATACAAACGAATCACCCTTTCCGCCGTCACCGTCGGTAAGCGCCGCCGTTATGGAGGAGGCAGGCAGACTTATGCTTTACTCTGATCCGGAGAGCGCCCGTCTTACAGCAAAGCTGGCAGAGTATTACGGCGTTTCCGCGTCCGAGGTAATTATGACAAACGGATCAGACGAGGTCTTGAATTTTGCGTTTATGGCGTTTTCCGATGAGGATCATCCTATCGCTTTTCCCGAGATAACCTACGGCTTCTATCCCGTTTTTGCGAAGCTCAACCGTATTCCATACACACAAATTCCGCTTCGTGACGATTTTACGGTAAATTATAGGGATTACGTTGGCATTTTCAAAAACATAGTGATTGCCAACCCAAATGCTCCGACCGGACTTTCACTTTCTTCTTCAGAGATAGAGGAAATAGTTGCCTCTAATCCGGATAACGTCGTAATCATTGACGAGGCGTACGTTGATTTCGGTGGAGAATCCGCCATACCTCTCGTGCGTAAGTACAAAAATCTTTTAGTCACAGGCACGTTTTCCAAGTCTCGCTCTCTCGCAGGCGCAAGGCTTGGCTTTGGTATAGCCTCTCCCGACATTATCAGGGATCTTAATACCATAAAGTATTCAACTAATCCCTATAACGTCAACAGAATGACCGCCGCAGCGGGATATCAGGCGCTTGTAGACAGCGAATATTACACTAATAATTGCAAAATTGTCGTACAGAATAGGGAATACACAAAGGATGCCCTACGTTTAAGAGGCTTTAAGGTTCTTGATTCCAAGGCTAATTTTCTCTTCGCACAAAGCCCTCTTATATCCGGTGAGGAGCTGTATCTGAAGCTTAAAGCGCGCGGTGTGCTTATCAGACACTTTAACACCCCAAAAATTGCTAACTATAATCGCATAACCGTCGGTACTCGCGAGCAGATGGATATCCTTCTCTCCCGTATTGACGAGATTTTGAAGGAGAAAAAAGATGAGAACAGCTGAAATAAAGCGTAAAACCAAGGAAACGGATATATGTCTGCAGCTTAACCTTGACGGCACAGGCGCCTCATCGGTAGATACCGGTTGCGGATTTCTCGATCATATGCTCACCCTTTTTTCCAAGCATTCACACTATGATCTTTCGGTAACCTGTAAGGGCGACACACAGGTGGATTATCACCACACCGTTGAGGACGTTGCTATTTGCCTTGGCACAGCGTTTTCAAAGGCTCTTGGAGATAAGCGTGGCATCTGCCGCTACGGTGACATAATTCTTCCCATGGATGAAACGCTCGTTCTATGCGCTGTCGACATATCCGGCAGAGATTATCTTGGATTTGCATTAAATATACCTGCAGAGAAGATAGGTGATTTCGATACCGAACTTTGCGAGGAGTTTATGTGCGCATTTGTCAGAGAATCGTCTCTGACTCTTCATCTGCGTCAGCTTGCGGGTGGTAATTCTCACCATATAATCGAGGCATCCTTTAAGGCGCTCGGCAGAACGCTTGCTAAGGCGACGGCTATCTCGGAGAAGTACGCAAACGAGATCCCATCTACCAAAGGAGTCATCTGATATGATAGCCATAATTGACTATGGGGTCGGCAATCTATTTTCACTTCGGTCGTCCTTTGACGCAATAGGAGCGGAAACGGTGATAACCTCAGATCCAGACGTGATCCGATCGGCTGATAAGGTGCTTCTTCCGGGAGTCGGAGCATTCGAGGACGCGCGTCGCAAGCTTCGTTTATCCGGTCTTGATAAGGTGGTAGTAGAGGAAGCGACGGCGGGCAAGCGAATAATGGGTATTTGCCTTGGAATGCAGATGCTCTTTGAGCGTAGCTACGAGTATGGTGAGCATGAGGGACTCGGCTTACTTTCCGGCTCCGTTATAGGTATGCAGGGCACCTTGCCCGAGGATCTTAAGATCCCTCATATAGGTTGGAACAGTCTCTCTGTTAAGTCAGAGCATCCGATCTTCAAGTACGTAAAGGATGGAGATTTCGTATACTTCGTTCACTCCTATTATGCTGTAGACTGCGATAACAGCCTGCTTGCCACTACGGATTACGGTAAAGAGATAACAGCGGCGGTAGCATCCGGCAACGTTTGCGGAACGCAGTTCCACCCGGAGAAGAGCGGAGAGGTCGGTCTCGGTATTCTCCGCGCCTTTGCTGAATGGTGATCGGCAGCTATATTATTATCCGTACATTTGTCGAATGTTGACCGACAGAGCTGATCATTTTCCGCATAGCTATCGAATTGTGACCGGCAGAGCTGATCATTTTTCACACATTTACTGAATGGGAATTGGGCTGATCATAAAACGATCTCGTCGCAGAGTGTGTTTTGTATCCCCATTAAACTTAAACTCTGCTTCGGTTTATTCGCAGATTTCTAACAATTATTACGAAAAGAGATGTATAATGATTATTTTCCCGGCAATAGATCTCTACGAGGGTAAGGCGGTCCGTCTTTATAAGGGCGATTATAACGAGATGACCGTGTATAGCACTAATCCTCCACAGATCGCAGAAAAATTTGTACAAGCAGGCGCCGGTTCAATACATATAGTTGATCTTGAAGGCGCTAAGGACGGTACGACACCTAATATATCCGTTATAGAAGAGATTGTCCGTTCAACAGGACTTTTCGTTGAGGTTGGCGGCGGCATCAGAAGCATGGATGTCCTTGACAGATATATGTCAATAGGCGTTGGTAGAGCTATACTCGGCACAGCTGCAGTTACTGACGAAGACTTTCTTATCTCTGCCGTGGCGCGCTATGGCGACAGAGTGGCTGTCGGAGCTGATATAAAGGACGGTTACGTAGCTATCAAGGGCTGGACGGAAAAGTCTCGATATACCATGGAGAGCTTTTTTGATAAGATGCAGAGCCTTGGTGTAAGCACTGTCATTTGTACCGATATATCAAGGGACGGTGCGATGCGAGGCACAAATCTCGAAATGTACCGTTCTCTAGGCGAAAGATATTCGCTTAACGTTATAGCCTCAGGCGGAGTATCAACCTTAGAAGATGTAAGAGCACTCAGCCGTATGAATTTATACGGCGCTATAATAGGAAAGGCGTACTACACCGGATCAATAGATCTTGGTGAAGCTATACGAATAGGTCAAAATGATAACTAAAAGGATAATTCCTTGCCTGGACGTCAGAGACGGAAGGGTAGTCAAGGGAACGAATTTTCTGAACGTTTCAGACGTAGCGTCACCCGTTGATCTTGCGGAGATCTATTCACGTGAGGGCGCGGATGAGCTCGTCTTTTACGATATAACGGCATCAAACGAGGGAAGAAGACTTTTTACAGATATTCTGACATTTACGGCACGCAAGGTCTTTATACCTCTTACAGTAGGCGGAGGCATAAACACCTTGGATGATTTTCACCGCGTGCTTACAGCAGGCGCGGATAAGGTCAGCGTAAATTCAGGAGCGATAAGAAATCCCGAGCTTATAGGCGAGGCTGCAAAGCGATACGGAGATCAGTGCGTAGTTCTTTCCGTTGATATCAAGCGCGTTGACGGTGAGTTTCGCGTATTCAGCAAGGGTGGACGCGAGGATACAGGTATGGAGGCTATCTCCTGGATACGTCGATCGGTCGATATGGGCGCGGGCGAGGTAGTTGTCAATTCCATAGATACAGACGGTGTCAAGGGAGGCTTTGACGTTGAGCTTTTGCGTCTTGTAACAGAAGCAGTCAAGGTTCCTGTTATTGCATCCGGAGGAGCCGGATCTGTAGAGCATTTTATCGATCTTTTCCATAAAGTACCGAATATTGATGCCGGACTTGCGGCTTCCGTCTTCCATTTTGGTGAGATAAAAATACCCGATCTAAAGGTGGCGCTTTCAGAGGCAGGTATTAACGTCAGATCATGACATATTATTTGAAAATCCAGATATAAAGCAGAGCAGAATAAGGAGCGAAATATGATTAACATAAATGAACTTAAATTTGACAAGGACGGACTTATCCCCGCGATAGTCGTGGATTCAATATCCAAGAAGGTCCTGACCCTTGCATATATGAACCGCGAGAGCCTTGCGATCACTATGGAGCGCGGGTTGACCTGCTTCTTCAGCCGCTCAAGACAGGAGCTTTGGCTCAAGGGCGAAACCAGCGGCAACTATCAGCACGTAGTATCCATCACCGCCGACTGTGATAAGGATGCTCTCGTCGTTGTAGTAGAGAAGGACGGACCTGCTTGCCATACCGGTACAGACTCTTGCTTCACCTCTCCCGTGTACTCAAGCGATAAGCTTTCCGAGTTTTCTCTTGATGGACTTTACGCTCTTCTTACCGATAGGCGCAATACTCGTCCCGAGGGTTCATATACCACATACCTTTTCGACAAGGGTATAGATAAAATACTTAAAAAGGTAGGCGAGGAAAGCACCGAGGTCATCATTGGCGGCAAGGCGGGCGACAAGAAGGAAACAGTTTATGAAATCGCCGATCTTGCCTATCACGTAATGGTGCTTATGGTTGAAATGGGCATCAGCGTTGAGGATATCCACCGCGAGCTTGCTTCCCGTCACGTTATCGATCACAAGGTAAAGCAAGAAAAAATGACGAAATAACTCGCCAAATATACTAAAAAAATTAACACTTTTCAGTTGACATATATTAGTTTCTTTGATATAATATCAGCAGAAAACATCTTAAGAAAGGATAAAGAAAAATGAAGGAAACAGTTGTTGTATTATCAAACGTTCAGGATATCCGTGATTTTGTAAATTGCGTTATCCTTGTTGATTACGAAGTAGATCTTGTTCAGGGTAGATACACTGTAGATGCAAAGTCTATTATGGGTATTTTCTCTCTCGATCTCCTCTCTCCCATCAAGCTTATCGCTCATACAGACGATGCGGAAGAGTTTTTTGAGAATATCGCGAGATTTACAGCCAAGAATTAAAATTTACTTAAAAAGAAGCCGGCGGATTGGAGTGTTCTACGTTAAGGATAACACGCTAAATCCGCCGGCTTCTTATTATTTGTAATTCAAAAATATATTTTATTAAGAAATTGCTATTTTATGAGCAGCATCTGCGCAGGGCATTCTCCCGTAGGTAAGGTTATTCGCCTATTCCTCGTTTTGTATAATCTGCCGCTGAATATCTCTTCATATTCACCGTCGGCGCGCAATGTAATCTCCGTTTCCTCAGCCCCCGTGTTATACACTCCGACTACAGTGTCGTTCACGTAGGTATACACGCCATCCTCGGCGTAAATATGAACGTCTGACATTTTTGCGATAGCTCTGAGGACACCGTCTGATATATTACCGAGCGCGCTGAAGAATATTTTATAATTTTCACTTTCCTTTACCACAAGGGCGCATTTGCGCGAATCGCTGAATCTTCCCAGCGCTCGTGTATACTTCGACTTGACAAAAGGTGTTGGATTTTTCGCCGCCTCGTATCCGTAAGATGAATTGAAAGCGCGAATCTGAGCCTCGTCCTTTTCAAGCAGTCCTATCTCCATTTCCAAAAGGCGAGAGGTCCTCTCAATGCTAATGCCGTCTCTGTCGATATAATCGCACATACCAACGAACAAAAGGGATCTGCCCCCGCTCTTGAGCTCTTCATTTATGTAGCTACGCTCTGAATTGCTTAGTGTATACGCGTCAAGGAAAATAAACAGCTTGTATTTTTCTTTATCGATCCGCATAAGGTCACTCATTGAGAATATGTCATACGGCGCGCCTATACGGCTTAGGGGTCCGCGTTGCTTTGAAATACATTCGTCGCACGTATCGGAGGTTTTATTGACGTAGTATAGCGACTCCGTTCCTACTATTACGCATATCTCGGAGGCAGATGATCTTGGAGTATCGAGAAGATTCTTGGATTTTTGAACCAGCCCTGCTACCTCGTTCATCAGTCCGTCGTCGTAGTACCATCCCTCCAGCATATCGAACCACCATGTTCCGCATCTCTTTGCCAGGCGGCTCATCATCTCTCGACGCATGCCGTGGATAGTTTTTTCTCTTGTATTCAATAGGTCAAGTCGGGTGAATTTTGTTTGCAGCGCGATCATTGCGTCCTTGGTTTCCGGATCGTTGCAAAGACGCCGAGGATTGTCAAGAACTGTAGGGGTAAGGAAGGTCAAATTATCAAATGATGCGAAATATGCCTTCCCGTGAAGGTCAAGGGAGTCAGCCAGTATCATATAAGCCGAGCCATCGTCGTAAAGTCGGTATTTATAGGATGTTGGAGTTGCGATCAGGTCAACGTCCGGGCTTTCGTTTACTCTGTCAAGATCCAGATGTCCGTAGTTATATAGTCTGCGGTTATCGCCAAGCTCCAGAATATATCCAAAGAATACTCCCACGATCTTTCTAAAGTCAAGAGCTTCCTTTGCGGCGTGGCATAATTCCAGAACCAGATCGGATATGAGCTTAGCGTGAAATTTTTGATAATCAATGATAAGACTGTCTTTTTTGGGGTCAAGAAAGATCTGATTTACAGGCTTTTCAAGCTCCGAGGGGCAGGGAATAAGGATATCCTGAACGCCCATATAATCTCGAAACGCCTGCAGCTTAACAGGATGCGTTTCTTGCATATCAAATTGACTGAACCATTCGGTAGTATATCCACCGAGAAGCCAATATCCAAGAATTTTATCGTCATACCTTGACTCCGCGTAATTAATAAACGCCTTGATATAATCAACGGTGTCGCGGCGCCATTTTTTGTTACCCGCAATCTGAGAAAGATGAGTGAACGAATCAACGTTTCCGGGGTTTTCATCAAGCCACCAGGATCTGACGTCAACGTGCAAATTGATGAAAAGATAAGCATCGGGAGCCGCATCTATAAACATCTGCATCTGTTTTTCAAAGCCTTCGAATCGGTAGTCACCGATACCAAACCAGGTTTCTCCATAGGTAGAATAGGGCATATTTATACCGGATTTTAGTCCTGAGCAATATACGTGAAAGATTCTTACTCCCGCGCCATAAAAGTCTCCCACATTGTTTTTTGTAGGTCTGAATGATTTAAACGCGACGGAATCAATGATCTTACCGTCCACGGAAATACAGTTAACACCGTTTCTTTTAACAATTTTTGTTTTCATATTTTTCCTCTGATATTTAGTTGTTTATCGGATAGTTTCTCTCCGTCCGTCTTCGCCAGTCCCTCAAACGCCCTCGCCAGCTCCTCTCTCTGCTCCGTGTCGGAGAGTGATGATCTGCCCTCGAAAATTTTTTCTGAACTTTTTTCGTCAGAAGTGTTGATTTTTTTTGCAGAATCGGGTATAATTATATTAGATGCAGAACCGATGTCTGATCCCTTGCTCTTTTTGTTAAGAGTAATACCAGAGCCGGTAGGTTCTGCATCGTTTTTATTTTTGTATGCAAAATTTGTTCCGTCCGGCATTAGAATCCTGTGTGTTTTGTATCTATATTTCCCCGTTTTTTTACCACAACGACCATGTTACCACGCACATCGTTTATAATAACGGGAGCTGCAATAGTGATAGTAGAAAAACCTTCATTTTTGTGGTCTGTATGACCAGATATAATAATGCCTCTTTTTAACACTTTGGGTACCGCCATCCATGCAGCATATTCCGCTTTGGTAAAAAGATAATTTGAACTTTCACCTATCTCGTTGTCACCTAAAAGAATAATACCAAAATTCTGTCTTTCGACTTTAAAACCAATTTGCCTGTATAGCTCTTTTGCATCTTTTCGAGAGCTTATTTTATCTATAACATCATAATTTATATTTGCAACGGGAGCCATTTCATTAACCTGAGCAATGTGCGCACGTAACTGTGTTTTAATCGATTGATTTTCAGAATTTTCAACTAAAGAATATCGTACATCTTTCTTCTCCCCGCTAACCTTCACGTTTTCGCTTTTCGTGTTCGTTAGCGGCTTTTTTTCTGCATTTTGGGGTGCTTTCGCTTCTTCCGTGATCGAAAGCTCCGCCTGGCGGAAAGAGTCTCGGAGGACGCTCTCAGAGCCTTTACAAAGATATCCTCAAGCTTCGCTCTCGCCTTTCTCGTAGCCGCCTCGGCTATGCGTTGCTCCGGTGTTTTTGCCGTGTAGTCGGTCTTGCTTCTAAATATCCTCTTGAAGAAGTCTGATAGGGGATACACCGAATTTCTTTTTAAAAATACGAGAAAAATATGAAGGGCTTGAAAAGTTAAGCAGATAGCTTACCTCACTGACGTTAAGCTCGCCCGTCTCGATCAGTAGCTTTGCCCTCTCTAACCTCTTCTTTAGACAATATTCCTTCGGGGACATACCCAGCGCATCAACAAACTTCTTTCTGAAAAAGCTCTCTGAGAGATGGCATCTTTCCGCAAGTAACCGAATAGGAATATCTTCTTTCGAGTGAAGCTCGATGTATTCAATAGCAGGGGCGACGGGGCTATGCTTTCCTGCTAGTATGCGTTGCCCCCGAAGAGAATTCTCACATAAAAGTCTGAGTATACCAAAAAAATCAGCCATCCGTCCTACGTATGTGCTATGTTCATTCATCACCCTCTCAAATATTTCGGAGATCGCGGTGTTTTTTATCGACTCTATATGAACCACAGAGTTTGAAAACGTGTAAGGCTTTCTGTCGCGCTCCAGATCAAAATTAAAAAGTAGGGAAGGAGGGGAATCTGAAACTTCCGAAAACATAGATCTATAGTACGATCCTTTCGGGAGATAGAGCAGGTCACCGCGATCTGCGCATATCACCTCTCCGCTTGGTAAAAACACCTCCAGCTTGCAACCTCTTATATAAAGAAGTCCGTGATGCACGCGCGGCTTGGTAAGGAAATCAACCTCGCTGCCATTGTTAAAATAGCTTTGAACGAAGAAATTTAAATTTCTGACGTCGAACCCCTGCTCCGCAGGATCAAAAGCATTACCTATCACCACATCTCCTCCTTCATCTGCGCTCCCGGTTAATCAAATTATATCAAATGAAGATCATAAATACAATTTCATTTTCGAGCCAACGCTTTACCTTTTCGCTCCTATTTTGCTACGTGGTGTGATATCGTCTTATTCGTAGGCGTACGGTTTATTAGCTCGATGAATATAATTGAACTTTAGCAATGCTTTAATTATATCATAAATCAAAATAAGTATCAATATAAAGCGCTTTCACTGTTTAATTGTCATAAAAACCGATTGTATCGCAAAAAGCGGACGCTCAATACCCTGAGGGTAAAGAACGTCCGCTTTTTAGTTGTTTTGCAAAAGTACAGATAGCTTCGATTTACTTAACGCTCTTTTTGTAGCACGGACCGTATGCCGCGCAGGCACGGTAATCCTGGCCCTCCTTGTCCATTCCAAACGCGTTGAAGGATGCAGGACGGAAGATATCTTCCTCGTTTACGTTGTGCATACAAACAGGTATACGGAGCATAGAGCAAAGAGTTATAACGTCAGCACCGATATGTCCGTATGAGATCGCGCCGTGATTTGCGCCCCAGTTGTTCATAACGTCATACGCGCTCTTAAATGCGCCCTTTCCGGTGATCCTCGGAGCAAACCACGTGCAAGGCCAGGTGTAGTCTGTACGCTTCCATAGAGCATCTGTAACCTCGTCGGGTAGATTTACCGTCCAGCCCTCAGCTATCTGCATAACCGGTCCCAGACCCTTAACCATATTCAGCCTAATCATAGTAATCGGCATTTCGCTCTTCGTTACGAATCTGGAGGAATATCCGCCACCGCGGAAGTAACCAAGATCCGCATAGGGCCAGGTGGTAGCCTTAAGGCAGGCGTCAATATCCGCATCGGTCATCTCCCACCATCTCTTCATCAAAGGCACCCCGTCCTTATCCTTGGCTTCACCGGATGCATCAAGACACGCAGCACCGGAGTTTATAAGATGAATAAAGCCGTCAGCAGCTCTTGCCTTTCCCTCAAGCTCGTATCCGGTTACTCGTCTTACCGCGTCTGCAGACCAATACGTTCTTACGTCTGCAAATATCTGCGCTCTGCCGGTCAACAGCTTGCAAAACAGCATTGATACACCGTTCAGAGTATCGTTTTCGGTAGCCAGAATATACGGCTCTCTCGCGCCGTTCCAATCAAAGGTGGAGTTGAGAATACTCTCCGGGAAGTCACAGTTAGGATAGAAATCCGTCCACTGTCTCTGACCTTGGAAGCCTGCAGCGATAGCGTTGTGTCCTACCGATTCCTCAAGGCATCCCTCGGGCAGATTCTCGTTGCCGTTCATAAGATCCTTTATAATGCACGCCATCTTGGCTGTAAATTCCCAGTCCTTCGCCTTTTGCTCTGCGGATCTCTGCAGCTCGGGTGGATTTTTATCAAAATCGGGATTGCATTTTTCCTTAATCCATAATAGTGCTTTCGTGTACTCGGTTTCGTCATAGATGCCCTCGGTCATTCTGCGTATTATTTCCACCTCGTCCACGGATTCCACTCTCATACCGAGATATTCCTCAAAGAAGTCAACGTCCAAGATAGAGCCTGCGATTCCCATACATATGGAGCCGATCTGCAGATAGGATTTTCCGCGCATAGTGGTAACGGCTACAGCGCATCTTGCAAATCGTAGAATTTTATCTTGCACGTCAGATGGAATAGAGGTGTCGTTAATATCCTGAACCTCATGACCGTATATACCAAAGGCAGGCAAGCCCTTTTGTGCGTGAGAAGCCAGCACTGCAGCCAGGTATACCGCGCCGGGACGTTCAGTACCGTTGAAGCCCCATACAGCCTTTACGGTGTTCGGGTCCATATCCATAGTTTCACTTCCGTAGCACCAGCAGGGAGTAACGGTTAAGGTGATATCCACTCCGCACCTTCTGAACTTATCGGCGCAGGCGGCAGCCTCAGCAACCCGTCCTATAGTGGTATCCGCTATTACCACGCGGACTCTTTCGCCATTGGAGTAGAAGACGTTTTCTTCTATCAGTCTTGCGGCAGCCTTCGCCATATTCATAGTTTGCTCCTCAAGTCCCTCGCGTACCTTGAGCGGTCCTCTTCGACCGTCGATGGTAGGGCGAATACCGATAACGGGATATTCTCCTATAAGTCTTGACTTCGCCATAATTAACTCCTTTTTCTGTATTTAACTTGATTTTTATAAAATCTGCTGTTATAATTATAATATAGAAAATGAGCTTCAACAATGTAGAAAATTACAGAAAAGGTTAAGATTATGAGCAAATTAGCTTTAGAAGGTGAAAACAGTATACTTGAGTTTCCGGATCACGAGGAGGATCTTACTCTGGTTTTTAACAGCTCGTTCCCGATAGATACCATCTTCATAGGCAGAACTTATCCCTTTCCTATGTATAGAATAAACAGAAGGGAAAGAGCTGGCAGACACCTGTTTGAATACGTTCTGGAGGGCAGGGGAGAGATCGTAATAGACGGAAAAAAGCAGTTGCTCTCCGCCGGCGATACCTTCTTTTTATCTAAGGGTAGTGAGCAGAGCTACCTCTCTGATCCAAGTGATCCACTATCTAAAATATGGGTCAGCGTGCGTTCCGAATACATAGACAAAATGCTGGAGACCTATGGCGTAACGACGGGTGTTTATCGCGCAAACGTAGCAAAGAAATTCCGCGCCATCATTGATATTGCGGGGATAGACAGCTCTCCGGGAGATAAATTCTTCGTTGTAGCAGACACAAT
This sequence comes from Clostridia bacterium, assembly GCA_017467105.1. Lineage (GTDB taxonomy): Bacteria > Bacillota > Clostridia > Oscillospirales > CAG-272 > UBA1740. The sequence continues at coordinate 18,985 of JAFTSU010000009.1, forward strand.
TCACGAGATAATAACGGAGCTTTCCCGTTCCAAGCTTGCGTCTGAGCAGAATATAATATCCGTGATCAAGAACGAGCTGGTTTCCTCGGTATATTCACGCATAACGCTTGATGCGCTAGCGGCAAAGCTTTTCATTTCCAAATCTCAGCTTATCAGAATATTTAAGCGCGCCGTGGGAGTCACACCGTATCAGTATCTTCTGGGTGAAAAGCTTAGTGTAGCGCGTGAGCTGCTTTCCTCAACTCAAATGAGCGTAAAGACTGTCTCTGACCTGCTTTGCTTTACGGACGAGCATTATTTCTCATATCTTTTCAAGCAGAAAACGGGCAAAAGTCCCCGTGAATACAGGAGAGATTGCTAACTCATCCGTCGTACCCTTTATCTATATTGAACCGGGATAAACTGAACCGGCAAAAAAGAGATAACGCTTCGGCTACAACCGACTTGTTATCTCTTTCTGTCGTTATAGGGGGTTGGGAGTCGCACATAGTACGTTTGACTAGTCAAATATTTTGCTTGCACTTAGCAGCTTCTACAATTCTCCGCTGAGAACATCACTCATTAGACTCCCGACCATTTTTTAAAATTAATAAATATTTGACCTTATAGGAGGATGTAATGCACTAGAATATATATCCCCTCAATTACCGCAAGATGCAGAGGATAGAATATATAGAAGAAGTATTTCATCTTCAGCTTGCCCCTGGCGCCCGAATAAGCCAGCAGCAACGGAATAGCCATCAGCATAAACGGCTGTATTGAATATATAGCGTTGCTCTTATCGAACGTTCCTATTGCCATAATAAGCATACCGACAGCAAACGTAAGCACTCTCGTTAGTAGCATATCCAGTCCTTTAATGTAATTCGGGGCGTTAATATTTCTGAAATTCAGAAGCGACGCAAAGACTGGCAACAGACATCCGTATACACCGTAGTCGATATCCAGATAGTGATTGGCAACAAGCACCAATACTACCGAGAGAATAAGGCAGAAAAAGCTAAGAAGCCTCATCACCGTACTCTTATTCTCGCAAAACAGATTTTTCTTAAATTCGTCAAGCGCAAAGATCACGAGCAGAGATAGCGAAAAGGTCACAAGCACGCACATATATAAGCTGCCGCCAAAGAAATAATAAACGGTCTGGCAAATAACAGCGAGAGTAAAGAGAGATGCGAAATACTTTAGCCTGCTTCTCGTATATCTTGCGCCCTCCGAGATCATAAATGCAAAGATAGGAAAGGCTATTCTGCCAATAATTCTGAAGAGCATATTGTGTGGGAAGAACATCAGCCCCACGTGGTCGCAAACCATACATATTGCCGCTATGATCTTCAGTACGTTTCCGTTAAGACACCGTATGCGTGACATATTATCTCCTATCATTTATTACTACCAGTTAATTATACACCTAAGCTCTTCACGTTGTCAATATTGAAGGCTTAAGAGTTTTGCCAAAGTAAACAAAAAAATCACAAACCACTTGACAACCGTCTGAAACTGTGATATCATATACTACAGTTGAACAACTGTTCAACTGTAGTGAGGAGGAAAAATGAAAGTATATGAGAAAAATCCCCCCGCATGCGAGTGCGAGGAGGTCCACGCCGATATTGTGGAGAAGAGAAGAGATGAGATGCCCGATCAGTCCACGCTTTACGATCTTTCCGATTTCTTTAAGATTCTGGGAGATTCCACCCGTATGAGCATTTTGTACGCTATTGACGGAGGTTCAATGTGCGTTTGTGACATTGCCGCTCTTCTTGGAATGACCAAGTCCGCAGTATCCCACCAGCTGAAGATACTCAGACAGTCAGATCTCGTCACCTACCGTAAAACCGGTAAGAACGTTTTCTACGCCCTCGCTGATGATCACGTGAGGGATATTATAGAAAAGGCTCTTGAGCATATAAAGGAGTGAGTTAACGTAGACTCCTTGTCACTTGCTGATATTAATTACACCTATATAATAATAAGGAGAAAAATAATGAAATACAGATATAAGATCATAGGACTTGATTGTCCGAATTGCGCAGCAAAGCTTGAAGGTAATATAAACCAAAAGGATGGAATATCCTCTGCCAAGATCAATTTTCTTACCGAGAGACTTACTGTAGAGAGTGAGCTGTCCGAGAGCGAGGTATACAGCATTGCGTCGTCCTGCGCGACGGCATTTTCCCGTGACGTACGCATAGAGAAATGATGAAGCGTATATTGTCATTTTTCAAGAGCGACGTAGGCAGAATAATACTCTCCGGAATACTTTTCGTCATGGGACTTTCTTTTCCCGAGTCATATAAATACGTAAAGCTTGCGCTCTATCTTTTGTCACTCGCATTTTGCGGCCTTCCGGTATTCATAGGAGCCGTCAGAGGTATACTGCGCCGTGATCTCTTGGATGAAAAATTTCTAATGTCCGTAGCTTCCATAGGCGCGTTCTTTGTAGGTGAGTGGAGCGAGGGCGTTGCGGTAATGCTGTTCTTCCTTATCGGAGAGACATTTGAGCATTCCGCTGTCAGAAGATCAAGAAATTCTATTCGCGCCCTGATGAGCATTCGACCCGACGAGGCAACTCTGTTTAACGACGGAGCGGAGGAGACCGTATACGCGGATGACGTAGAGGTTGGCAGTGTTATCGTTATATCACCGGGCGAGAGAGTGCCACTCGACTGTCAGGTGATCAGCGGAGCCTCGGAGATAGATACGTCGGCAATGACCGGTGAGTCCATCCCCCGTAGCGTTACGGTGGGGGATACTATTGACAGCGGTGTTGTTGTGCTTAGCGGCAGGCTGATCGCCAGAACCTTGCGCGTTGCCGAGGATTCCGCCGCGTCTCGCATTCTTGAGCTTGTGGAGAACGCCAATGAAAACAAATCCAAGGAAGAGACCTTTATAACTAAGTTCTCTCATTACTACACACCTATAGTAGTAGGTCTTGCCGTCGCAATTGCCGTGCTGCTTCCGCTTCTTAGGCTTGCAACCCTGAAGAGCGCGATCTACAGAGCTATGATGTTCCTTGTAATATCCTGTCCATGCGCCCTTGTTATAAGCGTTCCAATGGCGTTCTTTGGCGGTATCGGAGGAGCGGCATCCCGAGGTATTCTTTTCAAAGGAGGTAACGTTTTCTCATCTGTAGCCAGGGCTGATACCTTTGCATTTGATAAAACGGGAACTCTCACAACGGGAAAGATCACGGTCAGCGATGTAGAATGTGTGGGTATATCCCGAGATGAGCTTTTGTTGCTTGCCTCATCGGCAGAGCAGGGATCAAATCACCCGATAGCAGTAGCTATAGCCTCTCTCACAGATGAGCATTTGCCTATTGAAGCTCTCGACGAGATAGCAGGAGAGGGTATTATAGCACGAATATCCGGGAGAAGTGTTGCCGTAGGCAACGAGAAGCTGATGAAGCGTATTGGCGTAGAATTTACTGTGAAAGACGGAACGGCTGCTTTAGTTGCCGTTGACGGCAGAGCCTGCGGTACCGTCACGCTGACCGATTCTGTAAGAGCGGAGGCGGCGTCGGCGATAGCAGAGCTTAAGCGGCTCGGAGCGCGCAGAGTTACAATGCTATCCGGAGACCGTCCGGGAGCAGCCGTAAGCGTTGGTGAGAAGGTAGGAATCAGAGAGGTCTACCACTCGCTCACACCGGAGGAAAAGTACTCAAAGCTTAACGAAATTAAGAGAGAGTCCGGGAAAGCTGTGTACGTCGGCGACGGAATCAACGATTCACCGGCACTCGCAATATCCGACGTTGGAATTGCAATGGGCGGAATAGGTCAGGACAGCGCCAAGGAGGCGGCTGATATCGTTATTATGGCAGATGATCTCTCCATGATTCCTCTGTCTGTCAGAATAGCTAGACGTACGGTTGGAATTGCAAAATTCAATATAGCCTTTGCGCTGCTTGTAAAGCTTCTGATAATGCTTCTTGGCGCATTTAACATAGCTGATATGTGGCTTGCGGTATTTGCCGACGTAGGAGTTGCCGTCCTTGCCATACTTAATTCTATGCGCACCTTACTAAGACCCACCTCGTCGGTCCGTATTCCAAAATTTATCTCAAACAGAAGATAGAGCTGAGTATTTTTATATTCTTCATATACGGTTATCACGAGCGTGCACAGGTCTTAAGGATCTCCGCAAAAGCTCCGACTGCGGTTACTTTTAAAATTCATAGTTCAAAGATAAAATATAAAGCAGAACCACTTCGTAGCGTGCAAGCTGTATCCCAACTTGCTCCGGAGTGGTTCTGCTGTTTTAAAATATATGGATCAGGAGTGGTCGCAGTGTCCGTCAAACATACCTGTCATATCGGAAAAATACTTATCTCCCGACGGCTTGAAGCCTATAGCGGACATAAGCCTTTCTTCTCCTGCCTCAAGTGCCGCATAGCATTTATGCGAACCGCAAAGATCTATGAAATTCATCGTCTGACGTCCGAGAATAAACATCGCCTCTGTGTCAGAATGGTCGGGTGCTTCCTTGAGATCGTATATGTAACCGCCGTCTGAGTTGATCTCAAATTGACTCATTCCCATGACCTCACCGCTCTCGTGATCGTACATAATATATGCGAAAGCCTCTTCTCTGTAAGCAACGCCAAACGCTTCGCAGATTTCATTCTGCCTTGATTTATTTTGCACGGGTGTGATTTTAAACATCTTCTACTCCTTTGTAGCCTTGTAGAGATACTCTACCTCCTCTGGCTCGAGATATCTCCATTTTCCAACGGGAAGTCCGTCTAGCTTTAAATTGCCTATTGAAACTCTTGAGAGCCTTTTAACAGTCAGCCCTGCCTTTTCGCACATTTTTCTTATCTGTCTGTTTCTGCCCTCAAAGAGCGTCATCTTCAGAACAGTTCCGCTCTCATCCTCGCCTGCAATAACCACGTCCACAGGCTTGATCACGTAGCCGTCAATATCCAGAGCGGAGGTCAGTATACTGTATTGACTCTCGCTGACTGGACCGGCAACCTTGACTCTGTAAAGCTTACCGATGCTGTGGCTTGGGTGAGTGAGTCTGTTTTTCAGATTTCCGTCGTCAGTCAGCAACAGCATTCCCTCGGAAACCATATCGAGTCTGCCAACGGGATACACTCTCTCCTTTACACCGTCCAGCAGATCGGTTACGCACTTTCTTCCTCTGTCGTCTGTGGTAGAGGTGAGATAGCCGCGAGGCTTGTTGAGCATAATATATACGTGCTCTCTTTTTTCGCTCTTTATTCGCTTGCCCTTATATGTAACCACGTCTAATCTCGGATCTATCTTTGTTCCAAGCGTAGCTACGTGGCCGTTTACCGATACCTTTCCTGCCTCTATCTCGCTTTCGGCAGCTCTGCGCGACATCAGTCCAGCATCGGCTATGAATTTTTGCAGTCTAATTTTTTCCATATCTTTATCTCCAGGGGAGTTTAATTATTTTCTTGAAAAAGCTTGTTTTTTCCTTTGCTGATACGCTTTCGGTAGCTATCAGACCGACCTCACCGACGTATTCACCGTCAACGCGAAATTCCACCTTTCCGAGCGCATCGCCCTCCTTGATCGGAGCGGTAACGAGCCTGTCGAGCATCACATTTTTAGTTATTTTATGATCACCTCGCATTACGGGAAGGCATAATTCATCCGTGTTGGTAACTCTTACCGTACCGTTGTTTATAACGGGAATATCGTAGCTGTATTCGTAGGTGTATGCGAGAGGAAGCATCTCCATAACGGAGAATCCATAATCCAGCATGGCCTCGTGATCATTCCAATCATCAGGTGCATCCAGAGTGACGCTGATGAGTCTCAACCCGTCACGCTCTGCAGCGCCCACAAGACATCTGCCGCATTTTACAGTATATCCCGTCTTTACACCTATAGCATCGCTGTAACGTGAAAGCAGCTTATTGTGGTTAACGTAGGTTCTGACTCTTTCTCCGGTAGTAACCGTCTTTTTGTACGTTGAGCAGACGTTTCTGAACTCCTCTATATCAAGGGCGTATGCCGCCAGCCTTGCCAGATCTTCCGCCGTTGTGTAATGATCATTGTCATCCAGGCCGTGAGGATTTGAAAAATGAGTGCCGCTTAGCCCAAGCTCTATAGCCTTATCGTTCATCATTTCCGCAAAGCAAGGAACGTCGCCGCCGATCCTGTAGGCGATCTCCGTTGCGGCATCGTTTGCGCTCTGCAGCATAAGGGCATAAATCAGCTCGCGCATGGTCACCTTATCACCGTGGCGCAGATACGCGGATGAGCCCTCAATGCCCACAGACTCGTCTCTGACCGTAATAGGCTTATCCATATCGGTATCGCTCTCCAGCGCTAATACTGCGGTCATTATTTTGGTAGTGCTTGCCATAGGCATTCTTACGCTATGATTTTTACGGTAGAGCAGGGACTTGCTGTCGGGCTGATAAAGCGCCGCCGATCTTGCGCTTACTCTCGGGGTGTCGCTTGTGTCAGAGGATGCGTATACCGTGATAGCGCAGAACAGTATCGTAAGGATCAGTATAACTGTTAGATATACCGTATTGTTTCTTCTGTACATATTATCTCCATAAACGGTAAACTCGGGATAGACCCTATCACTATTTTTAACCGATTAAGAGGATATATTCTATACATTTTATGACAGCGATTCCTTGATCTTTTCGATTATCTCGGGCGAATGCTCGATCAGCGAAGCAATACGGTCTATGTCCGTGGTACTCGTTTTTACGTGTATCAGATTAACCTCTGCATCCCGACCGACAGTCAGAAAGGCAATGGGAGTAATAGACAGCCCCGTTCCTCCTCCTCCGCCAAAATTCTGCGCGCCGGGTATCCTTTTGGTACCGTAATCAACACCACCGGTAGCGATGCCCATAGAAACCTTTGATACGGGTATTACGGTTACACCGCTCGGTGTGTTTATCGCGTTTCCGATCACTGTATCCATATCCGTAAACGCGCGAATACCGTCCATAGAAGCCTTAATAATATCGCTCATTTTATTTTCCGACATAATAGCGTCTCCTTTCTCTCAATTCTACGTATAGGCGTGCGATCATAAAAATCAGCCTGTAGGTCCTTATCTTAAGAGATATGATCAGAGAGAATTCAGCATCCTTGTCGGGAATTAAAGTGAATGCATTATCGTGTATTAATAGTTTTTTCGACTTGCTGTCAAAATATGCAACCGCTGCAGAAATTATCCAACGGCATCGGTATTCAGAGATCGCGGATATAGGATCAGAGCTTACTTGCAGCGGCACGCAAATCCTTCTTATATGCACCTCGCATTGCTCTATGGCTTCGGATACGTAAGACAGGACAACCCGACGAATATCACGGCTATTTCGCCGCTTCCTTTTATTATTTTTGAAATTCGAAAGCTCCACGGAGAAGAGGGCGAAGCATATCTTCACCCTCAATCCGTCACGTATTATCAGATAAACCTCGGAATATCCGAGCATCAGAGTCACAGTCAGAAAGAGTAGCGATATAAGCAGTACGATTAAGAGCATATCACACCTATCCCTCGTGATACGCCTTACTCAAGCTCCTCCGTGATCTTGGCGAAGGGAACATCATCCTCCTCGTCCTTTGTATCTAAGTGACCAACGGAGTCGCTGTCATCATCGGCAGAGATCTCCTCATACTCCTCGTCCTCTGTATCAGAGTGACCAACGGAGTCGCTGTCGTCATCGGGCGAAACCTCCTCGTCATCTTCATCGGAGGGGGCGGGATCGTCATGATAGAGGTTATCATCGGCGGATGGCTCTTCCTCGTATTCGCCGAAGCCTTCCGGTGTGTCCGTGTTATGAGAGCTATCACCACCGTCCGAGCCTTCGCTGTCCTCGGGGAACTTGATCTCCTCCTGCACAGCCTCATCGTTCTCGTTGTCCTCCACGTTTTTGCCCTTTGCGAACATATCCGTGATCTCCTCGCTGGTTCCGGGGAGCTCCGAGAGGCTCTTAAGTCCGAATACTCTCAGGAAATCGGAGGTAGTGCCGTAAAGCATAGGTCTGCCGGGAGCATCCAGACGTCCCTTTGCTTCAATAAGTCCTCGGTCGATCAGATTATTCATAGCGTAGGATGAGTCTGCTCTACGCAGCGTATCTACGAATATTCTTGTTACGGGCTGATTATATGCCACGATCGCCAGCGCCTCCATAGATGAGGTGGACAGGGAACCGCTCTTCTTGATACCCAAAGCATCTCTTATCTCGTTGAGATAATACTGCTTTGTGCAGAGCTGGCAGGAATCGCCGTATGTAAGAAGAATAACTCCTCTCGGGATGGCGGGATCGTTGTATTTCAGCGAATACTCGAACACCTTGTCCTTGATTTTTCCGGGTGTCATTTCGAAAACTCGCGCCAAGGTTGCGTAGGATATTGGATGACCCGCAGCAAACAGTATTGCCTCGAGGGCCTCCTCAAATATTACGACCCTTTCCTCCTCGGGCGCGCTATCAGCTGTGCCGCCCTCTTTTTCGTGAGACTCTGCCTCTTTTTCTTCGGAAAGGTTATCTATTACTTCATCAATCATCTTTCTTTTCTTCCTTTTCGCTGTCGTTATCCTCTGCGGGAGTATCAAATTCGCTCTCCAGTCCCTCTACGGGTACGTAGTCGGGATTAAGCTTGAACATCATTTCAAGTCCTGTTTCGTCGTATTCAACCACGTCCTCTACTACGTGACAGGTTGTAATGGTTATACGGTGTATCTTGATAAGCTCCAGAACGCCCATAAATCTCGCCACAAGCTCAGCTCTGGAGTCCGCATCCTTCAATAAGAAGAACAGAGACGCTTCCTCGTGCTCTTCAAGCAACGCGCATATTTCCTCAATCTTTTCTTCTACAGAAACTACCTTGCGCTTGATGAGAGGATTTACCAGATCCGTGGGGTTTCTCGTTGCCTCTGCAACCTTCATTCTGCGCAGCACGGCGTTCAGCGCCTTAAGCATAAGATTGGGATCAAGGTCGAGAGGCAGACCCTTCTCCGGCGGTATATCGTCCGTGCCCTTGACGAATCTTCCCGAGTACTCCTCGTATCTTGGACGCAGCTCCTTCGCAGCCAGCTTCGCCTGCTGATAGAGCATCAGCGCATCGGCAATCTCGCGGCGCGGGTCGTTTTCCGTTCCCTCCTCGTGAGGCAGGATCATACGACTCTTTATCAGCATCAGCTCGCTTGCCATAACTATGAATTCGCTGGCAATATCCAGATCCATACGCTGCGCTTCCTCAATATATTCCATATACTGATCGCATATGATGGCGATAGGAATATCCGTGATGCTAACTTTATTCTTGCTGATTAGTGTAAGGAGCAGATCGAGAGGTCCCTCAAACTGATCCAAACGGTATGTCAACTGTTCAATCATATAGTTATGATCCTTTCAAAATAGCCTCGTTGTCATACGTAACAGCCCAAAACGGTGGTAAGGACTATACGTTAAGGAACGGAATAAGTCGCCATGCGGAGAGCATAAGACCGCAAACCCACTGAATAACAGCGGAGAGCATTCCGGACAGATCGAATATTCCGACCGCAAAGTAGAGAATTGGAGTAGATGCAACCAGAGGAATGGCGCGCAGAAATAGCGCAACGCTGTCTCCAAGCAGTAGCCACAGGAGAACTCCGATATATATGCGTCTTTCGTAACGCATAATTCCGAAATAAAGCCTCGGAGGGAGCACGACGTGCAGAATTCTCGATCCGTCAAAGGGAGGGATCGGCAGAAGATTGAATATACCAAGTCCAACGTTCAAGGTGTAGAAAAGATACACGAATATAATAAGGTTAGATAAGAAGTTGAAGAGAAATTCCGACTCAATAGGCTTATCTCCGACAAGCGCGACTATGAGAAGATATACGCCGCAGCTGAGAAAGCCCAGAATGATATTCACAAGCGGTCCTGCTAAGGCGGTAATAGCAAATCCTTTTTTGGGATTTCTGAAATTGCGAGGGTTGACAGGCACCGGCTTTGCCCAACCGATATGGAAGAATATCATACATATAGCACCAACGATATCTATATGCTTAAGCGGATTAAAGCTTAGTCTGCCAAAATTTTTGGCTGTATTATCGCCCATTTTGTAAGCTGCATAGCCGTGACAAAATTCGTGAACAGTCAGCGCGACAACTGCAGCAAGCGCAGACAATAAATATAATTTGATCTGTTCTTGGTTCATACGCCTTATTATTTTTCCTGATTTATATTTGAATTATTCCGGAAGGTTCGGCTTTTTCTCAGCCGATAGCTTCGAAGATCACGCGCCACAGCTCTTCCTTTCCGGCTCTCGAAACAGACGAGAAGGGAATAATATCTATGCCTGTTCCGAGGAAGAACTCGTTTTTGATCTCTTCAATTCTCAGAGCCAGCGCGGTTTTTGAGAGCTTGTCAGTTTTCGTCGCAACAACGGCAAACGGAATATCTCTGTCGATCATCATATTTATCATTAATATATCGTCGTCCGTTGGACCTGTTCTGACGTCTATCAACTGAATTACCAGCTTTAGCGCGTCGGCTGAGGGATTTTTGATGAAGTAATCTTCTGTAAGGCTGCTCCACGATTGCTTCGAGTCCATAGATCTTTTTGCATATCCGTAGCCCGGAAGGTCCACAAGATACATTTTATTATCTATGCCGTAATAATTGATCGTTATTGTTTTTCCCGGTGATGACGATACTCTGGCAAGAGATTTTCTGCCGAGAAGTGTGTTTATCAGGGAGCTTTTACCCACGTTTGATCTGCCGGAGAGAGCAACCTGGGGCTTCGGGTCCCTCGGAAACTGCTTCTGCGAGCCAACCGTCAGGGAAAGATTTGCGTTATTCGTGTTGATTTTCATAGCTGTCCTTTCGGGTCAGAGAGATTAAGAGACGGTTTATGCGTCCTAAATATACCCAACGGTTTTTAATGAGGAGAAGATGTATTAAACTTTCCGGTAGTGTTGTCGATCCGTTTAGTCTATTGCAAGAGCGGCGCTCAGCACGTCCTCTGCCGTTTTGCATGGGATAAATTTAAGGTGATTTTTTGCCTCTTTGTCAATATCGTCCAGATCCTTCACGTTTTCAGCGGGAATCAGTACGGTCGATATTCCCGATCTGTACGCTGCGAGCGTCTTTTCCTTAAGTCCGCCGATGGCAAGCACCTTGCCGCGCAGAGTTATTTCGCCCGTCATGGCTATATCGCGTCTGACGGGAATATTTGACAGAGCGCTTACCATAGCTGTAACCATAGTTACTCCCGCAGACGGACCGTCCTTGGGTATAGCTCCCTCGGGGAAGTGGATATGCATATCTGAATCCTTATAGAACGCAGGGGAGATATTATAGCTTGAGGCAACAGTACGTACGTAAGAGTGAGCGATCCTTGCAGATTCCTTCATTACGTCGCCAAGAGAGCCGGTAAGCTCGATCTTTCCCGTACCCTCCATTACAGCGACCTCGACCTTGAGCAGATCTCCTCCCGACTGAGTATACGCGAGTCCGTTTACAACGCCAACGGGATCTGCTTCCTCGGGAAGCTCGGGAATTATCTTGATCTTGCCGAGAAATTCGGTTAGATTCTTTTCCGTTATTCTGACGGATTTAGCTCCGCCCTCCGCGATTTTCTTTGCGCTCTTTCGTATAAGAGAGGCGATCTCTCTCTCCAGATTTCTGACTCCGGACTCCTTGGTGTAGCCCTTTATGAGCGCAAGAATGCCGTCGTCGGTTATTCTGAACATTCTGCCTGTTACACCGTTGCGCTTCATTTGCTTCGGTATAAGGTGGTTTTTCGCTATGCTGAGCTTTTCCGTGTCCGTATATGTAGTCAGCTCAATAATTTCCATTCTGTCAAGAAGAGGAAGGGGAATTCCGTCATAGCTGTTTGCTGTAGCGATGAAAAGAGTATCTGACAGATCGATCGGTATTTCCATAAAGTTATCACGGAAGGACTTATTCTGCTCTGGGTCAAGCACCTCGAGAAGCGCAGAGGTTGGATCACCTCTGAAATTGCTTGACATTTTATCAATTTCATCCAGCACGATCACCGGATTTTCAGCCTTCGCGTTAATAATTGCGCTGACTATTCTGCCGGGCATAGCGCCGACGTAGGTTTTTCTGTGACCGCGTATCTCAGCCTCGTCGTGCATACCACCGAGAGATACTCTTGCGTATTTTCTGCCGAGAGCTCGCGCGATAGAAGCCGCAACGGACGTTTTTCCGACGCCGGGAGGGCCGACAAGGCAGATTATCTGATTCTTTACGTCGGGGGAGAACTGCTTTACTGCAACGAACTCAAGTATCCTCTCCTTTACCTTTTCAAGACCGTCGTGATCTGAGTCGAGTATGCGTCTTGCCTCTCCTATAGATACCTCATCCTGCGATCTGATTCCGAATGGAAACTCAAGGCAGGTATCAAGATACGATCGGATAACGGTGCCCTCCGCTGCGCCAAAGGGAGTCTTTGCAAGCTTTGAAAGCTCCTTGTATAGCTTTTCTCGTATATCCTCAGGCAGCTTTGCGGCAGCTATTCTTTCGTCATATTCACGTAGCTCGTCATCCTCGTCCTCTTCGCCAAGCTCGGACTGAATAGCCTTTATCTGCTCGCGAAGAAAATAATCCTTTTGATTTTTATCGATTTTAGCTCGGACCTGCTGCTGAATATCTCTCTCGCATTGCAGGAGCATAAACTCCTCGCCAAGAGCAATCAGCAGCTTTTCGAGTCTGGTTCTGGCAGTCATAGACTCCAGAACAGTCTGCTTGTTTTTATAGTCGATGATAGCGGATGAAGCCACGAAATCCGCAAAGTAGCAGGGATCAACGATAGCTTCTGCTGCAACTCTCATATCCTCGTCAAAGGTGGGATGAACGTTTTTTAACTGAGAGAGCAGCTGCTTGACCTCCATCATCATAGCCTCGCACTGAGCGTTAGGCGTTCTGAGGGTATGCTCACGCTTAGCGATCGCGTCTCCGAACATAAATCCGGATTCAAAACGTATACCGTTAAGCTTAATTCTTGACAGTCCCTCGAAAACAACGGAAAGATTTCCGTGCGGATTTTTTACAACATGCTTTATCTCCGCCAGAACACCGATGCGATAAAGATCCTCAAGCTTTGGATCCTCAACAGCCATATCCTTCTGTGCAACGAGCAAAACCTTAGCGTCGTGCATAGAAGCAGCGGCGGTAAACGCCTTCAGTGAAATGGGGCGCATTATTTCTATACTTAACTGTACACCGGGAAAGCCTACCAAACCGCGCAATGGAATCACGGGTAGGGAAATCTCCTCAAATACATCAATTCTGTTTTCTGACATCTGCTGAACCTCTTGTGCTATATAAGTTGTCGATTTTATTGCTTTAGCAAATAACAGGCAAAAAACCGATTTTCAATAAAAACTCATATTATTATAGCATATAAAAAAATAAAAATCTATACTTTTTACAGAATTTTAAAATAAAATATTAAATTAACAATAAAAATAGTATTTTTGCACGACGTAAATAAAAAAGACGCAGTCATCTGGGACTGCGTCGGATAATATTTTATCAGCGCTTGATGATTTCGTACACTGTTGTTTGAGTGTAGACCTCACCTGCGTCATAGAAGCATTCGCCGCGCTTAACTGAATTAGGCTCAGTCTGAGCTTCAATACACAAAGCTCCGTGGGGAATTCTCTGTATATCTCCTCTGAAATCGGGCTTGCCCTTCAGGAAATTAGCCGTGTAGAACTGTACGCCCGGTTGATCTGTATATACGTTCATGATCATATCTTCATTTCTGACAGAAGCTACAAGTCCGACACGGGAATTTTTAAATTCCGTGAATATCTCGGGGCAGAGTATCATATTGTGATCAAAACCGTGGAAATTCTCGGAGAACAGATCGCCGAGTCTCTTATATGTACGAAGGTCAAACGGAGTGCCGGATACGTCAGGACGATTACCCGTAGGAATAAGCGCGGAGTTTACCTCTGTATAGTTGTTTGCATAGATCATAACCTCGTGGTTAGATATATCGGCTTTGAAGCCGTTAAGGTTGAAGTACGAGTGATTCGTGAGCGCAATAGGCGTCTTGCTTCCTGGCACAGCCTCGTAACCTATTATGATCGTAGATCCGTCCAGAGTATATCTTACACGAGTGACGAGATCACCGGGAAAGCCGTCGTCACCATCCGGCGAGAAGCAGGAGAGCAGTATAGTTGTGTCGCTGTATTCAAGCACGTCCCAGATTTTACGCTTGAAGCCAACACCGCCGTGAAGGCAGTGACCGTTATTATTGGCGGGGAGCATATAAATTGCACCGTCCATAACAAATTCGGCATCCTCTATTCTGTTTGCGACGCGTCCAATTGTAGAGCCTTGATTGGATCCGTCAATCTCATAGCTCTCAAGTACGTCGTATCCACCGATTATATGCTCATTACCAAAGGGCTGGAGAGAAAGGATGGTTGCTCCGTAATCCATAATTTTTGCAATGCAGTCACCGCTCTGCAAGGTGTATGAATAGACCTCGCGGCCGTCCTTCAGTTTTCCAAAAAGCTTTTTTTCCATAATAATGCTCCTATAATGTTTTGAAGATTCTCAATTTAACGTTTTCATTATAACATTATACATTATAAACAGGTAAAAGTAAATAGAAAAAATTAAAATTGTGAATTACTTGACAGTCGGAGTTTATTATGATATCATTTATTTACAGTAGAGCATATCGGGTATATACATTAACCTTGAGTTGACGCATTGCTTTGATACTCGCTCTTTACACAGCTTTCATGTGAGGTTGATAATAATGGAATACAGATTTTTGCGATTTCCCGAGGGAAAAACAAAGGCAGTAACATTCAGTTATGATGATGCCTGCCAATCAGATCTCAGATTTGCGGAGCTTCTTGACGGATACGGAATGAAGGGAACGTTTAACGTAAATTCTCTTTGCGTGCTCGACGAAAAGCTTGATGGTAAGCTTCATTTGGATGATTTGAACAGTCTTATATCCCGCGGTCACGAGATTGCTCTTCATGGCCATTCTCATAAAGCTACAGCGGCAATATCGCCAACCGAGGCTGTGCGTGAAACCCTTGAGTGCCGTCTGCTTCTTGAGGGAGCTCTCGGTAGGATTATCAGAGGTATGGCATATCCGGACAGCGGCATACGGAGTGAGCATAACGGAAATACCTACGCTACAGTTAAGGGAATACTTGAGTCTGTCGGCGTAGTATATTCACGTACACTCGGAGAAGACAACGATACCTTTGCCCTTCCTGCTGATTTTCACGCTTGGATGCCTACTATCCATCACGATAACCCATTGGCTTACGAATACGTAGATAAATTTATTTCTATGGATGTAGATAGCAGATATAAGTCTGGCAGATGGCCGCGTCTGTTCTACGTATGGGGACATACCTTTGAGTTTGACCGAAATAACAATTGGGATCACGCAGAGGAGCTCTGCCGTCGACTCTCAGGCAAGGAGGATGTATGGTACGCCACCAATATTGAGATATACGATTATATTAAGGCGTATAATTCACTCGTTATCAGCGCCGACAGCACTTTGATATATAATCCCACTCTTTATGAGATATGGTTCAATATAGGCGGCAGGACGTATTCTGTTGCCTCCGGTAAAACGTTCAAGCTTGATTGATCTATTAAACCCGACGGACGGATTCGTCGGGTTTTTTATATTATCGATCCGATGCAGTAGCCGACGGGTATAAAGATCTCGCACGTGTTATTTATTAATTTTAACTAAAAACCATGTGTATATGCGTGCGTTTATTGACAATTCGGAGAAGCTGTGGTATTATTATATGAGAAAAATACCGAGGTGAAGATTATGAATAAGGCAGTTATAGTAATAAACGGAGCCGGCGGTGTGGGCAAGGATACCCTTTGCTCATTAGCCGAGAAGCATTTCCGTGTACGCAATATATCAACCATCACACCTATCAAGGAGATCGCGGCAATGTGCGGTTGGGATGGCTCTAAGGACGATAAATCCAGGAAATTTTTAGCTGATATGAAGCAGCTTACCGTAGCGTACAACGATTTTCCTACAAATTGGGCGTTGAACATTTTCCGTGAGTTTCTCAACACGGATGAAGAGATACTTTTCGTCCATATACGTGAGCCCGAGGAGATCGCCAAATTTATTAAAGCCACAGACGGATATGCCAAGGCACTGCTTGTACGCGGTGGCAGCAGAATGAAGAAAAGTCACTACGGCAACTATGCCGACGACTCTGTAGAAAACTACGAATACGACTACTACTTTATGAACGATAAAAGCATTGCGGAAACCGAGACGGCGTTTTGCGCGCTTTTGCGAGATATCCTTGCCTAACCGACTCAGCGTTTAATTTTCTGACGGTCTGCTGCTTCGCGCAAAAAAGGCTAATAAAAGAAAGGATCACTATGAACGAGAAATATAAGCACTCAACGGTGTATCAGATATATCCCAGGTCATTTTGCGATTCAAACGGTGACGGAATCGGCGATATCAGAGGAATCATCTCAAAGCTTGACTACCTGAAGGGGCTTGGAATAGACGTGATATGGCTCTCTCCTGTATACAAGAGTCCAAACGACGATAACGGATACGACATCTCCGACTATTGCTCGATCCAATCAGAGCTCGGCACTATGGAAGATTTTGACGAGCTGCTATCCTCAGCGCGTGAGAGAGAAATATCAATAATTATGGATCTTGTCATCAATCACACGTCGGATGAGCACGAGTGGTTTAGGAGAGCTCTCAACGGAGAAGAGAAATACAAGAATTATTACATCATCAGAAAGGGTAAGGACGGAAAGCTACCGAACAATTGGGGCAATTTCTTTGCCGACTGTCCCTGGGAACCATTTGGCGACCCGGCGAACGAAGAGTATTATCTTCATCTTTTCTCGAAGAAGCAGCCGGATCTGAATTGGTATAATCCGGAGGTCTACGGTGAAATTTGCGATATAATGCGCTTTTGGCTCGATAAGGGAGTTGCAGGCTTCCGCTGCGACGTTATCAACATAATATATAAAAGCTCTTTAGCCGACGGCAAGAAGCGGCTCGCTCTCACCGGAAAGGAGCATTATATATCAACAGAGGGAACACATAAAATACTTGCGTCGCTTCGCCGTGACGTTATGGATAGATACGATGCCTTCACCGTTGGTGAGACCGTTATGGTTACTCCCGTCATGGCACGCGATCTTACGGACGAGACGAGAGGCGAGCTCGATATGGTATTTGCCTTTGAGCATATGGAGTGCGACCAGATCGGAGTTAAATGGTTTAAAATCCCATTTAAGCCTAAGCGCTTGATGCGTACTCTGACTAAGTGGCAGACGGAGCTGCCCTGGAATACCTGCTATTTTGAAAACCATGATCAGCCTCGATCGGTCACAAGATTTACAAAGGGCGGCGAATACCGCAAGGCAGGCTCAAAAATGCTTCTCGGACTTCTTTTCTCTCTCCGAGGAACGACCTTCGTATACGAGGGACAGGAGATAGGTATGACTAACGGAGCGTTTGACAGCCTTGACGAGATAATGGATATAGAGAGCCATAACGTTAATAAAATGGCTAAGTCCTTGGGAATAATTCAGCCGTTCCGCTGGAATCTTATACGCAAGACTACGCGTGATAATGCCAGAACTCCTATGCAATGGACAGGGGATGATGGTGCCGGATTCACCACAGGAAGACCTTGGCTCAAGCTTAATCCGAATTATAAGGAAATAAACGTTGAGGCGGATCTTTTGGATCCGGACGGTGTGATATCCTTCTTTAAGAGGATCAATAGCTTCAAGAAAACCTCGCCAACTCTACGTGACGGCTCATTTTGCGAGATTGTTGCTGATGGTAAATTATACGCATTTTCAAGAGAGCTTGACGGCGAGGAGCTTATCGCCGTATGTAACTTTACGACTTCAAAGCGACGTATACCCGGTGAAATCTCAGGTGAGATAGTTATATCAACCGTTAAGGACCCGGATATAAACGTCTTATCACCGTACGAATACCGTCTGTACAGACGTAAAACGAGAGGAAAAATATGATTACCGAAAGCGGTAAAAGATTTATTCTGAACACCAGGGATACTACCTATGCGATCGGAATCACGGATTCCGGTCATCCCGAGCATTTATATTACGGGTCACGTATTGAAGTGGGAGATATTGAAGCTGTCCGTATGAAGAATACGTTTGTTCTCGGCACATCTGTTGAATACAGCCACGATACCCCCGGTTATTCCTTAGATAATCTGCTGCTAGAGTATTCGGGTGTGGGTAAAGGAGATTACAGGCATACTCCGATAGAGCTGATCATGCCCGACGGTAGCTTTGTCACGGATTTCGTTTATTCATCCCATAGAATATACGACGGCGCGTATACCTCATCCGATCTTCCGACGGCATACGGAGAGTCTAAAACTCTGGAGCTTGTGCTTTCCGATAAGAAGTATCCAGATATTATAATTAAGCTTTCATACACCGTTTTTTACGAATGTAACGTAATATGCCGTAATGTTGAGCTGTGTAATAACTCAAATTCAGAGGTGTTTATCCGCAAGCTTATGAGCTTTATGCTGGACGTGCCGGCTTCAGCGTATGATATGATAACCTTTGACGGCACCTGGGCGAGAGAGGCACACGCACACCGCCGTTCCGTAGAGCAGGGCATACTCGTTAATGATTCAACGACAGGAGCCTCGTCTAACAGACATAATCCGGGATTTCTTCTTGCATCGCGTGAAGCGGATTCGGAGAGAGGGAGAGTATACGGATTTAATCTGGTTTATAGCGGCAATCATTATTCTGCCGTTGAGTGCGGGCCCTTTGAAACCGTTAGGGTTATGAGCGGTATAAATCCTCTCTGCTTTCTTTGGAAGCTTAAGAGCGGTGATAGCTTTGTAACACCGCAAGCGGTTATGACGGTAGCCGATGCAGGCATATCATCCGTAATGGAAAATATGCATGCTTTCGTTAATGATCATATAGTCAGAGGACAGCACAAGGGTGCGGACCGTCCTATTGTACTTAATAACTGGGAAGCGACATTCTTCAATTTTAACCGCCGCAAGATCCACTCCCTTGCAGGCAGGGCAAAAAAACTTGGAGTGGAAATGTTCGTTCTCGATGACGGCTGGTTTGGCGCAAGAAACAGCGACAGGGCAGGACTTGGGGATTGGACGGTAAATACGAAAAAGCTTCCGGGAGGCTTAAAGTCTCTTGTGAGAAAAATAAACCGTATGGGTATGAAATTCGGACTCTGGTTTGAACCCGAGATGGTAAACGAGGATTCGGATCTATATAGAGAACATCCCGATTGGGCTGTAAGAGTACCCGGAAGAGAGGGAAGTGTCGGTAGAAATCAGTATCTTCTGGACCTTACTCGCGAAGAGGTTAGAGATTATATCGTTGATTCTGTGAATAGGGTTCTCGGCGAAGCGAATATAGAGTACGTCAAATGGGACTTCAACCGACATACCAGTGATTTCTATTCAAGCTCGCTAAAAAATCAGGGAGAGTTCTGCCACAGATACGTTCTGGGACTTTACGAGGTTCTTCGTCGCATCTTCTTTGAGCGCAATCCACGTGTTCTGTTTGAGAGCTGCTCATCGGGCGGTAACAGATTTGACCTTGGAATGCTATGTTATTCACCGCAAATATGGACCTCGGATAATACAGATCCTATCGAACGCTTGGATATTCAAGGTGGTATATACTGCCTTTATCCACAGTCATGTGTTTCCGCTCACGTATCTATGTCTCCACATCAGCAGACACTGAGAGACACTCCCTTGTCCACCAGATTCAATGTGTCGGTATTCGGAGTTCTTGGGTACGAGCTTGATTTTGGTGAGCTCACCCCTCGGGAGAGATGGGAGATAAAGCAACAGATATCCTTTTATAAAAAGCATCGCCGCACCTTCCAATACGGCAAGTTGAAGTTTGTAAATTCTCAAAATCTCAATAAAAAACATTGGCAGATTTATACGGATGATGAAATTATTGTGGGCGAATTTCAAACTCGACTGATCTCATGTCCGCCACGTGATATTCTTCGCGTGCCGTATGCTGATGCCGACGGCAGCTATTATGTCGACAGGGTCAGACAGTATCTGCGTATTGGACGCTTCGGCTCACTTGTCAAGCACATATTGCCCCGATTTATCCGTCCCGGAGGAATTATCCTCAATAAAGTAGAAAAGCACTATTCCATGACGGACGGTGAGGAGCATTACAGCTCATCCGGCAAGGCTCTCAGATCAGGTATCTCTCTATCAATGCAATACGAGGGCACGGGATATCATAAGGATCTGCGTATTCTCGGCGATTTCGGCTCAGACTTATATTTAATTACTAAGGAAAAAGGTGATTGATATGGACAAGCAAATGAAACGTAACAAAATATGCTTCGGTTTAGGCACGGTGGGCAGAGACGCGCTCTACTCACTTGTCAGTATGTATCTTCTGGTTCATCTAACCGACGTTGTTGGCTTCTCTGACGGCGGACTTGCCGTCATCGGTGTTATGCTTACTCTCTTCGGAATCTTTGATGCAGTTATTGATCCATTTGTAGGCATGATCGTTGATAACACTAAAACAAAGTGGGGAAAGTTCAAGCCGTGGATCCTTATCGGTATGATCGGAACTGCGATCCTCACCGTTCTGATGTTTCATAACTTCAAAATGAATGAGACAGCTCACATTGTTCTGCTTGCTTTTACTTACCTGTTATTCAGCATTTTCTTCTCTCTGAATGACATTGCGTATTGGTCGCTGATGCCAGCTATCTCGAAGGATCAGAAGGTCAGAGAGGGTGTAGGCGCATTCGCTAGGATTTGCGCAAACGTGGGTATGTTTGCTATGGTTCTCATATATCTTCAGGTTCCCGGTCTCTTCTCGGGTCTCGGACTTTCCGACCGTAACGTTTACTTCCTGTTCGCTATTATTATAGCGCTTCTTATGTGCGCGTTCCAATGCATTACTCTTTTCGGTGTCAGGGAGGACCGTTCAAGGCTCGTCACCACCGATCGTACGACTCTCAAGGATCTCTTCCGCGCACTTTTAGGTAACGATCAGCTTCTTGTAACGGCGATTTCAATGGCGCTCTTTATGATAGGCTATTGCACCACTACAGCATTCGGAACCTATTATTTCAAGTACGCCTACGGTGACGAAGGCGTCTATATGGTATTTGCCGCAGTTCTTGCGGTTGCCCAGCTCACAGCCCTTATTCTTTTCCCTCTGTTTAGAAAGAAATTTACGAGAAAGCAGCTTTATACCGGCTCTATGATAGCGGTTACAGTTTCGTACGTTATTTTCTTCCTTTCATTCGAGTGGCTGCCCCTCATAGTTATTGCGGGACTTGGACTGTTCTTTGCTCAGGCATTCATTCAGCTGCTTATGCTTTTGTTTCTTGCCGATGCCGTTGAGTACGGTGAGTGGAAGCTCGGCAAGCGTAACGAGGCAGCCAGCTTTGCCGTACAGCCCTTCATCAATCAGTTCGGAAGCGCTATCAGCAAGGGAGTCGTATCATTCACTCTCGTTATATCCGGTATTAATATGATAGCGAATGCTATAATCGGTATGACAGACGTCGCAGCTAAGGAATATATCGCCCTTAACACGTCCTCCGGCGGCATATGGATAATGAAGATCGCTATGATGATATTCCCGCTTATATGCATACTTATAGGCTTCATTCTTTACAGCAAGAAATTCAAGATTGACGAGAAATTGTATGCAGAGATCATAAGCGATCTTGAGACAAGAGCAGAGAATAACGGTGCCGATAAATTGACGGTGTCGGTAGGAGCAGAAAATGAAGCTTAAAAAGGGACTTTTACTAGGAACAGCGACCGCCGCAACTCAAATCGAGGGCGGCGACGAAAACAACAACTGGGCGCGCTTTGCCCGCGAGGGTAAGGTGGACGACGGCACCTCTCCCGTCCGTGCAAACGACCACTACAACAGGTGGCGCGAGGACATAGATCTAATGGCTGAGATGGGAATGCAGATCTATCGCTTCGGTATAGAGTGGAGCAGGATAGAGACGAGTCGCGGTGTATTCTCAGAGGCGGCGCTCGCGCATTACCGCGAGGAGATAGAATATATGCGCTCCAAGGGCATCCGACCGATGCTGACTCTTCACCATTTCGGCAATCCTCTTTGGTTTGAGGATATGGGTGGCTGGACCTGCTCCGAGGCTGTAGATATCTTTATGAACTATGCAGAGCGGGTAATCGATTACCTCGGTGATATCGTCGACGACTATATCACTATAAATGAGCCTAACGTTTACTGTCTGAACGGTTTGTTTTACGGCATTTGGCCACCCGAGCGTAAATCCATAACTGCTTACGTGAAGGCGTTTTCAAATATGACTGCAGCTCATATTTCCGCCTACCGTATGATCCACGCAAAGCGTAAGGAAATGGGCAGAGCTCCGGATGAGACGTTAGTTGGCTTTGCAAATCACCTCAGAGTCTTCGAGCCTAAGAATAAGAGAAATCTCTGGCATCGCTTCTGTGCCTTCATAACCTCATATATGTTCCAGGATGCTATAACGCGCGCTATGATGAGCGGAAAATGCTTCTTCCCGGTACTTCGCCGAAAGGGCGTGAAAAAAGGAAGATATTATGATTTCATAGGCATCAATTATTATACGCGCAGCACAGTTTCCGGCATTTCCGACGGCACGCGTGAGGATTGCTTCCACAACGATCTTGGATGGGAGATCTATCACGAGGGTCTTATCCGGCTCGCGAACACACTCTCTGATAAATACGGCAGAGAATATCCCGTCTTCGTTACAGAGAACGGCACCTGTGATAACACAGATTCCTTCCGCTCCCGCTTCATTTACGATCAGCTCAAGCTGATCAGTGAAACGGATAACCGCATAGAGCGCTACTACCATTGGAGCTTTATGGATAATTTCGAGTGGCGTGAGGGTGAGAGCGCTCGCTTCGGCATAGTCCATTGCGACTATCAGACCCAGAAGCGTACGGTCAAGGACAGCGGAAAGCTCTATTCTCACATTATAGCAAATTGCGGCGTAACAGACGAAGCATACGAGAAGTATGTTGCTGGCTCAAGCTATCACAGCTGATAGCTTTATATAGTAATTCAGTATGCTTGAAATCCACGCGAATAATAATTCTTAGGAAATGGCAGAATCTGCCCGAACAACAGTTAAACCCTAGAGAGCCCGATAACAACGGGCTCTTTTTTGATTAAATACCCCAAAAATCTTGTTAAACTGAATTCCAACTTGGATTTTTCTTCTCAATAATTGACTTAGATAAAATAATATGCTATAATTAAACGATTAAAGTTTGATTAAAATACTGATAGGAGCATTTCCTAATGAGAATACTCGGCATAGATCCGGGACTTGCGATAGTCGGATGGGCGGTGCTTGAGAGCGAGCGAGGCTCTCTCAGACCTATTGCGTTTGGGGCTATTACCACGCCTGCCCACACAAATATAGAGGATCGGCTCGTCATTATCAAAAACGACCTTAACTCTATAATTGATAAGTATAAGCCCGACGAGATGGCGATCGAGGAACTTTTCTTTAATACGAATATAACCACCGGCATCGCGGTTGCCGAGGCTCGCGGAGTCATCCTTTGTACAGCCTGCGAGCGCGGAGTTAAGATAAGTGAATATACACCTCTGCAGGTAAAGCAGGCGGTAGTTGGCTATGGCAGAGCGGAGAAGCAGCAGGTAATAAGCATGGTCACCACTATTCTCAAGCTTAAAAGTCCCCCAAAGCCCGATGATACCGCAGACGCTGTTGCTATAGCGATAT
This sequence comes from Clostridia bacterium, assembly GCA_017467105.1. GTDB lineage: Bacteria > Bacillota > Clostridia > Oscillospirales > CAG-272 > UBA1740. Next base: position 42,765 of record JAFTSU010000009.1, read on the forward strand.
GTCATTCGCAGTGCCGTGCTTCTGCCATAGGAAAATATTACAATCAACGCTAAATTAACTGTTCGGAGAATTTTATGTGGATAGCAGATAAATGGAAGGACTATACGGTTATAGATACCTCGGGAGGAGAGAAGCTGGAGAAATGGGGCAAATACACTCTGATCAGACCCGACCCGCAGGTTATTTGGAAAACCGAAAAGAATAATAAGCTTTGGCGAACAGCGGATGCCAGCTATCGTCGCAGCAGCTCCGGCGGCGGTGCCTGGAGCGATAATAAATTGCCTGAGAGCTGGGTTATTTCTTACGGCGATCTGAAATTCAAAATCAAGCCTATGGGATTTAAACACACAGGACTATTTCCGGAGCAGGCAGCAAACTGGGATTGGTTTTCCTCGCTGATCAGGGAAGCAGGCAGACCCATCAAGGTGCTTAATCTTTTCGCATACACTGGTGGAGCAACTGTTGCCGCAGCAGCCGCAGGCGCGTCGGTATGCCACGTTGATGCATCCAAGGGTATGGTTCAGTCCGCCAAGGAGAACGCGGCGCTTTCCGGTCTGTCCGACGCTCCGATAAGATACATGGTTGATGATTGCAAGAAGTTTGTAGAGCGGGAGATCCGCCGCGGTAATAAGTACGACGGTATAATTATGGACCCCCCATCTTACGGCAGAGGTCCCACCGGTGAGGTTTGGAAGATAGAGGAGAATATTGACGAGTTTGTGGAGCTCGTGTCAAACGTTCTCTCTGACGATCCATTGTTCTTCCTTCTCAACTCTTACACAACAGGACTTTCGGCTTCAACTATGAGATACATCGCAGAAACAAGACTTCTCACTAAATTCAGCGGAAAATCTGTGGCAGAGGAGCTTGGCCTTCCGGTCGTGGAGAGCGGATTGCCGTTGCCATGTGGATCCAGCGTCAGAGTTGTATTCGGTGAATAATATAAGCGCAGAGAATCTGTCTTTATATCAAAAGCATATATAATACTGCTTAATTCTAAAAGCAATAATAAAAGCAAGTGCAGGTATGCTCGCGCAACAAGAAGCTATATGACAGGCGCGTTCATAACCGTGACTTGAATAAGGTAAAGAAATGAGTGAACCGATTATCAGGACGAAGGGGTTATCCTTCTCCTATGATGAAAACAAGAATCCATCCTTCGACGTCCGTGAAGTACACGGCGTCAGAGATATAAATATCAGCATTGAGCGCGGTGAATACGTTGCCGTGCTTGGTCATAACGGCTCTGGCAAGTCAACCCTTGCTAAGCTTCTCAATATGATCCTCATCCCAAACAGCGGTGATATTTTTATAGACGGTGTTCGCATAACAGACGAGAATTTTACCGAGGACGACGTATTTGACGTACGTCGAAAGGTAGGTATGGTCTTTCAGAATCCGGACAACCAGCTTGTTGCCACAGTTGTTGAGGAGGACGTAGCCTTCGGTCCGGAGAATCTCGGACTCCCGAGAGAGGAGATACGCCGCAGGGTGAACTCAGCTCTTGCCGCCGTTGGTATGACTGAATACGCCCGTCACGCCCCACACAAGCTTTCTGGCGGACAGAAGCAGCGTATAGCGATAGCAGGTATTATTGCCATGCGTCCTGACGTTATAATTTTCGATGAATCTACCGCTATGCTTGATCCTCTTGGAAGACGTGACGTGATCGAAATTATGGAGCGCTTGAACCGTGAGGACGGTATTACGGTAATCAATATAACGCATTATATGGACGAGGCATCGAGAGCGGACAGAGTAATTATTGTTAACGAGGGTGAGGTCGCCTTTGACGCCCCTGCCAGAGAAGCGTTCTCCAATATCTCAGACCTTCACCGTATGGGACTCGAGGCGCCTCAGGGCGTGGAGCTTATGGCGGCTCTTCGTGATGCCGGACTTGACGTTGCTGAGAATGTATTAACCTCAGAGGAATGCATAGAAGCGTTGAACAGCTTTTTACAGGACAAGTAAAATGAATGAAATTATCAGACTAGAAAACATTTCGTATATATACGGCAAGGGAACACCCTTCGAGAAGGTGGCGCTGGATAACGTCTGCGTATCCTTTTCGCGTGGCAGGATCACAGGTCTGATCGGTCATACGGGATCGGGTAAATCCACCCTTGTCAGCCTTCTTAACGGTTTGCTAAAACCAACTGAGGGTAAGGTATTCCTTGATGGAAAGGACATATGGGAAAATCCGAAGGAAATATCCTCTGTCCGCTACCGCGTGGGACTTGTTATGCAATATCCGGAGTATCAGCTTTTTGATGAAACCGTTAGGAATGATATTGGCTTTGCGCCACGTAATCTCGGGCTCTCGGAGGAGGAGATTGCCGGGCGTGTAAACGAGGCTGCCGGCTTCGTTGGACTACCGGCTGAGCTTCTTGAAAAATCCCCATTTGATCTTTCCGGAGGACAGAAGCGCCGTGTCGCTATCGCTGGTATTCTCGCTATGCGTCCTGACGTTCTCGTGCTTGACGAGCCTGCCGCAGGTCTTGACCCTCGCGGCAGAAGAGATATTCTAGGCAAGCTTGGGGATTACGTTCGCCACAGCGGAGCATCGGTAATATTAGTCAGTCATTCTATGGAGGATATGGCTACCTATTGTGACAACGTTGTTGTTATGAACCGCGGAAAAATATACGCTGAAGGTACGACTGACGAGATATTCTCGCGTGCAGACTCTCTTTCGGCAGTCGGTCTTGATGTACCTGCGGTTGCCAAAATAGCGGCAGAGCTGAAAAGGCGTGGAATCGATCTTTCCGGTAAGCTTTATACCATTGATGGTGTTCGCGATGCTATTCTCGAGTACGTCAGAGGAGGCGCGAAATGATTTCAGATATTACCTTAGGTCAGTTTTTCCCCGGTTACTCGGTGCTTCATAAGCTTGACCCCAGAACCAAGATAATTATTGCTATCCTTTCTATAGTAGCAATATTTTTCGCCAATAATCCCATAACCTTCCTTCTGATTACTATTATAGCAGTTATCCTTATTTGGATTAGCCGAATTTCTTTTACAGTAGTCATAAGAGGTATCAAGCCCATACTTCTGATTCTCCTCTTTACTATGATCCTGAACATTTTTATGACCACGGGAGAAGGAGATCCGTTATTCGAATTCTGGATCATTAGAGTTTATACACACGGCATTATTCGCGCGGTATTTATGGCTTGGCGAGTTATTCTTCTTATTGTTATAACAAGTATGCTTCTCACCTACACGACATCCCCCATATCTCTGACGGACGGACTTGAGTCGTTGCTTTTGCCTCTTAAGCTCATTGGTGTACCGGTGCATACCTTTGCTATGATGATGTCTATAGCCTTAAGATTTATCCCAACTCTTATCGAGGAAACGGAAAAGATAATGAACGCTCAAAAGTCCAGAGGCGCGGATTTTTCTACAGGCTCTCTTGTTAACAGGGCAAAGGCTCTCATACCTCTTCTTATACCGCTTATCGTTTCGTCATTTAAACGCGCCGAGGAGCTTGCAACAGCTATGGAGTGCAGATGCTACAGAGGAGATAAGAATAGGACCAAGCTTGTGAAGCTGGAGCTTCGCACAAGAGATTATCTTTGTCTCGCACTTTCCGCTCTTTTACTTGCCGCTATAATTTTGGGAGCGATTCTGCCATATAATATGCCTATAAATATTGCATTTTATGATCTACTGTTCTATAAGATCTAATATTTAACCTTACAAAACTTAACGGACGTGTGATATGAAATATTTCGCTAAAGTTAAATATCTCGGTACTGGCTTTCACGGCTTTCAGGTTCAGCCGGGACTCCGTACCGTGCAGGGAGAGCTTTGCTCAGCTCTTCGCTCAGTGTTCGGTGCAGAATGCCGTGTTACAGGCTGCAGCCGTACTGACGCAGGAGTGCATGCAAACGAGTTTTGCATTACCGTTGATTGCGGCAGTGCTACTGTTCCACCGGAAAAGCTTCCGGTTGCTGTTTCTCGATTTTTGCCGAATGACCTTTCGTTATTCTACGCTGAGACCTGCTCGGAAAATTTTCATCCCAGATACGACGTGGTTTCCAAGGAGTACGTTTATCATATTGCCAACTCCAGAATATACGATCCATTCCTTTACGGCAGGGCATGGTTTTTCCCCCGTCCTATAACTGATATTGCTATTTCCGAGATGAATAGGGCAGCCTCATATTTTCTTGGTAAGCACGATTTCTTCGGCTTTATGTCAGAGGGGGCGGATAACGTAACGGATACTGTCAGAACTATATATCATCTTTCGGTAGAGAGATCAGTCGGTCTCATAACAGTCAGAGTAAGAGGCGACGGATTTCTATACAATATGGTGCGAATAATCGTGGGTACGCTTATTGACGTTGCTATGGGAAAACTCTCACCTCAGGATATTCCGGGCATTATATCCTCACGTGACCGGTCGCGCGCAGGTATGACTGCGCCGGCAGAGGGCCTTTATCTAAACAAAGTTAATTACTGACATATCTTCCAAAAAAAATAAGAAATATTTAAAGCCTCCCTGCGCAAATTACTCTTGCGAAGGGAGGCTTTTTATGAGAAGAAAACACAAAGCGCTAAAAATTATTGCCACCGTAGCGGCGTGCGTGGCCTTATTATCTTTAGAATTACTTATATTTCTGTATTTTTATGCAAAAAACAATATAAATTATGAGGCAGACGATATTTTGTTTGCTCGTTCACAGCTGTGGGAGCCTACAGTATTTTATTCGTTCGATAAAAGTGAGGACGGCTTAACAGACTTTGATAATGCTGAGAAAATAGAGCAGATGGGAGGCGTTAAACGCCGGATCGTTTCGCTTGAGGAAATGTCGCCACTTTTGATCGAGGGATTTATTTCGGTAGAGGACCAGCGCTTTTTCGAGCATCAGGGAGTTGATTATAAGAGAACTATTCTTGCGGCGATCAATTATCTCTTCGGAAAAGGAAAAAAATTCGGCGCGTCAACCATAACACAACAGGTTATCAAAAATATAAGCGGAGATAATCAGCAGACGCTCAAAAGAAAGCTGAGTGAAATACTTCGCGCGATCAACATAGAGAGAAAGTATACAAAGGAAGAAATACTGGAGCTATATATGAATACTGTTCCAATGGGTAATAACAGATACGGCATCGCAGCGGCATCAAGCGCCTATTTCGGTAAAGCACCTGACGAGCTTACCGCGGCAGAGGCGGCAACTCTCGTTGGAATTGTGAATGCCCCCTCGCTATATAACCCTTATAGAAACAGTGACGCCTGCATTAAAAAGCGAAATAAGGTTCTTTCTGTTATGCGATCCACCGGTGTTATTAACGAATCGGAGTACAGCGAGGCTGTCTTATCCGAACTATCTCTTGTTCCGCTGGAAAACGATGGGACGGATATAAATTCCTGGTTTATAGAAGCTTGTATTTCGGATCTGTGCGCAGACCTATCTAAAAAGTATTCCGTAAGCGAGTCCGCCGCAATGCTCATGCTTCAGGGCGGTGGATATTCTGTTTATACTACGATGGATCGGGAAATACAATCTACTCTGAACGATTATTTTTCGGACTCGGATAATTTACCGGCGGAGGTGGATAACGGTCTGAATTATTCTATGGTGGTTACCGACTCACGTACGGGCGACGTTGTAGGCATAATAGGCGGTGTAGGTAGGAAATCCGCAAACAGACTTTTCAATAACGCGACTGCACCGCACCCTCCCGCATCTACCCTTAAGCCTTTAGCTATCTATGCTCCGCTTATTGATAAGGGATATATAAATTGGTCTACCGTCATTGACGATACTCCAGAGTACGTAGGCACAAGCTCTATGTACCCTCATAACTCTCCGGACGTTTATAACGGTCTTACTACAGTAAAGGATGCGATACGGTTATCAAAAAACACAGTAGCGGTAAAGCTAGCCCGAAAGCTTGGTGTTAAAGCAATATTCAATACTCTTCAGGAAAGCTATGGGTTTACCACTCTTGTTGAGGATAGGACGGATAAGGATGGTAAGCGATTTACTGATATAGCAGTCTCCCCTATGGCGCTGGGACAGTTGACAGACGGTATAAGCCTGGTCTCCTTGACAGAGGCATACACCGCCTTCGCAGCAGGCGGTGTATGGAGGAACGGTAGAACCTATTACTGTGTAAAGGACTCATCGGGGAAGGTCGTCATTAATAAACCGTCAGAGCAGAAGCGGATCATGAAGGAAACGACAGCGAATATAATGAATCAGCTTCTTATGGCGGTTACGGACTCGGGAACTGCAAAGAAAATCAAACTGAAGGATCATATAGACACAGCGGGAAAAACGGGAACATCATCGGGAAATCGTGATAAGCTCTTCGTAGGCTATACGCCGTACTACACCGCAGGGATATGGTGCGGATATAACGAGGGAGGTCGAGGCGTAGGCGGTTTATCAAAATCTCATTTGCAGATATGGGACGAGATAATGCTCAAAATACACGCACAGTTTATCAATACGGATAGTAAAGAGCAATTTTCAACAGACGGACTGATTAAATGCGGCTACTGTATGGATTCAGGTGAAATGTATACGGAAAGATGTAAATACGATCCCCGCTACTCCAGAATGGAATACGGTTATTTTACACCTGACAATAAACCGAAGCTCGAATGTCAAAGACACGTTCTCGTTGACTATGATAGCGTATCAAAGGGAATAATTGATCCAAGCTGTCCTTTGGAAAACAGAGTAAAGGTTGCACTCATCAATATCCCTGAGAGGCGATTTATCCGTCAAATATTGATCACCGACGCAGAGTACGTTTATAGAGAGTGTGATATAACGTTCCAAAGACCTACCGATCAATCCTTACCATATTTCTATTACGCGTTGCCGGATGAAGAATATTGCGGAATAACCGGCTCGAAGAAGCAGTTTAATGCCGCAGGACGAGTATATGAGTAGCTAAAAGACAGAAATAACGTGAAATTCATTATAAAAACAAGGAAAATATTATTACAAAACGTTAGAAAATAAAGAATCCTTTATTTACTTTATTACGAAAATATGATATAATAAAAAAAGGAGGTGCCTATGGATTACGAGATAATCAGATCAAGTCGCAGAACGGTGTCGTTGTCTGTCAAGGACGGAAGGCTTACTGTAAGAGCGCCATACGGCACCTCACAGGCGAGGCTTTCCGAGATCGTGCGGTCGCATATGAATTGGATAGAGAAGCAGCTGTCAAGGCAGTCAATACCTCGACTGAAGGATAAGCCTCTCTCCGATGACGAGATAAAGGAGCTAAAAAGGAAGGCACGAAAGATATTAACTGAGAAAACGCAGTATTATGCTGATATTATGGGAATAAAGCACGGCAGAATAACGATAACGGGTGCTAAAACACGTTTCGGTTCCTGCAGCTCAAATGGTAATATCTCCTATTCATATCTCCTTTTGCTCTATCCGGAGGAAGCTGTAGATTACGTAGTGGTTCATGAGCTATCGCATATTATGGAAATGAATCATTCGCGTGCTTTTTACAATATAGTAGCTTCAGTTATGCCGGATTATAAGGAGAGAAGGAAGCTCTTAAAGCAATAGATTATTGGAGGATTACATATGAAATTTATATCGTGGAACGTAAACGGATTTCGCTCATGTCTCGGCAAGGGATTTGCGGAATTCTTTGAGAGAGAGAATGCGGATTTCTTCTCTGTTCAGGAAACCAAGATGCAACCCGGACAAGCTGATTTTGCTCCCGAGGGATACCATTGCTATTGGTACAGCGCAGAGAAGAAGGGATATTCAGGCACCGCTATTTTTACAAAACACCAGCCTAAATCCGTATTCTACGGACTTGGGATTCCGGATCACGATCACGAGGGTAGGGCGATCACCCTGGAATATGACGATTTTTATCTATTAAACGTTTATACTCCAAATGCACAGAGAGAGCTGGCAAGGCTGGACTACCGTATGCAGTGGGAGGATGCTCTGCGCGATTATATAAAGCGACTTGATGAAAAGAAGCCTGTCATCTATTGTGGAGACCTTAATGTTGCCCACGAGGAAATAGATCTTAAGAACCCAAAGACAAATCACTTCAGCGCCGGATTTTCCGACCAGGAGAGAGGTAAATTTACCGATCTTCTCACAAGCGGATTTACCGATTCCTTCCGCGCACTCTATCCCGATACGGTAAGATATTCCTGGTGGAGCTATATGATGAAGGCGAGAGAGAAGAATGTTGGATGGCGTATAGACTATTTTGTTGTATCCAATCGAATTTTTGATAAAGTCACAGACAGCATGATACTTACAGACGTAATGGGCAGCGATCACTGTCCCGTTTGTCTTGAAATAGATTTGTAAAACTGCTTTTCTGTTTATTTTCAATCAAATTTTTAAAAAGCAATTATCCGAATAACAAAATAATCCCCTCAGAGCGGACACTTGAAAAAGCTTTACGTTTGCTCTTTGGGGATTATTATTAATTTCGAAAGCTTGCTTTAAATCAAGACTTATTTTTATATTCTGTAGGTGATGTTCCAACCATAGTCTTGAAAACGTTAGAAAAATGAAACTGATCCTTAAAGCCGGAGAGCAGAGCAACGTTCTTTATTGATTCTATACCGTGATCAAGAAGAAATACAGCGTGCTTTATCCTCAGGTTTCTTAGGTAATCTGATATGCTTACTCCTCTGGATTTTTTAAAAAGCTGAGAAAGATACTTTGAGTTATAACCAAGCTCATAAGCAACGGAAGCGCAACACATATTCTGGTCGGAGAAGCCATCATCCATTATTCTTGCTGCTTGAACCACGGCATTATCATGTGGTATTGCCGCTTTATCCAATCGCGAAAAAGTATATAATAGCACCCCTTCTGCCGAAAGGTCCGCATTTTCTGAAGAAGCGAAAATGCTGTCGTTCCAGAAGGGTATCATATTAGCGTTTCCTGTGAACACGCGGTTTTGCCGGTTTATACCAAATCTTTCAAACAGCAGCGTTGCTCGGCTGCCGACAAAGCTGATGAAGCAATACGTAGCTCCGTCGCTGATTGGCGAGGCACTGTAGTTATCTCCCTCGAAAACAAACAGCAGGTCTCCGCATTCTAATAGGAGGGGGCTTTCGTTCACGGTAAAATTAACCGCGCCGCCTGTTACCAGAATAGCCCTGTGACTTATCAGACGTGATTCTCGTCTCATTATCTCGGGATTCGTCTCACACACGAAGTTTTTTATACTTAATGGCTCAAGCTCTTTTATTTCAATGAACTTGCATATATTCGTTTTTTGCATACCTTCACCGCCTTTTAGTTTATTCTAGCATAACGAATTTTAAAAATCAATCCTTGAGTCTTGAAAATCAATCATATTTTCATCGTTTGATATAAAATCTCCATTGATTTCTAACCATTTCGCTGATATAATGTACTCAAACAAAGATTTTGCGAGGGCGATTTATGAAAAAAACAATAAGACTCGGTATTTACGGAGCGCGCAGAGGGGGAGACCTCGGGAGAGCGGCGCTTCTTGCTAATGCAGACGTAGTTGCTATTTGTGACTCGGCGATGGATAAGCTTGAGGAGCGTAAAACTCAGTTTCCCGATGCAACCCTCTATACCGAATTCGATAAATTCATAGAGCATGATATGGACGGAGTTATACTTGCGAATTTCTTTCATGAGCATGCGCCGTATGCTATCAGACTTTTGGAGCGTGGTATACACGTTCTGTCCGAATGCACATCAAACTCAACTATGGCGGAGGGAGTAGCTCTCGTTCGCGCTGCAGAGAAATCCAAAGCCATCTATATGCTATCAGAGAATTATCCGTATATGAAGTTTAATCTTGAGATGAAGCGTATTTGCGACGGTGGCACGTTAGGAAAAATACTTTACGCCGAGGGAGAGTACAACCATCCGGGTAATGGCAAAAATATAAGCAATAAAAAATATTTGAATTATTTTCCTGAGCATTGGCGCAATTTCCTTCCCAGGACTTATTACGTAACTCACTCTCTCGCACCGATAATGAGTGCAACGGGAGCGATTCCGAGGCGTGTTACGGCATTTAGCTGTACTAATGATGAACCGATCGATAATAGCATAGCTACCGCCTCTCATATCTCACCTGACGTTGCGGCAATAATTATGACAAAAAACGATGACGGATCGGTATTTAAATTCACAGCACACTCTTCCTTCGGTGCTCACGCAAACTCCTATCGAATTGCAGGAAAGAGGGGACAGATAGAAAACCTGCGCGGTATGGGTGATAAGGTAATGCTTCGCTACAACAGCTGGCAGATACCTGAGGGCAGAGAGGAGATCAACCTCTATGAGCCGTCCTGGCACGACGAGGATAGTGAGCTTATAGAAAAAACCGGTCACGGTGGGGGAGATTATCTTGTTGTCCGCGAGTTCATAAGGAGTATCACGGATGGCAGAAAACCCGACTTCGACGTATATTTTGCAACTACTATGGCGTCCGTTGGAATACTTGCTCACAGATCCGTTCTCGACGGAGGCAAGCCATACGATATTCCGGACTTTCGCTCGGAGGATGACAGACGTAAGTGGGAAAACGACGATCTGTCTCCATTCTGGTACTCAGATGGCAGAGCGCCTACCATTCCGTGCTGTTCTATAAATGATTACAAGCCAAGTGATGAGCAGATGAGGCTTTTCAGAGAGATTGTAATGGAAGAAAAGGAGAAAATAAAATAAAGCATCCAATGGTAACAGGCGGAACGATAATCTTCTCAACGCTCTTCGCTTTCTTTGGTAAAAATAAGCCGACAAGACGAGAGCCGATATCCGTCGCAGTTGCATTCCTTGCTGTGCTTCTCTTATTTGTTATTCCTATTTTATAATTGACAAGATAATTAACCTTAATAATGATGGACGAAATCGATTTTTGAATTGCTGATTTGCAATGAAAATTATTACGCACTTCGCGCGTGAGCTGCTTCGATCTGTGCTCCCACCAAAAACAAAACAGCACCGCTACAGGTGCTGTTTTGTTTTTGGTGGGCCATGCTTAACGAAAGTCGAACCAAGTCTGTTCTATAATTTTAAACGTATAATATATCAAAATCTGAATTTTCTTATGTTTGATTTTGAAATATAATATTGTGTGCGCGGAATGGATCTTTTCTTTTGATTTTCAAGAATTTGTTTATATTTTTGAGAATTATCTATAATCTGAAATGCAGACATTACATTATCATTATTTTTGATTGGCCAAAAACTTTTAACAAAATAGTCTTTCAGCAAGTAGCTATATCCAAGTTTGTTATTGATAGGGAATATAGTCGGCAAATATTCGATCTCTTTTGGATGCAATTCAGTTAAATACAACATAATATCTGCGTTTTGCGGAGGGTTAGTGGAAATATCTGTATTGTATTCTATAAAGTAGAAAACATTTTTACAGGTTTGATCCTTAAATTCCGCACGGGCTCTTTTCCACTCCAAGCGTTCCCAAGCTTGTAGTCTTGCGGGATCTATACTTCCATTATTGTCGAACGTTTTTTTGATTTTATCATTTGCATCAAAAACCCAAATAACTTTATAACCGCAGTTTGTGTAAAATTCATTTCTTTCCTTGATCTCATCTCTAGAAATTGGACTATGCTGAAACTCAATAACATAACCATTAATTAAAACATCTGCACGATGCTTTTTTTCATCTTTTTCTACTACAACTTCACGATATTCTTCAGGAAACTGACATTGCCAATTATAATGCCATTCGCTCATATCGTGCTTCCAATCATCCAAGCACTCTGTACCTTTCTTGTGCGCAAAATGAGGTCTAACGGATAATGAGTTTGTTGCTTTTATGGATAATTTTTCGTTACATACCGGACAAAAATATTCGCATATTTTATCAGCATTTTCAATGCTCACTTTTTCGTTGTTTGCATTTAAAGCTATAAACACAATCAAGCCTCCCATATATCGTTAATAACTTATTATACCATATACAAAAGAACTTTTCAATATAAAACATGTCTAGGATTTTGACGCAAGCGTCAATATTTCCGCACTCTGCGCCTGACAAGCGAGCTTGTCGATCTGCGAGTGGGGTATGCGAACCAGATTCACGCACTTTGCGCGTGAGCTGCTCGAGCCTGTGCTCCTACCAAAAACAAAACAGCACCGCTATGGGTGCTGTTTTGTTTTTGGTGGAAACAACTGGACTCGAACCAGTGACCCCTTGCATGTCAAGCAAGTACTCTAACCAACTGAGCTATGCTTCCGAAACTTACATACTGTATTATACACTATGTAGTTAGGTTTGTCAAGGCTTTTTTGAAACAACAGAAGGTAATCGCCAAAAGAACTTTTTTGATTGCTTTTTATTGACTAATCATTGTAAATATGTTAAAATTAATATCATAAAAGAAATGTGAGGGTATTATGAAAATCAGAAACTACGAGCGACTGAGCCCTGAAATAACAGAACGAATAAAATATGACAAGGAGCATAATTGCCGTCCGCAGTTTGGTGCGAAAAGCTCAAACGCTACTCGCCGTATTCCCACGGAGGACGTAGAGAACGTTTGGCGTTCCGCATATATCCGTGATGTAGATAAGATTATGCATAGTCCGTTCTATAACAGATATACCGATAAAACACAGGTTTTCTCATTTTATAAAAACGATGATATTACACGTAGGGCGCTTCACGTTCAGCTGGTTTCCCGTATTGCCAGAACTATAGGCGATGCATTAAATCTCAATCTTGATCTTATTGAGGCCATCGCGCTTGGACACGATATAGGACACACTCCGTTTGGCCATCCCGGCGAGAGATTCTTATCCGAGGTTTACCACGCAGAAACGGGCAGATACTTCAATCATAACGTCCACAGCATCAGAGTGCTTGACGGCATTTTTCCGCTTAATATGACTCTTGATACCCTTGATGGTATTATTACGCACAACGGCGAGTTTGAGATGGATGAATATCGTCCGTCGCTTATGCCTGATTTTGATACATTTGACAAAATGGTGGAAAGCTGCTACGTAGATGAGAAAAACATCCTGGAGATTATTCCCTCAACTCTTGAGGGTTGCGTTGTCCGCGTTTGTGATATTATAGCCTATCTCGGAAAGGATCGCCAGGATGCCATAAAGGCAAATCTGATAGAGTCCCACAGTGAGCTTGAGGACGGTACTATCGGTACCGTTAACCAGGAGATCATCAATAATTTGATGGTAAATATAATAGAGAATAGCTATGGAAAGCCGTATATCAAGATGGATAACGAGCATTATCTTGGTATGAAGCACGCCAAACGAGTAAACTATGAGCAGATCTATCTGAGAGATAATCTCACCAAAATGCTTAACGAAACGGTTAAGCCAATGATGCAAAGGCTCTATTACAAGCTTCTTGCCGATCTTAAGGCAGGGGATCGCTCCTCGCCCATATTCACGCATCACATTGATTTTATAAATAACAATTATTACGCGCCTAAGCTTCATCCGTATATTGAAACTGAACCGAATCAGATAGTCGTAGACTATATAGCTTCTATGACAGACGATTACTGTGCTGAGATATACAAGTATTTATTCCCGGAAAGCAATATTCAGATCAATTATCGCGGATACTTTTAATTGGAGAAATCATTATGCTCAAAAAGGTTTTAAAATTTACCGCCAAGCTTGTCCCATCAGAGAAAGCGGGAAAAAGGAACGTTCTTTTGTCCTTCCAGTTCTATAGAGAGAATTTGACGTATACTCCTTCTAAGATAATTGTTTACAGAAGAGAAGAACCGAACTTCATCTTTGACTGCGATGAGGAAGAGTATTTTGACGGACTCGTACCAAAAGAAAGCGACGTGATATTTGAGGGGGAGCTTGAAATAAAGGACACATTCGCTGAGTATCTTGATACCACTGCGGAGGAGGGAAAAACCTACGCATATTGGGTGGGTAAGGAAACAGTAGGACAGGCTATAACCGGACCGGTAGCCGTCAAGGTTAGAAACGGCAAGGTTTGGCTTCGCTTTGATGAGATACTCGAAGAGACAAACAGGTTGAAAAGTGAATTTCCCAGCGTTAAAACCAAGCAGATTGGAAAAACCGTTCTCGGAAAGCCGTTGATTTCCATAAGGGTTGGCAACCCCGACAATCTGATATGCCTTGTAGGAGGTGTTCATGCCGGAGAGTCTGGCCCCGAGCTTCTGTTTCCTGCTGTAAGATATATTATCGAAAAACACAGCGATCTTCTTGAAAAGGTAGGCATCGTTATGCTACCGTCTGTTAACGCTGATATGCGTGATGTAATGGCAGAGGGAGCACCCTGGTATATTCGCAAGAATGCCGCAGGAGTTGACCTGAACCGCAATTTTGATGCTGACTTTGAATATGTAGATCACAGCTATGGACTCTCCAGCATTGATCCTCGTAGCTTCACCTACAGAGGTCCATACCCCAACTCCGAGCCGGAAACCGAGGCACTCATTTCTCTTATGGAGGAGATTAAGCCTAAAGCTGTATTTTCTTATCACGCGCTTTGCTCAGTAACTGCCGATCTTGGCGTAAGCTCCAGAATAGCCAGAGATGACTCCGGATATATGTCGCTTCTCGTAGAGTTGGCGAAGGTCTACAGCCCCGCGTTCCGTGCTGTACTGAACGGGCCGCCACGCGAGAACTACGATATTCCAATGATATGCACCTCGGGAAGCCTTATTACGTGGCTTTATCACCGTGGAATTCCTGCATTTGATATGGAGATGAGCCACGATCTGACGATGCTCACCCCTACTATGAAGGATCACTCAACGCCCGAGATGGTCGACCTGGCATCCCAAGCACATACTGCAGGCATACTTGCAGTTATGAAGCATTTTGCCTAAAGATAAAGCATCATAACGGCAGAATGATCTTTAATAAAAGCAAGACTATAGTTAAAAGAAAATGATGAAAAAACTCAAGTAACATAAAAAGCATCCTATAAAGCTGCCCCCTAAAGGACAGTTTTCAAAAATACGGCGCATCTCTAAAGAGGTATGCCGTATTTTGTATTTATGTCCACAAATGAAGTGCTTGTCAGGAAAATTGACAAGTCATAGATGAACATAAAAAGCTCCCTTTTGTAAGAGGGAGCTTTTGTGAAGTTGACTGAAACACTGCTCGGAGGAATCTTGCGTTTCAGACATGAGCCTTATTTGAAATTTTCCAACAGATATTTTTCTGCCTTGGCACTCCACAGATCGTTGTTTGATTTCACTATGCGGGAAAGCTCTGCAAATCTCTCGTCCTTTTTACCAAGTTCCGAAAAATCGGCAAGTGCCACCAGTGGCATATCTATATGTGTATATATAAGCTTTTTTCCTCCCGGAATGTTTGGAAGGTTTACCGTTGTGTCGATCGCGGAGGTAATTCCGCCAATGTGCGTTATCATCGTTGAGGGATCGATACGTTTTTCACTGATGAGCGCTACGATATCTTTCATATCCTCGGGTGTGCTGCCGCTTGTACCTGCAACGTGATGCTGTTCATAATGCACGTTGTAGAAATTCATACAAGCAGAAAAGGATTTGTCCATAGGACCTGCGAAGAAATTAAGGCAACCGTCAAAGGCAAGGATCGAATCGCCAAGTTCGACAAGTGCGGGAACGGGGGCATAGACAAAGACGTCATCAAAGCCCTTACCATCAGTGAGATCACACAGTTCATTTTTATCAGAGCTGTTTATAAATACAAGGCGTATTCCGTTCTCCGCTTCTTTATCAGAGTTGAAAATGCTCTTTGCGCGTTCAAGGCGAGCATCGTTGAGATCGGTAACAACAACGAGACTTGGCTTTACTTTACCATGGAGCGCACAATCGATAGCGACTAAGCCCATAGGACCGCATCCCGCCAGTATAGCTACATTACCGCCTTCTTTTATGTTCGTTGTAGGCACTCCGTTTTTGTCGAGGTGATAGTTTGCCTTGTATCCTCTGAGCACGCAAGATGCGGGCTCGATAAGAGAGCCGTTAAAATACGCATCACTGTTGAGCTTAACGAGAAATCCATGTGATATTGCATGCTCGGGAATGATGGAATATGTTGAAAGCCCTCCAATATGCGGAAAAGAATACCCTACTGTTTCATACCCGCCAAGATAGCTCAAAACCGGAGGCATGATTACTTTTTCACCAACAGCGTAGTCATTTTTCCACTTCTCGCCGACGTCTACGATCTCTGCGCAAAACTCATGACCGACAATAACCGGATTTTCGCTTACGTTATTCGGAACACGCAGATGCGCCGCACCTTGCTTTATCGTCTTATAGGTTGACATACACACGCTATCACAAACAACCTTGATCAGTATCTCATCCGCTGATATTTGGGGAAGCTCAAACTCCTCAAGCCTAACATCGTTTGAACCATAAAGTCTTACTGCCTTTGTTTTCATAGTACACCTCTCAAGCACGGCTGCAACTGCCGAAGGTACGTATCTTTTCACGGATAACTTCCTTCATTTTGATTCGAGCATCCTCAAATACAAACGCGGGCCAGGTGGACGGATTTGTAATGGAATTGAGCTTGTCGCGAAGTGCCGTGTTCATAGCGCCTACCACGTCGGAATAAATATTGATTTTGGTAACACCGTGCTCAATCGCCATCTTCATTTGATCGTCCGGGGTTCCGCTTCCGCCGTGAAGAACGAGGGGACGGTCGCAGACGGCAACGATTTCATCGAGGCGATCGATACGAAGCGTAGGGGTGCTTCGGTAAACACCGTGGCTTGTACCGATTGCCACCGCAAGCGCATCAATGTCGGTTATATCAACAAATCTGACTACCTCGTCGGGAAGGGTAAGCGTGTCCTCTGCGTTTTCATTGAAAACGATAGCCTTTTCATTTCCGACCAAAGCATTTCCGACGTGCCCAAGCTCTGCTTCCACGGTCACTCCGTTCGCGTGAGCGTATGCAACGACCTCTGCTGTTTTTCTTGCATTTTCATCAAAGGGAAGCTCCGAGCCATCGAACATAACCGAGCTGAATCCTGTGTGGATAGCCGCTTTTATGGAATCAAGATCGGTTGCATGGTCCAGATGAAAGCAAATGGGAACCGTGTAGTGATCGGATGCAGCCTTAACCATAGACGTTATAAGAGAAAGTCCTTTTTCGGTCAGATCAACACCGAGTCCCATGAGAAGCGCGGGAGATCTTTCCTCTTCGCACACATCAAGGACAGCACGCATCATTTCATAGTTGCTTACGTCAAATGCAGGGAGCGCATAGTGATGTTTTTGTGCATCTGCAAGCATTTCTTTCATTGTTACAAGCATAATCTTCTCCTTTTTATCTGTCAGTTGACAAAATTAATTGTTGATGATATAATTATATCATTCAAACATTTTAGAGTCAATAATTGTTTGGAATGTTTGAAAATGAACGATTTTTCAAACATTGGGAGAATAATATGGAATTGAACAGCAGAAAAAAAGAAATTTTGAATATCCTATACGCGAAAGGCAAAGCAACGGTGGTTGAACTGTCTAAAAATCTATACGTTTCAGAAATGACAATACGGCGAGATCTTTCGGAAATGGAGAGGGGAGGATATTTGAGGCGGTACAGAGGGGGAGCCGTATTGAAAATGGCAAACAGAGAAATGCCAATTACGGAACGGGTATATCTTGATGAAGATGAGAAAAAAGTACTGTGTCAACAATGTATACCCTATCTGGGAGACGATATGTCCGTTTACCTTGACAGTTCCTCTACGTGCCTATATCTTATTCCCCACATTCAAAAGTACAAAAATATTCTCATTGTTACAAACTCCGTACAGGTGGTACTAAGTGCCTCAAATTATCACATTCCTTGCTTGCTCATTGGCGGCGAATACTACGAACAGGATATGTGTCTTGTCGGCTCCATTGCAGAGCAATATGCCAAAGATCTGAATATAGATGTTGCTTTTTTTACTACGGCGGCATATTCAGATGACGGTGTTATTTCCGATTTTGATGTCAAGCAGACGATGATCAGAAAAATCATTCTTAGGAATACAAAAAAGAGTATTTTTCTATTTGAAAGTTCAAAGATCGGGCAAAAAATGACATATACTCTTTGCCGAAAGGAAGACGTTACCGAAATTATCATTGCAGATAAGAATTTGTCATAAAGTAATGCTATGCGAATAAAAAAAGGACAGAGAACAATGGGAAAACCCGAAAATTCTCTGTCCTATTTCTATTGGCAGATCACGCGTGTGCTATCAAATTTGTAAAACTATCCTTTAGAGTGACATAATGTGCCCCTATGTGGTGCTCTTTTTTTATTGTATATCAAAAAAACTCAAAATGTAGCTTTATTATAATAAGGAAGCAATCTTACAGCATGGATTTGCTGTATTCAGACGGTGTTTTGCCCGTATGTTTTTTAAATACTTTGGTAAAATACGTTGGGCTTTCAAAGCAAAGCCTGGCGGATACGGCGGACGGTGCAACGTTTTCGCGAAGCAACTTTTTCGCCTCGTCGATCTTTAATCCGGTATAGTATCTCATTATTGACGATCCGGTGTTTTTCTTAAAGGCGTTGTTGATAAAAGTTTTACTGTAAAAGGTCTGCTTGCATATATCATCCAGAGTTATTCGTGTGTACAAGGATTCCTTAAGCAGATTTAAAATATCCTTTACCAGATTATTCTCAAGTTCTGTGCTGTTCATAACAAAGCTGATATTTTCGTTTGTACTGATTTCCTGCCTTATCAGATGAATAAACAGTCTTTCAATATTGTTTTCTACCAGCTGCTGAGCGCCGAAATCGGGTTTGCTTAGAAGCTTAAGCTTTTTTTCGAAAGGGAAGCAGAAGGCTTTTTTTGATTCCGTAATAATATCGAACAACAGTTTTTTCATCTCGCTGCTTAGTGCGATCTTTTTCTCGAAGATTTTTAATATTTCCGCGGTAGATCTGAAGCAAACTATAAAAATTGACGCAGAATATCCTTCGATAGCTGCGTAAAAGTGTCTCTTTTGAGGTGGGATAAGAAGAAAATCCCCCTTTATAAGCTCAACGTTCTCGCATTCCTTTCTGCAAAGTATTTTACCGCTGTCAATATATGCGAACTCATAAAAGTCATGGGCTTCATCGGGGTAAGAGAATGTTGATGAAACCTCAAGCGCTTCAATAGTTATTAAGCTCTGTACAACGAGAGCTTTTTTTACGTGATGATTAAAATATTTTTTCATAACTTCATTATATCATTTTGGAATAGAGAAATCAATACTGATAGAAAAAATTAAAAACAAAAAATATTTGTTTTATTTATTACCATTTTTGTTTAATTTTTTCCCTTGTTGATAAATATCCGTCATGTTATAATAAAGAAAACACGGGAGGTTAATATCAGATGAAGATAATAGTAGCGTCATTTCAATGTGAGTCAAACAGCCTCGCCAAGCTTCGTCCAAGTATTTCTGATTTCGAATACTTCAGAGGAGAGGACATTTTTAAAAAACTGGCAGTAAGGGATATATTTGAAGAAAAGGGATACGCGGTCATTCCGTCGATTTATGCTGTAGCTTTACCGTCAGGCACGGTCGACAGGAATATTTATGATCATTACGCAAGTCAGATACTTAATACAGTGCGTGACAATCCCGACGCAGACGGTATTTTTATTTTCTTCCACGGAAGCATGCATGTTGAGGAGATCGGTAGCGCCGAGCTTAATATTTTGAAGGAGATCAGGAGGATAGTTAATCCTGAGTGCCTTATCGCACTCTCACTTGATGCGCACGCAAATATTACCGACGAGTTATCTGACTACGCGGATATTATAAGTGGCTTCAAAACGGTGCCTCATACAGATCAGCGAGAGTGTCAGCGGCGAGCAGCAAATGCGCTTTGCTATTGTCTTGAAAACGGGATTAAGCCGTATACCTACATTCAAAGAGTGCCGTTCCTTCTGAAAAATGATACCCTGCAGACCGCCTTCGAGCCCTTGAAAAGCCTTATAGATGAAACGCTTTTGCTTGAATCAGAATCGGACGTATTAACAGCTAATCTGTTTCTCGGTCATTGCTGGATCGACGCGCCGAATACCAGTGCTTCGACGGTTGTTTGCGCTGCGGACAAAAAGCGCGCAGAGTTGGTTGCAAAGGATCTTGCGAACAAGCTATGGGCTACGAGAAGGGATTACAAATTTCTCTGCGAGGCGGAGCTTCCCGAGGAGTGCGTCAAGCGTGCTGTTGATGGGGAGGAGCATCGGATATTCATCACAGACAGCGGTGACAATACTACCGCCGGTGCTGAGGGAGATTCGGTTGATATTCTTAAGCTTATTCTGAAGATAGCGCCCGAGAAAAAGACCTGCGTTGCCGGAATAACCAATGGAGAAATAGTTAACGGATTTTGGGGTACCAAAGACGGTGACAAAGTACAATTATCATTACTCGGTGGAATTGATGCGACTGTAAAGGTACACGGAGAGATATTGGGTTGGACCAAGGAGATCATAGGCAGGAGCCTGACGCTTTCGATAGGTAACGTGGACGTTGTATTTACCGAGCTTCGCAGTGCATTTATAGAAAAGGGGAATTTTGACAAGGCGGGAGTCGATCTTCTATCCTACAGAATAGTAGTTGTAAAGCTGGGATATCTTTTTACAGAGCTGAAGCCGTTTGCTGACAGAGAATTATTCGCTCTTTCTGACGGCGCAAGCTGCGTTGAGCTATCAAGACTTGGACTGAAAAAAATAATTCGACCCATGTTCCCGCTTGATGATTTTGAGTGGAAGGCATAAACAATTTAAATACAATAAATAAGAGAGGAAGACTAAAATGGCATACTACAATAAAAAGGAAACAGAAACCAGAGTAGCAAAGGTTGTCAAGCTACTTAATGAAAAGGACACCGATATAGCGATTATTTATTTTGATGAGCTGAACGTCGCTAACGGTTGGTATCTGACCGGATGGTGCGGACAGTTTGAGAAGGGTGCTGTGCTGGTAGGACGCGACGGAACGACTATGCTTCTCGGAGGCCCGGAAAGCGAGCCCTTTGCTAAACAGGATTCAGCTATCACGGACGTTCGTTGCTTCCCGGTATTTATGGTACCTGACGAGGAGTATCCTTTAGCTACCATAATCAGCTTTTCAGATCTCTTTGCCGAGCTTAGCAAGAAATTCTCTGTTAAGAAGGTTGGTCTTGTCGGTACTACCGATATGCCTTACGCTGTTCATCAGGATCTGGTTAAGGGCTTTGAGGGCTGCGAGATCGTTGATCTTACTGACGATTATCTTAAGTTCCGCTATGTCAAGAGCGATTGGGAGGTAGAGCAGGCGCGCCAAGCAACCAAACTTGCGTACAGTGCGTATAAGGCAATGGCAGAGAAGGTTAAGGCCGGCAACAAGGAGTATGAGGTTGCCGCAGCCGGAGAGGCAGTTTGCCGTGAAAACGGCGCTGACAGCTTCGCGTACAGAACTATTGTAGGAAGCGGAATACGTTCCAATGCAGTCGTTCCGACAGCCACAAACAAGGTTATGGAGGACGGCGAAATGGTAATGCTTGGAATTGCCCCCCGTATAAACGGATATGCAGGAACCTTTGGCCATACCGTTCCGGTTAGCGGTGAATATACTCCCGAGCAGAGACAGTGCCTTATCGATATGATTGAGGTTATGAAGCTGACGAAAGGTATGCTGAAGATCGGAAACTCCGGCAGAGAGATAGACAAGGTTGGCAGAGCGCTCTACGAAAAGGGCGGCTATCTTAAGTATCTGGTTTGCCCGTTTGCTCATACTATGGGACTTATGGAAGCGGAGGCCCCCTTCTTTGGACCTAACAGCGATGACGTTTTGGAAAAGAATATGATAGTTAACGTAGACGTTTCCTTCTTCGGTCATCCAACCCTAAACGGACTCCGTGTCGAGACCTGCTACGTTATAACCGAGAACGGCGCTGAGCCTCTGTGCCCCGAGTTTGAAGAGGAGCTCTTCAATTACATTAAATAAAATTTGTAAAAAATAGTACGTTAAAAAAGGAGAATAATATGTACGGAAAGAAAAATTGGGTCTTTTGCGACGGTGACCTGCCACCCAAGGGTGATAATCCTGATTTTCCCGGCCACGAGGCGCTTATGATCACAAACGTATCCAATAAGGACGCGAAGATCAGAATCAAAATTCTCTTCGAGGATAAAGAACCATATGACAAGATCACTCTTGAGCTTAAGGGCGAGCGTACCACTTGTCTTCGGTTGGACAAACCGATCGGCAACGAGGGATATCAGATTCCGTTCGGTCAATACGCGATCCACGTAATCTCGGACGTTGCAGTTGTTGCTTGCTTCGGCAGACTTGATGTCAGACAGACTAATATGGCATATTACAGTCCGGCAGGCTATGGCTTTTGATCACGATCGTGTGTTAAGTTAAACGAGATATAGGTAAATGAAGATAATCCCGGAGTACATGCGCGAAAAACTAGATAATAAAAATATCTCGAGGGATATAACCTATAATACAAAACACACTTTTCTGTATTTTATATAGAAATGGAAGAAACAGTAAGATATTACATTGACTTACCGTTTCTTCTATGCTAAAATGAAGAAAATCCAGCGCTCGTGGAGGATGAATTTTGCTTGACGGTTATGGATAAGGAAAGGATAAATTATGAGCTCTTGGTTGCGACCTATAACTACCAGACGATATCTGCAGCCTCCGAAATGTGAGAAATTATACACACTCTGGGCAGAGGGTAAGCTTGTTTTCGGAGATATCGAGGCTGCTGATGAGCGTGAGGATCTATACAATGACTACGTATCCGCGGGAATTTGGTTTGTAAGATTTAATATTCACGGTGAACTCGACTTTCATAATACGGTAAATGAAATACGCGACGACGGAATTCCAATACATACGGTAATCAATAATACCGGCGGTGTTGAATATAAAATAGAAGCCTTCTCCTCTTTTGAAAGAATACCAGATTGCTTCTTTGAGCTAACGCTTACTAACAGAACAGATCATACAGTTACCGATAAATTCGGTTTTTTGATCAGAACCGCGAATGAATATAAACTAATCAAGCACGCACCTAATCACTATCGTCATTATGCAACCGATATACAGGCGTGGAACGGCCTTCTGGCAACGTGGACGCAGGACGGAAATATACTCCGCGACGGTGAGAGAGCCCTCATTATTGACTCTGATCATAGCTTTACCTTAGATGAAGATCTTGGCTTTGCAGCTGCTGAGATTACCTTAGCCGCGGGGGAAAGTGCCACTGCTCGCTTTGCTTACACGGAGAAGGGAATTACCGCCTTTGATTACTGTTTGGAAAAGGAAAAATGTGTTTCCTTGTGGCTATGCGAGCTTTCAAAAATCAAGAATTTACCAAATGCGCTTTCCGAGGATTTTGAGAGCGTAAGAATGATTCGTCATCTCACAGCAACCCTTCTTCAGCATTTCGCTTATCCAAAGGGGCACGACTATATGATAGCGCGTCAGGGCGGTCTGCACCGAATGATATGGCCGTACGAGACCATGCCTGTTCTTGAGGCACTTTCCCGTCTTGGCGATTTTGACGACTACATCGAGCCCATTATTGATATGTACTTTGCTGAGTGTCAGAGTGAGGAGGGTGAAATAGTTCCGTTTGGTGTACACTGGGCGATGTGTACCGCAAATGCGCTTTACAGCTTCGCAAAATACTCAGTTACAAGAGATAAAGCCTACTTCGATAAGTATAAGGACAGAGCCTATCGTGCGTTTGAATGGATAAAAGACACCCGCGCATCAACAGTTGCGGAAGAGAATATTATAGCCGGTCTTTTTCCACCTAAGAGATCGTGTGACGACGAGCTGGTATTCCAAGGCTACGGGAATACCGATCCGTTCAATCTTCGCGGACTTTCGGCAATAGCCTCATTATTTGAGCATTTCTCCGACCCTAGAGCCCCCGAGATGCGCGCGGAATATGATGATTATCTCTCTGTTTTACGTTCCGTATGGAATGATATTTCTTCTCGCAACGATACGGATGAGCTACGCGTACCGTTTACTCCCAAGGGAGATGACTCCGCGGTTGAGAAAGCCTTTGGATTCGGTCACTTCGGCAGCTATATAGGAGAAGCAATTGATATACCCACGGAGGATGCAGAGAGAGTTATAAAATATTATACCCGTCGCGGCTTTATCAAGGGCGGTCTGTACGATAAAATGCCTGATAAAACAGTAGCAGGACATGTTCCCGCATTTATGGACGAAAACGGAAAATGCCTTATCTGGTACGTTACTGCTCACGAATATCCTTGGTTTTTATATTTTATGCGTCACGGCATGGAACAGAGAGCCAAGGAGATAATAGATTGTGCACTTCGCTACGCTATGACAAAGGAATACTATATGCTGGAGCGGTATAACGAGCGTGACCCGTATTTTGCGCCATGGAGTCCGAACGCATCCGCAAATGGCAGACTCTTAAATATGCTCCTCGACTATTACAAGTAAGAGGTAATTATGAATACTTCGAATAAAATTCCATACAGATTTTTCTGGACCTGGGACCACAGCACTAATTGGATTTTAAACGTTCCCGGCGAACAGATAACAGGTGTATGCAATCCTTATGCAAAGGAAGCACCTCTTTTTGAACAGGATTATAAGAGGGCAATTGATTGGTGCGCAGATCATAAAATGACCGGTATCGGTATTGTGGGTATGCTTCGTGACCGACACGGCGGAGTAGATGCGGCGCGCCGTGTTTGCTCCTACGCAAGAGAGAAGGGAATTCTCGTTTATCTTATCGCGGGGCTCTTTGCTTATGGCGGTATATACTATGAGGGCGACCATAAGTATTCGCTTAACCGCTTCTTTGAGAAAAATCCCGACGCTATAGCAAAAGCACCGGACGGCTCAAATGTTGCCGTGAAATATAAGGGAAGATACGGTGTAAAGGACGAGCTTCAGGGTTGCGCCTCGAATCCTTTTCTTCACGAGTTTATATTGGAGTCACTTGATTGGCTTTTCAGGGTAATCCCCGAGCTTGGCGGTATACAGATGGAGTCTACAGATAACGGCGTCTGCTCTTGCCCTGCCTGCCTTAAAAGAAGGGGCGTCGCAAGTCTTGAGGAACCTATATCCCTTGCTGATATGGCGGCAATATATCCTGACGCCTCCGAGACGATCAGAAGAGTGAATCCGGATGCCCTGATAATATGCGAAACCTATCATCATTTTCTTGATAAGGAATGCTCCATCTTTGCCGATAAAACTCCGTCTCCCGACTTGAAGAAGCTTCTCGCAATGCCTGAAACAACGTTCTGGCAGTGGAAGTGCGATCAGATGCTGAAGGACGGTGAGTGGCGTGTTGGCGACGAAATGATAGAAAATATGAAGCGCTTCAGACATATTATCAGAGCTCACTCGGGTACTCAGTGGTGGGGTGGAAGAAACACCTTCGCTGTTGATAATATCCGCCGTCAGTGCCTTCTTTCTCAGTCATCAGGTATCGACTCAGTATCAATGTTCGGTGAGACTTCTCCGTATCATTCTAATATTGAGTTTAATTATCTTGCTTTAGAGTATTTCGCGGACGATCCAAAGCGAACAAATGCCGACTTTATAATTGATATTATGGCTGACCGTCTTGGCGGTAAGTCAAATGCGGAAGCCTATTATGAGTACGCATACCTGTTCCGCAAAGACTATACAAAAATACCTAGTGCGGTTTTGGATATAGCGAAAATAATGGCAAGCCTTTCCGATTATGATGCCATTCGTCGCTTCAACTACCTCTCCCATTATCTGAACACATATTATTGGGAGCTTTCACGCGGAACCGAAATGTCAACTATGATTCCACGCGATAGCGACAGGTTCGATCTCACGCAAAAAGTAATATAAGTACAAAATACAAGGCAGAATATTGAATTTCGTGTTTTTGATACTTGCATATGGTTACATGCAGCCATTACTTATCACATTTTTAGACTTTTTAAGTGTGACTTTGCATGAGCCTTCCGTCTTGTAGCATCAACTGTGGGCACAGAAAGTAAGGAGTTGCAAAAAACTGAATTTAAATATTCTTGTCTCTTAAAATAACGGAGCGCTTTGCATTATTTTGCAAAGCGCTCCGTTATTTCTAATTATTGGTTTACCGCCCTTTTTTATATTTCAGTGGCGTCGTTCCGGTAAGGTTGGAAAATACCCATCTAAAATGATTCTCTGAGTTAAAGCCCGCCATCCTTGAGATTGTTGATATCGAGTAATTACTATTCTCAAGATGCTCGATAGCGATTTTTTAAAATCCCACTCGCCGTTAAGAGAGGTGAAGTATTCCGACTCATCTCTGTTGCCTGACAGAGCGCTCTCAAGAGAGTGATAGGGAATTTAATGGGCTCGGGGAGGCATTGTTCCCTCGTGAAGTAGCTAGGGGTTTTCGTACTTTCTTATATTTTATCCCTTCGCAGCGGCGTCCGCTCTTGCCGCTTCTTTTTTGTCCACAATTTGCTTTTTATATTTAGTAGGTGATATTCCAGTTTCGCGCTTGAAAAATCTCGAAAAATTGTGGGGATTTATTCCCACGCTCTCCGCAACCTCCAGTACCGACATATCTTTCTCGGACAGCAGCACGCAGGCTTTGCGAACACGCAATCCCGTGAGATAAGTATGGGGGGAGGTGCCCGTGCACTCCTTGAAGAGCGTGGAAAAATAGGAGCGGTCGAAGCCAAGCTCCGAGGCTATATCCGATACCGACATATCTCTTGCGTATTCGGTCTCCATAATGCTTATCGCCCTCTCGGCGATAATGTTGCGCTCTATGTCCACTCGACCTCTTGTGAGAGTTCCGAGAAATTCATAAAGATAGGCAGTCTTGATAAGCTCCGCACCCATATCATTTTCCGTTCTCACCGTGTGGAGTCTTTTAAGTATTCCGTAGAGCTCGTCAAAGAGCTCGTCGGGGGCAAAAGGGTTGCTTGAGTCTATGCCCGCGCTACGCAGAATTTCTCCCACTCTCGCTCCGCCGAAAAAGCACCACAGGGCTATTCTGGGCTCACGCTCGTCGGCTATGAGGGTAAGCTCATCTCCCGGGTGTATTATATAGCATTTTCTCGGGCCTATCTCAAACCTTTTGCCGTTCAATATAAAGGAGCCGTAGCCGTACACGTTGCACTCTATAAGATAGAGGTTGCGCCTCTCGGGTCCGCAAACCGACCCCGGGGGAACGTCCTCTGGAGTATCCCATACTATTCGGTGCATCATAGGCTCGGAGGCCTTGCTTATAAATTGCCAAGTATATTTTTCCATTTTCCCAACCTTATCATCTAGCGAACAACAAAATGAGTAAAAGCCATAACAAATCGCTGTTGTAATTCCAGCTCGGTTTATGCTAAAATGAATATAGACGATTTCCATAGAGGATTATAGCACGTTTCATGTTAAAAGTAAATAGCATAGCTTAAATTTTGCGACATTTTTAGGTTTATCGATCCTATAGTGAGGACCGTGAGTCTTCGTCGCTATTTACCTCAGGTTGAGAAAACAAATTTAATAGCATTAAGTTCAAACAACAAAAGGAGTAGATTATGTCAAAATGGATTTCATTCCCCGCCTATGCTGACGCATTTCCATTCGATATCAGATGCGCTTTCGGTAATGAGGCGCCTGCGGGCAGGCACGGCTTCCTTACCGTGAAGGGCGACAAATTTGTCTTTGAGGACGGCACGGTTGCGAAATTCTGGGGCGCAAACTTCAACTCCGCTCTCTGCTTCCCCTCCCACGAATACGCCGAGCAGGTAGCAAGAAGAGTCGCCTCCGCAGGCGTTAATATCGTACGTTTGCACCAGATGGACGCCGACTGGTCTACGCCCAACATTTTCCAATACGCAAAAGGTCCCCGTCTTCTAAGGACCAGTACCGCTGACCCCGAGAGCCTTGACAGAATGGATTATCTTATCAAGTGTCTCAAGGAAAACGGTGTTTACATATATATGGACATACTCACCTACCGCAAATTCAGAACCGCGGAAACGTCGGTTGGTGCAGAAAAGCTTGTTTCGGGCGCGAAGATATACAGCTATATCGATCCCGAGATAATACAGCTTCAAAAGGAGTTTGCAGAGTTCCTTTGGACTCACGTTAATCCGTACACGTCTCTTGCATACAAGGACGATCCCGCCGTTGCGCTCACCGAGATCACCAACGAGGACGATCTTTTTGCAAGGTCTATGTCGGGCGATAAGATCGAGCCGTTCTATACCGAGTTTTGCGATATGTATAGGAAGTGGGCGACCGAGCACGGATACGAGGCGGATGCTAAGGACTTTGATCCCGATATAAACACGCCCTCGATGATCGAATTTAAATCCGAGGTGATGGAAAACCATTACAGAATGATGAGTGAATGCTGGAGAAAAATCGGAGTAAAAATTCCCATTTGCGGCACCAACTGGACCGAGTGCGCCGCGACGGTCAGAGCCCAGAGATATACCGACTTCAACGACGGCCACGCCTACCTTTATTGGATAGAACATGCCAGAATGAACGACAAGGTGCGAAACTTCAGCGACGATTCGCTGACCGCTCATACCTCCGTTTTTGCGCCGCAGATCTACGGTCGACTTGCGGATAAGCCCTATTTCATTTCCGAATGGGATGAGCCCTGGCCTATGACCTGTAGAGCGGAGTCGCCTATTCTTCTTGCGGCGGTCAGCTGTCTTCAGGGCTGGAGCGGTGCGACCATCCACACCTATGCTTACGGAAACCGCCACAATGAATTCCAGCCGCTTGGAATGGAGGTATCCTCCAGAGTTATGGGTATGGGATATCACCGCCAGGGGCAGTTTACCACTTGGAACGATCCTGCAAAATTCGGTCTTTTTCCTCACGCCGCACTTATGGTTCGCCGCGGCGACGTTCGTGAGTCCGAAAATCTTCTTGCAATAAAGCTCGAAAATATGACGGCAAAAATGGAGGACTACAATACCAAGGAATACCTTGAAGCTATGTCTAACGTTGCCGAATACAGAAAGGCGGGCGTTGAGTTTGACGACGTTCCCTCAAGGAACGCAAAGGAGCGCGCGAGCATCAAGGATAAGCTTGTGCCGGGGGACGGCAAGGTCGTGGTTTCCGATACGGGCGAGCTTTATAAGAACACCGAGGAGCAATACGGCATTATCAACTCGCCGAGAACCCAAGTTGCTTACGGCTATATTGGATCAAACAAGACCCTCAAGACCGAGGATATCACTATCAAGTGCAAGACCGATTTTGCCGTTATCGCAACCTCATCGCTCACCGATGATCCGATTTCGAAATCGGATAACATTCTTATCACCGCCGTTGGCAGAGCGTCCAACACAGACGAGGTAAGAGAAAACGGACTTCTCACAGAGATAGGCAGAACGCCTATTCTTGCCGAGGTGATCGAAGCGGAGATCGAGATTAGAAACGCCAATGCCGCGATGGTTGTTTACGGTATCACGGCTGAGGGATATTACACGGGAGCTATTCCAACGGTTTATGAAAACGGCAAAATGAAATTCAAGATCGGTGACAAATTCCCGAGTATTTATTATCAAATAGTGATGATGTGATCGGAGATTTATAAAATTTTATAAAAGGAGAATATAAATGTCACTTAAAATAGGAATGAGGTCTGTTAACATAACTCCACCCGCTCCCGTATCCTTGGCGGGACAGTTCAGGATACGCGTTTCCGAGGGTGTGGAGTCGCCGCTTCTTGCAAATATTTTTGCTATTGAAAACGGAGAGGACCAGATAATAATTTGCTCCATGGATCTTGGTAACGCCGGCGATGAATTATGCTGTGACGTCCGCCGCAAGGTTGCAAAGAGATGCTCCGACATCAGGGTGGATGATCTTATAATTGCTTCAACTCATATTCACACCGGACCTAACACCGCTCCCACAAGACACGTTGGCGGTCTTGATCCGAAGTATCTTCCATACGGAATCCGAGTGATACCTAACGAGGTTGCTCCACCCGAGATGTGGGGCGGAGACAAGTGCCGCGAATATATTTCCACCGTTGTTTCGGAGGGTATATGCGATGCGTGGGAGAGCCGAGACGAGGGCTATTTTGGCGCCGCCTTTGGAAGAGCTGTTGTGGGACATTGCAGAAGAGCGGTTTATGCCGACGGCTCAGCCAAGCTTTTCGGCACGACTCAGGTTGATAATTTCTTTGAGCTTGAGGCAGGTCAGGACACGGGCGTTGAGCTTCTTTATGCCTTTGACAAAAACAAGAAGCCTATCGGTGCTCTTGCAAACGTTGCCTGCCCCGCGCAGGTTGTTGAGGATATGAAGGTTATTTCTGCCGACTACTGGGGCAAGGTGCGCGATTGGATACATAGGGAGCTTGGCGAGGACTTCGTGCTTTGCGGACTTCTCTCTGCGGCAGGCGACCAGTGCCCCGTTGACCTTATCCGCCGCTTCCGTATGAAGAACGCCGACAACCGTATGTACCGTAGAAGCGACACCTTCAGTATGGAGAATAACTACGAGGGTACCTATGAGATAGGTAAAAGACTTGGTCGCGAGATAGTTGAAAGGCTTCCCGAGGCGGTCGAGGTTATGAAGGGAGAGGCGGTGATCAAGAACCAAACGCTTACCGTTGACTTCCCTCTTCGCCGCGTGAGCGTCGAGGAATACGAGAGCAATCTTTTGAAGCTGCGGGCGAAGCTCGACGAGTTTGGCACAAGCGAAATAACCCCGGGTCAAGCGAGCGATATTCACATTTATGCGGGTTCTATCAAGCGTTATCTTTTGCAAGACGAGGCGCCAACCTTTGCCGGCAAGGTGCACGTTGCGAGGATCGATGATATGGCGTTTGCATCAAATCCCTTTGAGCTCTTTCTTGACTACGGCAACAGAATTCGCGGCAGAAGCCCCGCGGCGCAGACCTTCCTCATTCAGCTCTGCGACGGCTCGCTTGGCTATCTCCCCACGGAAAAGGCAGAGCGCGGAAGTCATTACAGCGCGTACGTTTCCAGCGGATGGACGGGTCACGAGGGCGGAGATTTGCTTGTGGAGAAAACACTTGACATACTAAACAAAATGTGGGATAATTAACTATAGGGAAAAATTTATTTCGCCAAAGACGAGGTAAGGAGAACGGAATGAAAAGATTAAAAACGGGCGCCGCATATCACGGAAACAGAATGACCTCTCACGTTATTTCCGATATGCACGAGATGGCAAGAGCGGATATGGATATCGTTGTCCATATGTTTTCTCATATGGATATGGAGAGGCACTCGAAGGCAATGGCAGATATCTTCAAGGCGAGCGAAGCCGAGGGGCTTGAAGTTTGGGTCGATAATTTCGGACTTTGGGGAGAGCCCGGCGACAAGGCGCACTTCCTTATGTACCACCCCGAGGCAAAGGTTCAGTTTGCGGACGGCACGTATCACGCATTCAAGCCCTGCTTTAATTCTCCCGAATACCGCCAATTCGTTAAGGATTGGATAGACAAGGTGCGAGAGCTTGGCGGAAAAACTATCTTTTGGGACGAGCCAAATCTCCCCTTG
>JAFTSU010000003.1 GCA_017467105.1 Clostridia bacterium
AGTGTGTTCTCCGCGCAAATGCCACAAAAAAGGTCTGCTCAAAAAGCAGAAGTACGCAACGGGAATTTGCTCCATCTGACAAGCTTCCCACGGGGAAGGATGGAGCAATTGCTCGAACCCAATTCCGCATCGCTACGCTTGCGGAGTGTGTTCTCCGCGCAAATGCCACAAAAAAGGTCTGCTCAAAAAGCAGAAGTACGCAACGGGAATTTGCTCCATCTGACAAGCTTCCCACGGGGAAGGATGGAGCAATTGCTCGAACCCAATTCCGCATCGCTACGCTCGCGGAGTGTGTTCTCCGCGCAAATACCACAAAAAAGGTCTGCTCAAAAAGCAGACCTTTTTTGTGGCACCCGCAACGGGAATCGAACCCATAACTAACCCTTAGGAGGGGTTTATTATATCCATTTAACTATGCAGGCGTTTATATGAAAAAACTTTGCTGATATAGTCTATCACATTTTTGCGTAAATGTCAAGAATAAATTCAAAATATCGTTTTCGTTTTATTGCTTATCGGTAAATATTGAGTATAAAAACGCATAGATGAAATCAAAACGAGAGCAGTGACCTCGAATATTTTGCATCATTAGAAAACGATATTTAATTAGAAAATACCAAAAAAGCAAATAATAATTGACAAAACTCTTGTAATCCACGTCAAAACCGTTTGCTTATCCTGCACTAAACAGAAAGCACTTTTTGTTTATTACGTTAAAAATGATGTTATCTATTGCCGCTCAATTGCGGTAATCGGTTGCTCTTAAATTGGGTCAAAGATGATGGGGAAGATGTAATAATTATATTCGGCGAAATAAAATTACCGTCGCTATGAGAAAAATGGCTTTTTCTTGTCGAAAGCAGAGGAAAAAAAGAAAATTTACAAATTTTGGATAACAAATGTATGATAAATGTACGCTTATTACTTGACAATTCCTACATAAAGTATTATAATATTATGGCACGCGTTTTTATTTTATTGATTTTTTATATATGAAAGGCTCATAAATGGGAACCAATTTCAGAAAATTCAAGGCAGGGATAGGAGCTGTAACGGTAATGCTGTCCTGTCTCCTTGGCCTGTCTGTTGGGGGATTGTCCGCGTCGCTTCTATGGCTTCTTTCTAAGCTGGAGCTTATAGCTGTCATACCCCTCTATTACATATTATGCGCTTTTGTCGGTGTGTTGGTTGGCGCTGTTGCCTTCGTGACGCATATCCCGACTGACAGAAGGGTAGCGAAGAAAATTGACGTTGACCTGACTTTTGGAGAGCGGGCGCAAACTATGATAGAATTTAGAGATGAAGACAGTGCTATGCACCAGCTTCAGCGCATTGATACGGAGACTCTTCTTGGCAAGTCATCTCCCCGTAAGCTCCGTTTCCGCAGACTTTGGCTTCACGCCATCGCCCCTGTGCTTGCGCTGTCAATGCTGATAACCGCAATAGCAGTGCCTGCCGCAGACAGTTTTGGCGGAGGAGAAGAAAGTGACCCCACCTTTAATCTGACTCCGTGGCAGAGGCAAGCGCTTATCGATCTTATCGAGGAGGTCGAGGCATCGGATATGGCAGACGTTCCGAAGACGGTGGCTGTCACCGAGCTTGCGCTTCTGGTTACCGTGCTTGACGAGGTAGGCAGAGTCAGCGGAATGAAGATGGCGGTCAACGATACTCTTTTGGTTATTTATTCCGCGGTGGATATCGCAAATACCGCTCGTCACATTTCCCACGTTCTTCGGGAGTCTGATAACGCTCAGGTTTCCGCTCTTGGCACGGCGATAGGCAAGCTTGGAGCTCTTCTCGTTACCGAGGAGCTGTCGTCTATCAGGGACGGGTTCATCTCACCGGAAGGTAAAGAAAAGCTTGCTTCGTTCACCTCGGCGCTTGCGGAGGCTATGAGCAACCCTACTTTTGAGTCTATGCCGGACGGAGATCCCTTATGCGAAGCGATTAGTGAATTATCATCAGCGCTCTCGGCGATAGATAATGATAGCTCCACTCTTTCTGAGGGCGAGATCAATAATGCGATATCAGCAGCCAACGGATCGATTGGCTCAGCACTTCTGACTCAGAGCGCAAATGAGTCTATGGAGGGAAGAATTACCCGCAGACTTATGGAGATATTCGGTCTTAAGGCGTCAGATATAACCGCCGGCGGCGATAACGACTCTCAGGAAGAGGAGGGTGAAGGCAACGACAACGGGCTTCTCCCCGATGATGACGGCAACTCTGAGGGCGGAGGTATCGGCACGGGAGAGATGACCTTTGGATCAAACGATATGATCTACGATCCCAGAACGAATACGTACGAAAAGTACGGTGACGTTATTTATCATTATCACGGTATTGCGATGGAAAAGATAACGGACGGCGCTGCCGATCCGGAGCTTGAGGAAATAATTACAAGATATTTTGACAATCTATACGGTACGGATAACGAAACGGAATAGTATGCTCCTTGGGAGTGCATTCAAGATTAGAAAGGATTATTAAGATATGAACAACGATATGGAAAGAGTACAGAGCTTCTGCTCTAAGATCAAGAACGTCAAGGAGCAGGTCTTCCGTGATATAGTAGGTCAGGAGGAGGTAGTTGATAACGTAATAATCGCTATCATAGCAGGCGGTAACGTTCTGCTTGAGGGTGTTCCCGGAGTAGGAAAAACCCGTCTCGTGCGCTCACTCAGCCGCACACTCTCGTTGCCATTCTCCAGAATACAGTTTACCCCCGACCTTATGCCCTCTGACGTTACGGGAACAGTAGTTATCCGCAAGGATAAGGACGGCGAAATGGTCAGCGAGTTCAGACGCGGACCGATCTTCGCAAACCTCGTTCTTGCAGACGAGATAAACCGCGCAACTCCCAAGACCCAGTCCGCTATGCTCGAGGTAATGCAGGAGCATAAGGTTACGGTCGCAAATAATACCTATAAGCTTGACGAGCCCTTCTTCGTTCTCGCAACGGAGAACCCTGTAGAGCAGGACGGAACCTATCCCTTGCCCGAGGCGCAGATGGACCGCTTTATGTTCAAGCTCATAATGACCTTCCCGAAAAACAGCGAGCTTATAGACATAGTTAAGATGACACAGAAGACTATGGACGAGACCGCAGAGGCGGCTATTGACGGAGACGGAATTCTTGAGATGCGCGCTCTCGCGTCCTCAGTTCCGATCATAGACGACGTTCTTGACTATGCGATCCGTCTTGTTTCCGGCACACACCCGGAGGTAGAGGGCTCGTCGCAAACCGCTCGTAAATACATAAAGTACGGAGCATCTCCGAGAGCTGCTCAGGCGCTTGTTACAGCCGCGAAGGTTCGCGCTCTTATGAACGGCGGCTTCAATGTATCCTACGCGGATATTGACGCGCTCGCCGCTCCCGTACTCCGTCATAGAATAAAGATCAACTACACCGCCATCAACGAGCATCTTTCGCCTGATGACGTTGTGGCAATGCTTGTGAAGGAAACTACCAGAAAATAATGAGCTACTTTGTCATAAATGAGGAGCTTCTCTCGCAGATAGAAATGCTTGAGACCCTTATCAGAAACAACGTGGCGGGTATGTTTGGCGGAAATCACCGAAGCCGTAATTTCGGCTCGTCCTGTGAATTTGCTGATTACAGGGATTATGCCGACGGTGATGATACGAGCAAGATAGATTGGAACGCCTACGCCCGCTTCGAGAAGCTGTATCTGAAGCTATACCTTGATGAGCGGCAGATGCACACACGTATATACATTGACGCAAGTCGCTCTATGGAGCACGGCGATGCCGCCAAGGCTGAGCAGTCTATTCGTATAGCGGCTCTCATAGCCTATCTGTCCGTAGCGGAAATGGACAAGGTGTCCGTTTACGTTATAAAGGAGGGCGCGGCTATACCCGTGGTCAGCAATATAGTAGGCAAGGAAAGTTATCTTGCCTCCATCGGCGCGCTCAACGACGTTGTATTTGACGGTGACAGCCGTATCAGCGATGCGATTTTGCCATCTACCGTAGGATACGGTGACGGAATGTCGGTCATTATCTCCGACTTTCTTACCGATAACGACTACGAGAATGCATTAAATCACCTTGCCGCGAAGCGCAGAGATATATTCTGCATTCAGGTGCTCTCCCGCGAGGAGCTTAATCCTCTTACCAGAGGAAAGGTCCATCTCTTTGACTCGGAGAGCGAGGGCAGAGAATACCGCAGGCACGTTGACCGTGAGATAGCAGAGGCTTATAAGAAGGCGCTGGCGTATCTGACGGGCAAGCTCCGCGATATGTGTCAGGCGCGTGGCGGAGAGTACGTGCTAGTATCCGCGGAGGACTCAATCAGCGATGTATTCTTCGATAAAATGATAGGTACGGGGGTGGTTAAGTGAGCTTTCTTTATCCCTTAGGCCTGCTCGGACTTATCGGCATTCCGATACTCATACTCGTCTATATTATCAAAACCAAATATACGGAGCAGACTATCGCCTCAACGTATCTCTGGCGGCTCAGCGAGAAATTCCTTAAGAGGAAAAATCCGATCAGCCGTCTCGCAGGAATAATAAGCCTCATTCTTCAGATACTTGCGGTTACGGTTATTTCTCTCGCCATAGCTCACCCTATTCTCACTGTGCCCGCGGGTGCTGACGAATACTGCTTTATCCTTGACGGAAGCGGCAGCATGAATATGGCAGAGAGTGACGGCACTCGCTTTGAGATCGCAAAAAACAGGATCAACGAGGTTATAGATTCTTCCGGAAACGGAAGCTTGTATACTCTTATCTACGTTGGCGATACCACCCTTACCGTGTATGAAAAAAGCGATGATCCGGAGCTTTGCAAGCTTCTTCTCTCTGAGCTTCAGCCCTCATATTCCTCACCGGATATCAGCGAGGCGATGGCTATGGCGCAGAGACTGTTTTCGGCAAATCCCGGTGCGGAGCTTCTTATATTCACCGATACCGATTATTTATCTCACCAAAACGTCAAGATAGTTAACGTATCGTCTGAGGTTAAGAATTATTCTATATCGGATATGTCATACACCTACAGCGGCAACGATCTGACCGTTACGGGCAACGTAATTTCCCATAAGGGCGATGCCGTGTTAAATATCGGACTGTATCTCAGCGGATACACGTCTCCCGTGTCTTCCGTGGCCGTAACCACGGCGGAGGGTGAGCATACACCCTTTACCGTCACCGCTAAGACTGCAGGCTTCAGCTCTGTCAGATGCGCCATAGAGGAGAGCGATTCTCTTGCGGAGGATAACGAATACGTCATATTCAACGTGCAGAAGAACGAGATGTTTAAAACTCTCATAGTCAGCGACAATCCCTTCTTCCTTAAATCTTCTATTTCCTCTGCGGTTTCGGCAGACATTGATACCGTACCGGCATCGGAGTACACGGGAACCGCAGGCTACGGCCTTTACGTGTTCGATTCCTTCGTTCCGGACTCGCTGCCCACTGACGGCACGGTGTGGCTCGTTAACGTGGATGGAAGCGTCAGCGGCTCCGGCTTCAGCGTACAGCGTGAGATAAGCTTTGAGACCTCTGCTGTGCTTGAGCGTTCATCGTCGACCTCCTCCGTAGCTCGAGCGCTTCTGAAGGACACTCTCGGCGATCAGATTCACGTAACGGAGTATATAAAATGCGCGCCCTACCGCAATTTCACTACCCTTTATTCATACAACAGCAATCCTATAATATTTGCGGGTGTTAACGCAAACGGTAACCGTCAGGTCGTCTTCGGATTTGACTTACATAAATCTAACATCGCAGTTCTCTACGATTATCCCGTGCTTATTCGCAATCTGGTGGATTATTCATTCCCCGAGATCGTTGACCGTACCGATTTTGTATCGGGCGACCGCGCGGAGATAAACGTTATAGCTAACTGCGACAGCATCAGGGTAGACAGCCCTCTCGGCAACGTGTCATACCTTGATACCACCGGAGCGTTTGCCACCCTCCCTCTTGACGAGGTAGGCACTTACCGCATCACTATGACGGTGGCAGGCTCACCGCGTATTTTCAATGTTTTTTCCGCTATGCAGCCCGAGGAGAGCGTACCCTCGCCTATCTCGGAGAGCGCTGACGTTATCGGCGATGCTGCCGATTTGGGTATTGACGGAATAAGAGATCTTCTCACCGCGGCGATAATCGCTCTTGCGGTACTATTCTCAGCAGATTGGATGGTGTACTGTTATGAAAAATATCAGCTTCGATAATCCATTCCTGCTCCTTATTGCCGTACCTATGCTGCTCCTTATAGTCCTTCCGTTTATCCGCTCGGTAAACAAGGACAACAAGACCCGCAGCACCACCGCATCGCTGATACTTCATCTGGCAATACTGATCTGCGTGACTCTCGGAGTCGCGGGCACGACTCTTACCACCGTTATCACCAGAACTGAGGTGTGGGTGCTGGCAGACGTCTCGTATTCGTCAAACCGAAATCTTGGCGTTATAGACGGCTATATCGACGAGCTGTCGGACAAGCTTCCCCGAAACAGCGACCTTGGCGTTATCTGCTTTGGCAGAAATCAGGTCGTTAAGGTTGAGCTTGGTGACCGCTTCTCAACGGTCAGAGACAGCGGAGCGGACGACAGCGCCACAGATATCTCAGCGGCGCTTCAATATGCATCGGAGCGTTTTTCGGATGACTCCATCAAGCGTATAGTTCTCATTACCGACGGAAACGATACTGCCTCGGATGCGGACGGCAAGCTCGTAGCCGCGGTTGACGCTCTTTACGCGAAAAACATCAAGATCGATTCTATCTATCTTAACAATAACATTCCCGAGGGTGAGCGTGAGGTGCAGATATCGGACGTGTATTTCACACCCTCAACGTACGTAAATCACGAGTCGGTTGCCGACGTGCTTGTTACCTCAAGCTACAGCGGCGAGGCGATAC
The DNA here is from genome assembly GCA_017467105.1 of Clostridia bacterium. Lineage (GTDB taxonomy): Bacteria > Bacillota > Clostridia > Oscillospirales > CAG-272 > UBA1740. The sequence continues at coordinate 6,895 of JAFTSU010000003.1, forward strand.
TCAACGTAAGGTCCGGTGACGTGCTGATAGACAGCCAGGCAATAAGGCTGGAGAACGGATACAACGTTATCAACGTTACCTTACCAACGGATGAGGTCGGCGAATTTGACTACGCTCTGACCGTAGAGGCGGAGGAGGATACCTCTCCTTACAACAACTCGTTCAGCTTCACTCAGTGTGTCACCGGCGATCTTAACGTTCTTCTCGTTTCGGGCAGCATAAGGGATAAGAGCAGAGCAGAGGCTCTTTATGCGGGGCACGCAAATATTGACGCGTATATCAGACGCAGCGACGTCCCCTGCTCAATAGAGGAGCTTGTCAAGTACGACGAGATCATTCTCTCCAACCTGGATATCAGAGATATAGATAACTATTCAGCCTTTATTGAGGCAATTGATAAGGCTGTATCCGTCTACGGCAAGAGCTTAGTTACTATGGGAGATCTTGTTATTCAGAACAAGACGGAGGAGATTCTTCAGAGTCTTGAGGATATGCTTCCCGTAAAATTCGGAAACAACGCCCGCGACCCTCAGCTGTATATCATAGTTATCGATACCTCCAGAAGTATGCAGCTTGCCGAGAAGCTTATTCTTGCTAAGGATGCCTCGAAGCAGCTGATATCTCTTCTTACCGAGAGAGATTACGTGTCCCTCGTCGAGTTTAACGCTACGGCTCACACCTTCCAGAGCGTGACGCGTGTCACGGATCCGGAGGCTCTTTACAATAAAATCGACGATCTGAAGCCAAAGCAGGGAACTGTCATCGGTACGAGCTTAAAGGAGGCGGGCAAGTATGCCGCCGAGATGACGAAGATCTACAGCAAGGTTCAGATAATGCTTATAAGCGACGGTCTCTCATACTCTATGGATGCGGACAATCCCGTCGAGGTTGCTACAGACCTTTACGAACAGCACGGTATAGTAACCTCTGTCATAAGCCCTAACAACAACGAGGAGCAGGGTAAGATACTGCTCGGCAAGATCGCGGAGAGGGGCGGCGGAAAATGCTATAACGTATCTGGCAGCGATCAGCTTCACGAGGTCGTGTTTGAGGATATCGCGGATCAGATAACCGATTCCGTTATCTACGAGCGTTCCCCCGTACACGTTGAGAATCTTGAAGACGGAGTTATGAGCGGAATCGCGGCAATACCTGACGTTTTCGGCTACGTTTATATGAAGGAGAAGGGTAACGCAACCGTTCCCTTAACTCTGGATTACCGTAAAAACAGCGAATCGCTCGATAAGGTTCCGCTGTACGCGTATTGGGATTACGGTAACGGAAGAGTAAGCTCGCTCGCAGTACCTCTCAACAACGAGTGGACGGAGGGCTGGGCAGGTACGTCCGCAGATACCTTCTTATGTAATATAATCACCGATCTTACACCCGACGAGCGTATAGATTACCCCTACACCCTGGACGTTGTATGCGACGGCACGTATTCGAATATAGAGATAACGCCCGCCATAATTAACCCGTACGCTACCGTTACGGTAAAGGTGACCTCTCCCGACGGTGCTTCGCTTGAGGAAGAGCTTCTGTTCGATTCGTCAAAATACAGCTACAGCTTCCCGGCGTCAGCCATCGGTAAATATACGGTTGATATAACCTACGCCTTCAGCGACAGGGAATATCTGGCATCGTCAACCTTCACTCTCTCGTATTATCCGGAGTATGACAGCTTTGCTCTGTCGGATCCTGCCTCTCTTCACGCGGCGATCAGAAATCGCGGCACGGTTACGGAAAGCGCGGTTCCCGAGATAGTAAACGACGAGAGCGAGGTATCAAGCTACGAGTACAGATTTACCGTTCCGCTTCTGATACTCGCGGCGTTAATGTATATTGTAGATATAATTATCAGAAAGCTTAAGTGGTCTGATATCAGAAGCTTCTTCGGCAGAAAGAAAAAGGGAGGAGTGAGGTAATGCACGTTCGATATATAAAAATTATTTCAGCTATTCTGGCAATGCTCCTTCTCTTTACATCCTGCGGAGTATACAAGCCCGCTACCGGAGGCTCCGGCGGCGGTACCGGTGATGGCGCTGGTACAGGCTCCGGTACAGGCTCCGGAGCAGATACGAGCGAGCCGTTTACAGTATCCCTCTCCTACGGCGGCAGACCGTTCATACCCACCGAGGAGATCGGAGTTATGTGGAACGACGGCTTTTCGGTCCACACATCCAAAATCGGAGAGGACGGCACGGCATCTGTATCGGGCCTTGACGGTGACTATAAGGTCACTCTTACGAAGGCACCCGCAGGCTTTGCCTATGATCCCAACGCGTATACGGCAACGAATGACCGGAGGAGCGTAGTTATCGAGCTTCAGAGATCTACCGATCTTAAGGTGCCTAACTACAACGAGCTTTATCGCTGTATCAGCCTTCGTAAAACGGGCGTATACACTGTGGATATCAGCTCCGCTAAAGAGGTGTTCTTTGAGTTTGCTCCCAGCGAGAGCGGAACCTATTCCATATTCTCCTGGATAGACGTTACTGCTAATACTGTAAATCCAGTGGCGACCTATTACGGCGCTAACTCAAACTATAAGATTCCCTATGCGGTATATGATGACGGCGGTGAGTACTATTCAACGTATACGAAGAATTTCAGCTTTATCGTGGAGATAGCCGATCAGCAGATATCTACAGGAGGTCAGTCCGCCTTCACCTTTGGTATCAAGACCGAGGAGAGAAACGGAAAGTATCCTATTAAGCTATGCTTTGCCATAACCCTTGACGGCGAGTTCGAGCTTAATCTTATGGAGAACATCGTCGTAGTACCCGAGTTTGATCTGGAGCATCAGCGCGAATACGGCTCGGATTACGAATTCGTATGGCCTGAGGTAAATCGTGGCAAGGATATCTTCGACGCGTCTCTCTACAAGCTTATGGACGGAGAGGGTATGAGCATTATACGTCCTGATGGCTCTAGACCCACGGGCACTCTTGCCGAAATGCTATCCGGTGAGTATATCAATTATTTTGAGCACGAGAATGACTGTCATAATGTTTACCGTCATATCCGTATAGAGCCGGATGCAGTCGGTAGCTTAAGCGGTAGATTTACCGTGAATGAGTACGTTTATACGTACAGTCAAAGCGGCATAAGGCAGATCGAGGCAGCGCCTCGCTCAACCGGTACTTATTCGTACAGCTACGAGAGAGTAGAGCGCACGGTAAACGGAAGAGCAGAGGTAGAGCATCTATTCCATACAAAGTATGTTTCGGGTGATGCGATAGATAACGCAGGCTTCACTCTGGGCGCTGACGGAGTACTCGACTTTGGCGAATGTGACAGATACTATCATCTGTATGACAGCGTAAACGACACCTACGGACCTATTCTTTACGCTAATATTTCCACGCCGACCAGATTTCTCGGAGAGAACGGCATCACGCCTCTTACGGGCGTTGAGTTGGCAGGTAATAAGGCTCTCACGATAAACGGCAACCTTAATTACAAAATGTTCATCGAGGGCATTACAGGGCTTCTTGATGATCCGCCGTCTCTTGATCTCGGTCCTTATTTCTGCGTTACAGGCTGTCCCTGCAGAGAGGAGACCCTGAACGATCTTGACGGTGAGCAGCCTTGTATAGGCGTATGCGCAGAGTCCTGCGCTAAATGCTCTCCAGACTGCCGCCACCTTTCAGACGAGGCGATGGCTCTGTTCAAAAATCTTCCTATCGAGGATAGCGTTGAGATATATTCAAATATTTACAAAGAAGTTATCAGAGTACCCAAATGGTTTATGGGTTACTCATACTTTGCAAACTCAGATGGAGTTCACGCAGTAACCGCGGAGCTTCAGTATTTCCTTCAGAATTTCTGCACGTCCCAGCTGTTGTTCTTTGACGGCAAGGGATGGGTTGAAACTCATCAGACGTATCGCATCTATGCTGGAGAGGATGCACAGTGGCTCTTCGCCTGCGGATATTATAAGCAAAAGTGATACGTCCTTTATGATCAGATTAAAACCAAAATTAAATATATAGGAGGTTTTCAGAAAATGAAAAGAATTTCTATCTTGGTTTTATGTGCTGTTCTTCTTTTCGCTCTCGCGTCCTGCGTAGTCGGCGAAGGCGGACATCAGCACACCTTCGGCAGTGAGTTCAAATATAATGAAACTCACCACTGGATCGGCACCACCTGCGAGGATGCGGCTTGCGCAGACGTTGTGGTTGCCAAAACCGCTCACGTTGACAGTGACGAGAATAAGATCTGTGACGTTTGCGGATACGATGCAGGCCACGAGCACGTTTACGCAGAGGATTATTCCCACGATGCTGATAAGCATTGGCGTGACGTTCTTTGCGGTCACGAGGTTGCAGTAGCTGACGAGGCTGCTCACACAGCTGGCGACAACGGTATTTGTACCGTTTGCGGCGCGCTTACAAAGGTTGACTTAGCTACCGTCGAGGATGCTCTCGCACTTGGTAAGCTCTGGCAGTCTGCTGTTAAATGGGGCGAGTCCGAAAAGACGTATTTCGACCTGGTTTACAGCGAAGAGGCATCTGTTGATGAGACTGTTATCTTTGACTACGACGAAAACTACGTTCACTACGTAGCAGGCTCGAACGAGTATTGGATCCATCTTATCGACGAGGATAACATTCTTGTTATTAAGGATGACGGCTGGGATGTTTTCCGTGTTGACTTCGACATAAGCACAGCTATGATAGGCGGATTTGAGATCGACTCCGCTATTATCGGCGGCTCCGAGAGCTTCGTAGCATACGGTCCCATTCAGGCTATTGAGGAGCTTTATGAGCTTGGTAAATCCGAGGCAGGCTTCGATTATTCCGAGAGCGTTGCTGACGGTAAGTACACCTTCACCTTCAAGACCGTGAACGCAGAGAGCTACTACCGTCCTCTCTCAATCGTTACCGTTGAATTTACTCTTGGCGAGACCTACTTCATCGATAGCGTTTCTATCAAATCCGTTCTTTACAACGCATTCATCTACGATGCTGACTGGAACGAGATCCCCAACTACGTTGCAACTCCCGCCGTTGACGGTGAAGGCAACGAGATTGTTGACGAGTTCGGTGAGGTTGTATACACCTATGCTATTGACGAAAACAGCGTAGCAAGCACCGAATATACTTACACCATCTCTCAGAGCACCTCTGAGTACGATGAGCTTCCCTTCGCTCCCGACAGCATTCTCGTTTCTGATTACGGGCTTTACAAGTTCGATGAGAATTATGAGCTTGTTCTTGTAGAGAAGGGCGCAAAGCTTGACGTAGCACTCGGAGTTGATCTTCACCTCTTCTTCGATGACGTTCTTCCCGAGTCCGCAGACCTTGGCTATAACAAGTTCACAACTACCGTTACCGACCTTGACGGCAACGAGGTTTACGGCGCTAAGGCTCACGTATCCACCTCTGACGGTATGGTTACCATTTCCGTTTCCGAGGCAGGCACCTACGTGCTTACCATTTCCACCGAGTCCGCTGAGGATTACGTTCTTGAGCTTACCGCGGTTCGTCCCGTAGTTGAGTATATGGAGCTGAAGCAGCTCGTTGAGGAAACCTACAGCGATCCTTGGGGATACGAAAGCATCAATTACAACACTTGGGGTTACTTCGACGGTGCCGCAACCGCGACATGCAACCTCCCCTTCATGTTCTTCGCAGAGTTCAACAGCCCCTACTGCAACACAGAGGTAACTATAGCTGTTACCGATGCAGACGGTAACACCGTATCCGCTGACGATTACGTTGTTAACGAGGGTGTAAGCGTTCAGATCGGCGAGGTAGACGAGTACGGCTTCGGCATGGTAGATTCCGTAGCTTCCTCTATCGCCTTCAAGAATGCCGGCACCTACACCGTAACCGTTACTTCCGTAGAGAATGCGGAATGCACCGGCAGCTTCACCGTTACAGCAGAGGCTGCAGAGGTTCGCTTCGGCGGCACTTGGCTTGGTACTGACAGCTGGTCTAACCAGTCCCTTACCATCATTATTGATGAGGAGGCAGGCACAGTTACGTTTGACTACGCTCCTATGTACGGCAATCCTTATAATGCGGTATATACCTACTCCATTGCTGACGGCGTAGTTACTCTCACTAAGGACGGTGAGGCGTCATTGTTTGACACGCTTGCTCTTGATGCTAACGGAAATCCTGTTTCCGCAACGTGCCAGGGCTATGATTTCACTCTTGCTTATTCAGAGGAGGCAGCAGGCGGTGATACCGAGACTGAGTCCGGACTCAGCGGCACCTACTACGTAATGGGCGAGATGTTTGTTCTCACCTTTGACAACGGTACTCTCACTATCGCAGACAACAATGACGGAACCTATTCCGGAACCTATAATTACGTTGAAGCAGACGGTGGTGTTACTGTTACCAATCTTGACGGTAGCGCTTCTGAAATTCTGATCAGCGTTGATATGGGAGGAAATTATAGCTTGCAGGTTCCTTCATTCCCCATGTACATGTCTATGTCTAAGTGATTTCAGATTATTTAATTGGAAAACCGAGCCTCGTGCTCGGTTTTCTTAATTTCTGGAGTAAAATGATAAATCTGAGCGGTAAATTATTGGATTCAAACAGTGTCTGAAGCGAGCAGCGTTAGCAAAACTGTTAAAATGGAACCTCATTTTTTTAAAAACAGTAATTCCCACTTGCAATAGTCTTCGCTTTATGTTAAAATAAAGAAGTGAATAACAAATGCCGCTCAATGCGGCAGATAGGAGTTAATATGAATAAACTTAAGAAGCTTCTGGCTCTTATACTTATGGGAGCTCTCGTGCTTTGTCTTGCTCTTTCCGTTATGTCCTGCGGTGGCGGAGGCTCAGAGGGCGGCGAAGGTGGCGAAGGTGGCTCCGGCGAAGGTGGCGCAGGAGAGTCCGGCGGATCTGCTGAGAGCTGTAATCACTTTGATCTCGGCGGCGATGGCAAATGCGACGCCTGCGGTGAGGACTTCGAGGAGGAGCTTACCGAATTTGAGCTTACTGTAATTGCAAAGGATGGGGAAGGAAACGCTCTTAATAGCGTAACCGTCCATATACTTGATAACGGCTATGAGATGGACAGCGCCACAACTGACGCGGAGGGTAAGGCAACCTTCACTCTGCCCGTTGGCAGCTATATGGTGCATCTTACGGATCTTCCTGAATTCTGGAGCTCTGATATGAAGAGCGTTGAAGGAAACGAGAAAACCGTATCCGTCGTAATAACAGCGCAAGACAATACCCCTGACGGATCTGCGGAAAAGCCCTTCTTCGTCGGTGACGAGGAGATGGAGCTTACGATACCCGAGTCAGAATCCTTTACGTTTATCTTCAAGGGAATGAACAGGATTCTAAAGGTGCAGGGCGCAGGCTTTGAGGTAACCGCGGAGGGCGAGAAATATACCGATATCACCGACGGTATGATGCAGGTGGATATTGTAGGCACGGACGATCCGTACAGCAACACCTCATTCCTTATTTCCAACGTGACTGACGTGCCTATTACTGTAACTCTTCGTCTTGAGTCCCAACCCGGAACTATGTCTAATCCGCTAGAGGCTACTCTTGACACAGAGTATTCCGCGGATATAGCGAGAGAGAGCATTCTCTATTATACGTTTACCGCAGTGGCAGACGGCGTGCTTACAGCGCATACTGATAATGAGAAGAGCAATATAGTTCTCACCAACCTAAATTCGTATGCGGATAGCGGCTCAAGCGATGGCGCAAGCTCGATCGGCATAGCGGTCAAGGCGGGCGAGACGGTATCTATCAAGGTGTCTCATACGGATTCCGCAGAGAGCTACAATGTGGCGTTTACTCTCACTCTTGATGTATCCGAGGCAGAGTGATGCCATAATAAAAATGACGTTTTACAGCATAAATCCTTACACGGGTGGGCGATAAGCCTCACTCAACGCTATAAATAATTAAAAGGCAGATCAGCGTACTCCCCGGTGGAGTATTCGGCTGGATCTGCCTTTTTTACTAAGTATTCTATATGGATTTGATAGGAAAACGTGCGATTAAGCTCGGATTCGCTAAAGCTCAGTTAGCCTTTATTTTTGCTTATTTACACTTATCCCGGATAATTCGTTCCATAGGGTAAAGCCGAGTATCAGAATACCGCCAATGATCTGCATAGGTGTCAGCGGTTCACCTAGTACGGCAACAGAAACGATAACCGCGACAAAAGGGTCGACATAGCTGAGTATGGCAGCCTCCTGCCCCCGTAGCTCTCCAAGGGAAGAGAAATATAGACAGTAAGCCACACCCGTGTGAAGAATTCCAACGGTCAGAAGGCTTACTACGCCTCCGCCGCTTAGCTCACCTAGGTGGAAACCGCCGTCAAGGATAACGTATGGCAGAAGCACCAGAGTTGCGGCTACGAACTGCATAAAGGTACGCATTATTCCGTCCACGCCCTTTATGAATTTGTTGAGTATCATAACGGTGGCATAGAACAGCGCCGCCGAAAGTCCGAACAGTATTCCTTTCAGATGACCAATACTAACCTCGCCTATACCAGTTATAAGCACCAGACCTACGGTAGACGCGGCAAAGCATATCCAACCATTATAGGTCATTTTCTCCTTGAAGAGAATTGGGGATACCACCGTTACGATCACGGGAGCAAAGTAGTAGCTTAACGTAGCGGTTGACACTGAGGTGAATTTGTACGCCTCGAACAGCAATATCCAATTTATACCCATGGCACCGCCCGACAGTAAGAGTAGTATCAGATTGTTTCTTAAGCTTCCTCTATCTATTCGTCCCCCGGACACTAAAATGAAACCGCCAACCAATAGCGTTGCCATTATAGCCCTGTAGAGAGCGATCTCACCGGAGGGGAGATTTATGAATCTGACGAGCAGTCCTATCGTACCGAACACGGTCATGGATAGAGCAAATGCCCCCTTGGTAAATACGCCTTTTTTCATTTTAGTATCACCCCGTGTTGCATTATTTGCTGTTATTTAACCCGGATATTGAAGATCAGAGGTGGGTTGGACGACAGCTTATCGAATCTTATACGCACTCTGTCCTCGTCACTTGCGTTGTAGCTTAATACGACGTCCTTCTTTCCGTTCCATTTCTCACGAATCTCTGTGAAAGCGTCGCCGAGTGTGATCTTGATACTAAGCTCGTCGCCCATCGTGCCCAGCCTTACGTAGATCTTGTTCAGAGAATTAGGTCTTACCTTCAATTCGTAGCTGAACCAGCCGTGCGCGTTTATAGTAGCCCAGGCTCTCGAATTACCGGGAATTCTGCAAAGCTCGCCGTCAACCGTCAGCGTATCAGAGAAGTTGACCTCCTTCTTCAGTCCGTGACTCTCGGAGCCTCCGCCCGCAATAATGTAATCGTATAGCCCCTCACCGCACAGCTCAGCGTTGGTGCGCTTTTCTATCTCAAAGCTTTCCCTGGTATCACGTACGAACTCTGTGATCTGCTCAATTCTGCCTACTCCTGCCAAACTGTCGCCGCTTACGCAGTAGAAGCCGTCGCCGAACTCCTCAATACCTGCTTTGTTCATCTGTGTCAGATTGTCAAGACAGTCAAAGAGGTCCTTCTCGTATTTGTCGTCGCCCTTTTCAAAGTACTTTGCGTAAGCGTAGAAGGCGTTGGTCATAGTCTTCCAGATCTTAGCCGCAAAATAGAGATTCTTGAACTTGCGGTAGAGATCCTCATACTCATTTGCGGAGAGCTTATCTTTTATTGAAATAAGCTTGTCAAGCAGCTTCTCGCTCTCTCTTACGGCGCTCTCCTTTTCCTCCATTACTGCGGAGATGGAGCCTCTGTCCCAAGAGGGCGGTATAAACCATTCCTCAGAGACAATATTACACTCGTCTCGCATCATCTCAAAGTAAAAGTGGTTTTTGCAATGATTAAGCTTAGGGAAGAGTGAGAGCTGGCTGTAGTAGTAGCCCTTAAGGTATATGATCTTGCGCAGAATGTCCTCGGTGGGATCCATCAGGGTGCGAACCTCGCTTCCCGCGTCACCGTACTTTTCTCTGAAGAATTCATCTACCCTTGCGTCCACGTCATCACCTGACAGGACTGCGTGCATTATAGCAAGGTTTACCTCGTTTACTTCACCGAAGGGGTCTCTGCCCGAACGGTCGATTCTGGCAACGTAGCCAACGGGAGAGTGGCTCTCGCAATACTCAAACTTCTCCGTAATATGACGCTTCAGCATCAGGGGCAGTCTGCCCTTGCCAAAGAACTCGCCGAAAATATCCGCCTCAACAAACAAGGGATTTTTCTTTATCTTCTCAAAGAAGCGATTGTGCGGTAGGCACAGACTCCAGTCAAACTGAGTCCACTTATCCATTATGATCAGATCAGAGGAGATCTCCTCGTACGCCCGTGTCATCATTTCGTAATCCTCTGCCACAGATGCAAAGGGACGCACGATCAGCTCCTTACCAAGCTCCTTACAGGTGAGGTAGAGTATCTCCGTTACGTACTTGACTCTGCCTATCTTATCAAGCTTCTGATTTTTCAACTTGAGAAGCGGCACTTTAGTCTCGTGCAAAGTCAGAATGATACCGTCCATCTTGGGATAAGCCTCAAAGAAATCTTTGATCTTGTTTACCAGATAATCCTTTACGAGAGGGTGAGTGACCTCTACGTCTCCGTACTCGTTCAGCGCCTCAGGAAACGCGGCGTTAAAGCCTGCTGCCAGATCCAGCTCGTGATGCCACATATAGCTTTTCACTCCTGCGGAAGATAGTTTCTCCAGGGCAGGATTAACCACCTCCATACAGTACTTTACGTACTCCGCATCCTTTTCCGAGTTGAATCTTTCATACTTTTTGAAGAATGTCATTCCGTCGATATTTCCGCGCACGTTATCGTGTATAGGACCTATCAGCTGATAGTGATCAAATCCGTGAGATATAGCGTAATCAACTGTAAAATCAAGATACTCCTTCTCCACGTCTACAGGATTCAGAGTGGATATACCCTTTATAATTTTTCTCATTTTTATCTCCACAGAAATTATAGAAATTTAGCTTATTCCATATCAGGATCAACCGAGAAAACCAAAGGCCAATTTACCGTACGGGATAAGTCCCCTATATTATATAACACAATTATAAATAAGTCAAGGCATAGTCTTGGATATCATCATTGCGAAAGAGGATACAGTCTATTTTTTCACTATTCACTATTACTTATTACTTGCCGAAAATCGACAAGAGGTTTGAGTGAAAAGTGAAGAGTGAAGAGTGAAAAAGTAAAAATCGACAAGCTTCTGTCGAAACTTGTCGATTTTTGTGATACCACTACAAAATCGATCCATATAAGGATGTCGTACAAAAACAGTCCGTGTTTTTTACGTGAGGGTACACTTATCCCTTGGTGATGATGAGAGCAAAAAGTTGTCCGAGGTGTTTCGGACTGTCGGCTCCACGCCTATAAACGAAATCTACGTATCGCTCAATTAAGTTATAATTCAGCCTTGCAAAATGACCCTTTGTTATTTATTCAATTCGTTAATATCAAGAGTATATTCTTTGCCCTCAAAGTATACGTTTAGAGTTCCGCTTTCATTTTTTGTAACCAGCGGAAGCGGTTCCCCTGCTTTTACAGGGAAGAAAAGAGTGGTCAATTTGAAGTCCTTTACTTTGCTGACCTTTCTGGAAACAGTGATAGCTTCATGGAGATCAGACTCGTTTCTGCCGTTGTACCAGCCCTGCATCTGCGGTTCAGTAACAGCGGAAACGGTTTTCAGCTCAACGGGCGCAGTTTCTTCGTCAATGGGGATCATAACTATTTCGTAGTCCTTACCATAATCTGAAATAACACCGTTTTTGTAATCAGAAAGCTCGTTCACCTTGGTGGTATCCAGATGGAAAAGCGCTTCATAATCGTGTTCGTTTCCGTCGGCGGAAGTAAGTGTATCGGATACAACAAAAAAGCTCGGTTTGCAGAAACGTACCTCTCTTTTATGAGTTGCGGATTTGATCATTTCATTTCCAAAGGTATCGTCATAGGTTGCACAGGCGTAATCAAATACATCGTTTGTGATCCAGCCTGAGTCGATCGGTTCGTCTGCAAAGCACGGACCTTTTCTGCACTGAGCGAGTCCGTCCACCAAAACGGTATTATGACCGTAACCGGATATCGCATACTTGCGAACTTGGGATATATCATACTGACCACCTCCATCGTCGTAAATAAGCTCCTGACTGCCTTTGTATATGTTTATGTTTAGTTTATCCTGATGATTGTGCGCCACACCAAGTGTTCCGACATCAAAGCACATATAAGCAGCATCGGCTCCCCAGTCTGAGCGCATTACCGCAAATCCTGCATAAGGAAGATAAGCAGATTCAGTCTCGCCCTTTGGCGGCTCACCGGATGCGCGGTTCGTGTTTACAAAACGGTATTCGGGCTTGCTGCCGAGCAATTTTTCAGCGCGTTCGGTGAATTTGCTCGTTAAGATCGTATAGCAATCGTTGGTTCGGGGTTGCGTAAAAGCAGGGGTGGAAAGCAGAACTGCGGCGTTTACGGTTTTATGTATAAGTTCAACGAAAGCGTTGGGTATCTCGTCAGCAACTCCGAGATTGAGAGCGAGACTGTAGAAGTTTGATGCACAGTTCAGAACTACACTCTGATAGTCGGGCGAAAGCTCGTTGTGCATACCATCGGGAAGGATCTGTTCCTCAAGCTCGGCGAGCAAACGTTCTGCGGCAATCTTTCTGTTGTTTTTGGAATCTGAAAGCTCTGCAAAGAGAGATGAGAAGGTGTAAACTCCATTAGATTCCATCATCAGCCAGTTCTTTTCGGTCGGATGTTCTACAAGGTGTATAGACTGACGGTGCATAGATGCGATCATCAAAAGAACAGTGACGTCGGAAAGAGAAAGAGATTTTTTGAACCCATCGTAGGACACAGGCCAGCTTCCGAGAAGTCTGATTCCGCATTCAATGGTTCTCCATGCGCTTCCGGGGCCATTCCATTTTTCAGGTATATCGGTCTGCGCTATCCATTTCAGAAGCTGAGCGCTGAAAGCTTTTGCATATCTTTCATCACCAGTGCCGCTGTATGCTCTCGCCATATTACTCCAATATTCGTGACGATTGAACTGCCACAACCATTCGTGATTTATGGGACCCTTGAGCTCAGTAGGATCAAAAAGGAAATCCACTTCTCCGTTTGGAAAAGCCCAATCTATATTAATCTCACGCGCGATACCTTTTATACAATTTTCTGCCTTCTGAATACTGTAAGAACCTTTTCCTGAAAGCTCCGGAACTGTGAAATCGGGCTTTTCTCTGTAATATTTTGCGCAGACTTTGACGGCAGTGGCGTAATCATTGTTTTTTATAGCCGCGCAGAAATCTTCGCCGATCATTTCGGGGACGATAACGTCAAAAAGCTCTTCGAGATGCTGAGCGTATTTAAGTGCGGTATCATCGTTTACCGAAACAGGCGCAACGAGATTTAAAAATTGTTCTACTCTTTCCATTGATGGGCTCCTTTCCAAAGAAGGCGAAATATTTGCTTGTACCAATATAATAACATTTTTATTTGGTTTTTACAATACGGTATCCAAAATTTCCGCTGTAATTCATTAAAACATTTAAATCGGTAGTTCGACCCCTTCGAGTCAAAAAATATTGAAAATGGATCGGTGAAAAACTCAAAAAATTCAAAGTCAAAAAAAGCAGAGAAATTTTTCGAAATCTCTGCTTTTCTCGTTTTTCTCGATCGGATCTAAATCGACCTAAAGATTTGTGAAAGGCGGATAAAAAAGCTATTTCTGGGAGTTTTCGTATGGACTTGAACCCACGTACCAAATCGCGCCGCAGGCGTGCATATCATCAAAACGAAGTTTTGTATATCACCAAGGCGAAAGCCTTGTATATCATCATTGCAAAAGAGGATACAGCCTGCGGCTGATGATATACCATTGCTTTCGCAATGGATAAAAAAATTCGACAAGTCGAAACTTGTCGAATTTTTTGGCAGGGGCAGAAGGACTTGAACCAGCGAATGAGGGAGTCAAAGTCCCTTGCCTTACCGCTTGGCGATACCCCTATATCGTTGCGGCTCCGTGGGAGTCCATAATATTTTATCATAAAAATACCAAGATGTTAAGACTAAAGTTTGGAATTTTGGCTTTTTGGTTTTAGTTTTTGAGATTTCGCCATCACCCCTCGGGTCGTTTACCCTCGGATTATCGGCTTTTGCACCTTTATCCCTTCGGTTATTTGCTTGCGGAGTGTCGGGCTTTAGAGCTCATCTATTGCTCACTCTGTAGATTCCGGGCTTACCGTTGAGTCAACGGCAATTGCCTCGGATCTCTTTTGTAGGGTATTGAATTTTCGCTTTTTACCCCGTAGCTTGTCCGTTTTGAGCTCGGGATGCCATTGTGCCCCGAATCATAGATGACACGTTCCCAAACTTTAGTCCTGACAGTTGGCGGTATTTCAGACGCCCTCGCCGCCTGTTGAATAGTACTCGAGGTATTCGTTTATCAGCTCCTTGCGCTCGGGCAAGAGCTTGCGATTTTTGATCTCGTAGAAGAGCTCCTTGGTCGTACCGCAGGAGAGCTCGGGGACGTACCAGACCGAGCTTTTGTAGTCCTCAAAGAAGGAGTACTGTCCGCCCGAGAGTCCCGAGTGATCGGGACCGCCCGAGACGTAGAGCTCAAGATCACGCGCGATGCCGAGTGCCGTCGGTATTTCATCGGGGGTAAGATCGGGGTGCCACACCTCGATTCCCTCAACGCCGAGACTCTTTAAGTAGGGCAGGGTATCGAGCTGACCGTGTGGGTGTGCCACTACGACGGTGCCTCCCGCGCGCCTTATAAACGGCACGATATCTTCAAGCGGTAACTTCGGGTAAGCGGGTGTAATGCCGTACCCGTGTTTAACGAATATACCATCGTAGAAATCGGGATAGTCCTTGTCCTCGGCAATCCCCATCCTCTTCATCGTGCGGAAAACGTGGTCGTTACACAGCCAGCTGACGCCGGGATTATCTCTTACGACAGCATCCCAGGTGAGCTCCTTTGGCAAAAGCTCAAGATCCTTACCTCGCTCGAAGATGATCCGCGTTTTCTCGGTCATCGTGATACTGCACCTTCTGAGATATTCCTTCATTTCGGGCTCGTCAGGATCGAAGTCGAACGCCGTCAGATGAAACGCCTTGTCGATCACGTCGGAGCGCGTCATGAACTCACATCCGAATATAGATTCCATACAGCGCGCAGCACAAGCAGACTTCATTTCGACGTTTCCTGTGACGGTGTCGTGGTCGGTTAGTGCCGCCGCAAGGTAGCCCTCATTCTTTATTATATCGGTAATTTTCTCCACGTTATACACTCCGTCGGAATGCGTGGAGTGATTGTGTAGATTCGCATACATTATAGGCTTTATCATTTCTAACCTCTGTATTATTTGCACCTGCATCGGCAGGGCACAAGCTATGATTTAACCGAGCTTTGTCAGTCGGATTTCCGACAAGCCGTAGCCAAGCTGATCGCTTTCCTTTGAAAGTGTAACACGGTATACACCCTTCTCTGTGATTTCAAACGTACCCGCCGACTTGACCGAGCGCATGTTGCCGTGACCTGTCGCGTTAAGATTGTAGGTATAGCAAACGTCGCTCGCAACCGAATTTTTCGTATCAGCCACAGAAAGAGTGTAGGGAACGACAGTCTCGGCAGACGTGCAGTAGGTTTCAAAGCTCGGATCGGCAAGTATCAGCTCTGCGGAGTATTTACCGCACTCGGCGAATTCCACCTCCCACTCGAGCATATCATCACTTGATTCCCAGTGGTGTATAGTGTCGGTTCTCGTGCGAGCAATACCGTTCATGCCGAAATCACCTGCCTCCACCTCATAGTCGTGACGCAGAGGAATAAGCGAGTCGGGTTCCGAGCGCTTCACTAATGAAGCATAAGCGACGGGAAGGGATCCTCTCGTTGAATCGACGAAGAGCTTTTCACTGATTTCAGGCTCGCTTTCAAAACAAATTTTTAACACGGGTCGCGTGTAATCGCAATTTACAGTATCAATTTTCACTGTTTTATCCGTGTAGGTGTACTCGATATCCGAGCCGCCAAGAAGCATAATGCCCACAGGCTCCGACTCTATTCCGGATACCGAAACGTTGCCGGTATTTTTCTTCAGGTAAAGGTATACCGAGTTTTTATCCTGCGCCGCGTAACCCCAGGGGAATATAGTTTTTGCATTTATCGGAGTAATACCGCCGTATATCGCCTCGCGGTTTCTCGAGGTCCACTCTCCAAGCTCGGAAAGTATATTCTCTGTCTCCGGTGTGAGAGCACCGTTTGGCATAGGTCCAACGTTCAAAAGAAGTGTCGAGCGTGTCGAAAGGGTACGGCATACTATCTCTATAATAGCCTCGGGGCTCTTGTAATTGTGATCGTCTTCCTTGTACGCCCAGGTGTCGTTAAGAGTGATAAGGCACTCGGTTGGTACAGCCGTAACGGTGTTTGGCAGACCGTTGTCGCCAAGAGAGTAATAATCGCAAAGACCGTGCCCGATACGCGAGTTTATTAGGCAATTCGGTTGAAGTGATTTTACAAGCGTCCGAAGCTCGGTTGCCTGCGCCTTGGTAATATCGTGGGGGTAGTCAAACCAAACGCACTTTATATCCCCGTAGCCTGTAAGTATCTCTCGAACCTGAGGCAGACATTTTTTGCGGAAATAATCGTCGAAATCAATATTATCATCGGGATAATCCCAATAGTTGCGATTCGTTTTCTTCTCGCCTGGACGGGTCAACGTATAATTGCCGGCGGCGTTCGGCTCGTGCCAATCCAGCGCGTGGGAATAGTAGAAGCCAAGCTCGACTCCCTCGGCACGGCATGCATCGGCAAGCTCGCGGCAAAGATCTCTGCCAAAGAAATCGTAGCTGTTATATCCGTCAACCGAAGTCCTAAACAGACAGAATCCGTCGTGATGCTTGCTTGTCAAAACAATGTAGCGGAAGCCTGCCGCTTTAGCTGACCTGACAAGCTTTATTGCCCAATCCGCCTCGGGGTTAAAATTCTCTTTTGCAAATGATTCGTACTCCTTGATCGGTATCTCTGCGAATCTCTGTATCCACTCACCGAATCCGGGTATTTTTTCGCCATTGAAACTGCCTGCAAATGCGCTGTAAAGTCCGAAGTGTACGAACATTCCGAGGCGGTCGGAAAGCATACGTTCAAAATTTTTATCCATAACCGTTCTCCTTTTTTTAAAGACTGTATTGCAAATTGTTTTCTTTCGAGATAAAATATAGTTGTTAGTCTTTCTGACTCGTAAGAAAATTATATCACAAGCAAAAACAGTTGTAAATATCACAAATATTCTATTGCATTTAATTAATTGTTCAAAATCGACATTATTGGAGGAAAAATGGAAATTGCCGTCACTGCTTTATACGGTTGCGGTCAAACTGTAGCACCGCCTGATTGGTACACCAAGGGCACCCCGCGACCTTATAGGCTCTATTACGTGATCTCGGGTCGGGCATATTATTCTGTCGGGGGCGAGAGTACCGAGCTTTGCAAGGATCACTTTTATCTCTTTCCGTCCTCAATGCCGTTCAACGTAACGCAGGACGGAGAGGATAGACTCAATCATCTATACTACGATTTTATGATGACTCCGTCGGTAGTTACAGGAGAGCCTCTCGTTTGTTCACTTGAGGATCACCCACTTATACCGCCGCTTCTTGGGCTTATGCGAAAGAGCGTATGTTCCTACCGTTACGAAGGCAAAACCGAGCTGCGCGGCACGGTAATATCGCTTCTCGAAGCGTTTTTGTCACTTCTTCTTGAAATTGTACCGACAAACAAGAATATGGACACTGATATACTCGCCGCAATAGAGTATATCGAGGAAAATTACAGGGAGGAGATCTCGGTCAAGGGTATTGCCGCGCTCGTCCATCTCGACGAGGATTACTTTATCCGAAAATTCAAAAAATATCTCGGAATTACTCCCTACGCATATATCAGAAACCTCAGGCTTGCGGTGGCACGTGAGCTGCGCTACAGCGGAGAAACGCTGAAAAAAGCCTCGGCATCCGTAGGCTTCAGATACCCCTCGTCATACTGCCGCGCCAACGCGAAAAGAGATGACGGAAAAACGAAAGGAAATGAAAACTTACTCAAAATGGAGCACACTGAAAGAACGCATAGGCGCACCTCACGGTGACAAGATCGTTGAGGCTATGAAGGAGCTATACGGTGTGTTTGGCAAAAGTATTGTGGATTGGCTCGCAAGCCTCTATGACCCGGATGCGGTTGCGCTATGGGTATCATCCCGAGCGTTTACGCAGGACTTAATATACCTGATGCCGCAGTGCCTCTATTCGACCCCGAAGACTGGGAGCGCTACGTATCGAAGCTTGAAGAAAAAGAGAACGAGTG
The DNA here is from genome assembly GCA_017467105.1 of Clostridia bacterium. Taxonomy (GTDB): domain Bacteria; phylum Bacillota; class Clostridia; order Oscillospirales; family CAG-272; genus UBA1740. The sequence goes on from JAFTSU010000003.1 coordinate 25,260, forward strand.
GCAGAAATCAAAAAATTCAAAGTCAAAAAAAGCAGAGAAATTTTTCGAAATCTCTGCTTTTTTCGTTTTTTCTCGGTCGGATCTAAATCGACCTAAAGACTTGTGAAAGGCGGACAAAAAAGATATTTTTAAGTGTTTTCGTATGGACTTGAACCCACGTACCAAATCGCGCCGCAGGCGTGCATATCATCAAAACGAAGTTTTGTATATCACCAAGGCGAAAGCCTTGTATATCATCATTGCGAAAGAGGATGCAGCCTGCGGCTGATGATATACTCGCTAAAGCGAGATATACTCGCTTTGGCGAGATATGCTCGTCAAAGCGGATGAGATACACGCTAATGCGTGATGATATGCCATTGCTTTCGCAATGGATAAAAAAATTCGACAAGTCGAAACTTGTCGAATTTTTGGCTGTTACGAACCATTATGATGCCCAAGTATATTACTAATAAGCATCAGAAAAAACTATCCATTCCAAAAATTCAGCGAAACTTTGTTTAGACGGAATAAAATCTCTCCATTCATTATCAAACCAAATGTCTCCGCGATGTTTTCCAGTTAGTATAAGGAAATAAGTATATGTGCATCCCGCGTAGCAAATAGGCAGCACCCCGCTGTAATAAGGATACTCATCTACAAAATATGAATCAACAAACGCAAAAGGACATTTTTCAAAATGTTTGCATTGCTCACAAATTTCTTCGTCCTCGTGTTCTGGATTAATACAATCTTGAAACCAATCGGTTGGTTCTAAATTATCTTTATGAAGAAACGGTTTCG
>JAFTSU010000010.1 GCA_017467105.1 Clostridia bacterium
GTCAGTACCTGCAACAACGAGGATCGCGCCGTCCATCTGAGCAGCACAGGTGATCATGTTCTTAACGTAGTCAGAGTGGCCGGGGCAGTCAACGGGAGCGTAGTGACGAGCGTCAGTCTGATACTCAACGTGTCTGGAGTTGATTGTGATACCACGAGCTCTCTCCTCGGGGCAGTTGTCGATCTGGCTGTAATCAAGGAACTCAGATCCGTTTGCAAGGGAGAGAGTCTTGGTGATTGCAGCAGTAAGGGTGGTCTTACCGTGGTCAACGTGACCGATGGTACCAATGTTAACGTGCGGTTTGGTCTTTTCAAACTTAGCCTTTGCCATTTTAATAATCTCCTTTAAATTAAATATTTTTAGTTTTTCTGGTTTATCTAAACGATCACAAGTGATCGGTCAGAAACGTTTCGCCCTGCGCTGTGCGTCAAGGCACTCAGAATGAATGTGCTGGAAAATTTGCTATTACTTTGTTGCTCTGGACTTGATGATCTCGTCCTGGATAGACTTCGGAACGTCCTGGAAGCCGTCGGGCTCCATTACGTAAACCGCACGTCCCTGAGAACGGGAACGAAGAGCGGTAGCGTAACCGAACATCTGAGCAAGCGGAACGTGAGCGTAAATTCTCGACGTACCGGGAGCGATCTGCTCCATAGAATCCATCTGACCGCGACGGGAGTTGATATCACCAATGATATCGCCCATATAGTCGTCAGGAGTGGTAACGGAAACCTTCATGATAGGCTCGGTGAGAACGGGATCAGCGCGGCGCATAGCATCCTTAAATGCCATAGAGCCTGCGATCTTGAACGCCATCTCGGAGGAGTCAACCTCGTGGTAAGAACCGTCAAAGAGGGTAACCTTAACGTCAACTACGTTGTAGCCTGCAAGAACACCTGCCTGCATTGCGCCCTGGATACCTGCGTCAACCGCGGGAATGTACTCCTTGGGAATCGCGCCGCCTGTAACAGCGTTGATGAACTCGTAGCCCTTGCCGGTCTCGTTGGGCTCTACGGTGATCTTAACGTGACCGTACTGACCCTTACCGCCGGACTGACGTGCATACTTGGTGTCCTGATCAACCTTCTTACGAATGGTCTCCTTGTAAGCAACCTGAGGTGCACCGATGTTAGCCTCAACCTTGAACTCACGAAGAAGACGGTCTACGATGATCTCGAGGTGAAGCTCACCCATACCTGCGATGATGGTTTGTCCGGTCTCATCGTCGGTGTAGGTTCTGAAGGTGGGGTCCTCCTCTGCGAGCTTGGCAAGCGCAATGCCCATCTTCTCCTGACCCGCTTTTGTCTTAGGCTCGATAGCCTGACGGATAACGGGTTCAGGGAATACCATGCTCTCGAGAATGATAGGATTCTTCTCGTCACAGAAGGTGTCACCTGTAGTTGTGTTCTTAACGCCTACGACTGCCGCAATATCACCCGCATAGCAAACGTCGATATCGCTTCTCTCGTTAGCGTGCATCTGAAGGATACGGCCGAATCTCTCGTCCGAGTCCTTCGTGGAGTTGTAAACCGCAGTACCCTTCTGGACTGAGCCGGAGTAAACTCTGAAGAAGCAGAGCTTACCAACGAAGGGGTCGGTCATAATCTTGAAGGCAAGAGCGGAGAAGGGCTCATCGTCACTTGCGTGACGGCAATCCTCTGCACCGGTGTCAGGGTGAACACCCTTAATTGCCTCAATGTCAGTAGGAGCGGGCATATACTCGATAATGTTATCGAGAAGCTTCTGCACGCCCTTGTTCTTGTAGGATGTGCCGCAGCAAACGGGAATAATGTCGTTTGCGATAGTAGCGCGGCGAAGTGCTGCTCTGAGCTCTGCGGTGGTAATTTCCTCTTCATTGAAGAACTTGTCCATAAGCTCATCGTCAGTCTCGCAGATAGACTCTACCATCTTTGCGCGATATTCCTCGGCAAGATCCATCATATCAGCGGGGATATCCTCTATTCTCATATCCTTACCAAGATCGTCGTAGTAGATATCAGCCTTCATCTCCATAAGGTCGATGATGCCTCTGAATGATGACTCTGCGCCGATGGGAAGCTGTACGGGTACAGCGTTCGCACGGAGTCTGTCCTTGATCATTTTAACAACACGGAAGAAATCTGCTCCCATAATATCCATCTTGTTGATGTAGCACATTCTGGGAACCTTATACTCGTTAGCCTGGTGCCATACGGTTTCGGTCTGGGGCTCAACGCCGCCCTTTGCGCAAAGAACGGTAACGGAGCCGTCAAGAACTCTGAGAGATCTCTGAACCTCTACTGTAAAGTCAACGTGGCCGGGAGTGTCTATGATATTTATACGATATTTATTCTTTTTTGCTTCCTCAGGATCGTTCTGGAATTCAGTGGGAACCCAGTAGCACGTTGTTGCCGCTGAGGTAATTGTGATACCTCTCTCCTGCTCCTGTGCCATCCAGTCCATCGTAGCGCCACCGTCGTGGGTCTCGCCCATACGGTGAGTTTTACCGGTATAAAAAAGGATTCTCTCGGTTGTTGTGGTCTTACCGGCATCTATGTGAGCCATGATACCGATATTTCTGGTATGCTCAAGCGAATATTCTCTTGCCATTAACCTGTCTCCTTAATTATATCGATTAGAATCTGTAGTGAGCAAACGCCTTGTTTGCTTCTGCCATCTTGTGGGTGTCTTCCTTCTTCTTGAATGCGCCACCCATGCCTGCCTTGGCGTCCATGATCTCGCCGGCAAGTCTCTCTGCCATGGTTTTCTCACCGCGGCTTCTGGAATACGAAATGATCCAACGAAGACCGAGTGTCTGTCTGCGCTCTGCGCGAACCTCCATGGGAACCTGGTAGTTAGAACCGCCTACACGGCGAGCCTTAACCTCAAGAACGGGCATAACGTTCTCCAGAGCTGCAACGAATACGTCGAGCGCGTTTTCACCGCTCTTAGCCTCGATAGCCGCGAACGCATCGTATACTATTCTCTGAGCAACGCCCTTCTTGCCATCGTACATGATGTTATTGATAAGCTTGGTTACAAGCTTGGAATTGTACAACGGATCAGGCAATACATCTCTCTTGGAAATTTGACCTCTTCTAGGCACTGTACTTCCCTCCTTCATTAATATTATGATATCACAGGTACTCGAATCTTGCATTCCCTATGAATGCCTTGATTCGTTAGTGCTCGTTTTGCATTACAGGTAAACAACTATACCATCAGCACGTGAGCACGTATAAAGTCCGAGGCGTACCTATTATTGCTTCGGACGCTTTGCTCCGTACTTGGAGCGGCTCTGTCTACGGTTTGCAACACCCTGAGTATCGAGCGTACCACGAATAATATGGTAACGTACACCGGGCAAGTCACGAACACGGCCACCACGGATCAGAACAACGGAGTGCTCCTGAAGGTTGTGACCGATACCGGGAATGTAGCAGGTAGCCTCCATTCCGTTGGTAAGTCTTACTCTCGCGATCTTACGAAGAGCGGAGTTAGGCTTCTTGGGGGTGGTAGTGGTAACCTTGGTGCAGACGCCTCTTCTCTGAGGTGCAGACTGGTCGATTGCAGTATTCTTCAGTGCGTTGAAGCCCTTCTGAAGAACGGGTGACTTGGACTTGTAAGCCTTGTCGGAACGACCTTTCTTTACGAGCTGGTTAAAGGTTGGCATGATTTTCCTCCTTCCTTAAAGTATAGTGTTTATCTATACGACGCAAAACGCTATATTAAATATAGGAATTAAGCGACGGTATATTCATATCAAGCGGCAAAAGGGCGCAAAACACCCTAGTTCCGCACATTACACCATATTTTATCACTAATTTGATTCTTTGTCAATAGATTTTCGGAAAATTTGTTTATTATATTCTATATTTTATCTATTCCACAATACGTTAGTAATTTCTAACTTCTTTTTGTTAGTTATGCACAAATATTCCGTGGTATTTTTGTATACAATTCTTTTTTAAAACGACCCCTCAGATAACGAGCATAATTAACTCGGTTACGAGAACCGCCCCTGCGGCAGATGCCGAAACGGCGAGAAGGCTCTTGCCGAAATAGGAGAGCAGGAGCGCGACGGCGCATCCAACCACGGCGGATACCGTATTTCCCGTTGAGTAAAGGATCGCCGGAAATGTCATTGCCGACAGCACCGCGTAGGGCACGTAATACAGAAACGAGCGGATAAAGCGGCTTTGAATTTTATGGCGAACCAGGAGCAAGGGAAGAAGCCTGACGAGATAGGTAACCCCCGCCATTACGAGAAGATATAAGAAAAATCTCGGTACAAAATCAATCATTGCTCACCATCCTCCTTTACAGGCGCCGCCACGGCCATTACACCACTGACGAGCACCGCTATAATAATGATGGAAAAGCCCGAGGGTATCTCGGAAAGAACGGGTACGTAGTACAGCAGCACGGAAAGCAAAACAGCCGCAGCCGATGCGATAAGCACTCCGCGCTCCACCTTAGCCACCGGAACGACGATGGCGATAAACATAGCGTATATCGCGATACCGAGCGCGTTTACGAGAACGGTAGGAAGAACGTTGCCCGCTATGCTTCCAAGGAGAGTTCCGAGCGTCCAGCCGAGAAATGGAGTGAGCGCAAGTCCAAGCATATATTTTCTGCCAACGCATCCGGGCTGAGCCGAGGAAACGGCAAATATCTCGTCAGTGTTCGCGAAGGCTATAACCAGCCTGTCACGAAGCCTTACAGTCTCGTCAAGCTTCTGAGAGAGAGATACGCTCATCAGCGAGTATCTGGCGTTAATAACGAGCTGTGAGAGGGCAAGCTCAATAAACGAGCCCCCAGAGGCAATGATCGGTACGGCGGAAAGCTGACCTGCCGAGGTGAGATTGAAGATAGATATAAGGGTAGCCTCCGCGGCGGAAAGTCCCTCCGTGACGGCAAAAATACCGAAGGCAAAGGAAACGGCAAAGTAGCCAAAGCATATCGGCAGACCGTCTCTTATACCTTTTTTGAAATTGTTACTGACGTTCATTTTTGTATTTAAACACTCGATTTGTAAATTATGATTTACATTTTATGAATTTTTCGACTCATTACGCATTTTTGAACTGATAGGAATAAAGCCTGCTGTATTCGCCTCCAAGTGCCAGAAGCTCCTCGTGAGTACCGCTCTCCACTATACCTGTGCTGTCCAGAACTACGATCTTGTCAGCGTTCTTGACAGTAGACAGTCTGTGCGCCACCACGATGGTGGTTCTTCCTCGGGAAAGCTCCTCGAGAGCAGACTGTATCTGCATCTCCGTAACGTTATCAAGGGCGCTCGTAGCCTCATCTAGAATAAGCAGCCTTGGGTTCTTCAGAAAGGCCCTGGCAATAGCTATACGCTGCCGCTGACCGCCCGAAAGCTTAACTCCGCGCTCACCGAGCTCGGTGTCGTAGCCGTTATCAAGAGTCATAATGTAATCGTGTATATTAGCCCTCTTCGCCGCCTCCACGATCTCTTCAAAAGTAGCATCCGATTTACCGTACGCTATATTCTCTCTTGCAGTGCCGTCGAAGAGAAATACGCTCTGAGACACAGATCCTATGGATTTGCGAAGGCTGTGCAGGGATATATCCTTAATATCCACACCGTCAAGGGTTATCCTTCCGGATTGGATGTTATAAAACCTTGGGATAAGATTGCAGAGAGTGCTTTTTCCGCCGCCGGACGGACCTACCAAGGCAACCGTCTTCCCCTCCGGAACCGTAAGATCAAGATTTGAGATAACCATTTTTTCCGCATCTCCCTCTGCGCTGTAGCCAAAGGAAACGTTCTCAAAAACGACCTCACCCTTAATGTCGGAAAGCAGCGCCTTGCCCTCGTCGATCTCCTCGGGAAGATCAAGAATTTCAGTAAAACGATTGAAGCCGGTCATACCGTTCTGAAGCTGCTCAAAAAGAGAAACGAAGCGCTGGATAGGACCGAGAAACATAGATATAAACAGAAGAAACGATGCGAATTCTCCCTCGTTTATCTCGCCGTTCAGATAGAATACTCCTCCGGCAACGATGATAGCAAGATAAAGCAGGTCGGAGAGAAACTGCATAACGGAATCAAAGAGACCGAGAGAGCGCATTGCGTCGCTTCTGTACCTTTTCAGAAGATCGTTAGCAACGCCGAACTTCTCTATCTCATGCTTCTCCATAGCGTAGGACTTAGTCTCTCTGATACCCGTGAGAGAATTCTCAAGAGTAGAGTTAATAACGGAGGTCTGCTTGCGTGAGTTACGCATAGCTTCTCTCATACTCTTACGCGAGAGGACTGTGAAAATCACTATAAACGGAACGATCGCAAACATTATAAGGGTGAGCTTAACGTTGGTCTCAGATAGAATAACGAAGGAGCCAACCAGCATCAGAGTTGCAAGAAATACGTTCTCGGGACCGTGGTGAGCAAGCTCGGATATTTCAAAAAGGTCATTTGTCAGTCGGGACATAAGATCGCCCGTCTTGTTATCGTCATAATAAGAAAAAGGAAGCTTCTCAAACTTGCGGAAAAGATCCCTGCGCATATCCGCCTGCATTCTGACGCCGACTACGTGTCCGTAGTATCCGACGATATACTGGCAAAACGCCTTCACAATATAGACAGTTAGCAGTAGAATTCCGCTCATTATTATAGTGTTAAGTGTTATGCTTCCCGTGTCCACACCGTTAATTATATTCTTCGCTACGGTGGGATAAAACAGGTTTGCTACCGCAACTACCACGGCGCAAAGCATATCGATAATGAACATAGGAAGATGGGGTTTATAGTAGCTGATAAATCGCTTTAGATTTTTCATTATATGTTCCTTTTTTCAGGATTTTGTAAGCATTAGTTAGAAAAAATTATATTTTTTACCGGTCTGCTATCATTGTATATCTTTCGAAATAATGATATTTCAGGCAAAAATACGGTACAACACATCACGAAATAATATGCACCGTAACACAATGTATGGCGCGTCGCAAAAGTATATGCAAAATCACAAAAAGCATGTCAGGTTTCAAAAGACAAGGTAAGGTATACGGTATTCTCGGACGAACGGTCGTATTTAGCATCTCACCAATCATATTAACGCAGAGCTATCACTCTCTACTATTTCTTGTTTATTTTGTTACTCACGGCAAAGCCCAAGACAACTGCAGCGAACTTTTGCAGCGCGTTAAGCTCCGGCTCCTCGGCCTTTCGTAGCTTTTTACCGTACGCGATACGTTCTTTACGCAGCTTTTTTTGTTCCTTTGTTAAGCGAATCTTTGACACAGAGATATTCCTCCTCTATCCACTCTGCAAATAAACGTGTATCCTGCTCTCGCGCGCCCGACAATATATCACGGCGTTTCACATACGTCTCTTAGCATACCCGGGCATTAAATATTCGGTTCGCGACTAACAAGTTCATTCCGTGCCGATGTACCGCTTAAGTTTACGTTCTCAGATTAGTCTATTCTCTGACCGTAGCTTTTTCTTACGAAGCAGTATTATTCCTTACAAGTCAGTATTTTTGCGAGCAGTATTATTTCTTAGGAAAATAACAGTATTGATTTTACCGATACGTTTCCTCGCGAATACGGTGCTTGTATCAGTCAGCTTTACACCTTGAAGCCGTACTTATACAGCAGTCGGCGCACATCCTCGATGTTCTCGGGATCCACGCCGTGCTTCCTCAGAATGCGCTCCTTCACCAAGTCAAAATCGATCTCTCCATCGTGCTGAAGCTCCGTCAGAACACGCTTAACGTCCCCCGAAGAATAACCCTTTCCCACAAGGTACGGTATGATCTTCATCGGACCTCTCTGCGAGGTATTCGCAAGACTCAGCGCAAGCCGTCTGATCTGGTCATCCTCTCTTACGTACCCGAGTCCTACCATCTCTCTGCCGATCTCCTCCGCCACGCTACGCCGAAATCCGCGCTCGCAAAGCTTTCGCACCAGCGCTCTCTCGCTGTTATCGGAAAATGCAAGAAGAGACAGCGCCTTCTTCTCTGCCCTGCGGGTCTCGTCGGCGAGATGTATCTCGTCCATCGCGTACGTGTCAAGCTCCGAGTCCACGGCAGGTCTTCCCAGAGCGGAATATACCGTCTGTGTGACCGTATAAGCCACAGTCTCCTCCCCCTCTGAAATACCGAGGCGGAGGAGAGACGTGTCTTTTATTCCTTTTATGTATTTTAGGCGCGCCATCTTATCAGATCTCGCCGTCGAAGTCCTCAAGCTCAAACTCGTCAGACTCACCGATAGCTGCATCCTCGTCAACGTCACCGGCCTTTACCTTCTCACGAACGAGAGCCTCAAGCTTGTCCATAAGCTCGCTGTCAGACTCAATAAGCTTTCTTACGTTGTCCTTACCCTGACCGAGTCTGTCACCCTCATAGTAGAACCAAGCGCCGCTCTTCTCGATTATCTCAAGCTGAATAGCCATATCAATGATCTCGGATGCTTTGGATATGCCGGAGCCGTAAAGGATATCAAACTCAGCCGTCTTGAAGGGAGGCGCAACCTTATTCTTTACGACCTTACATCTGGTGTGAGAGCCATAAACCTCGCTGCCGTTCTTGAGAGACTCAACGCGGCGAACGTCTATACGCACGGAGGCGTAGAACTTAAGAGCTTTACCGCCTGTGGTAACCTCAGGATTTCCGTACATTACGCCAACCTTCTCACGAAGCTGGTTGGTAAAGATAACGATACAGTTGGATTTAGCAATAGCGCCCGAGAGCTTTCTCATTGCCTGGGACATAAGGCGCGCCTGTACTCCAACGTGAGAGGCGCCCATATCGCCCTCTATCTCCTGACGTGGAACGAGAGCGGCAACCGAGTCTATAACGATAATATCGATAGCTCCGGAATTTACCAGAGTTTCCGCGATCTCAAGTGCCTGCTCGCCGCAGTCAGGCTGAGATACAAGAAGATTGTTAATATCAACGCCCAGCTTCTTTGCGTATACGGGATCAAGAGCATGCTCCGCATCTATAAACGCAGCCTCGCCGCCCTGCTTCTGAACCTCCGCTATAACGTGAAGGGCAATAGTGGTCTTACCGGAGGATTCCGGACCAAAGATCTCGGTAATTCTGCCACGGGGAATACCGCCGATGCCGAGAGCGAAGTCCAGAGCCAGCGATCCTGTAGAAACCGCAGAAACGTTCATCGCCGCGTTCTCGCCAAGGCGCATAATAGAGCCCTTGCCACACTCCCTCTCAATTCTCTGCATTACCGTTTCAAGCGCTGCCTTTTTATCCTGTACCGCCGATACTTCCTTCTCGGCGCTCTTCTTTGCCTTTGCTGCCATTTTTATTCTCCTTTTTACATATAAGCGTTAGAAATATTATTATTACCCAAAACGACCCCATATGCCCGGGGGCGTGTCAAATTATCCTCCGAGGATGGTATCAATAAAGTCTTATCGCTCCATACGGACGAATGCTCAGAACGTCCACGGCTCCCTCTCCGAAAACGGAGTTGAGCAGAGCCTTATATCCTTCAAGGGACGATTTTGGAACGAACGCCTGCACCGTACCGGCAAAGCCACCGCCGTGAACTCTCCACGCGCCGCCCTTGTCTCTCAGGTAACCGTCCGAAAGAGCCAGCGCAAGAGACATTCCCTGCTCACCCGGTGCCTTGCAGGTAAATACGTTCTGCAGATAGCAGAATGAGGATTCACCGGATTCCTTTATTTGCTTTAAGAAGGCTTCAGTATCGCCGCGTGTGAGAGCCGCCTTCGCTCTCTCCACTCTCTCGCATTCTCTTACGAAGTGGATGGCGCGCAGAAGCGCTCTGTCCGAGGCTGCCTTTCTGATCTTATCCACCGATGCGATAAGCTCCTCCTCAGTAGCTCCCAGAAGCACCTCACGTCCGATAGCCCTTGCCACAGCCTTCATCTCCTCGGGGACGGAGGCGTAATCGTCGTTCAGATTTGCGTGGCTGCCGCCCGTGTTGGTTATGCAGAGAGCATATCCCGCGTCTGAAAGCGAAAAGCTTACGGGTGTAACCCCGGGAGACGCCGAATCAGCGAAATCTATGTAAACGAAGCCGCCCACGGCGCAAGCCATCTGGTCCATAAGTCCGCACGGCTTACCAAAATAGACGTTCTCCGAATATCTTGCGATCTTAGCGATCTCCTTGTTGTCGATCTCTCCACCGTTAAAGAGGTGGTTCAACGCGTTTCCGACCATCACCTCAAACGCCGCCGACGAGGACAGTCCGCTGCCCTTCTGCACCTTTGTGGTCATATAAATATCGAAGCCCGAGACCTTGTATCCCGCCTTGACAAATCCGCCCGCCACACCGGCTACGAGAGCCCGTGAGGTAAACCTCTTGAATGCGTCGGGATCGGTAATCGCGGAAAGCGGTATCTGATCCGCAGGATAGCCCTCGGAACGAAATCTGATATAATCACTGTCATTTCTTGCCGCCACGGCAACAATATCACGCGTTATAGCTCCCGCCATGACCTTACCGCTGTTATGGTCGGTATGGTTACCTATTATCTCGCTTCTGCCCGGAACGGACAGCACCATAACGTCGTCTCTTCCAAAAACGGAATAGAACGTGTCAAGAGCCTCTATTATACGTGGACACTCAGCATCGGGGTCGGTGTAAAGGCACTCCCATCTGCCAAGTCCCACGAGTAATTCCTTTTTAATATCGTTAATATTCATATTTCACCAAAATTCATTTTTTCCCGCTTCACAGCCTGCAGGACTTAACACGGGTATGGGTTTATTGCTTTTTTCTTAAAGAGCCGTCACAGCTCTTTGCCATCGCGATACTTACGCGCTGTAGCTTTTATAATGTGCCGGGATGCCTCAGAATGATCTCCATTGCCTCGCCCACGAGCTCACTTGTATCTCTTATTTTTCCCTCTCCGTTATCGACGAAGAGCTGATTTACGCCCTCTCTGTGATGGAACCAGGTAAGCTGACGCTTGGCGTATCTGCGTGACGCGAGCTTGATCTTATCCGTGGCCTCACTTAAGCTGCATTTTCCCCTGAGATACTCAACTATCTCCTTGTAGCCTATTGCCTGGGACGCGGTGGCGGAAGGCGGAAGTTTCCCGGAGGAGTACAGCCTCTCGACCTCATCCAAAAGTCCATCATCCATCATAATATCGACTCTGCGATCTATTCTTGAGTACAAAAGCTCCCTGTCGTGAAAATCAAGAGCGATTATCAGAACGGATATTTCCTGCGGCGCATTTCTGGAGCGACGGTCCAGCATAGACTTCGGAACACCGCATTTGTCATATATTTCAAGAGCTCTTATAACTCTCTTTACGTTGTTTTTGTGTATTTTTTCAGCCGATTCCGGATCCACGTCTCTGAGTCTCTTCCACAGAGTGTCAACGTAGTCCTCTCCTGCGGATCGGATGAGAGCCTCTCTGTAGACGGGGTCGGACTCCGGAGCATCCGTCTGAGGCGAGCGAAGAAGCGAATCAAGATAGAGTCCTGTACCGCCTGTAAAAATAGGCAGCCTTCCTCTTTCCGTTATCTCACGGGCGCAGCCGATCGCCGCCTCTCTGTATGCCTCAACGCTATAGCTTTCCGTAGGATCGACGACGTCGATCAGATGATGGGGCGCTCTCGCCTGCTCCTCTGCCGTAGCCTTCGCCGTGCCTACGTCCATACCTCTGTATATCTGCATAGAGTCGCAGGAAACGATCTCACCTTTAAGGCGCTCCGCAAGCTCCAGAGACAGTGCCGTTTTACCCGACGCGGTAGGACCTACTATTGCAAGTGACCGTATCATTTGCCGACCGCCACCTCCGAGAGCCAGCCGTACATATCGTCAAACACCTCTTGCCTGTTCGTTTCATTGAACAGCTCGTGACGGGCGCCGGGATAAAGCTTCATCGCGAGCTTCTCAACTCCCGCCTCGGAGAGCTTTCCGTAAACGAATCTGACACCTTTACCGCGGTCTCCAACCGGATCGTCCTCGCCGCTGAGGATCAGAGTCGGTAAGCCTTTGGGATATGCGGCGAAATGAGCATCCGAGTTACAAAGTCCTATCATATTGAAGAGATCCGCGTACCCTGCCGCCGTAAAGGTAAAGGCACAATACGGATCCGTATCCCTTCCCTTGATCTGCTCGCCGTCACGGGTGAGCCACGCCTCCGCTCCCTCGGACTTATCAAAGCCCTTGTTGTACGAGCCGAAGGCAATGCCTGTAACGAGGGAGGAGCGATGTCTGTCGCCCTTTACCAGTCTGATAAGAGAGATAAGCATCTTGCCGACGCTGAGCAGAGGATTTCTGCCTCCCGTACCGTGAATTATGATACCGTCTATGGAATCCGGATACTTTTCCGCATAGAGTCTTGAAAGAAACGAGCCCATGCTGTGTCCCATAAGTACGACGGGAAGACCGGGATATCTCGCCTTGATCTCGCCGTTCATTTTGTAAAGATCGTCCAAAACGAAGGAGTAACCGTTTTCAGCCGCGAAATATCCGAGATCCTCAGCCGAAGCGGCTGTCTCGCCGTGACCAAGATGATCGTTTCCCGCAAGGATATATCCTTTTTCGGTAAGATACTCTGCCAGATTAACATATCTGCCCACATAATCACGCATACCGTGAGAAAGGGTGACTATACCCACGATATCGGTATTCTCCGGGACGTACGCCCTTGCGCTGACCGTATTTATACCGTCCGATGACTGAAATGTGAATCTCTCGCATCTGTAGCTCATTTGACTCCCCCTTCGCCGACGTCTGCCGACTTCTCGGAGGCGCCGATCAATTAATGATTATTCTTTCGAAAACCAAATAATGATTTAAGGATACTCCATGCCCGTCCAAAAGGTTATGTTGGACACGGCGGTTATCCCTTTACTGCTTATTTCTGCTGTGAGAAGACGAGCTCCTCGACCTCCGCGAGTGAAGGTGTGTTGAGCGCGCCTGCGCGTGCGCGAGCTATAGAACCTGCCGCGCAGCCGTACTTAACGGCTCCTCTGATATCACCGCTGTACAGATATTCCAAGATCATTGCCGACGCGAACGCGTAACGCGCTGCGCCCTGGATCTGAACGCTTGCGGATCTGTATGCGGGTACGGTATTGTAGCGCTTACCGTCATATACGAACGCGCCGCGCGCACCCTGCTTTATAACTACGTTTTTACACTTTACTCTGCGGCCGATAGCCAGCGATACACGAAGTGAGGACTCCATGCTTCCGGGCTGAATGCCCGTATAGCCGAGAGCCTCCGCCTCGTTTACCGAGAACACCTCGATCTCGGGCAGATTCTCAAGCTCATAGTCCTTGCCGGAAAGCGATCCTTCCATAAATATGGGCAAGCCTCTGTCCGCGGCTATACGCGCGGCGGCAAGAACCGTGGAAAATGGCAGATCAAGTCCTATGTATACGGCGTCTGCCTCAACGGAAAAGGCGGTGAGCAGCGCATCGTTTGTCACGAATGCGTTGGCGCCGGGATATATAACCGTGTGATCCTCTCCCTCTCCGTCCCTGATGATCAGGGTGAAGCCGGTCTGATGATCGTGATCCACCTTAAGATATGAGGTATCAACACCGCCGTCCTTGCAAAATCTATATAGCTTCTGACCGTGAACGTCAGCGCCCAGCTTGGACACTATTGCGGCGTCCGCGCCCATAGCGGCAAGGGAGATCGAATAGCTGATGCCGTCTCCCCCGGGAACGTAGGCTACGCCGCCGTCATCCGATATGCGCTCGCCGCTGTCCGGTATCTTATACATATTCGCCACCAGAGCCATATCCGCTCCGCCAATGACGAGTATTTTTTTCTTATCTGACATTATACAACTTCCTCCTCAATAACCGAGAGCTTGAACACTCCGGCATCGGGAATTATATCCGTAGCAAGAACAGCCTCTCTGCCGCGGCAGGTGAAGATGAAGCTCTGACAGCCCTCCTTCGCGAGCTGCTTGATAGCCTTCATCATAGAGCGCGCTCTCACGTTATCCTGATGAGCAAAGCTCTCGTCGAAGCAAATGGGTGGCTTTTCCGTATAGAGCATGTCTATAAGCGCTGCGCGCACCGCAACGTACGCCAGCTCACGCGTGCCGCCGGAGAGGAAATCTATAGACTTCTTCTCACCGTCTGGAGCGGTAAAGGTCACCTTAAGTCCGTCCGAAACGTCGAACTCGGTATATTTTTTATCCGTCATTATCTCCATCATACGAGTCGCGTACTCGCCAAGGCGGGGAGATATTTCCGCGCGAAGATTATCGCTTGCGCCTCTGATAGCGCCGAGGGCGATGAAGTACGCCTTGTGCTTATCCTGCAGAGCCTGTCTGCGAGAGGAAATAGCCTCTATCTTTGCGTAATACTCTGCCGGGTCGCCGGCTCTTCCCTTGAGAAGTGAAAGCTCGTTCTCTACGTCGAAGGCGAGTCTGTCCTCCTCGGCAATAGTTGCGCGCGCATCCGCTATACCGCCTATGATCTCGTCGTGATTTATGCCGGAGAGCGCCTTCCTCTTAAGAGGAGAAACCTGAGCTCTGACGTCGATCTCGCTCTTGTCAGACAGGGTGCGGCGGATCTCTCTGACAGTTATCTCAATATTGGTCTTCTCGTCTAGGAGCTCGTTCTTGCGGTCAAGGAACGCCTTAACACGCGCCTCAAGCTTATCAAGGAAGTCGCCAAGCTCCGATACGGGAGGCTCCTCGCCCCACTTGAGAATAAGAGAGGTAAGCTCACGCTTGGAATTCTCGTATCTTTCTCTTGCGTGCTCGGTATTGATTCTTGCGCTCTCGGTAGCGCTGAGCATGGAATCTCTCTGATTTCTCGCCTCGGCAACGAGGGCTATCTTACCCTTGAGGTCCGCGTAGCTTGCGGTACCAAATGTGGACTGAAGAGCCGTGAGAGCCTTGTGATTACGTATAAGCTTAACAAGGGCTATAATACCGCCTACCAGAGCAAGCACGCCGCCCGCGGCAACCGCTATCTTGGGGAAAAGATTGGGATTTGACGCGTATACTATCTCGAAAACAGCCGCGGCTATCAGACACAGCACCGACGCGGTCGTAAGAGCCGCGAACTTGATCCTGCCGGAGAAGAAGGACTGAGCGCGCTTGATAATGCTGGCCTCTCCGCCTGCCTCGTCCGCGTTTTCGATAGACGCCTCTATCTCCTTGGTGATGCCGACAGCGTTCTTCTGAGCGGTGTACGCCTCCTGAGCATCGCCCAGAGCGTGATATGACTCGTTAACGCCCTTACGCGCTACCGCCAGGTCTATAAGATACTGCTCCGTAGGTACGAAGTCAGCCTTGGTATTATTTTCAAGGAAGTGATTATACGCCTCGTTCTTCTCGTCAAGCTCCTGCTCAAGCTCGTGAAGCTGATCGAAGGTCTGAATAAGCATCACGTTGCTGTAGCAATTGTCCAGATCGTGAAGATTTGCCTGACGCTCCTCTGCCTCAGCCCGTCTCTGACGGATCTTGTAAAGCTCGCTCTCCTTGGCGAGTATTCTGCGGTTATCGTCGTTGCACTCGCGCAGCTTCTCCTCAAGCTCCTCCTCCTTGCCGAGAAGATCGACGATCGCTCCTCCGCCGCCGCTGTCGTGAAGCAGCGCCTGCATTTTATCCGCTATCTTCGCCGCCGCGCGCTGATTGTTGATGCGCTCGCTGCCGGAAAAGAGTATGTTTTCAATAGACTGCTTTACAGAGCCCTCGTTTATACCCGCATCACCGATCTGACCGATAAAGGCGGTATTGTCGAACAGCTCTCTGTCAACGCCGAAGAATACGTCGCCTGCTGCAAGCTTGCCAAATGCGGGCGCGCCCGACTCAAGATCAACGATGGACGCCTCCTCCTTGTAGGTAGGACGGTCGGAGTTGTCAGTCGGAATAGTGGAACGGGTGATGAGATAACGCTTGCCCTTCACCTTTACGTACATTGAGCCCTGAGCAGTTCCGCTCTCCCAATTTATTCTCTTCTTGCGCTCGCTGACCGCGCCCTCGCCGTCCAAGCCGGCGAAGCCGTAGAGCATGTACTTGATAAATGCGGCTATGGTGCTTTTGCCCGCCTCGTTCTGTCCCTCGATAACGTTGACCTTGTCGGAAAACTCCAAGGTCATATCGGTGATAAGTCCGAAGCTTTTAATGATAATTTTCTCGATGATCATTAGCCTGTCTCCTATCTATTATTCACCCTTCGGATCGCCCGAAAGAAATTTAATCGTTCGCTGCACGGAGTCCTTGGAATTATACCAGGGCTCCTCGTCGTATCTGTAGTCAAACTTCTTACAGAACCAGCTGACGTCGCCCCGAAGCTCGCCGAGATACCTCTCTTCTATACCGTGGGATACGTCGTAGAAATCCGCGTAAATACGCTTTGGCATTTTCTTGGATGCGTAGTCTATCATCGCCCTGTAGTGAGGCAGGCAGAAATAAGGCGCCCCCTCAAATTTCTTGCGAAAATCGGGATCACTCTCCCAAAGATAAACCGCGGTGGAGATCATAGCGTTCAGATTCCTTGATATTCTGCCGCACACGTAGCAATCGCGCTCAAGCTCACCGAGGGCAGATATAGCCGCGGCGCGCTTATTGCCAAGCACTACGGGACCGTCAAGCTTACGCCTGACCTCATCAAGATGGCTCTCGAGGATCAGACCTATGCCAAGCATACGCTTGCGCCCGAGCATCATACCGTAGTGAGTATGGCAGAATCCCTGCTCGTTAGTCTTGATTCTTATATCCGGTTCCATCATGGAAGCGCCGAGAATGATATCCAGCTCATCCTCCTGAAGCCTGCGGTACAAAACGCAGAAGGGACATCCGCACTCCTTCTTCTCCAGAACGAGATCAAACGCCTCGTTGACGGGAATAGTATAGATCTGCTCCACTTTCACACTCCAAAAAATCCGTCCTCTCCTACCCGGAGGGGACTTGAAATAAAAGAAAAACTGTGCTAAAATATATAAAGTAAAACGCACACAACAATATTATACATTATAAAAAAGCTTTTTTCAAGGGGTAAAACTAATGTTTGCGAAAAAAAACGAAGTTTGCCGCGGAGAGTCGGCAACCGTGCTATCGGGTATTGGAAATATAGACCTTACGGATACCTTTGAATGCGGTCAGGCGTTCAGATATCAAAAAATACGTGACGAGGAGGGCTACGTTGAATATATGACCGTGGTCGGAGACAGGCTGATCCGCGTTGGACAGAGATCCCGCGGAGAGCTGATATTCTACGGCTTGACGGACGAGGACGTGGACGGCATCATCACACACTACTTTGCTCTGGATATAGACTTTGAAGCTATAAGACAGGACGTAATGAAGAGGACGGACAGCCAATGGATGAGGACCGCCGCCGAATGCGCCAAGGGAATAGTAATACTAAGGCAGGATCCCTGGGAGGCTGTATTTTCTTTCATTATTTCCCAAAACAACAACATTCCCCGTATACGTAAGATCATACAGTCTATGTCTGCCGAGTACGGTGATAACCTGGCTGTTAAGTCGGGACTGAAAAAATGCCCCCTCGGCAAGCTTGAGGGCACCCCGTGTGAAGAAAAATGTCATAACTGCGGAATCTGCTACACCTTCCCCACTCCCGAGAACGTTGCGAAAAGACCGGAGGGAATGTCACCCTCTCACCCGGGATTTCGCTACAAGTATCTGCTTGACGCCGCAGAGAGAGTTTCATCCGGTGAAACGGATCTTGCAGCCATAGCACAGCGACACAGCTACGATTACACGGTAGAGGAATTGAAGAAGATAAAGGGTGTGGGTGACAAGGTAGCAGCCTGCGCCGCACTCTTCGGCTTCGGAAACCTGGAGGCGTTCCCTATTGACGTATGGATGAGAAGAGCTATCGACACGTATTTTGACGGAAATCTGGACTACCTATCCCTTGGCGACTACAGAGGAGTTGCCCAGCAGTACATATTCCATTACATCAGAAATCTCGAAAAGGGTTCAGGCTGAATTCGAGTTTTCATTTGTTAAAAATATGTCGTTTTATGTTGAATTTATTCAGATTTTGTAAATAGTCATTTACATTTCCCAATGAAAAAATATAAAAACCGCAATTCGACCGCTTACGAGTCGTTTTGCGGTTTTATTATGTTATAATCGTCACAGCAGCGCCCTAATGGGTAAACAGGAGGTAAAAAAATGAATATGTTTGAAGAAGCAAGAAGCGTCAGAGGTATGATGGAGATGTGCGGATTGACACAGAGCGAAATGGCAAAAAGGCTGGGAGTCAGTCAATCATACGTGGCAAACAAGCAAAGACTGCTGGGATACAGCCCGGAGTGTGAAAGAATCATACTTGAATCCGGTATGACCGAAAGGCACGCGAGAGCCGTGCTTAAGCTTCGCGAGGAGGAGCTTCGGTTAAGCGCTCTTACCCGAATACGCGACAGAGGTCTTAACGTGGCGGAGAGCGAGGCTCTCGTGGATATGCTTCACGACGCGGAGGCCCCGGCCAGAATAGGAGCCGGCGGCAGACTTAAGAGGATCGACGGCTTTATGGATACGCTTAAGCGCTCTGTTGAAACTCTGATAAGCCTTGGAGTTGACGCGAGCCATTCCGTAAGCTATCACGGCAACAAAACCTACATAACCGTATGCATCGACGAGCATTGATCTCCGTTATAATTACGGATCGGCGCGATCGATCATAAAACTCATTCGATGCGGTTTTCCGATATCATTATCACGTTTAACTCCCCGATAAAGCCATAACTTAAGGGTTTATTCCACGTTCTCAAACGCAGAATATTCTCTAAAGACCAAAATAAAAGCCGAGGCAGTCATTTTTCTGCCTCGGCTATGTATTTTCAGCTTCTTATTTTGCTCGCTGTTTTCAAGCTCCTACGAGCGTATCGGCTATTTCGATCACTCAAGTATCGCCTTAGCTATACCAAGTCCGCTGTTACCTATAACCTTGATGATATTGCTAAGAAGCTCCATCTCTTCAAGGGGGAACTGAACGAACTCAAGGCATACAGTGCTGGAATCCGGAACTGTTGCTCTGATCCTCATATATACCTTCTGCTTGCCATAGTACTCAAGGGTAGCCTTGATGATCTCGTGTATCCTGGAGGTAACGTTAGGATCAACGCTTCTGCGGAAGATAAGCTTAACGGTCTTGGATACGTAGGTGTAATTGTTGTCAACGTAGCCCTTATCGTCGATCTTCTCCGCTCTTTCCTTAGCGAGTCTTTCTTCCTCTGCGCGACGGATACGCTCCGCCTCTGCCTTGCGAGCTGCCTCGATGCGCTCCTCTTCCTCACGGCGACGGCGCTCCTCCTCGATGCGACGCTCCTCCTCCAGCTTAAGACGCTCTGCGCGAAGGCGCTCTGCCTCCAGCCTGTGCTGCTCCTCTACTGCGGCGCGCGCTGCCTCTGCGAGTCTTTCCTTTTCCTTCGCCTCCTGGCGCACCTGCGCTTCTATCTGCGCGCGCAGACGCTCTGCCTCTGCCTTTCTGTTCTCCTCGATTCTGGTCCACTCCGCCTTCTCTCTTCTGGCTCTGTCCATCAGGCGCTCGTTCTCCATACGGAGCTGCTCCTGCTCGCGACGCAGACGCTCTGCCTCTGCCTCCGCCTTCTGTCTAGCCAGGCTCTCGTACTCAAGGCGTATCTTCGCCTCAAGCTCGCCTCTGATCTTATTTTCAAGATCCGCGGCGCTGATGGGAGTATTGCTATTATCCGACTTAGGCGCCTCTGCAGGCTGCTCCTCAGCCACAGGCTCGAGAGCCGCAAGCTCGCTGAGAGCCTCCTCGTCGGTGGTGTAATCCTCGTCGGTTATATCTGTGGTCTCGCCGGTATATTCCTCTGCCGTAGGATCCTCGGGAACTATCAGGGTAGCCTCCGCGTCACTCTCGTCAGCAAAGGTAATGAGCGCAGGCTCGTCGACGATCTCTTCCGTCTCATTGTCCTCGACTATCTCATCAGCCTCGGTCTCACCGTTCATAAGGGACTGAGCAGCCTTGAGCGCCTCCAGAGCCTCTCTGGTGATCCTTTCAAGGTCTTCCGCCTCTTCGGCGCTGACTGTATTTCTGCCTATTCTGACGGGCTCATCGACCTCCTTATAGAACGCCTCAAGCTCGTCCTCCTCTTCCTCTTCCTCGTCGGAATCGTCTCCATCGCCATCAAGCATAGCGCTATCGATAGCCTTCTGAGCCATCTCCATAGCCAGACGAAGCTCCTCGTCCTCGCTAAGCTCAACGGCAGCAGCCTCCACTTGAGGCTCCTCGATGATCGGCTCCTCGATAGGCACCTCTTTTTCAACGTCCTTCTTCTGTATATCTCCGCGGCGGATCGAGCGCTTTATCACGTCGCGCCAGGAGGTAGCATTCTTGCGACCCATAGCGTTGTGATACTTGTCCTTACCGGCTCTGGTCAGGAATCTGTATTCCTTCTCCTTGATCTTCTGGGGCACGTTCTCTCCGATCTCGAACACTATATCCTCTGCCGTTACGTCGTCCGACACGGTGTACGCGCCGTTTCCGTCAATCCTCGTCCACTTGATCCAGAAATCTCTGGGTGCGGAGGACTTGTCCACGAGAAGAAGGCGGCGGTACGTAACGTTCTCCGATGTATGCTCCATATACGATTCGGGAGCGAAGACCAGGGCCAATTCTATGCTGCTGTCCTCAATACCCTCAACCTCCATCTCCTCAGAGATGATGCCTGTAAGCTGTCTTGTCATCTCGTCAACGAACACCTGGGAATACTTGCCGGAAAGCACGGATATATCGCTGGCGGTGGTCTCTACGCGAAGCTTGACCGCAGGCTCGTCGAAATAGTGACAGACGGGCACCTTTTCCGCGATCTCCGCGGGGGCGTCCGTAAGACACATATCCAAAAGCCCGTCGCCCACGTATGCGAAGGGAACGTCATTTTCAAAGGCGCCCTTTTTCATATTCCAGCTGATCCACTCGGTGACAGCGCCGCGGCTGTAGGTGGATACCGAAAGAGGATAATAGCGTGTTTTGCCAACAGCGAGACCGTCCGCCAAGTGATCCTCATAAAACTGTACGCCCGCAACGTCTGCGCCGTACTTCTTATCGATCGCGGGAAGAATAATCTCCTTAAAGCTCTCCTTGAACCCGTCCGACATAAGCGACGCGACTATTTTATTGTGAAGAAAATCAACCTTCATCTGACCATGCCTCCGTAATGCACATATTCTTACAAGTTATATTTTATCATAAAGTATTTAAAAAATCAATGATTTTTCGCCTATAAATCAAAATATTTTTGTGCTTTTTTCCCCGTTCTGCCCTAAATCTCGTCAAGATACTTGATTTAATCACGTTTTTATGATAGAATATCACAGTAAAACGACAAACGTGCGAGGTTTTATGATAAAAAACGTTTTTTTGGATCTTGACGACACGATACTTGATTTTCACGCGGCAGAGAAGGTCGCGCTGTCCGATACCTTCAGGGAGATGGGCATCGAGCCTACGGAGAAGCTGCTCGGACGTTACGGAGAGATCAACCGCTCCTGCTGGCAGAAGCTGGAGAGACGGGAGCTTACGCGCAGCGAGGTGCTTCACGAGAGATTCAGAATACTCTACGGAGAGATAGGCTCCCCGGCAGACGCGGAGCGCACGCAGGCGATATATGAATACAGACTGAGTCTTGAGCATCCGTTTATGGAGGGCGGCAGAGAGCTGCTTGACGCTCTTTACGGAAAATATAGACTGTACCTCGCTTCCAACGGCACGGCGTCGGTGCAGGACAGACGGATCAGGGATACGGGTATAGGTCCCTACTTCGACGGTATTTTCATATCTCAGAGAGTGGGATACGACAAGCCGTCGAGGGAGTTCTTCGACGCATGCTTCAGCTCCGAGCCGAATATTTTGCCGGAGGAATCCATCATAGTGGGTGACAGTCTGACCTCCGACGTCAAGGGTGGCAGAGACTACGGAATGATTACCTGCTACTTCAACCCGCGCGGCAAGGAGAACTGCACGGATATAGTGCCGGACTACGAGATACGCGCCCTCAGCGAGCTGCCTGAGCTTCTTCGGCACATATAGGCAATTAAAACAGAACTTGATATGTCGCGTGTCTGCGACGGAATGGAGAACTTATGTATTACGGCTACAATATCAGCGATTTCACCTCGGACTTAGCAAGAAGAGCCGAGGCTGACTGCCAACCCGTGTTCAAAAAAATCGAGGAAAACGCTCTTCTCTGCTCTGCCAAGATACTGTCCGCATTCCAGGAATGCAGAGTGTCTACGGCAGACTTTATAGAGATAACCGGCTATGGCTATACCGACTCGGGCAGAGATAAGCTTGAGGAGATATACGCCAAGGTCTTCGGCGCAGAGGATGCGCTTGTAAGACCCCAGCTGATGTCCGGAACGCACGCCCTTGCCGTTACACTTGGGGGACTTCTGAAGCACGGTGAAACGCTGGTTTATATCTCAGGCGAGCCCTACGATACGCTGAAAAGCGTTATCGGCACTGCGGGAGAGAGCAGAAACTCGCTCATAAAATGTGGAGTAAAATACGAGGAGATCGACCTTGTGGGCGACGACTTCGACCTTGAGGCGATAAGAAAGCGGCTTTCTCAGGGTGACGTAAAGGTTGCTGCTATACAGCGAAGCCGAGGCTATTCCCAGCGTAAGAGCCTGACGATAGACAAGATCGCAGAGGCTATCCGCGTGTGCAAGGAGGCGTGTCCCGACACAGTTATTATGGTTGACAACTGCTACGGCGAATTTACGGAGGACAGAGAGCCGACGGACGTTGGCGCTGACGTTTTCGTAGGATCGATGATGAAAAATCTCGGATCGGGCTTTGCGGTAAGCGGCGCGTATTGCGTGGGACGTAAGGACGTTATCGAGGATATAGCGGAGAGATTTACCGCTCCCTGCATAGGCAAGGAGCTTGGCGCCAATTTCAATCAGCTCGCCTCTCTCTATAAGGGCTTCTTTATGGCGCCGCAGTGCGTTGCATCCACACTCAAGTCTATGGTATTTGCTTCAAGGCTTCTGGAGCTGGCAGGCTACAGCGAGGTATCTCCCCGATATGACGAAAAGCGCACCGACATCGTACAGACAGTTAATATGCACTCTGCCGATAAGCTGATAAGATTCTGCAAGGGAATACAAATGGGCTCACCCGTGGAGGCGTATTGCATTCCCGAGCCCGGAGATATGCCCGGATACTCTCACCCCGAGATCATGGCGGCAGGCACCTTCATCACCGGCGCCACCAACGAGCTAAGCTGTGACGGTCCCGTGGTAGAGCCTTACACCGCGTATATGCAGGGCGGCCTTACCTACGAATACGGAAAGCTTGGCGTTATGCGAGCCGTAGACGAGATGCTGGGGTTATCACCGATATGAGTATTTGCTATATTGTTGGCGCGGGCGAGTTTTACGGAGACCTTGAGCCCAAAGAAAACGATCTCGTAATCGCGGCTGACGGCGGATACGATACGCTGATGAGGCTGAACGTAAGGTGCGACGCGGTGATCGGAGATATGGACTCCGTTAGGAGAATTCCAAGCGGTGTGGAAAAGGTCCTCTTTCCCGTGGAAAAGGATGAGACCGATAGCTATCTTGCCTATCTTGAGGGTGTGAAAAGAGGCTACAGCTCCTTTTGCCTGTACGGCGGTGTAGGTGGGCGTGAGGACCACACGTTTGCAAACTATTCTTTGCTTTTGTACGGTATTAGACGAGGGCATCGTATCAGACTCATCGGTAAGAGTCACGATGTTTTCGCTATAAAAAACGAGACGGCTTCCATCAGGGGAAGAAAGGGGCTCGGCCTGTCGGTGTTCGCGATCGGCGGTGTAGCTCGGGGTGTGTCCGTCGAGGGCGCAAAATACACCGCACGGGATATTGATATTTCACCTGAGTTCCCTATCGGTGTGTCCAACGAATTCTCGTCGGACAGCGTTAGAGTCTCCGTAAGTGACGGAGAGCTTTTGATTATGATGGAGAGATGATCCGCAAGGCATCTCTCCTTTTTATTCGGATCGGTCAGTACCTCACACCGACGTCTATCTCACCTTCCCCTTTCCCCGCCGCGCCACCTTGAAGTTAAGAAAAAAACAATTTTCGTATTTTTCCATTTTTCTGTTGACAACGTATTTTTCTTGTGCTATAATCAAGGACGAACCGAACAGAATATTTCATCAGGGGTGCGTTACAGCTGAGACGGCGCCATGCGCCGAACCCTTTAACCTGATACGGATAATGCCG
This sequence comes from Clostridia bacterium, assembly GCA_017467105.1. Lineage (GTDB taxonomy): Bacteria > Bacillota > Clostridia > Oscillospirales > CAG-272 > UBA1740. Next base: position 24,134 of record JAFTSU010000010.1, read on the forward strand.
TCGTAGGAAGATTGGAAATGGTACTACTGCCTTAGTCTACCGCGCGGATGATATATCCTGCGCGGTATTTTTTATTGCGAGCGGATACAGCTCGCGGAAAGGCGGTTCTTATGAACAAAAAGGGAACGGGAAATATTCTCGTTTTGACCGAGTGCAGTATTATGATCGCACTCTCAAGCGTGCTGAGCGTGGTGAAGCTTTTCGAGATGCCATACGGCGGATCGATAACCCTTGCCGCTATGCTCCCCATAGTGATACTCAGCTACAGACACGGTATAAGGGTGGGACTTGCGGCGGCTCTGGTAGAGAGCGTTATACAGCTCTTTATGGGTCTTAGCACCTTCTCCTACTTCTCAACCTGGCAATCCCTTCTGGCACTCGCTCTGCTTGATTACCTGATAGCGTTTCTCCTGTTCGGTCTGGCAGGCGCATTCAAGGGAAGGATCAAAAATCAGTCCACGGCTATGACCGTAGGCGCCGCTTGCGCCTCTATTGGCAGATATCTCTGTCACGTTATATCCGGCGCTACGATATGGGCAGGTCTGTCCATTCCCACAGAGGCGGCTCTTCTCTACTCTCTCAGCTACAACGCCACATATATGATACCGGAAAGCATAATTCTGGTGCTGTCCTGCGCGTACGTTGGCGCCTCTCTCGATTTCGGGCAGAAAATTCCCACAAGGATAAGGAGTGAGAGGATCGACGCCCTGTCCTCCTATCTGTATATCGGAGCGGGCGGTATAGTCCTCGCCGGACTTATAATCGATACTGTTCTGGTATTCTCAAGGCTGCAGAACGCAGATGACGGCGAATTCTTCATTCAGGGTCTTGAGAGCGTAAACTGGATAGCCTTTGCCATCGTTTCCGCTATAACACTCGCGCTTTCGGCGGCGCTGGTAATTATAGCTAAGAGGAGAGAGGCAAGGCAGTCTCTTTAAAGGCGCATATTTAAAAGCTTCTGGTGGATGTCCGTTTTCTTCAAAGACGGCTGGGCTTAATACAAGCGAGACCGCCTTGAAGCTGCCCGACGAAGCATAGAGGACGAAGAGCCCATAAAAGCTCTTCGCCCTCTCATTTTTTCTTATTTATGATCAAAGCACCAGCGACGGTGCAGTATACACTCTGGCAGATAGCTCCTGATTGAGAAGATACAGTCCCCTCGGGTCAGAGCCGAAAAGCTCCATCTTGGTGATGAGGTCGTTTGCGTTGGTTTCCTCCTCGCCCTGCTCCTTCACAAACCAATCAAGGAACTGCATGGTGCGGAAGTCCTTAGCCTCGTGAGCGGCAGCGTATATATCGTTGATAAGAGAGGATACGTATATCTCATGCTCAAGTCCAGCCTTCAGCACCGACATATCCGAGTCAAGCACCTTATCAGGCTTATCTATAGCCTCAAGGGTCACGGGCATATTCTCGTTCTGAAGATATGTGTAGAAGAGCATCGCGTGATCTCTCTCCTCCTCTGCCTGAATCTTATACCAGTTGGCAAAGCCATCAAGGCCCCGTGCCTTAAAGTAGTTTGAAAAATCAAGATATAAATATGCGGAATAGAACTCCTTGTTGATCTGATTGTTGAGAAGTGCGTGCACCTTTGCGTTTACCATTTTAATTCTCCTTTATTTTTAATTATGTATTATTTGTCGTTGTTTGCATTATAATGTAAATAACTGTTGTCAAATATCATCTTTCGAATGGCTCGAATGCGTCTGCTCCGTGATAGCACACCGGGCAAACGTAATCATCGGGAAGCTCATCTCCCTCGTATACGTATCCGCACACGGTGCATACGTATCCACGCTTTTTATCGCTCTCGGGCTTTGGCTTTACGTTCGCGTGATAATATGCGTAGGTCATACTCTCCACGTCCGAAACCACCTGAGCCTCAGTCACCTCACAGACGAACATACCGTGGGTCTGCAGGTCCGTATAGCTCTTCACCTTGAGGGAAATAAATCCGTTTATCACCTTAGGCAGAACGACCAGACCGTTATCGCTGCGCTTTACGCTGCAGCCCTCAAACTTGTCCGTATCTCTGCCGCTCTTGAAGCCGAACGCCTCAAAAACCTTGAAGGGTGCCTCTACACTCAAGCAGTTAACGTTCATCTCTCCCGATTCAAGAATTACGTCGTGAGAATAATTCTGCTTGTTGATCACGACGCCCACCTGAAGAGGCGAGCTTGTAAGCTGAATAACAGAATTAAGAATCAATCCGTTATCCTTGATCCCATCGTGGCAGGTTACCACGTAAAGTCCGTAGCCTATTTTAAAAAGAGCTGAGGTGTCTATTTTCCCCTGTGTCATTTTTTCTCCTATCCGTCGCTCAGCGACTATGTTTTTAGGTTATCTTCACGCCTTATTGTTTTTTTAATATGGTTTTTATTCTTCTGAGTATATTATATCACTGAAAATAATGTAAATATGTCTAATTTTCAACAAAAATAATATTTTTTTAAAATTATTCTGAATTTTATTATTTTTGATCTTGTACACGTCTGGCAAGCTTTCCTTATAAGCAGGATAAAGAGTGCGTATATCGGGTGATATAGACCGCGCCGTCAACAAGAAATATACACCGTGTCGTTAAGTCGATGATAGCCACAATACCGGAAGACATAACAAATAATATGCTTTATCAGTATCGCGCACGCCGAAAAGTAAGCGCGCCTCGCCATTTTATGAGATGTAGCGGCACTGCCGACGTAGAGGACACGTCTTAAGTGGCGGTCTATCTTCACTAAATGCTATAAATAAACTGCTTATCCGCGATACCCCGGATAAGCAGTTCCCTACATTTATATTATATATGCGCGGCGCGAGCTTTATCCCGTTGATGAGATCATCTGACCGCATCGTCTATGAACTCGTAACCTCTGGAGCTATCCAGCCAGTCGTAATCTCCCATATATTCTGACTCCGGCGGAACGTGTACTATAATTCCTCCAAAGTCGGCAGTCGGAGCGAGCTTATCCTCCTGAGTAACGTATTCGTAATATATCCACAAGTCACTGACGTTGCAGTCGGCAAAGCTGTGTAAAAACATATTTCTGAGATTTGAGTCCTCAGGAACGATAACGACAGTAGCAACTCCGCCGGCAAACGCGTAAGCGCCGATCGCCGCAACCTTTACTTTGTTCGCTCCGAGCGGTATGGTAAGTTCAGTCTGAAGCTTGCCCTCTTCGGTAAGTCCAACTATTTTAAGAGTACCGTTCTCCATAGTCTCATAGATGAAGTATTTCGCGTTTTCGTCCTCCGGACCGTCGTATCTTGAGTTTATACCCGGAAGCTCAGGCGCGATGGGACCGTCAGGCATCTTTGTAAACAACAGATCCTCTAAAAGCCGACGCGTACGGTAGGTAACGCCCGTATCGTTCAAGTGGTAATTCGTATCGTAGAAATAACCGGCTTCCATAATATAGGTAGAAACCGAGCTGATGATATCACACTCAAGCACCTCGTCAAGATACAGCTCAAACTCCTCTATCTGCTCTTCGGTGGTGTCCGTAGCTATAGCCAGCTCGTTCATAGGAGCAAAAGTGAAATACACCTCTGCGCCTCTTCTGCGGCAGTACTTGACGTACTCATTAACGTAATCGATAAAATCGCCGTCAATGATATCGGTAGAAAACGATATTTGGGTATTCGGGTCATAGTAAAGAGGCATAACGTTATTTTCGCGAATACCCTTTTTGATATCACCGTACTCATCAAACGATGAGCTGCTGTATATTCCCTGAGGCACAGTTAGAGGTTTTCCCGCAGCCTCCAGCTTCTCTGTGGAATGTTTAAATATTCTGCCAAGCATAGACAGTATGCTATCCGCCGAAAATCCGGATATTAGCGAGTAATCGGAGTCGATAGCCTTCAGAGTCATATCAGAGGAGAAATACATCGAAAGGGTCTGAGCGTCAGTTTCGGGAGCGAGAATTATAATATCGCCCTCGCCCACTGACGAGCGGGAAAGCTCAAGCATCGCCCTCGTACCTATTGCCGCGTAAAGACCGAAATTGACGACCGGCATACCGATCTGCTCCTCCATAAGAGCTGAGTCAATTCCAAAGGCTACGGATGATCCGCCTATAACTACGCACTTCTCTCCCTCAATAGAGCGAAGGCGATCCACCTTCTCGTCCAGAGCTCCCACAAAGGTTTGAGAGTACTGTGACGGTAAAGATGCGGAAACGATAAACGGAATAGCTATGGGTAATAAAATCGCAATGATTACCGCAAAAATGCAAACAATTGTTTTGATTTTCTTCATTTTTTACCCTCCTAAAACTGAAAATAGATGAACGTGCTCATCATATCCTTGGAGAGCAAAAGTGCCCACGCAAAAAGAATAATCCAGATGAGGTAAACGAAAGAAGCGTCGCGTACGAGTATATCGGAGGTGTCACGCTCATCCTCATACGTCACCATACGGTCGAGCATAACGAGCGTAATAATGGATAGTGCTGTCATAGCAATCGCTACAGTATCGAGTCCCATATGAGTCAAGGTGCCGGATATGGTAACGTTCCAGCCTGTCGAGAACAGCTTTTCCATAATGATACCCGCCTCCCCTACGGTGTTTGCGCGGAAGAATATCCAGGCAAAGCATACGAGGATAAAGGTTACCGTGCGACGAATAAAAGCTATCGGAAGTGAATCCGGACTTATACCTATCCTACGGATAAGTGAATTTCTGTACGGTATAGTCAGCGTACCGATGATCTGGTAAATTGCGTGTACGACTCCCCATATAACGAATGTCCAATTCGCGCCATGCCACAGTCCCGAAACGAGAAATACAACGAATATATTGAACATCGCTCTCGGCTTTTTGCATCTGTTACCGCCGAGAGGAATATAGAGGTAATCCTTAAACCATGTGGAAAGTGATATATGCCATCTGGACCAAAACTCCTTTACGGTCTTAGCCGTGTAGGGATGGTCAAAGTTTTTCATCAGCCTAATGCCCATCACGCGAGCGCAACCGATCGCTATATCCGTATAGCCTGAAAAGTCGCAGTATATCTGTACCGCAAAGAGCACGGTAGCGATGATTATACCTACAGCAGACGCCGACTCAACATCATTATATACCGCGTTTACGTAGACGGAAATCAGGTCGGCAACGCAAATCTTCTTAAAGAAGCCTACAAGCATATGCTTGCCGCCCTTTATTCCGTTATCTACGGTAAACCGATGAGGTTCCTTCAGCTGAGGAACGAGGTTGCCGGGACGCTCTATAGGTCCTGCGACTAGCTGTGGGAAGAAGGATACGAAGAGCGCGTAAAAGAAGAAATTGCGTTCGGGCTCAACTTCACCTCTGTATACGTCAATAACGTAGGAGAGAGTCTGGAAGGTATAGAAGGATATTCCCACCGGAAGCAAAAGCTTCATCTCAAAGGCAGAAACCTCTCCCCCCAGCATATTGATCACGCCTGTTACGCTTCCGGATAAGAAATTGAAATATTTGTAGAAGAACAGCACTCCAAAGCAAACGATAAGAGTTATCGAAAGCCACAGCTTTTTAACGCGCTTATTATCCGTTCTGGATATAATATTTGACGCGATCCAAGAAATCAAGGTAGTGCCGAATATCAGCACCGTAAGCTCCGCCTGATAGCAAGCGTAGAAATAGTAGCTCGCCACAAGAAGCATAGGCCACTTAAGCTTCCTTGGCAGAACGAAATACAACAACGCAACTATAGGATAAAACAAAAGGAATTCCCAGGAATTAAATGTCATCCGTATGCTCCCTCCTCTTCACTATATTAGAGAAAGCAAACCTGCTTCCGACGAACACAAACACGCTTATCATATACACAAGCACAGCTTCATCAATGTCAAATTGAAAATACATAAGTGGATAAATCAGAGCAATATGTAAAGTCATATTTACATAAGTCAATATTTTGGATACTAATTTCGGAGTAAAACAGGTTGCAATATGAATTGTCAACATTACACATAGAGCAACTAACACAAGCGGTGTTTCTAATATTGACATAGTTCCTCCTTATTTCGTCAGATAATCCACCTTAGTGACGGGGGAATCTACAGCTCCCTTCTCGAAAAGACATCCGGGAACTTCACCTACGTCAAGAACTCCGTACTTTACCTCCTTGCCCATCACGCCGCACAGATCCTTATAGAGCGCGTAGGTTCTGTACACCTTACCGTAGTCGTTGGGATGAAAGGCGTTATTGAAGAAATACTTATGATCGTAAACGTAATTTTCTACCTCACCAAGCACCCCGTCAAAGACGTAGGTATCCTCGATAAGCTTCTCAAAGGCGTCAAACCATGCTGCGCTATCAGCCTGTGCCTCGGGTATTACCTTGCTTGCGTCCATAGGACAGAAGGCAAAGTAAACCTTTGCGCCCGAGCTTTGAGCCGAGGTAATTGCAGCATTCATATTGCGAACGAATTTCGGATCGTTAAGATCGCACCACGCCTCCGAGGTGCGCCAATCAACTCCACCGAGCGAACTGTCCAGCTTGCCCTCGTATCTGGAATTGACGCGGTTGTTCAGAGTGATCTGATAAAAGTCACTGTAATTTACGTCGTTGCAATAGCCCGCCATCTTGGAGTTGATATATTCGCCATTATGATCCGTCGTTTTATCATTCACGATCTGCTCGTAAACCTTAGCGCTTATAGTATATCTGCCATTCATCTTATCGTAGACCACGTCCTTGGACGTACCGGCATTAAACTCCGCAAAGGCTCCGAACACGTTCTCGTAGTTCGCTATATCTATATGTCTGTAGAGGTTATACATACACTCAAAGTCACGCAGAGATTTCCAATAAAGATATGGCTCTCCCATAGTATAAATGCTGTTTTCGGGAGCGTACAGGATATAGTCGTCCTCGTCGGTAAAGGCACCCATAGCCTCAAGATATACGTAGCAGTGAGTCGTTCTAGTGGTACCGAAGTTAACAGCGGTCACCTCGCCGTCCATCAGCTTCTCAAAATACTCCGTGGAGAGTCCGAGATAGGTTGATGAGCCTGCTATTACGATTACACGCGGCTTATCCGGATTTGCCATAATTCTCATAAGTTTTATGGCAAACGCGCCCTCGGCTGAGGCTGCGTATCTCGGCGCCATAGTCGCGTTGACGTAGAGATGATGGAAGCCGGAGTAGGTAGCCTTGTCAAACACTCCGTTCGAGATATAATACACGGAGTCGGGATAGTAAAGAGTGGAGAGAGAGGAGCAACCGACGAAGGCTCCGTCCTCAATCTTCAGGATAAATCTGCTCAGCACAAGCGTCTCCACCTTTTTATTGGTGAATGCGCCGGAGGCAATTGCGGTAACGCGCTTGCCTTCTATGGTCTCGGGTATTGTTACGGTAGTATCGTCACCGGTGTATGAGGTTATCACAATACCGTTCTCTGTCCAATGCGGCGCCCTCGTGCTGTCCGTAGAGGACGGCATTGGCAAACGGATATTCTCATATGTGAAATCCGTATGTGGTGTATCCTCAGACCAAATGCAATAAAGCGTTGCTCCGTCCGTCAGAGCGTAGACGTAGCCGAAGCCATAGGACTCGCCCGAGCCGTCCGGACGGGTATTGAATTCCTTAAGCACGTAGCCCTCTCTCGTAAAGCTGCCGTCGTTCCAGAAGGTATGAGAGGAGCCTGTGACCTCGAAATATGAGGTTGAGAGAGTTATCTCAGCCTTGCCGTCTACTTCCCTTGCCACGTAGTAATCCGAGTGGGAAAGGTTAGTGGACTGCCAATTGATCTGACCGCCATTGGGGTCGTAGACCATTACGTTTGAATTTTTATAGTTTGCAAATATGTAGCACATACCGTTGATCGCCATATCGGGAGTCAGATCGAATGAAAATTCTCTATCAGATGACACAAGATCTCCAACTCCAAGCTTTCCGCCTACCGTCCAGCCAACGAACACACGGTTAGTATCTCCCGCATATACGGTTACCGCAGTGCCGACTCTTACGTTTCCCGCGGATATTGACGAGGTGTCAAGCTCGCCGCCCACCAATCTATAATCGTACTCAGCAGAGGTATCGTACCCCAGATCCTCCGCAATGATCTCAACACGCATATCGCGTTTTACGTTTTCTATGGTAAGCGTGCCCGCCTCAGAGTCATAGACTCCGGCGCTGGCGCTTCTGAACGCCATTGTAGATCCAAGCTGCACGGTAAACACCGCCGTACCGCCCTTTTCTACGTACATAGGGTTATCTCCGATCACACTCACGCCCTCTGTGGAGATCAGCGTGACCTTGCACTTCTCATCACCTCCGCCTCCCTGGGCGCATGCCGCAAGCACGAGGAGTGAGAGCGCTAAAAGGAATATTAAAAGCGATTTTTTCATACTAGGTCCTTTCTATGCCGTAAAATAAGATCCGCGAAGAGATCTGTAGTTATTTTATCATATTCTGTTCATCATAAAATTAAAGATATTGTGAACAAAATATTAAATAATATAAGTAAAGGCAATTATGCACAAAAAACGATCTTTCTTTTGGTGATAAACAACAAAAGGAAGCAATACAGCCTCACTCCCGGCGCCATAGCCTCGCACCTCGGAAGATGTAACAGCGCAGCCGACAGAGAGCACCCATCCTCACCGTTTTAATAAAAGCTCGCCCCAAGTGATAAGCATCAGCGCAGCCTCGCTCCCGGCGCCATAGCCTCGCACCTTGGGAGAGCGTACTATTTCCACCGCATTTAAATGCGTTTTTTCGCTAAAGACTACAAAAATATGCCGCGACGAAAAACAGCCGCGGCATATTTATACTGATCCTACTCGGATCTATACTGATTATTTCTGAACGATGTGAATAGCGAAGCCACAGATCTCGTCCTTGAAGTATGCGAACTTAGGCTTGCCGGTCTTATCATCATAGGTAATGCTGGACTCATCAAACTCAAAGCCCATTCTCTTGAAGTAAGCCATAGCTCTGTCAACGAAATGAGTTTTGATACCGATGTGTCCGTGCTTGCCGGGACCCTTTGAGGTCATGAACTCAAACGCCTCGCCTGCGAAGATGGACTTGCTGGTGGAGCGAAGGGGCATACCGAACATAAGCTCAAAGAGCTTAGCTGCCTTGGTTGCCTCCTCGGCATTCTCGTTATTAATACCCATATGAGTGAACTCAAGTCCGAGCATCGTCTTAACCGCGTTTCTGGTAAGAGCGGTGATCTCGTCCCACTTCTTCTCCTTAACAAGCTCATCCTTAACCATGAAGGATCCGCCGCAGGCAACGATCTTGCCAAACTTCAGATACTCGAGAAGATTGTCAGCGTTGATACCGCCGGTAGGCATAAAGGTAAGCTGACCGTAAGGAGCCGCCATAGCCTTGAGCATCTTAAGGCCGCCCACAGCTTCTGCCGGGAAGAACTTAACAGTGGAAAGACCAAGCTCAAGCGCCGCCTCTACGTCAGAGGGATTTGAGCAGCCGGGGAGCATAGGAACTCCCTTGGAAAGACAGTAGGAAACAACCTTGGGATTGAGACCGGGAGATACGATAAACTTGGAGCCTGCAGCGATAGCCGCATCTACCTGCTCGGTAGTGAGAACGGTGCCGGCGCCTACGAGCATATCGGGATATGCATCGGTAATGTTCTTAATAGCCTCTGCCGCGCACTTTGTTCTGAAGGTGATCTCCGCTGCGGGAAGTCCGCCGTCAATAAGCGCCTTTGCAAGAGGAACTGCGTCATCGGGATTCTCTATCTTGATTACGGGAATCAGACCGATGGAATAAAGCTCTGAAATCATTTTGTCCATGAGTATTCTCCTTAAAATATTATTACTAACTTATTATACAATAAATTGAACGCTATCAACAATTGCATATATTGCTCTTGGCATTGCAATAATTGACCAAGAGAACAAGCTTTTTCGGGCGCTTGACAAAAAGCGGCATTTGATGTATAATTATCCTAATAAATTAGAATTCTAAAGGAGACGCTATGCTACCGCTTATCCGTGTCTTAACAGATGACGATTATCTGTGGCAAAAAATATTTCTCGCCCTTCGCGGTGTGGCAGGCTGCGAGCGTGTCACTACACTTGATGGTGGCGCCCTCAACGTATACGACCCAAGAGCAAGCTACGTGGGAGAGATACCCGACGGGTCCATTACGCTCGGAGTGGACGTCCCCCTCCCCTTCACCTACGCGCAGCTCATTGACGCAATAGAGAAAAAGGGGGGAAATAACAAAAAAATCTTGACACGGGGTGACCGTTGCGCATATTTAAGAGGAGAACGCATACCGCTCACGGAGGTTGAGGGAGCGCTGCTTGACGCTCTGATGGACAGAAGCGGCGAATTTATCAGCCGCGCAGAGCTTATGGATCTTGTCTGGCACGGAGAGGCGGAGTGCGGTGTGCTGAACGTCTACGTTCACTATCTTAGGCAGAAGCTTGAGCGAGGAGAAAAAATTATTATTTCCTCAAGATCAGAGGGATATAAAATCGACGGGAGGTTCATTTAGATTATATGCTCAAAATATACAGAACCAATCTAAGCTCTAAATACCCCCCATCGCTCGAGAAGGAAATAATCAGTCTGGTCAACAGCGGAGAAAAATCCTATCTGATAGTTCCCGAGCAGGACACGGTTATACGTGAGGTAAGGATGACCTCTCTTTTACCGGAGAGCGCTCCTCTGTGCTTTGAGGTCACCAATTTTTCAAGATTTGCAAACAGCGCCTTCCGCGCCCTCGGAGGCATATCGGGAGAATACTGTGACGACAGCAAAAAGGCACTGATAATGTGGAGAGCGCTGACAGAGCTCTCCCCTATGCTGAGCATGACTCGCGCAAACGGCGAGATCGGTCAGAAGCTGGTCGAATCCTCTCTCCTCGCGGTAAAGGAGATGCAGAGCTCCGGAATAAGCGCCGAGGAGCTGTTTTCGGTATCCGAGAATGAGATCGTACGAGGTGACTCAAGACTTCAGGGCAAGATAAAAGATCTCTCCGCTATATACAGTATGTACAAGAAACTGCTCTCGGAGAAATTCACCGACTCCGGCGACGATATCGAAATGGCTATAAAAAAGCTGAAAGAAAACAGCGATTATTTATCCGGCTCCCACGTATTTATAGACGGCTTCACCTCGTTTACAGAGCCACAGTACAGACTTATCGCGGAAATGGCATCAAAATGCGATATAAGTCTGTATATCCCTTATCCGAAGGGAGCTGAGGAGCTGTTTGAATATACAGAGCCCCGAGGAGCTATAGAAAAGCTGAAGGTAGCGGCAAGAAAGCTCGGCGTCTCGGTTACGGTAAAGCACTCTCTTGATTATCAGGATAAATCCGATATCTCAATTCACGAGATTTGCTCTCACTTATGGAATAAAAATACTCCTTTTGACAATATTAGTTTACAGAACATCGATACAGTCAGAATATTTGAAGCTTCAACCCCCTTCGAAATGTGCGAGTTTGTAGCTCAGGATATAAGGAGACGCGTAATTTCCGGAGCTTCATACAGCGACTTCGCTATCGTTGCCAGAGACGCTGGTGTTTACAAGGGACTGATAGACACGTCTATGAGAGACGCGGATATCCCCACCTTCTTCTCAGCCGAGAGAGACCCCGCCGCCTTCGAGGCGATCAAGCTCATTTATACAGCTTACGCCATCATCAGATCGGGCTTCGCCCTCGAGGACGTTATAACCTATTCAAAGTGCGGCTTGTCCGGTATAGACAGAGCCGACTCAGACGAATTTGAATCCTACGTAAACGCCTGGACCATCAGCGGCTCTCAGTTCACCCGTGACGAGCCTTGGAATATGAACCCTCTCGGGTATACGCTACGCCGACCGGAAGGAACGGACGAGAAGCTCAGGCGAATTAACTCGACACGGGATAGGCTTATTGCTCCTCTGAAGAAATTCAAGGAAAGCTGCTCCCTTGCCTCCACCGTTAAGGAATGCGCCACCGCGCTGTATGATTTTCTCACCTATCTAGGCCTTGAGGAGCAGCTTAAACTAAGAGCGGAAAGGCTTGACAGGCTTGGCGAGCGTGACTTTGCCGAGGACAATCTCAAGCTGTGGCAGCTCATCTGCAGCACCCTCGATACTCTCGTGGAGGTAAGCGGCGACTTCCCATCCGACAGGGAGAGCTTCCTCGGTCAGTTTAAGCTTCTTATCTCGTCGGCAAGCATAGGGAAAATCCCCTCTTATATTGATTCCGTCACCGTAGGAAGTGCGGATATGATCCGCCTTGTTAACAAAAAGCATGTTTACTTAATAGGCGTAGGCGCAGGCGAGTTTCCATCAGCGCCGTCGGATACCTCCTTCTTCTCGGAGAGAGACAAGCTTTCGCTCTCGGCAGCAGGACTTAAGGTTGAGCCGGAGATGGAGATCAGAAACGCCAGAGAGCTGTTCATTATGACACGAGCCATATGCTACGCCGGCGAAAGCGTCACCCTGCTCTATTCCGGAACCAACACGAAATTCAAGGCTATCGAGCCGTCCGCCGTTATCCGACGCATATGCGAGCTGTGCGGTATCAGGCCTACCGTTATCTCATCTCTCGGCCCCGAGGACAGACTCTGGTCCGCAGAGGCGGCGCTTACAGACACGCAGCTGGATAAGCGCGGAGTCAGAGAAGCTGTCAGAGATGCGCTGTGCAGGTCCGGCTATGAGGATACCGTCAGAGTGAGCGAGGGAGAAATCGAAAGAGTTGGAATGAGACTCGGCGAGGATATCTGCCGCGGTCTCTATTCAAAGCCTCTCGCCCTCACCCAGACCCAGCTTGAAAGCTTCACGGGCTGTCCTCTGTCATACTTCTGCAGATTTACGGTAAAGCTCGCGGAGGACGAGGTGCACGAGCTGGACTCCCGCGGTATAGGCACGTTTATCCACGCAATACTCGAAAACTTTTTTAGATATCTTAACGAAAACGGCGTAGAAGCAGGCGATCTTTGCGAGGAGGAGCGAATCAGAATATGTGAGGAGTCGGCGAGAAAATACATCACTTCGATGGACGATTCTCTGAGTAGCGCGTCGGCTATGACCGCCGTGAAGATCGCAAGGCTGCGCCGCGCCTCCATTCCGATCGTAAACGGACTGTGCGAGGAATTCTCCGTTTCAAAATTCAAGCCGCGCCTGTTTGAGATCAGGATCTCGAGGGGGGAGCCGGACTCACCCTCGCCGCTTACGCTTACGACGGATAAGAGCCGCGAGGTGTACGTATACGGAGTGATCGACAGAGTTGATACCTATGAAAAGGACGGCAAAATATACGTTAGGGTAGTAGACTATAAAACGGGCAAAAAGGACTTCTCCCCCGAGGATCTTAAGGAGGGAAAAAACCTGCAGATGTTCCTTTATCTGAAGTCAATAATAGAAACCGACAGCAAAAGGTTCAGAGAAAGTCTTGGCGCGGGTGAGGGAGACGAGATACTGCCCGCAGGCGTACTATACGCCAGAACCTCGGTGGGCGACGTTCGGATAAGCAGACCCGACGATGCTATTGCCGAGGAGGCGATAAGGGATGAGCAGAAGAGAGAGGGCATGGTGCTGGATGACGAGGATGTTATCAACGCCATGGGATTAAGATACACACCTCTCTACTCAAAACGCACCCCGGACAAGATACCAAGCTCCAAGCGCGAGCTTCTCTTCACCTCTCAGAGCTACTTTGACCTTATGGAGACCGTAGAGGAGTCGGTTAAGGCTATTGCTGATAGGATAATAGACGGAGAGGCGTTTGCTGATCCGAGAAGAGAATCCGGTCAAAGCAGTCATTGTGAATACTGCAAGTTCAAGCCTATTTGCAGAAGAGACAGCTTTAAATAAGCAAAAACCGCAATAATGTAAACCAAAAGCTACATTATTGCGGTTTTTATGATTTTTACAATGCTATATTACAAAGTGACTTATTTTATTTCCGAGTGACTTTTGATATAGTCACCAACCTCAGAGGGATCTATGCCAAGCACCATCGCAAGCTCCGAATGAAGAACGAATTCAGCCTTGCGAAGCACACCCTCGTCGGAGAGATAATTTTTCTTACCCTCGGCTATACGGCGCTCACCCGTAGAGTGTATCGCCTTCATAACTCCGATTATCCTGCGCTGGTCAGCGGACTCTATTACAGCCTTGAAGCTATCCGCGCGTCGACGGTTATCCTGTATCCACTCGTGCTCGGTAATACTCGGTATATCAGCTATCAGCGCATTCACCTCGTCGACAGACATAAGAGGGCGAATACACTTAACAAGATTTTCATTATCAACGGGAACAAAGGTGAGAGAGTCCTGTCTGCCCGACGGACTGCCCAGAACGTAGTATGTACGGGCGGCGTCTGTTATAGCCTCTTCCCTGATGTCAAAAACGGTCATAACCCCGTTTGCTCCGTACACAACGTTATCGCCTATCTTGTACATTTCTCCAACCTCCGCGACGCAAAAGCTGCCTTGGCTTGCGCTTATTTCACTATGAATATTTTACCATATTTTGACCTCCGAATTCAAGGGGCAAATTGCACAAAGAAAAGTTTTTATTTTATCTTTTTATGAGAAAACCGACCATACCAACAATGGTAACGGAGTCATTCCCTTTTAACTTATTAGAGTGTTGCTGTCATCCTTTCATCTCTTTGTTAATTTCGGCACGTCTTTCGGCGGCAGCGTTTTACCGTTTATTTCGTTCTTTGTTAACAAATGTCCCTTTCCTTGTTGACAAACGAACGAGTTTTATGTAAAATATAGTCGTAATATTTTTAATTGTGGAGGGATTATGAAAAGATCATCACTACTTGTCACTCTTATTCTTATCCTGTCACTTCTCCTTTGCTCCTGTACGCTCGGAGGCGAAGGCGGCGGTGAGTCAGATGGCGAGGGAGCGGGGGGCGAATCCGCCGTTACCATTGCCGAGGCAAAGGCTGCTCTGGCAGAGGTTGGCGACGTAAGCAGCACGCCCGTCACTATCAAGGCTACCGTACGTGAGGTTGACGAAAACGGAATTGTCAGAGTATCCGACAGCACCGGCTCGCTGGACGTTCTTCTGACGAAGGGCATTGACGCCGAGGGTAAGGAGATTCTGTTCTCCGCTATAGAGAATAAACCCAAGGTCAAGGACACGGTTACTCTCAAGGTAAAGCTTTGGAAGCTTGGCGACAGCATATCAGCCTACGAGGCAGTTATAGTATCAATTGATGCGTTTTCATACGTTGAGATGTCAGTTGCCGACGCTAGAAGCGCCGAGATTGGCAAGGGAATCAAGCTCACCGGTGTGGTTGCAAGCGTAACGTACGCTAACGGATTTGTTCCGTCCGGCTTCATACTCGTTGATTCCACCTCTTCTATCTACGTATATTCTCAGACTGCCGCCGCAAATGTTAAGGTTGGCAACACCGTCACCGTCGTTGGTGAAAAGGACTATTGGATACTCGAGGACGAGCAGGTAAACGCTCAGAAATTCGGTTATAAGGGCTCTTGTCAGCTGGCAAACGCATCGGTAACCGCGAACGATAACCTGACAGATGGAGCATTCGACAAGAGCTGGATCGAGGAAACTACGCTGATGGATCTGCTCTCCACTCCCGTAACCGAGAATATTACCTCAAGGATATACAAGGTCAACGCTCTCGTCAAGGAGGTCGAGGACAAAGGATTTACAAACTTCTACTTCTTTGATCTCGACGGCAAAACCGGCTCGTACACCTATACTCAGTGCAACGGCGCGGACTTCACCTGGCTGCGCGAATTTGACGGAAAGATCTGTACCGTATATCTTACCGCTCTCAATGCAAAATCCACCTCATCCAGCTGTCTGTTCAGACTGCTGCCCATATCCGTGTCTGACGACGGCTACGTCTTCGATACTGCCGATGCTCCGAAATACGCAGTTAAGTATCACGGCTTGACCCAGTTGAAGAAGGAGTACAGCGGAGATCCCGCTCTAACGTTAAACACAGCTGTATCATCTGAGCTTCTCGGCTTTGAGGGAGTCACGCTTTCCTTCTCCTCAAACAACGAAAGCGTAGTTAAATTTAACACGGATAGCGGTATAACCGTAATGAACTGCCCCGGCTTCGGTACTGCAACCGTCACGGTTACAGCAACCTACTGTGAATATACCTACAGCGAGGATATCACCGTTACGGTAGATGAGAACGCAGTAGTTGACGCTCTCACCGTCGGTGACGCTATAGATGCAGACGAGGAGGCCGACGTAACGGTTAAGGGCATCGTAGGTCCCTCCATCGTTCACGCAAACCGCAGAGGATTCTACCTCATAGATTCAACGGGAATTATCTCCGTTTCCTTTGCAAACTCCAAGGATCTTGAGGATATAGAAATAGGTAACGAGGTGATCATCACCGGTAAGAAAATTACCGTTGACGGCTCTCAGATCTGTATAGATAACGCTTCCCTGGTGGCAAACTACTACGGTCAGAACGAGTTCCCTGCCGGCACCGTTACGGAGAACGCTGACATTGCTAATGCGGTAAGCCAGGGTAACACCACCGCTATATACAAGGCTACGGGAACACTTAAGGTCGTAGGCACTCAGCATTATTCCAATTACGTTATCACGATCGACGGCATCGACTACACGCTCTACGCGAGCAAGGCTGCCACTCAGTACGCCTTTCTCACCGAGCAAATCAATAACGAGGTAGAGGTGCTTTTATCCGTAGTTAACTGGAACGGAAAATCCTACAAGCTCTGCGCTCTCGGTCTGATCACCGAGGACGGAACCGTCTATAACGAATACAGCTTTGCTAAGTAAGTCAAAGGAATTTTAAAAAATTTGTTGACTTTATAAATTATGTATGTTATAATCTAATAGCAAATTATATTTGGAGGCTTATTATGAAGCACATTAAGACTATTGAAACCAAGAATCTTTGCGAGAGCGCGAAGAATGGCGGATGCGGCGAATGCCAGACCTCCTGCCAGTCTGCTTGCAAGACCAGCTGCGGCATTGCTAACCAGCAGTGCGAGTCCAAGAAGGAAAGCAAGTAATTGCTCTCTAAAAATGCCGCCTGCACAGGCGGCATTTTTTATGAGCGTCGTACCGGGACATCGGCATTACGGGGGCAAAAGCGATAACGTCAAGGAAAACGCGGCTAACAGTTTACTGCGTAGCATCTCCCCGCCGATCGCTTTACCGTCCTTTCCGGTGACACCCGGCAAGCGCCTTCCGGTCAAGGCGTAAGGCAGGATATCTCAGAGCTTCGGCGCTGCGACAGAACAAAATAATACCTCCGGCGTCAGTCGGATATAAATCAGGAGAAAATATGATACATCAATTCAAGCTTTCGGGATATAATATCGTGCTGGACGTATGCTCAGGCTCTCTGCACGTAGTAGATGAGGTTGCTTACGATATTATCGAGCTGTATAAGGAAAAGAGCCGTGAGGAAATCCTGGCTCTGATGATTGATAAATATATAGGCACCGACGGTATATCCAAAGAGGATATCGAGGAGTGCTACGGTCAGGTCGAGGGACTGGTGGCTGCGGGGAAGCTGTTCGTAGAGGATAACTATGCGGATATGGCTCCAAGGCTTAAGGAGAAGACAGGCGGAGTTATAAAGGCGCTGTGTCTGCATATAGCTCACAGCTGCAATCTGAACTGCTCTTATTGCTTCGCGAGTCAAGGTAAATACCACGGCGAGAGAGCTGTTATGAGCTACGAGGTTGGAAAGCGCGCTCTGGATTTTCTTATTGAAAATTCCGGCTCAAGACACAATCTTGAGGTGGACTTCTTCGGCGGCGAGCCTCTTCTCAACTTCGACGTTGTGAAGCAGCTTGTTGCCTACGCAAGATCTATAGAGAAAAAGCATAACAAGAACTTCAGATTCACTCTGACCACCAACGGCGTGCTTATCGACGACGACGTAATAGACTTCGCAAACCGCGAATGCTCTAACGTGGTGCTGAGCCTTGACGGACGCCGCGAGGTGCACGACAGATTCAGAGTTGATTATCAGGGCAAGGGCAGCTTTGATAAGATAGTTCCAAAATTTCAGAGGCTTGTTGAGGCGCGCGGCGGCAAAAATTACTATATGCGCGGAACGTTTACTCACTACAACCCCGATTTCCTCGAGGATATAAAGGCTATGCTGGATCTTGGCTTCAGAGAGCTTTCTATGGAGCCCGTGGTAGCAGCTCCCGGCGATGAGGCCGAGCTTACCTCCTCGGATATCGAGATCGTAAAGGAACAGTACGAGAAGCTTGCAGAGCTTATGAAGGAGTATAGAAGAAAGGGCGATCCCTTCACCTTCTACCACTATATGATCGATCTTAAGGGTGGGCCGTGTATCTATAAGCGCATTTCCGGATGTGGATCGGGCACCGAGTATATGGCAGTTACGCCCTGGGGCGATCTGTATCCCTGCCATCAGTTCGTAGGAGATGAGAAGTACCTTCTCGGCAACATATACGACGGAGTTACCAACAACGCCGCTCAGAAGGAATTTGCGAGCTGCAACCTCTACGAGAAGGAGGAGTGCAGAGATTGCTGGGCAAGGCTTTACTGCTCCGGCGGCTGCGCCGCAAACGCCTACCACTCCACAGGCAGCGTCAAGGGCATATACAAGGCAGGCTGCGAGCTGTTTAAGAAGAGAATGGAATGCGCCATTATGCTGGCTATAGACGAGGAGCTTGGCGAGTGATGGCTACGCCTATCTACGATTTTTTGAAAAAATACAGCGACTCAAACGGCGTCAGAATGCATATGCCGGGCCATAAGGGCAAGGGCGCATTGGGAATAGAGGCTCTTGATCTGACGGAAATCCGGGGCGCTGATAGCCTGTACGCGCCCGAGGGAATTATCAGGGATAGCGAGGAGAGGGCTTCACGTCTGTTTGGTTGTACTACCTTTTACTCCACCGAGGGCTCGTCTCTTTCCATCAAGGCGATGCTTTATCTTGCTCTGCGTGGAAAAAGAGCTGACGGCGCTCGCCCACTGGTGCTTGCGGCAAGAAACGCCCATCGCGCCTTTATCAGCGCGGCGTGCCTTGTGGACTTCGACGTAGAATGGATAGACTCAACCGGCTCCGGCTATCTCTGCTGTCCCCTCAGCGCGCAGGATATAAGACGTACGCTTATGAAAATGAAAAGGAAGCCGGATGCCGTATATCTTACCTCTCCGGATTATCTTGGAAATACTGTAAATATTCGAGAAATCTCCGATACGTGTCACGATTTTGGCGTTTTGCTCTTGGTCGATAACGCCCACGGAGCATACTTAAGATTCTTGGACGAAAGCCTGCACCCAATAGATCTCGGCGCGGATATGTGCGCGGATTCCGCTCACAAAACCCTGCCCGTTCTGACGGGTGGTGCTTACCTGCATTTCGGCAAAGGCATCTCTGCCGAAACTATAGCGCACGCGAAGGAGGCTATGCTCCTCTTCGGCTCCACGAGTCCATCATATCTGACACTCGCCTCCCTTGACCTTTGTAACGGGTATCTTGAACGTGAGATACGCGATGAGCTTCGCGATACGGTGGCGGAGATATCAAAAGCGAAGCTCAGGCTTGCAGAGCACGGATTTACCCTAACGGGTGACGAGCCACTCAAAATAACCGTGCTTCCGTCATCCTTTGGTTACACAGGCGAGGAGCTGGGTAAAATTCTCGAGGACGAAGGTGTATACCCGGAATTCTACGACAGAGATTCCCTGGTCCTTATGCCCTCACCCAGAGGCGAAGAGGGTCTTGATCGAACCGTGGATATATTGACGAAAATACCCAAAAAAACTCAAAAATCTGCACACGCCCCACGGGTAACCATTCCAAAGCGCGTTATGTCACCAAGACAGGCAATGATGTGCGAGAGTGAGATCTTACCGGCAGGAGAATGTGTTGGCAGAGTCGCGGCAGAGGTTTGCGTTGGCTGTCCGCCCGCTGTGCCGATAGTCGTTTCCGGAGAAGAAATAACTAAAGACGTAGTCAGGGCAGCTGAATACTACGGCATTCACAAGCTTTACGTTACCAAGTAAGGAGAAACTGTATGTACGCATTTTTAAGATTTCCGGGCTTCAGAAATAAGGCGCTGACCCTCAGCTATGACGACGGCTGCATATACGATAAAGCAATGGTAGAGATTCTCGATAGGTACGGAATAAAATGCACGTTCAATCTGAACTCAGGATTAATGGGAGTAAGCAGAAGAATGTCCGCGGAGGATTGCGTAGAGCTGTTTTCAAGCTCACCTCACGAGGTAGCCGTACACGGCAGCCGTCATTTATGCTTTGCGGATATCGACGATTCATTAGCTATAAAGGACGTTGTAAATGACCGAGAGACGCTGGAATCAATGTTCGGACGTATCGTCAACGGTATGGCGTACGCCTATGGCGACTATGACGATTCTAAAATAGAAGCGATAAAGAGATGCGGCATAGTTTATTCACGCACCACTCACGAGACGGAAAAATTTGATATTCCCACCGACTTTATGAGATGGCCAAGCACCTGTTATCACAAAAACCCAAGGCTATTCCAAATACTTGATAAATTTTTAGATGACACACCGCCAAGACATATGTGGTGTGACGAGCCGAGGCTTTTCTATCTTTTCGGTCACAGCTACGAGTTTAACGACGATAATAATTGGGATCTGCTGGAGAAATTCTGTGAGAGAGTCGGCGGAAGAAATGACGTCTTTTATGCTACGAATATGGAGATTTACGAATACGTAAAGGCGTATGATTCTCTTATCTTCTCCTACGGTGGCAGAATAATAAAGAACCCGTCGTCCATCGATGTCTACACAAATCTGTACGGCAAAAAGATAATGATCAAGGCCGGCTCCACAGTCTCCCTGCCCGACGGATACGGCTTTTAATATCTTGTCTTTATCAAAGCTATGGCAAGATGATGATTAAAAAATTCAATATAAAAACTCCCGCGGTATCTAAGTGCGATACCGCAGGAGTTTTTGTTATTTATAGGCAAAAATGTCAACCTTTGTTTGTATTCATACCCTTTCTAGTGAGGGAAATACGGCACTTCTTGGTATCAACGTCCTTTATTCTGACCTCGATAACGTCGCCGGTCTTAAAGAGATCAGAGGGATGCTTGATGTATCTGTCACTCATCTCGGAGATGTGGAGCAGACCGTCGTGATGCACTCCGATATCTACGAAGCAGCCGAAGTCAACGACGTTTCTGACAGTACCCTTAAGCTGCATTTCGGGCTTGAGATCGTTGATGTCAAGAACGTCGGTGGAGAGAACGGGCGCGGGCGCGTCGTCACGGATGTCTCTGCCGGGCTTCTCAAGCTCGGAGATTATATCCTCAAGCGTAGGCTCGCCGCAGCCAAGCTCGCGCGCAAGCTTCGCAATACCGTACTGAGTAGCCTTGAATCTGAGAAGAGCCAGATTGTTGTTTCTTACGTCCTCGGTAGTAAAGCCGAATCTCTTGAGCAGATCCTCTGCCACAGCATAGGACTCGGGGTGAACGCCGGTAGAATCAAACACCTGCTTTCCGTCGTGGATACGAAGGAATCCGGCACACTGAGTGAACGCCTTGTCACCGAGCTTCGGAACCTTCAGAATAGCGGCGCGGGACTTGAACTCTCCGTACTCCTCTCTATACTTAACGATATTCTTTGCAACGGTGGTATTGATACCGGATACGTACGAAAGAAGGGAGTAGGAGGCTGTATTTACGTCTACGCCTACGCCGTTAACGCAATCCTCCACAACACCGCCCAGCGCCTCAGTGAGACGTGCCTGCTTCATATCGTGCTGATACTGACCAACGCCGATAGCCTTAGGCTCGATCTTTACGAGCTCGGCAAGGGGATCCTGCAGACGTCTGGCAATAGATATTGCCGATCTCTGCATAACGTCATAATCGGGGAACTCCTCCGTCGCAACCTTGGATGCGGAGTATACGGATGCTCCTGCCTCGGATACTATCGTGTATTTAACGCCCTTGGGACATGCGGGATCGCGAAGAACGTGCTGAGCTATAAACTGCTCAGATTCACGGGATGCGGTACCGTTACCGATGGAAACCACATCTACACCGTACTTGTTGATGAGGCGAAGCACCACCGCCTTGGAGCGCTCGATATCCTTTCTGGGCTCTACGGGGTAGATAACTGCGGTGTCAAGAACCTTACCGGTCTTATTTACAACGGCGAGCTTACAGCCGTGAGCGTAGCCGGGGTCGTATCCAAGAACGGTCTTGCCCTTAAGGGGAGAGCCGAGAAGAAGATTACGCAGATTCTCGGAGAACACCTTCAGCGCGCCCTCACAGGCATCGTCGAATAGTGTGGTGCGAACCTCACGCTCTATAGCCGGGAACAGAAGACGCTCGTACGCGTCGTTGATGGTAGCCATAAGATAGGAGAGCGCCGGAGACTTCTTGTTGGTGATGATCTTAGATACCAGCTGAGCAACACCGTCCTCGGTAGGAAGGGTTACAGCAACCTTGAGAAACTCCTCCTTCTCTCCGCGGTTGATGGCAAGCACTCTGTGTCCCTTAAGCTTCTTGATAGGCTCGGAGAAATCGTAGTAATTCTCGTATACGGAGGTCTCCTCTGTCGTACCCTTGGTGGTGAGCGAGCCGTTCTTCATAGTGAATTCACGAAGCAGCTTACGGATCTCAGCGTTGTTGGAGATGTCCTCAGCTATAATATCGGACGCGCCCTGAAGAGCTGCCGCCGCGTCAGGAACCGCCTTATCCTTCTCGTCGCTTATTACGATGAACTGTTCGGCATATACGGCGATCTCCGGATCGTACGCGTCTCTCTGCTCCATAATGTAGTTTGCCAGGGGCTCGAGACCCTTATCGCGAGCAACGGATGCTCTGGTTTTTCTCTTGGGTCTGTAGGGCAGATATATATCCTCAAGCTCTACGAGAGTTTTGGCGTTGTTAAGCGCAAAGGTGATCTCGGGTGTAAGCTTGCCCTGAGCATCGATAAGAGATGAGATCTCCTCGCGGCGCTCATCCATCTTGCGAAGATAGTTAAGTCTGTCGTTAAGATCACGGAGAGTCGCATCGTCAAGACCGCCCGTAACTTCCTTACGGTAACGTGAAATGAAGGGTATGGTATTGCCCTCGTCGATAAGAGCGACCGTTTCCTTTACCTGCTCCTCTTTGATTTTAAATTCCTCTGCTAAAGTCTTTAAAATATCCATTTTGTCTCCTTATGAAAAGCGCTGTGCGCATAAATTACGTCGTTATGGAAGCCGCAGTTACAGCTCCGTATTCTCAAGCCCTGCGATCTCGCTGTCTGTAAGGTAACGCCACTCACCGCGCTTAAGCGACAGGTCCAGCGATATATCGGCGAAGCGAATACGCTCGAGCGCTACCACCCTGTTACCGAGTGACGCGATCATCCTCTTGATCTGATGGTACTTCCCCTCCGTCAGAATGATGTTTCCTGAGAGGCGGTCCACTGACATAGTGATGACTGCGCTCTTACACTCGTAGCCGTCAGATAGCACCACCCCATCTCTGAAGCGCTCCTCAGCGCCCTGGCAAACCGGCTCTGCGGCTGTGAAGACGTACTCCTTCTCCACGTGATGACGGGGAGAGAGAAGACGGTGAGACAGCACGCCGTTGTTGGTTAGTATCATAAGTCCAACTGTGTCACGGTCAAGTCTGCCAACGGGGAAAAGCTCCATTTTGCGAAGCTCGTCGGGAAGAAGCTCCGTAACCACAGGAAGACGGGAGTCCTCCGTGGCGCTGACGTATCCCTCAGGCTTGTTAAGCATAACGTAGGTGTATTTTCTGTAGGTAAGCTCACGTCCGAGATAGGTCACCCTGGCACTCTCAGGATCAATATGACGGGAAAGATCCTTAACAACCTCGCCGTTTACGGTAACGCCGCCGCCTCTTGCCACTCTGGCAGACTCCTTGCGTGAGGCTATACCAAGCTCGGATATATACTTATCTATCCTCATAACGCACCTCCCTGCCCACAGGTCTATAGTCTGCATCTGACGCCAAGCTAATCTTATCGGGTTGAATAAAGCTTTATCGCCCGAAAATTTCCATTTTATATTCTAGCATAACGGTAAGTGTTTGTAAAGAGTTTTTCAAAATATTTAAAATTTATTAAAATGTACCTTACCGACTGCTCTATGAGCGTCAGCGTGGCTTGCGCATGCCCGCCTGCTTCTGCAATAATACGGGTACGAAGTCGAGTTTTGCCAGCGCTGCTTATGTGCGCTGCTAACCCGCAATTCCCGCAATATATAAAACGGATATTCACTCAACCGCTTCAAGTGCTGCTACGTGAACAGACAGTTAATGCTATGAAATATATAATCTTGACAAAAAGAGCGGAATGTAGTATACTACTGCTGAACAAATCAAAATCCCGTAACGAAGGAGCAATTCGCTTCGCAAATCCCGTACGGCAAGCAAAAGGAGACATAGATGACTATCAAAAATTTGACGGTAAGATTTCTTGGTGACAGCATTACACAGGGTGTTGGCGCAAGTGAGCAAAAATATAGGTACACCGACGTATTTGAAGCGAAAACGGGTGCTGAGGTATCCAACCACGGAATAAGCGGAACGCGAATAGCCCGTCAGCAGAAATATCCTGACTACAAGTGGAATCCCGCGTGGGACGATAACGACTTCATATATCGCCTGGAAAATCGGATGGAAGAAGGCGCTGACGTCATTGTAATATTCGGCGGAACTAACGATTTCGGTCACGGTAACGCTCCCTTCGGTGAGGAAAGCGACAGAGAACCCGACAGCTTTATCGGCGCTTGCCACTATCTCTTTGCAAATACGGTTATAAAGTATCCCGAGGCAAGACATATCGTTATGACTCCCCTGCATAGAGAGACGGAGGATGCTCCTAACAGCAAAGGAAAGGTCCTTTCCGACTACGTCAGAGCTATCAAGGATATTGCCGCGGTGTACGGCTTCGACGTGCTTGACCTTTTTGAAAAATGTCCTATCGACCCACGTGATCCGGCAAACAAGGAGAGATACGCGCCCGATGGACTTCACCCCTCTGATGAGGGACATAGGCTGATCGCGGATATGCTTGCCCGCTTTATTGAGACGCTTTGATCGCCAGCCAAGCCTATTGAATCTGAATAGTCCACGTCTTACCAAAATGTAAAAACAAGCAAAATTCAATTGGTATCACATATAGGCGCTACGCGAAATACGGTTGTATTTCAAGGTTTTATTATAATAATTATTTACATTTTGCTCTTTCAAACAGCAAAATATAACAAAACAAGAAAAAGAGAGTCTGCGATTATCAGACTCTCTTTTTTATATTCGTATGTGAATTGTGCGAAAACCGCTAAGATCACGGATTGGGGGTCCACTTGGCGTAGATCTTAAGATCACGCAGGCTATCCTTTACTATGATCTTGGTAAAAGCGTTTGCAAATTCGGGATCGGAGTACCAGCCGTCAAAGGTGTATCCGTCCTTCGTAGGCTCAAGGAGAACTACGTCGCCGCTCTCTGCGTTGAAAACGGTGGGATTTAGGGGATCGTTTTCACCGCCGTCAAGCTCGTAGGTGACGGTGTAATCGATTATCTCCCAGGCTGCGTAAAGCGAAAGATCGCTGTTTACGGGGGTGAGATCAGTAAAGGGACTCATAATTGTAAGGTCCACGTCCATATCTCTGTACCAGCCGCAGAAATTATACCCTGCCCTTTCAGGCTTCGGTATCTTACCTCCGTAATAGCTTCCGTGCTGAACGGGTGTGGACGTAACCGTGCTTCCCGTACCGTCGTTATAATAGAACACTACGTTATGGAAGGTGGACTGATCGTTAAAGCTGATAACGGGAGACCAGGCGCTGTTTTGCTTAGAGTAGATGGTCTTGCTGAAGGCATCAAACCAGAAATCTCCGTCTCTGCCCTCCGCGTTTGTGGGTGCGCGATACTCCTTTGTCCAGCTGTTAGGATCGGCAGGCTTGTTAAAAGTAAGCTCAACCACCTTATTACCGTCCTTATCAACGTCTGTGTACTCAACAGTAAGGACGTACTTGCCGTTCTTTTCGCCTGCTGACATATAGGAAATTCCGTTACCCTTCTCAGGCGGGGGAATATGAATATCAAGATCGGGCTGATCAAGAAGATTGAACTTGAACTTAAGATCAATACTCTTATCGTCGTTCTCTGTGCAGATGTACTCGCTGATTCCGCTGAACTCAGGGAGCTCGAGAGTTACGAAGTCTTCCTCGTTTCCGTTATATATGAAGTATGCCTCGCTCTTCTCGGTTATCTCGTTGTAGCCGGTCTTAATAGACGTGACCGTCTTACCGTCGGGGACGTTAAAAACGATGTCCTCCGCCTCCTCGTCGGTAAAGGCGATAGTGATCTTGGTCTGACGGTTATTGTCGTCATACTCGTAATCAATATCAGCGATTCCGTTACCGGTATCACCCTTATTACCGCCGGGTATAGTGAATTTAACGGGATCGTAGAGATCGTCGATAAAGGTTATCGTGATCTCGGACGAGCCGTCGGCGAACTCATTTGTTTTCTTTATCTCGTCGATCATTCTGCCCGTATCCTCTGCGAAAAATCCGCAGCCCGTTAGGGTTATAGCAAGCATAGAAACGAGACAGATTAAGGATATGATTTTTTTCATTATTGAATATTCCTTTCCGCAAGGCAGCCCAAAAATCTCTACACGGGTCGCCCGGATTTGAAAATATTATTCATTTGCCCCTCTGTTTACAAGGTCCGCGACGTTAGGTGTTTCTCCGAAGAGATAACCGTCGCTCACGAAGTGGAACGCGAAGGGATTGTAGCCTGTGACGGTAACGACAGTCTTCAGCATCAGTCCGCGCATATTGGCGAATATACCTCCGCCCGATGCACCCTTAAGCTCAAGATAGGTGTCCAAAAGATCTACGTCTAGCTTTCCCGTGGAATTATCCACGTTCATATCGACCTTGGAGTAATTCTCTCCTCCGCCGTAGTAAGCAACCGTTATATTATAGTATCTTTTGCCGTCCGAGGTTTTTATAGCTCCTACCGCGTTTCCGCGCTGAGCAATAATAGTCTGCAGAGGGAATATCTGATCTATGGTGATCGTGCCCTCATAGAGACCGAGGGAGTTCGCTATAGATGACAGATTCTCCTCTATCAGTCCGCTAAGGTCTATTTTGCCGACCTCCTTGTAGTCGTAGAACCTAGTGTCGCCGGAGACCTTCAGATAAACCGGATACGCAACTCCGGTAACACCAGTAGCCGTGTAAGGTATCAGAGATTTTCCCTCCGACTGAAGAATAGCAAAGAGCTTGTTTATCAGAGAGGGTGACGAGCCTGTCTCAAGGAACGAGCTGTTAAAGAGGGACTCCATACAGATGGCTGTTATGCCGCTTCGATAGAAGTAGGTGTCCACGATCTCAGAGGTGCCCTTATACTGCCCGCTTACGTTACTTGCCGCATCAAGAGCATCCTGGATAGCCAGGAGAGCCGCACGCATTGCAGCCTTTGACTCCGGAGTATCGGTGTAATTCTGAATAAACGTATTAACTACCGTATCGCCCTCTGCGCCTGCGGCGAGGAACTCGCCTACGGTCTTCGTTACGGTACCTCCGTTCAGATTCGGGAAGGTAACCTTAGCAGAGAGATCCACCTCCTCGTACTCGTTAGAGCCGGTAACGAAGAGGAAATTACGGGCGTTCTGCAGCAGAGAATTTTCAAGCCTGAAGTCCATAGAGGAGAAGGCTCTAAGAACGTTTTTACCGTTGGAAAGACGGGAATTCTTTACCGTTACGTTATTGCCGTAAACCTCAAGCACGGTGCCTACCGTGTCGAGATTTGCCATTCTGTCGCCGAAATCACAGTTCTTGATATTAACGTCGTTTACCGTGATTCCGTTGCCATCCACGTACATACCGATGTTATCCTGACCGTAGAGAGAAACCAGCGGCACGTTAGATGGATCGCCGAGAGAATAAAGCTTCAGTGGTCCTCTGAAGAGATTGGCGGAGGTAAGAGCCGGAATACGCACCTCTTTGCCCTCCTCGTTCAGCATTATATCGTGGGCGTAAGGATATGTCAGGTTGTGAAGATTTATCGTATATCCGTTGCCGTAGAAGTCCTTCTGAACGTGAAGACCCACCTTGATCTCGTCGGAGATCTTGGAGTATTCTCTGTTGGTGTCACAGAAGCTGTTCCACTGCTTGATAAACTCGCTGTTATAGGTGGTGGTGAACCTGTATATCTCGTCACCGAAGGAGAAGCTCTTGGTCTTGACATCGTAGTAGCCAAAGCACTCAACGTTATTCACATCCGTACGCTTGACGGGTGCGCCGCCGGATATCATAGGCTGACTGCCGTTCATTACGTAGGTGTTTTCAACGGATTCGAAGTGCTTACGCAGCACCGCAATATGTCCGCCGTCAGTTCCGTTGGTGCAATACAGAAGATCCTCGTAGGTATAGACGTTAACGCCGCCCTCCACTACCTTGAACTCGTAGGTTATTGGCGCTGCCCTTCCCTCAGGATCAGTGAGAGTCAGATAGGCGTCACCCGGCTCGATAATGCTGATTTTCGAGCTGTCTATGTCATAGCTTATATTCTCGCTGTGAGACGCTGTAAGCTGGCTCTTCAGCATAGAGGGCAAGGTGACTACGGTCATATCTATAACCGCCCCGTTGCCAAAGGTGTGATCGTACTCACCGTAATAAACGGTGGAGTCGATATTCGACTGTGACGCGGATATAGTGGGATACATCATTATAGCGGCGTTCTCGTAGATAACAGCGGATAAACGGCGCTGTACGTTGCCCTTTACGTTACTGCAGGTTATTACCACCTCGCCCGCCTTAATGGGACGAAGATAAAATGTATTTCCCTCTTGTACTATCTCCGCGCAAGGATCGGGATCGTTATGATCCTTGTTTGAGACGGTCCAGACCAGAGCGTTGCCGTTCGAGACCTCGTAGTAGCGCTGGTTTACTCCAACCGCTGAAAGAGGATACATCTCCTCTCCGCTATGCAGCTTGAAGCCCTCCATCTCCTTATAGCTCCAATCAATATGAGAGATATCCACGTCTATCATATTGTAGGTGGTGTTTACGGTGATGATACAGAAGACCGAGATAAGAAACGGAAACAGGAGGAGTATGATCAGATTTTTCTTTTTCATCAGTTGATCGCCTCCAATTCCATAAACCAATCGCCCATTTTCCTGTTAACGCGCATCATTATTGGCGCTCCCAGCAGCACAAAAAGCGCAATTCCCGCGGTAAACAGCAGCCACAGCTCCGTACCCAGGTATGAGAGCACCAGGCTCACACCCATATAAGCGGTAGGAAGCAGATATGCGCACGCGGAGGAGGCTCCGGACGAGCGGGGCTTGTTACGGCGGATCTTCAGCTCCTCGCTGAGAGATACCACGTTGAAGACGAACAGAAGCGTAAGCGACAGCACGAACGCGAACAGCGCTGTGAGTGGAGTAAACACTCCGCTTATCAGCAGTACAAGAACCGAAATAAGAAGGGACGCCGTGGAGAGTGCCATCGGTATCAGCATCTTGACGTACAGCTGTCTCTTGTAGCTTACGGGGATGGTTTTCAAATTTTTAACCGTTCTCTCCTCCATCGAAACGTATTGGTTCGCTCCGGCGCTTATGATGGTTGTAAACATCATAACGATGAAGACGTCAACCACAGATACAAAATTGGGGAAAAGAGAGGTATAATACAGAAGAGTACCGGAGCTGAACACCGCGTTCATAGCGCCTATAACAAGATAAAGCAGGAAGGGCTGAACGATCAGCAGTCCGGAATACGAGAAGATAAAATCGGGGTTACGTGTGATAAGAGCAAGCTCCTTCTTTATAAGCGCGTGGCTCTGGGAGCGGAGCTTATACTTTACCTTTGGCGGATGGAGCTTGGAGCTTGAGGAAATATTTCTCACACGGTGGAATGTAATTATGGTCAATGTAAGACCTATAATGAATATTGCGCCGGAGAAGGTGAGATAGTTGAAGATCTCTCCTCTTCTGCCGTCGATAAAAACGTCAAACAAATAATTGAGCGGCACGGTATAGCGTTCTATCTCCACAAGCGACTCTATAGACTCACTCGAGAGAAGGGTTGAGACCTCGTTGTTTGAAACGAGACCGGTAAACGCGCCAAGAACCGTAGAATATATCCAGGCAAGACCGTAAAGCAAGGCAACGGACAGCGAGAATTCAAGCAGCACGTGCTTTCTTAAGTACTCCAGAATATACCACACGGGGTAGACGAACACCAGCGCTATTCCCACCTCGAACACGAATGAGGCTGCGGGATAAAAGAGCGCCATATAGTAGAACATCATAGACCTGCCGTACATAATTCCGTATGCCGCAAACAGCGGAAATACAAAGATAAAGGATGAAGCGTAATGCACCAAAAACAGCAGCACGAGCTTGGATAGCACCTGCATAGAGTTGGTGATCGGATGGATCGAAAGCTGATTTATGTCCCTCTCGTTGAAGAACAGCTTCTTCGCCTGGAAGATGCTGCTGACCGTCATAAAGGCGGTAACAACGAGCAAAAACAGCACCATAAACGCCCTGGGAGCCTTGCTGTAGTGACCGATCTTATCAAGTATAGCCGTAAACAGAAACAGCTCCACAGCGACCACGATACCGAGGACCAGCACACGTAGGAGGATACCGAGCGCTCTTTTTGCCGCGCTCTCGTCCTTCGCGAACATCAGCTTGAAATCCTTAACAAGTAAGGTGAGCATCGGTTACTCCTTCGTTTTATAGGTATCCATAAACAGCTTGGGCAGCTGTATACGTCGGTTAGGCTCGCGGTTAAGATCGTAAAGGGCGGCAACCTTGCCGTCGTTTACTATAGCGACCCTGTCGCAAAGCTTGGCGACCAGATCAATGTTATGGGATGTGACGAAGACCGTATTACCGTGATTCGCGTATTCGCGCATCATCTTCTTAAGCTCCTCCACGGTCATAATATCAAGACCGACGGTAGGCTCGTCAAGCACCCATATCTTAGGGTTGTGAAGCAGACTGGCCACAAGGCACAGCTTCTGCTTCATACCGTGTGAATAATTTGATGCGGGGTTAGATAGTTCCCTCTCGTCAAGATTAAGCCTTGAGCAGAGGTATCTGAAGTTTCGGACGAAGTCGCCCTCACTTATACGGTAGATGCTGGCGATGAACTCTAAGTAATCGTAGCCCGTCATAACCTCGTAGCAGGACGGCTCGCTGGCTACGTATCCGAAGGAGAACTTTGCCTCTATCGGATGAAGCCTTACGTCATATCCGTTCAGAAGTATTTTGCCCTGATCGAACTTCTTTGCGCCTATGACGCAATCCATCGTGGTGGACTTACCGATACCGTTCCGTCCGATAAAGCCGAACAGCTCCCCCTCGTAAACGTCAAGGTCAAGTCCCTTCAGCACCTGCTTCTTTCCGTACGCCTTGTGAAGATTCTTGATGGATATGGTAGGCACTCTATCCGCCTTGGTAGTAGCCTCCTCGGGCTGCTCCTCGACGCTCGCTGCTGCCGGATTATATAATTCATAATTGTCGTATACAGCCACTTGAGCCACCTACTTTCATCGTGCTTTTTTGGGGTTATGCGCCAACCCGTGTCAAATAAACTCTAATGCTACTTTAAAGGTATATGCTTCTTTAAAGGTATATGCTCTTTACTGTAAGAGCCTTGTTCGCTTTAATACACCCGTCCGGACCTTTACGGCGGACGACGTAGGTAAGACAGAGCCCTGCCGGCAAAGGATCACTCCACGACTCCGATCCTTCTGAACCAGATCATATCCCTTGAGCCGACCTCTGTAAATACGTATTCCGTACCGCAGAAGTGACAAAGATGCATATCGTCCTGTCCCTCTGTATCGCGGCTGCGGCATACGGGGCAATACCTTTCGTATATACTCTTATCGGCGAAGGCGGCGCGGGTCTTGCTCTCCAGCCAATGACTGATAAGCGCGGCCTCGGGCACCGACTCAGTGATGATCTCGCCGCGGGAAGCGGTAAGCTCCCAAAGTGAGATGAAGTCAACGGTCTTATATTCACCGTATTTATGCTCTATCTCGTCAGGAGTGAGTCTCTCACCTCCGTTTGGCGAAAATACGAGAAGGTGACGGGCAGTCTCTACCCGCTTTGCCTTACGCCAACGGACAGTCATCTCTAAATTCTCGTTCTCCGCCGGAATGATCTCAAGGAAGAAGTCAAGTCCCTCGAAGAGCAGCCTATCCTCGTCCTCAGGACTTTTGGGAGGAGTAAGGTAATAGCCGTGTCTCTTTATCTCGGCAAGAAGGTGAATGAAGTAATACATACGCAGATCGTGCTTTGCATCGGAAATATCCTCATACTTGACGAACTTGCGGTAGAAG
The DNA here is from genome assembly GCA_017467105.1 of Clostridia bacterium. Lineage (GTDB taxonomy): Bacteria > Bacillota > Clostridia > Oscillospirales > CAG-272 > UBA1740. The sequence continues at coordinate 56,408 of JAFTSU010000010.1, forward strand.
CGATAGCAATAGCAGTACAGTCTGTCCTTAACGAGAATGTTAGTAGGCTGTACGTGTCTGGAAATAGGCTTGCCCTTAGTGACCTCCTTGAAAAAGTGGGTGCTCATCAGGAACTGCACCTTGCGGCGAAGCCTGTCGATCTCGGATATTATCTCACCGACCGCGGGATCGTCAAGGGTCACGTCCTTCATCATAAGAGTAGGCAGCTTGTTAAGATAGAACGAGGAGAACCTTGAAAGCTCCTTATCTATTATTGATATGAGAAGACCGATAAAACGGTTCTCATATATTCTCAGCTCGTCGATGTGCTGGTAATGATGCACCTGCTCGGGTACCATTTTCATTCCGTGTTGCTTCCACAGACTGCTGTCTGTCAGAATTCTGCGGAATGCCTCCTCATCGATGTACTGAGCCTGCTCGATACGAATGACGACCTCCTCGCGCTTGTTGGCGATGTGTGGATGATATATTATAGAAATTATGACGTTGAGAACGTAGGAGAGCTCCTTCAGAAATTCCCTGTCGCCCTCGATAGAGAAGCCCTGAAGAGAGGCTGTTCTTACAGTCTCGATTTTTGCATAGGCTGAACGAAGCGAATCACCTGCGAGAATATTATCCACAGAAGCGATATAGTCGTTCAGTTTTTGTGTTTCTATAAATCTCATGATAACCTCATGATCAAAGTGTCTTGATTATGTTCTTTGCGGTTTTCTCGGTAAGCTTAAGCACACCCGTGCCATAGGTACGGGACAGAAGATCCAGAAGTCCGCGAAGCGCGTCCTTGATATACTCCTCAAAGCGTCCCTCGATCTTTCCGACCAGCTTTTTCGAGATCATATAGTCAATAGCCGCCTCCTTAGTACCGCCGCAAGCGACGAATACGGGAACGATATTGGTTATCTGGTTGATTATACGGTTACCGATAGCGATACCGAACTTGTCGTATACGTAATCGAGAACTGTATTGAGCTTAACGAAATCTGCCTGCTGCATAACTGCGTTGGGATTGGAGGTAGCCGCCTTGAAGAGCTGCTCGAGCTTAGACGCGCTGAGCCTTACGGTCTTCACGTCGTCCAGCACCGCGAAGGGCGCGTTCTTGTCGTCGAACTCCATAGTAATAGCACGGTCGTAAACCTTATCCGTAATGGTAAAGGTCGAGTCGTCCTTGTTGGCTGTACCTACGAAGTAGCAGTTTGCGGGGATAGAAACGTTACCGTCCTCAAGCTTTACGGGAGGAACGAAGCCGTAGGGAACGTTCATTATCTTCAGCTTCCATTGGTCCTTAGGATACTCAAGAACGGAGAGAAGATCCGCGAAGTAGTACTCTACACGGGATATGTTCATCTCGTCAAGAACGAACACCTGAATCCTGTCGGGATTGTAGCTTGCTCTGTAGAGTCTGGCAAGGAAGTCGGTCTCGTTATAGGTCTTAGAGAACTCGTTGAAGAAGCCTAAGATGCTGGTCTTATCTCTCCAGGTCGCCTGAACGGGCATGAAGAGAACGTCTGCGCCAACGTACTTAGCAAAGTATCTCGGCAGAGAGGATTTACCCGTACCGGAAAGACCCTCAAGGATCTGGAAGTGAGACGCCGCCATACCGGAAACGAAGAAGCGTATAGTATCCTGATCAAAGTAGAGCTTCTCCACCTTAGCAAGATAGTTTCTGAAGCCCGTGCAAAGCTCCTTCAGAGTTATATCGTCGGTCTCGATCTTATCGTTGTCGAAGCCCTCGTACTCGTTGTCAATACGGGACAGCGTGGGGAATACCTTCTCTCTGTCGTCGAGAGCCTCAGCGCTCTTTACAACGGTCTCGCCCTCTCCGTTGCCTAAGCCCGCGCCGCCTAAGCCGCCTGCAACCGCGCCGCCGGGGCCAAAGCCGGGCATTGCCTCGGGCTCCTCCTCGTCGAAGGATCCCTTGACGTCAGATCTGAGATCCTCGTCGTCAAACACGGGGCCGGAATTCTCGTCAAAGAACTTGAAGGGCTTATCAATATTGATAAAGTTTATAACGAACATAGCGACAGCGCCTATAACCAGCACCAGCGCCGCAAACACGAAGAACGAGAGGGAAACTGCCTGACCTATAAAGAGAAGCACCTGACCGATATTATCGAGTGTAAGGGGATTCTGAATAAGTATACCAAGACCCAGAGAAAGCACGAGACATACTCCCAGCGTTGCGCCGTATATGCCCAGCATCTTCGGGGACTTGGGGCTAATATTGTTAACGATAGCGTATCTGCGCTCGTAAACGAACGCGGTGGTAAACACTATAACGTAGAACGCTAAAAGGATGAGAGCGATAAAGCCCATAGTACCGGGATCAATATCCTTGAAGCCGATACCCTTCGCCATCATAGCTATAGGATTTCTCTTACTCACCATACCGCTGCCGGTATCCAGGCACATACCTGTGAACACCAGCATTATCGCATAAAATGCGGATACGGATATCGCGATTAAATTCTTTCTTGTAAAAACTGACTGTACCATGATTACTCATCTCCATCGTCGGTTGAATTGGGAATGGGAATTTTACTGACGAAGCCTTCATCGTCAAACGTGTATTCGAAATTTTTAAACCTTACGGTTTCTGTGAATTTTGCGTGCAGGGACTCGTCAAACGTCATTTCCTTGACGAAATCTATATGGTTTCCGAGCACGGTGAGCCTTGAGCCCTGCGCCTTATATATCTTGTCGCCAACGTACTCTATCATAACCAGGCAGTAAATGATCGCCGCCAGGGTTATAATGCCCGAATAGGACTGTAGGAACATTACGAAAACGCCGATAACAGGTATCCGATCTCCCGTGTATCTGCCGATGATATCATCGAAGGACGGTCTGTATTTGTCGTTCGCGTTATTTGCGTCACCGCAGGTGACGTACCTTAAGCTATCGCCGTATCCCTCCGTGCCTACTATACGGTGGATTATATTCACGCCCTCGTCGTTCTCAAAGGCAACTACGTCGTGCATCTTAAGCTCCGAAGGGCTGTCCACCTTTTCCAGTACGATAAGATCGTAGGTCTGAAATTGGTTATCGTAGGGGGTGATAGCGGAAAGATTTGGGTTTTGCGGATTTTTCTCACTCATAGAGCCGGAAGCGACTACAATAACTCCCCGCCCTCCTATCATCGCCACACCCACGGATATCTTGGTGTATAGCGATAAAATCAGAAAAGGAATCAGAATTGCTATAGCGACGTAAAATGATATCTGCTTTATCCGTCGCATAAGCCTCCTATGCCTTTTCGTACTGTTGATGTTATTGTAAATCGTTTCCTCGATCAGCTCTACGTCTCTCTGCCCTGCTCTGTATTCCGCAACGGAAGAGTTGGCGTAGGAGAGATACAATATAGTAAATATTGTAGCAAAGCTGACTACGCCAACACCCGTAACGAGCAAGGCAATGATCTCAAACGATTCCATTGCTTATACTCTTCCGTTTATTAAGTTTTTGTTTTGTAACTCAGATATATCTGCTCAGATATATCTGCTCAGATATCTGCTCAGAGTAAAACCGTCAGTGCCGACTGATCAGTTACCCTCTGCAGCCTTAGCCTCGATAACGATCTTGAACTGGCCTGCGTTCTCACCGAGAGCCGCGTACTGCTCGTCAGAAAGGCCGGTGCCGAACATAGTACGTCTGAAGGTCTCGATCTCATCGCTTACCTTGTAGCCGGGATAGTAATCAATGATCTTGTTGCCGTCCTCGTCTACTGCGGGCTGACCGTCAGCGCCTGTCTTATAGGTGTTTATGCCGCCGTCCTCAACGACCATATCGTAGTAAAGGCTGGGGTTCATCTCACCAAAGTAGCTGCCCCAGGAGAAGCTGAAGGTGTAGGTGAAGTGCCACTTGCCGTCAACGTTGCCCTCTGCATCGTCGTCGATAAGAGTCCAATAGCCGTCAGCGCCCTCCGCGATATCCTTAGCCTTGTAGCTGGTATTAGAAACCTTGGTTGCGCTTACGAAGGTGGGAACGGAGTTGGTGTTACCCTCAACGATCTTCACGCCTGCGTCGTTATCGCCGCGAGCGCAAAGAGGGATAAGAATGTATCTGTCGTCCTTGGTGCCGTCGCCGTCACGGTCAAGCTCTGCACCTGCTGCAGCTCTGACAGGTGCGGGGATCTCAAGCCAGATCCTCATATCGCTGACGTTCTCTATACCTGTGATGTCAGCCTGAAGGGTCACGAGAAGATTCTCAAACTTATTGTTGTCGGTGTAAACTCTTCCGCCGTAGCCGTTTTCTGCGGTGTGGGTGGGATTAGCGGTGGTGTTGGGGTTAGCAACGTCGCCCGCTGCGGGGTTGAAGGAGATGGAGCTCTCCGACAGCACAACGTTCTCGATAGTGATGGACTTATCCGCTACTACGCCTACCTGAATGTTGCCGTCCTCGCCGCCCGTTGCATCAGAGGAGATTACCCAAGATGCGAAACCGGTTGCAAACATTGCGAGAGCCGAGAAGATGGATAAGCCAACAGCGATTATCTTTCTTTTGTAAGAGCGTCTGGTAAGATGCTCTGCGGTTTTCATTACGTTCATTTTATTCCTCCTAAATAAGCTCGAATAAATGTTGACCTGTTAAGTAATAGCTCTATCAGTTACAAGCGAATGTAACGGAGTACGTCTGACCGTTGAGCGCTGTTCTGATCGCGCCGAGAGTCGCTGAAGCGTCGGCTGCGAGCGCTGCGCTGTATGTCTGGTTATTATAGAAGAAGAAGGGATTAACTATATCGCCGCCTTGGGTGAAGTATGCGCCCCAACCGAATACAAGCTCTACTACTACAGTTCCCTTAACACCATCTGCATCAAGCTCTGTCTTGCTGAGCTTGCCGTCACCATCAGTATCCGCGTCAGCGGTACCTGCCGCGTTAAGATATCTGACAGCAGGAGTCGCAACCTTGTTGCCAAGATCGGTATATGCCGTGGGAGCCGCAAGAGTTACCGTGAAGTCGGTGAGATTTGCGTAGTTACCTACAGTAACCTTAACCTTTGAGACAAGCTGCTCGTTCTGAACGTCAGCGCCTGCTGTAAGCCAGCTATTAGTAGCCGAACCGGAAGCGGGCTTACCGAAGATGATCTTAGCAGCTGTCGTTGCATCGTCAGTATAATTACCCTCGCCGTCCTTATCAGCTGCGCCGTCTGCGCCCCAGTCGTAAGACAGGGTCACGGAGTTATCAACAACCTCGTATACCTCGAAGCTACCGATAGTATCATTAGTCTCGGTGGGTACATTAACGATAAGCCATGAAGCAAAGCCTACTGAAAGCACTGCTACACATGACAGAATGCTGGCGATCTTTACGCCAAGGGAAAACTTTCTTTTCGTGGTTTTCATTTTGATTTCCTAACCTTTCATAGTGTTTTTTCTAAGAAGCTTTGGTGGGAGTTTACTCTCCCGGGGGTCGCTCCCACGTCGGCACGGAGAGCAAATTTATTTACACAATAGCAAGGTGTAGTCTATAAATAATAATTATTTTAAAATATCTCTCTTGCTATTGTAGCATAAAGGAATTAATTTTGCAACACCTTGCGACGTATTTCGCCGCTCAGCGTGCGTTTTATAGGATTTTTGCGCTGTTTTTTGCTAAATTTTGCTGTTTTTGCGAGTTTTTCTGTCAAAAGTGGGGCGTTTTGCGGGGGTTGTGCCCCACTTTTGTAAAGCGCTTGTAAGCTTACTACTCCGGCAGCAGCGCTCCTTGTTTGAGATAATCAATTATAGAAATAATGCCATCCCAAGTTATCATACCCTTTCCAACAGAAACCTTGAGGTATTCAAACGGCAACGCAGAATATTGCTCAAAGGTGAGATATTCCTTGAAGTCATCGTAAGTATAGAGGCCATACTTTTCGATATCAGCCATCATCTTTACTTCATCGTACTTCATATTGCTGTCAAGCTCAAAGTAATTCATATGACCGGATACAACATCGGGTGCTGCCGTTACATTCAGAATACCGCTTGCAAAGTAGTTCATATGCCATGCCGTGGTGGGATTGTAAACGCTAATATATTCCTCGGTCACGTAAGCATTTTCAAGAGTCACAAGTTCACTTGTAAATACGCCGTCTGTATAAACCGACGAATAGAACTGATGTCCCACATAATCCTGCGCATTTCGCGCGTTGATGAATACGTATTCATTTAAGGTAACATCAAATAGGCCGTGGTTCCAGATGATGCGAAGTACTTCTCCGTTAGAGAACTCGAGATTTACAACAACGTTCCATTCGGCGGACTCACCAAGGTGATCCAACATAGCGATATGTCCAACTTCAATCTGTCCGGTATGGTGATTGAATATGAGTACCTCATCGTCGTAGGTGAGATCCTCGACAGCCTTCCTTGTGCCATCAGCAAGCGTGATCAACGTGCCCTCGGCAATGCAACCTCCGTCCTCTGTCCACTGAGCATAAAGGGTTACGTTTCCTGTAGGCTCGTAGGAGTCACTAATCTGCGTTCCACTGCTCTTATCAGTATACCAGCCATTGAACGTATACTTAGTACCATCCCAGCCCCTGTCTCTTGTTACTGTGGGAAGCTCACCTATTGCATTTCCTGCGTCAACTTGGACGGTGGAAGGATTTGCTGCATTACCACCATTGGAATCGAATGTCACAACATAATACTCCGTCCACTGCGCGTACAAGGTGATATGCGCGTTGTTGGTTATACCATCACCGGAATCACCTATCTTATTTCCTCCGCTTGCCGCGCTATACCAGCCCTTAAATTTATACTGTCCATCCCTGGTTGTTTCAATAAGAGTTGCCTGAGTAGTCAAGTAGTATTCAACAACTCCATTATTCGTACCGTCCGAAACGTAGGTTATAGAGTAAGGTTTGTTGACCCATTTAGCAAGAAGCGTTACGTTCTCGCCTCCCCAAGTGTTTTTAAACTTAGATTCACTTGTGAGTTCAACGTCATCATACTCGATCTGACCTACAACACGAACCCACTTTTCAAAGGATTCAGCATATACAGAAGCGTTCGCCTTAGTAACGTCACCCGAATATCCGAAGGTTGCATCCGGTTTCACCCACAAGGTTTCATCGGAGAATTCAAGAGTTCCGTTACCGTACTCGCCGTAGTCAATAGTAACCTTGGTCTTTGTAGCCCAATCGACAATCGCGGTTGCATTGCCGGAGGTTGCCGTAACGGTAAAGACTATACCGTCAGATGTGCTAAGCGTTACGCCGGAAAGCGTCCAGCTACCGTAATAGTACTTGCTTATTGAAGTGTTGCTGTCACCCGTAGTAAGATCCTTCGTTACCGTGTAGGTATCTCTGGGCTTCAGATAAGCCGTCTCATTGGCAAGTCCGAGTTCACCCGTGCCGTGAGTGCCGTAATCAACGGTGAACTTTACCTTATCCTTCCAAGCAGGTGTTACTGCGAGTGCTGTGTCATCAACTCCTGCCATAACCGTCACTGTCGTTCCGCTTATAGCAAGCTTAGCTTCGTCAACGACAAATCCGCCCTCGTAATACTTGTTGTTTGCGGTATTGTCATCGCCGCCGTGGAGCTTCGAATAGTTGTCGAACTGCGCAACATCGTAGCTCTGTCCGGGCTTAAGCCATACGGACGGGTCATTTGCAAGTCCGAGGCCTGTGTTACCTGAAACGTCGAGAGTCAGTGACGCCTTCGTTCTCCATACGGCGTACAGAGTCGTATCTGCCGTAATCTCAAACGTGAAGGAGCCCGTCTCAGCGTTCGGGTCTGTTGACCATCCTGCAAGATAATACTGTACGGAGATGTCCATGTCAGAAGCAACCGTCTTGTTTGTATTGGGTACTTCAAACGTTCCTTCTGCTGCGGGAGTATCTCCGAATTCAACCTCGGATACGCCCGTCTTACCTTCGCTGTTCAAATCGAAGCTTACGTTATAGGTTTGGCCTTCGATTTCCGTCCACAACGCGTAAACTGTAATTTCACTCGCGCTGTTGGGGATAGACGTCTGACTTACGGGAGACGTGAATTCGCTGTCCATAAACCAACCGTCGAATCTGTGATTCGAAAGTGTAGGAATCTTTCCGTCTATCTTGTTGAAGTCAGCGAGGCTTATACCGCTGGGTGTCAGAGTTACGGTTATGTCATCGTAGGCGGTGCCGCCATAAGTCTCGAAGTGAACCGTAACCGTCTTACTAAGCTCCCACTTTGCATAAAGCGTACTATCGTACTTAATGCTCTGTGCCATTGTGGAGTTAAATGCGGTTGTCAGATTTTCGTCAAGATACCAACCCATAAACTTGTAATCTGTCAGAGTAGGTACTATATTTGTGATTGGTGTAATGTCTGCGATACCGCCTGTGCCGATATCGACAGTTATGCTTTCAGGGCTTACCGTACCGCCGTTAGCATTGAGAGTGATATTTGCTGTATGATTGAGCCAAGCGTAACCGCCGCTGTATGCAGATGCATAGTAGGTGGTTACACCCAAATTCTGGCTTGAAACCGTTGTGGGACCGGTAAGGATATTACCCTGCGCTACAAACGTTATATCGTAATAGGTCTGAGGGTCGGAATCACTTTGCTTTAATTCCTTGATAGAATTTGTCGCACTGGTGTTAATAACTATGGTTGCTTGAGAGCTTATCGGGTTTACGGTACCGCCGAACGTATTCACGGATAACGTTCCCGCGATATCCATAGTAGCAGCACCCTTGACATCTATCGTTCTTGTTCCGGAGCCCGATTCATTCAATCCTGCATTATGCTCATCGGTTCCGCTATACACAACGATACTGTCCGCTTGAAGCACTACCCCCTCACCGATAGTCAGTACTGCTTTAGGCCACAGTTTAATATCCTGCTTCGAGGAATCCACCGTTACGGTTGCGTTTGAGCCTTTAGCTCTGTTCAAGCTTACGTTCCAATAGTGAGAAAGTGGGAAGTGTACCTTTTCCGTCGAAAGTGTGGCACCGCTAACTTTCAATGACAGAGCATTAATCGTAATGTTTCCGTAAATGTCAACGTCGTTCTGACCATATGTCGTTGTGCCTGCGTCATTTTTTACCATTCCGGGCTTAAAGGTCGCCTCTACCGAACTGCCGGATTTAAGTTGAACGAAATAACTGTTCGTGTTTCCTATTAATTTTATTGTTGTGGTGTTATGGCTGCTATTAGCCACCAGATCTGCATATCCTACCAAAGTTGCCGACTCCGATACGATAACCTTTGCAGAAATAATAGATGCTATATAAAAGCGGTTGAAGGGCGATGTTTTTAAGTCAGGATTAAGTGCTGCCTGTATCATACCTCCCGCCATATTGGAAAAGACCGTACCGCCTCTATGTTCAATAACCGTATAAACGGTTACTATTTCTCCGCTCTGCATTTCAACCGTAGACGTTTCGTCTCCGTCGATGAAGCCGTAACAATAGATTTTACCGTTGGCAACAATTCCGGAGTTTGCACCAAGGGAGATTTGTGAATGAAGTCCGTTAGTAATTCCGGAACCGTGTAAACCGTTCTGCGCACCCGAAACTACAGCTTGAATTAAAATCGTTCCGTTAGATGTAAGCTCAACATCATCGGTGACCGTAACTAGATTGGTCCGACTTGCGGTTCCATATTTTAATGCACCCGTCGCCGTAGACTGCGTAGGAGTTGTTTTTGAAATATTGGTCTCGGCGATATCGTAAGGTATTGCCAAGGTTACCTTTGCTCCTACGATGCAATCCTCACTTATTACGTGATGGTAATTTGTTCCCGATTTGTAGGTTGTCTGGCTTCCTCCCGAGGGAGTATAAACAAAGCTCTGCATCGGGATAACGTTAACGGACGAGGTTGCCGTTTCAGTTGCATTCAACGCTGCCACGAGGGTTCCGTAATAGGTCGTCGTGTTCTCGTTCGTTCGCGTTGTGGGTAATATCTCCGCCTTCACCGTGAAGGTGAGAGTGGAAGATATACTATAATTATTATTTAGCTCTGGTACTTCTTCAAAACTGTAATGTTCGCTGACGTAATCCGAGAGAGACTTGGTCTTGGAGACCACGTTCGTCGTAGAGGAGTGCGCCGTTGTTGCGGATTGCTTGCCGCCTGTTCCGTAGTCAGACAGAAGCACCTTGTAGCTGTAATTAAAGCTATCAAGAGCAACCTTATCTTCGCTGCCACTCAGCTTCACGGTCCAGGTTAGCTCATCGCCAACAAATCCAACCTTATTTGCTATTGTATCAACGCTTACCGACTGTTTGCCTATTTTGACTTGGTGATAATTACAAATAACCTGACCCGTTGTGTTGTCGGTTATCTTGTAATAGTGAGTTCCTGCGGCGACACCTTTATCCTTTTCTTTGATAATTGTGGTTTTGTTATCACCGCCACCAAGACCGGCGAGGAAATAATCACCGGTTACGTACTCGATCCTATAACCTGTTCCGGTCTCGCCTGTATCGTCCCTAGTATAATTTTCGCCGAAAATCGCCTTGCCATCATCGGTGAGCACCGGCTCCTGAAGACCGCCGTTATAAACCCCCGAGCTGGTGAACGCAGGGCTTGTATCGATCATACCGGGGTCAACGCTTGGTTGTTTAGGAGAAGAAGTAGTCATCGGCACAATAAGCCACCTACCAAGTCCCAGAACCATGAGAGATAACACCGTTACCGCCAGAACGTAGAGCAGGATGAATTTCCTTCTATTTATATGTTTATTCATTTGCTCACCTCCGCTTCTGCCGAGGTAACAAACTCAGTGGTAACTTTATTTTCGCCGGAGCCGTAATCGTTCAGGAAATACTGACCAAAGTCGTTCCTGAAGCCTTGGCCCACCGTTGTACTGAAGGTATAGGTCACAGTAAAGCTATTTCCGATATCACCTGAAAACGTATGAGTAAATTCAAATACATCGGTAGCTGTTTCTGGGGGATAACTCTCCGATCCAATCGTTGCAATTGTATTTGAAGCAGTGAATAGCTTAGGATTTGCATTGTTTGATTGCTTCAAATTATTACAGCTGAGCGTAAACTTAACCGTAAGTCCGTCTTCTGTCGCCGCCTGAGTTTTGGCAAGACTGGTAAAATTGTAGGTAACCACGATTTTGCCCACGTTAACGGAATTCAAATCGTAATCTGCTTTGCCGTCACCGTCCGTATCCACTCTGTCGTCCTCAACAAAGTAGAGAGAGGTGTATTCAAACATATCGGTGCTTGCCCAGCTAAAATATTCACTTACATCGTAAGCCTCAAAGGAGCCCTCGGTTGACACCGGATTTAACGGACTGAAAATCGTCCAGGACGAGAAGCCTATGCTGAAGAGAAAGACGGGCATTAACACAGCCATCAAAGTAGGTATTCTTTTGAACATCTTCATCACTGCTTCTCCTTTCCCGGCATCGCCGAATTGTATTTCCCGCCATCTTTGGTCGGGTCGTCAATAAGTAGGATGAAAGTCGCCGTCTCACGCGATAATCAATGAATTCTCATCCATATTCATTATATAAATAAGACTAATATGCGTGAAAATTATGGTTAACACATTCTAGCACATTAAAAAGAAAAAATCAACCCTTCAATTTTTCCCAATCGTCCAAAAAAGCCGGCAAAAAATAGTAAATGCTACACGGTGGGGGGGATAATTTTTTCGAAGCAAAAAAATTCAAATTTTTCTTCAAAATTTTTTTCGAATTTTTTGAAAATCATTTTTTTGATAAAAATTTTGCTCAAAAGTATAATTTTGTAACTTTAGATTTACATTTTACTACTTTTTGAAAAATTGAAGTGCAGAAATTCCATTTGTTTTTTGCGAAAAGTGGGGCGAAAAGTGCATTTTTTAGGCTTAAATTGTAAACAATTTGTGAACGAAGCAAAAAATGCACACGATTGGGGGGTATTTTTGCTAAATTCGCCACGTATCAAGGTATATTATACGGTTCCGGGCGGCTTTTGAAGCAAAAATCCATTTTTTACCAATAGTGCCCCGTGTTAATGTTTGTCCCCCTGCAATCATGCAGATTTCAATGCATATAACGTGCCCATTTTACTCCGCCTGACAGCTCTCCACCCCCTATTTCAGCTTCTATCAGAGTGACGGTTTCCGGGCTTCTCGGGCTCCGCATTCACCCGCTTTTTTATTGCTTTTCTACCTTTGTTTTTTACTTCCTCCTCTGCCGTTTTTTGAGGCTATTGATCTTGATTTTCAAATGCTCTCAAGGCTTAAATCTCCGGCTGATATCTACTGTTATTCGAGTGCTTCTTTTTTGTTTTCTGATGAAGTATTTCCGAGTATTCATTTTCTCCCTTGTCCTTACGTTTGTCCATTCCCAATTTACTCAGAACCTTTTCAAAAGTCGCTATGCAATATCCTTGAATTCATTTCAGTTTTCGTATGGGCACTCTTTTTAAACTGAACACTTTTTCCCTTTTGGTTCTCTGTGATTTCGAGTGACCCTGGGCATAGCGCTTTTTTGGGTTCTCTGTGATTTCTAATGATCCTGGGCATAGCACTTCTTTTGGTTCTCTGTGATTTCGAGTGATCCTGGGCATAGCGCTTCTTTTGGTTCTCTGTGATTTCGAGTGCCCCTGGGCATAGCACTTCTTTTGACCTCAAAGGGATAATGCGCTGTCAAGAAGAATTATAGCTTGTCTGGTATATCCCGGCTTATCTTAGTCCGTCTTGGTTTATTTTTACTTCTCGGCTCACCCTGCCGCTTTACCTTATTCCCCTTTCGCTCATTAATCAAAAGGTAAGCTTCACCATTGTCTATCCGCAATATTTCTTTCGGATTTAATCCATTTCCCACCGTTACAACATTTTTGCTGTTTTCTATTGAATTTTTCAACCGTTTATGTTAGAATATTATATTATGTGAAAAAGGACGCTTTTTCAGCTTGTCCGAATCACTATTATCATTATACTCTTTAATGGAGATTTTAGAATGAAGAGAGAACTTATCAGACAGATTTATGAGTCACCCGAATCCTACAGCGGCAAGACTGTTACCTTGGGCGGTTGGGTCAGAAACCTCCGTGATTCCAAAGCGTTTGGTTTTATTGATTTAAACGACGGCTCTTATTTCAAGAGCATTCAGGTCGTTTTTGAGAGAGATATAATAAATAATTATGATGAAATTGCAGCCATGAACGTTGGTGCTGCTCTCGTCGTTACGGGTGTGCTTACCCTCACTCCCGGAGCAAAGCAGCCCTTTGAGCTTAAGGCAACAGAGATAAAGGTTGAGGGCACGTCCACTCCCGATTATCCTCTCCAGCCTAAGCGTCATACGGTGGAGTTCCTTCGCGAGCAGGCGTATCTCCGTCCCAGAACTAACCTGTTCTCTGCAGTGTTCAGAGTTCGCAGTGAGGTTGCTTACGCGATCCACTCCTTCTTTAACTCCAGAGGCTTCGTTTACGTTCACACCCCCATCATCACAGCATCTGACTGCGAGGGCGCGGGCGAGATGTTCCGTGTTACCACCCTTGATCCTGAGAATCCTCCCAGAAACGAGGACGGAAGCATTGACTATTCTCGGGACTTCTTTGGCAAGAGCGCAAACCTTACCGTATCCGGACAGCTTGAGGGCGAGACCTACGCTATGGCATTCGGAAACATCTATACCTTTGGTCCTACCTTCCGCGCGGAGAACTCCAACACTCCTCGCCATGCCGCAGAGTTCTGGATGATCGAGCCCGAGATAGCATTCGCCGATCTGGATGACGATATGGCACTTGCTTGGGATATGATCAAGTATATCATCAATCACGTAATGGATAACTGCTCCGCGGAGCTTGCATTCTTCAATCAATTTGTTGACAAGGGTCTCCTCGACAGGCTTACCGCGCTTCGCGACGCAGACTACGCAAAGGTAACCTACACCGAGGCGATAGACGTTCTGCTGAAATCCGGCGAGAGCTTTAAGTTCCCTGTATACTGGGGCGTGGATCTGCAGACCGAGCACGAGAGATATCTTACAGAGCAGGTGTACAAGAAGCCAATATTCCTTACCGACTACCCCAAGGATATCAAGGCGTTCTATATGCGACTTAATGACGACGGCAAGACTGTTGCGGCTATGGACCTGCTTGTTCCCGGAGTTGGCGAGATAATCGGCGGCTCACAGCGTGAGGAGAGACTTGACGTGCTTACTGCCCGTATGGCAGAGCTTGGACTCAAGGAGGAGGATTACTGGTGGTATCTGAACCTTCGTAAGTACGGCGGCACAAAGCACGCAGGATTTGGTCTTGGCTTTGAGAGAATTATTATGTACCTCACCGGCGTATCAAACATCCGCGACGTTCTTCCCTACCCTAGAACTGTAGGAAACGCAGAATATTAATCTTATAAACAAAAAAACGCTTGCAGCCTACGTTGCAAGCGTTTTTTGTTTATTTGACTATAATTATTTACATATTCAAGTCTAAAGCATTGTGTCGCCCGAGAATACTTTAGCCATCAAAACCAATTTTAATCTCAAAAATATACCGAAATTCAATTGCTGTGTCTCCGCAAATATACTGCAATTCAGGGACTGTGTCTCCGTAAATATACCGCAATTCAGGGGCTGTGTCTCCGCAAATATACCGCAAGCTTTGTATCGCACTTTCCCCTGATAGCATCTCCTAGTCCCTGAATGGACAGAACTTAAACGAACACGCGAAATTTATGGATTTTCCTATTACTATGTAATAGGAACTTTTCTTTTTTAGAGGTTGTTGAGATGTGATTTTTGTAATTTTCGAGTGCGTAAATGCGTGGAATGTGTGCGAAACTCTTGATTTTCGCTGGTTTAATCTTTCGACAAAATATCTAAAAATTAGATAATATATTGACATTTTGGGTGGTGTGTGGTACAATGTTTTCATATGATATTTTATGGTAGAGAGGTACTACTATGAGCGTTTGTTATAACAAGCTTTGGAAGCTTTTGATCGACAAGAACATGAACAAAACCGACTTGCGTCTTGCGGCAGGCATTACTACAACCGCGCTTGCAAAGCTCGGCAAGAACGAGAACGTTAATACCGAGGTTCTCGGAAAAATTTGCAAAGCACTTGAGTGCAAAATAGACGATATTATGGAATTTGTGGAGGATAAAAACAATGGCTGAAGTAAGTAACGTAGGCTTGAATATAGCAGAAAAATCAACAGTAATATGGAACGTAGCGGATATGCTCAGAGGTCCTTTTAAGCCTCACGAGTACGGTCTTGTTATTCTCCCTATGACAGTTATCAAGAGATTTAATGACTGTCTTATGCCCACTCACGAAAAGGTGCTTGAGGCTTATGAAAAGGTAAAGCACCTTGCAGTTATAGACGGTTTCCTCACAAGAGCTTCGGGCTATCAGTTCTACAACACAAGTAAGTTCACCTTCGATACCCTTGTCAGCGACCCCGAGAATATTGAGGCTAACTTCAAGGACTATCTTGCAGGCTTTTCTTCCAACGTGCAGGACATCCTTGCTAAATTCGAGTTTGATAACGTGATAAAGAGAATGGTAGAATCCAATACACTCTACCTTGTTATAAAAGAGTTCAACTCCAAGAAGGGCTACCTCGGTGCAGATAAGGTGAGTGCAGTAGACTGTGGCTATATCTTTGAGGACTTGGTAAGAAGATTCAACGAGTCCTACGGTGAGGAGGCAGGAGCGCACTTCACAAGCAGAGATATTATCTACCTTATGACAGACCTTCTCCTTTGTGATGCAAAACTCGGTGGCAATATGACCGTCTATGATATGACGATGGGTACCTCTCAGATGCTCTCTTGTATGGAGGAGAGAATCCACGCCCTTGACTCCGAGATTGAGGTTACTTGCTTTGGACAAGAGTTCAACCCCTCGACCTATGCTATTGCAAAAGCAGATATGATGATACGTGGCGGTGACCCCAACAATATGAGATTCGGTGACACTCTCTCAGAGGATAAGTTTGATGGCTACACCTTTGACAGAATTATCTCCAACCCTCCCTTCGGTATAGATTGGAAGAGAGAGCAAAAGGCAGTTGAAGCCGAGGCTAAACTTGGCGAGCACGGCAGATTTGCACCCGGTCTCCCCAAGATATCCGACGGTCAGCAGTTGTTTGTCCTCAACGGACTTAAGAAACTTGCCGATGACGGTAGAATGGCAATAGTTCAGAACGGCTCACCCCTCTTCTCGGGTGATGCAGGCTCGGGTCCCTCTGAAATCAGAAGATATATCCTTGAAAACGATTGGCTCGACTGCATTATTCAGCTTTCTACCGACCAGTTTATGAACACAGGTATCTCCACATATATTTGGGTATTCTCCAAGGACAAGCCTTCATATCGAATTGGCAGAGTTCAACTTATAGATGCGTCCCACTGCTACGAGCCGAGAAGAAAGTCTATCGGCACAAAGAGAAATGATATCACCGACCTTTGTAGAGAACTTATAGTTAAGGCTTACGGTGAGTTCGAGGAAGGTATCTACGGTGAAAAGGACGGCATTTACTGCGAGTCCAAGATATTCGATACCGTTGAGTTCGGATACAACAAGATAGTAGTTGAAAGACCTCTCCGAGATGAGAACGGCAAGGTAGTTCTGAAGAAGGGTAAGCCCGTGGCAGATTCCAACTTGCGCGACACCGAGAACGTACCTCTTGACGAGGATATTGACACCTACTTCAGAAGAGAGGTTCTCCCCTATGCACCCGATGCTTGGATAGATAAAACCAAGACCAAGGTAGGTTACGAAATACCTATGACAAGATACTTCTACGAGTATCAGAAGCCCGAAAGCTCGGACGATATTCTCTCTAGGATTATCAACCTTGAAGATGAAATTGCAAACTCTCTGAAGTCTCTCTTTGGAAAGGAGAATTGACCTATGCCAAGAGAAATGAAAGATAGTGGGGTTGAGTGGCTCGGCAGTATTCCAACTGCTTGGGAACTCTCTAAAATAGGAACACTATATACAGAAAGAAAAACTAAAGTAAGTGATGTGGACTACCCACCATTATCAGTTACTATGAAAGGTATTGTGCCACAGTTAGCAACCGCGGCTAAAACCGATGCTCACGATGACAGAAAACTTGTATGTGTTGGAGACTTTGCGATTAACAGCAGGTCTGACAGACGAGGTTCTTGTGGCATATCTGCTTATGATGGTTCGGTATCCTTAATAAACACAATACTGACTCCTCGAAAATCAATGAATCCGAGATATTATAATTGGCTATTCCATACCACCTCTTTTGCAGATGAGTTTTATAGTTGGGGACACGGTATTGTCGATGACTTATGGACTACCAATTGGCAAGATATGAAAAGGATACAAATTCCTGTTCCGCCTCTTGCCGAACAAGAAGCAATAGCCGATTTTCTTGACAAGCAGTGTGCCGAGATTGATGCAGTTATTGAGCAGACCAAAGCCACCATTGAGGAGTATAAGAAACTCAAACAGTCGGTTATCACCGAGGCAGTCACCAAGGGCATCCGTGGTGATAGACCTATGAAGGATAGTGGCATTGAGTGGATTGGTGAGATTCCGAGGGAGTGGGAAATCAGAAAACTTTTTAGAGCAATAGATAACATTGGGGACATAGACCACTATATGCCAGCATCTGTCGACAATGGAATACCTTACTTAATGACTGGAGACTTAAGAGAAAAACTTAGTGAGGTAAAATTTGAGGAATGCAAACAAGTTGCTATGGAAGACTATTTAGAATTATCTTCAAAAATTAAAGTAACAAAAGGAGATATTATTTTTGCAAGGTATGCAACTATTGGAACGGTTTGCATTGTAGATGTCGATAAAGACTTTTTGGTTTCTTACTCTTGCCTTACAATAAAGCCTACCGTTGGATTGCTGAGTGGAGTATTTTTGTTTTATTATTTAAAATCTTCTGCGTTTTTTGAAGAAGTAAAACAATATATAAATTCTAACACTCAGTCAAATGTAGGTTTAGATTCTATGACGAAATCAAAAATAGTCCTTCCTTCTATTTTGGAACAACAAGAAATTGCTTATTACCTCGACCAAAAGTGTGCCGAAATCGACACCCTTATTGAAAAGAAAACTGCCTTGATTGAAGAAATGGAAGCACTCAAAAAGTCTACAATCTTTGAGTATGTTACAGGCAAAAAGGAGGTTGTGTGAATGAATAATTTGGATTTCAACAATATCAATTCTGCCAGCGCTTTGGCTAATGCCGAAATAGCAATGCATGAAATAGAACGAGAAAATATAAGAAAAGAAACACAACGAAATGCTCCTATTATCGATGGCTTACACGGTATAGTAGCTGAAATGCAAGCGCAAAATAAAATCTTAGCACAACAAGTAGAGGATGCAAAACGAGAATCAGAAGAAGCAAAAAAGGACGCAAGAAATGCTAAAGTGTTCTCTTGGATTTCTTTTGCTATTTCTACTTTAATTGCAATCGCTTCTTTGGTAGTAGCAATTGTCAAATAAGAGTAAAGAAAACCACCTTACTTGAAGAAATGGAATCACTCAAAAATTCCACAATCTTTGAGTATGTAGTAGAAAAGAAAAAGGTACTAAGTTAAAAAATGAAAACGTTATTAGACAAATGGAAACCTAAAAGATGGTTCGGCAAGGCAATAAAAGTTATACTTAATATCATTCATGCCATCACAACCATTATGTTTTTAGTTATTCCTTTCCTAAAACTTGAAGATGGGTGGCTCGAAGCATTCAAGTGGATATGGGTAGGATGCGCTATATTAAAAATAGATGTACTTGCAGATTATAAGAAAGCAAAAGAAGAAAAAATAATATCTCCAACATTCTCTATGTATACTCTTCTTACTTTCTTATATCTCTGTAATTATTGGCATCTGATTCCCTTATCGGTGGCTATTGTTGTGCCTTTGGTAATTGTAACATTGGAAGTGGCTATTTCTATTTGTGCATATAAAGCCATTCGATTTACTCCTAAGCAAGCACTGAAAATCCAACCTGCCAAAGTGACCGCTGCCATACTGCTAGGAAGTGTTTATGCCTCGGCAGTTAGTTTGTTTATCCTCGGGCACTTTCTTAGCGAAGCAATGATATTCGTGTTTGGAATAATAGCAATGATAATGCTATTTTCCTCTGTAATATCGGTTATTTCAAAGGGTTTTAGTGAAAACAAATCCATAGTGAGCACCATAGGAATTATCCTTGATATTGTCAGTGTTCTTGCTTTGATTGGTTATCTTATTTATCTTACCCCAAATGGTGAGGATAACAACAACTTACAGGATATTGTACTCTCCCTCACATCTGCCGTAATTGGTGGAGCGGTAACTCTTGCCGGTGTTGCTTGGACTATTAAGAGAGCAGATGATGATAGAAATGCAGAAGAAAGGAAAAAAGCCGAGCCTCTGTTTTCTTTCAATCTTATGATGAACGATAACCTAACCGAAACCCGAATAATATGTTTGGCTTTTGCAGGCGAAAAAGACACCTGTGACTATGCCAATATTGCTCATCTAACAAATTCTGATAACGCTAATTTCTATATTCGTGCTATAAAGTACAAAAACGATTGGTGTGAGGTAAGTCAATCCAACTATGTCATTAAAAACCATGACATTTATTTTGTCTTCTACACCCCCGAAATTAGTGTAGACAACTTCGAAATGTATATAAAAATGGAGGATGCTTTAGGATATTATCATTACTACAAATTTGGATATATAATGCACACTAACAAAAAAGGAAAATCATTCACTACCATGTCCTCAATGGAAAAGGTGACGGAGGATGAAGCAAATGAATAGAATAGAAATCACAATCTCAAAAATCACCGATTTTGTTGATGCGGCATGCAACCTCAATAATCAAGTTCAAAAGGAAATAGCTTTCCACTACTATACACTGCTTTTTCGAGGACAGCCTAACAAGGATTATGAATTAATACCTTCAATAGGCCGAAACAGAGCAGGAGCATGTGATTGCACTATATTCAATGAGGAACGAAACCTTATCGACATGGCTAAATTCAAAATGCCAAATGTGTTTCGAAAAGACCTTTCTCCAATCGAACTGTTATCACTTTTACAACATCATGGAATTCCAACAAGACTACTTGACATATCAGAAAATGCGCTGGTTGCCCTCTATTTTGCTTGTTGTGATAATCAAGACAAAGATGGAGAGGTTATAGTATTCAAGAGTAACGATGACTATGTAACAAATTATCCTATAATTAACGCAATTGCAGATAGTTATCGTTTCACCAACGGAACTTGGACACCCTTATCATCTTTTTATGCTGATGTGAAAAACCAACCTTATTTTTTGGAACAAAAGCAGACTATCGAAATTTGCCACAAGGATGATATTTCTGGAGGCGAATGGATTGCAAACTGTAATAAGGAAATTATGTACATATATGCTCCAATTCAAAGTGCTCGTCAACAGGCTCAACAAGGTCGGTACATATTATTTCCAAATCACATCGAGTACGAAACTTATAATGAAGGAAGTTTTGAGTGGACAATAGATGCTATTCCTAAAGACCATGAAGATATCATCGCACGAATAATTATCCCAAAAGAAATTAAGAAACAACTATTATCTGATTTATCAATAATGGGCATTACGGAGTCAACGTTGTTCTGTGATAGTATAGACACGGTTTGCAAAGGAATAGTTGAGTCATTCCAAAAGAAATGCAAGAAAATGGAGGTGTGGCCCAATGAATGAAATAATTACTTGGTGTAATGAGAATAGTGGTTTTGTTTCCGCCTTACTTGCTTTCCTTTCAATTATACTAAGCATTTTGGCAATTATTGTTTCTATAAATGTAGCAAAACTCCCCTACAAAAAGAAGGTTCGAGTATCTCACGCACTCAATTGGGGTGTAACTCAAACAAATTCATTGATAGGATTAGGAATCTCGGTCTTTTGTTTAAATGTCGGAAATCGAATGGTAAAAACCGATTTTGTTGGTTTAGGATTCTACAAAGAAGGGCGACTTCAAAAACTATATGCATTTGATAGAGACTTGAATTGTAAAAAAGAAATTCTTACTTCACAATCAGTAGAGGTTGTTTATTATATTGACGAATTAATTAGAATAGGCAAACAAGTCGGAGATGTTACCCTATATGCTTGTTCGATTGATGTAGAAGGTACAGTTTCGGTAAAGAAATTTGGTACAGTGGAAAAGATATTAACCCTACTTTCAAACAATTAAATCACTTTTATTGTGGCGACATCCACATTAGAAAGGATAACTAATGGATAAATCAGAAAAAAGATTCGAATCTGATATAGAAGCCTTTCTCATATCCGAGGAAGGTGGCTATACAAAGCCCACCGAGAAGTATGATGCCGAGGCAGGTTTATATGTAGAAACACTCATAAACTTCATAAAGGCTACCCAACCGAGAGAGTGGGAGAGATTTGAGAAGCAGTGTGCCTCCGACCCTATAAAGAAGTTCTGCCTTGCACTTGACAATGCCATTGATATTGACGGTCTTGTATCGGTGCTTCGCCACGGCTTTAAGCATAGGGGGATTAAGTTCCGAGTATGCTACTTCAAGCCCGAATCCCACCTCAACAAGGCTGCACAGTATGACTATGAGCAGAACGTATGCTACTGTCAGAGGCAGTGGTACTATTCCACCGAGCATAAGAAATCGGTTGATATGGTTCTCTCGGTAAACGGTATTCCGATTGTGGCACTTGAACTCAAAAATCAATACACGGGTCAGACTATTTCCAATGCCAAGGAGCAGTGGATGTATGACAGAGACCCGAGGGAGTTGCCCTTCAGATTTAACAAGAGAATCCTTGCCTACTACTGTGTTGATCACGTTGAGGCTCTTATGGCAACAAAGCTCGATAAGGGCAATACATACTTCCTCCCCTTCAACCAAGGCTCGAACGGTGCCGGCAACAACGGTGGCGCAGGCAACCCTCCGAACCCTAACGGTTACCCCACCTCATATCTGTGGGAAGAGGTACTTCAGAAGGATAGCCTACTCAACATCTTGCAGAAATTCATCCACCACGAGGAGAAGAAAAAGAGGATTATATTCCCTCGTTATCACCAGCTTGACGTTGTCAGAAAACTGATAGCAGATGTTCGTGAAAATGGGGCGGGCAAAAACTATCTCATTCAGCACTCCGCAGGCTCGGGCAAGTCCAACTCTATTGCTTGGACTGCATACAGACTTGCTTCTCTGCACGATGAGATGAACCGAGCAATCTTTGCCTCTGTAATTATAGTCACCGACCGTACTGTACTTGATGCACAGTTGCAAGAGACCGTATCCTCATTCGACCACACTCTCGGAACTGTTGAGACCATTGGTGAGGGTAAGAAGTCTACCGACCTCCGTGATGCTATCAACAACGGTGTAAGAATTATAGTTACCACTCTGCAGAAGTTCCCTGTAATCTACACCGAGGTGGACAAGGCAGACGGCAGAAACTTTGCGGTTATAGTAGACGAGGCTCACTCCTCGCAGACTGGATCCTCGGCTATGAAACTGAAAACTGCCTTGGCTGACACCGAGGAAGCACTGAGGGAATATGCGGAGATTGAGGGCAAAGCCGAGGATGAGATTGATGCCGAGGATGCTATCGTTAAAGAACTTATAGCACAAGGCAAGCACAAGAACCTTTCATTCTTTGCTTTCACCGCTACTCCAAAGGGACAGACCTTGGAAATGTTCGGAACTCCTTATGAGGACGGCTCATTCAGACCCTTCCACACCTACTCAATGAAGCAAGCTATCGAGGAAGGATTTATAATGGATGTCCTTCAGAACTATATGACCTATGCTACTTGCTTCAAGATTGCAAAAACCATAAAGGACAACCCCGATGTTCCTTCTTCGAGGGCTTCCAAGGTCATCAAGAGATTTGAGGAACTGCACCCATATAATATCAGCCAGAAGGCACAGATTATAGTTGAGACATTCCTCACCACTACCAAGCAGGCTATCGGTGGAAAAGGTAAGATGATGGTTGT
This sequence comes from Clostridia bacterium, assembly GCA_017467105.1. GTDB lineage: Bacteria > Bacillota > Clostridia > Oscillospirales > CAG-272 > UBA1740. The sequence continues at coordinate 79,298 of JAFTSU010000010.1, forward strand.
TACCTCGTCAAGACTCGCAGCCGTCAGATACTACCACGAGGTTAAGAGGTATATTGAGGAGAAGGGCTACGATAACGTTGAGGTGCTTGTAGCATTCTCGGGTTCTATCAAGGACGGTGACGAGGAGTACACCGAGTCAAAACTCAATGTCAGAAAAGACGGCTCTCGTATATCCGAGGAGCAGTTGAAAGAGGAATTCCACAACAACTTCAATGTGCTTATAGTTGCCGAGAAGTATCAGACAGGCTTTGACGAGCCACTGCTCCACACTATGATAGTGGACAAGAAGTTAAGGGGAGTAAAGTGTGTTCAGACCCTTTCTCGACTTAACCGTATCTGTGAAGGCAAGACCGACACCTTTATTCTCGACTTTGTGAACACTGCGGAGGAAGTACAAGAGGCATTCCAACCCTTCTATCAGGAGACCATTCTCACAGAGGAGATTAATACTGAACTTATCTATAAGGTAGTAAAGGAAATAAGAGAATATAGACTTTATACCGACACGGATATTCAGAACTTTATTGCCCTCTACCGTAAGGAGAGTGGAGCAAAGAATGCTATGGGTAAGATGACCTCGATACTCAAGCCCACCGCAGATAAGTACAACTTGCTTTCTACCGACGAGAGGTATCAATACAGAAGAGCTCTAAGGTGCTTTGCTAAGTGGTACGGCTACGTAAGCCAAGTTGCAAGAATCTTCGATAAGGAACTCCACGAAGAATATCTGTTCTGCTCCTATCTCTTGCACCTTCTTCCTCCTAACTCTACCGAACCTCTTGACCTTGAAGGCAAACTCAAACTTGAATATTACAAGTTGCAGAAGACCTATGAGGGACAGATTAAACTTGAGGACGAAAACGGTGAGTACACACCTAAAAAGGGTGGCGGTGGAATTCCCGATAAGAAAGAACCTCTTGATGAAGTCATAGACCGAATCAACTTACTCTTTGCAGGCAACTTCACGGATGCCGACCGTGTAATCCTCTTTGCACTCCACGAAATCCTCAAGGAAGATAAGAAACTCCGAAAGACTGCAAGGTCTTCCAATCCGCAGATATTCACGGAAAGTATCTTCCCGAAGATATTTGCACAGATTGCTCAGGAATCCTACGTAGAGCAGACCGAGGCATATACGGCTCTCTTCCAAGACCAATCGAAGTATAATGCTATAATGGTGGCACTTGCCGAGATACTTTACAGAGAGTTCAACAAGAAAGATTAAATGATACAAGCCCTTGACTCATATGAGCCAAGGGCTTCGTCTATTTCATACACTTCACCACTTTAATTAACGTGTCTTGCGACATTGGCGAGAGCTCTCGGTAGATTTTGACGATGATGGCTTCTTTGCTGCGGAGCTTAATTACGGTATCCTCAAAGTCGAAAAAGTCCGAGAGGGAAATGCCGAGGGCGGTGCAGATAAGATGTAGAGTATAGACGTTTGGGATTTTGTTGCCGAGCATGATGTCGGAGAGCTGGGATTTTGAAATGCTGGACTTTTTCGCTAAATCGCGCAATGAGAGATTCTGCTCGATGCGGAGAAAGTCAATTCGTGTGGCTATATTTTTTATTATTGTTGGCGTATATTGGTCGATCATTTTATTTTTCCTTTCAATTTTTCATTCTGAAATATGGCTGCAAGCTGTGAAAAATGAAAAAAGCGTCCGCTAAAGCGGACAACTCTTTTGAAATTGTACCGCTAAAACGGACGATTTATATGTTTTTAGAAAATAGCGACTCACTTGAACAAATTGCTTGTTCGTATGAGTCGCTATTGGTCTAGCAACATAGCCTTGAACTCTTGGAGAGGTAGCGGCACAGTCTCATGCCTAGCAACATAACCTCGTCCTTTATGTGAGGTAACGCCACAAGTGTGTCATTACGTTTTAGCGACTACACCGCAAGTATATCACAAAACCTCAGTGACCGCCACACAAGCAAATCTAACGCCTCAGTGTCAGCTCTGAAAGCATATTATTACGCCTCAGCGACCACCACACAAGCAAATCTAACGCCTCAGTGTCAGCTCTGAAAGCATATTATTACGCCTCAGCGACCGCCCTACAAGCAAATCTAACACCTCAGCGTCCGCCACGAAAGTAAAGTATCAGGTCTCCGTCGGTGACTTACCAACAATTTTGATATACGCTCTGTAGAAGGCGGAGTAGTCACCGTATCCTACCTTATAAGCAGCGCTGGTAGCCGTTTCTCCTCTGTCTATCATCTGCTTTGCGTAGGTTATTCTCTTACGATTTATATATCCGTGAATAGATATTCCGTTGTACCTTTTAAACGCGCGGCACAGATAATACTTGCTGACAAAAAATCGCTTGGAAAGCTCATCCAAACTAATGCTTCTATCAATAACGTTATCGTTCAGATATTCAATCACCCTGGCGCCCAAATCATTGCTTTCGGCAAACAGATCTCCGTCACCTGACGCGTTTAGCAGTATGATCATCTGCGATATCAGCAGCTCGAGATATGACTTTTTTTGCTCCTCAGGCATAGTGATAACAATGTCCAGCTGATCAACGAGCATTCTGAAATTCTCTCCTGCGTGCTTGCTTTTGCAGACAGAGCCGCCGTCCGAAAATAACAGTGATCTTAGCTTTATCGGAGCGTCTCCTGCCAGGTCCTCAGAATTAAAATCCATTATGAATATATTCAGCAGCTCGCTCTCTGACTCTATAAGGCAATAAGCATTAGGACGTAAAATCAGCACGGTAGACGATGAAAATTGAACGGTAGCGCCCTCGACGGCGCATTTACCTTTACCGTCGATCACGTAGACTATGCTGTACTTATCCGAACAGAAATTGTACTCTAATCTTTTGTTTCCATCATACTTTATTTGCTTGACCTGCATTTTGCCTGTATCAATAGCAACGTTCATATTTCATCTCCAAAATTTTTATATGTCCATTGTACCATATCGGTTCAATTTTTGCAATACAATTCTTAATAAAGTGTATTGAAATGTATTACTATCTATGATAAAATTATGTTAAAGTTATTTTGGAGGAAAATAAAATGAAGCTGGGCGCTCAATTTTTTTCAATAAGAGATATCACACAGACTGAAGAAGGCTTGAGAAGAGCCTTTGATGAAATTAAGAAGATCGGTTATGACGTGGTACAGCTTTCGGGAATCGGACCTATTGAGGCTGAGGTTATCAAGGATATTGTTGATGAATATTCCATGCCCGTTACCTGCACGCATCAGAGCTTTGACAATATTGTAAACAATACGGAAAAGACTATCAAGGATCATATAACCTACGGCTGCTCTGTTATCGGATTAGGTAGTATGCCGAATGAATACAGAGGTTCTCTTGAAGGTGTCAGACAATTCCTGAAGGACGTCAGCGAGCCGATGAAAAAGATCGAAGCGGCGGGTCTGAGATTCGCATATCACAACCACGCATTTGAGTTTGAGGGTCAGAACGTCTATGACGTGATGATCGAGGAAGCACCGAGCATGAACTTCATTCTCGATACCTATTGGGTAAAATACGGTGGATACGATTACCTTGAATATATCAAAAAGATTGGCGCGGACAGAATGACCAACGTGCATTTCAAGGATATGGCTACCGAGCCAAAAGGCGTGATCTGCCCTTGCGGTGTTGGAGTAATAGACTTCAAGCCCGTAATAGAGCTATGCGACAGTCTTGGTATTCCTTATGCCCTCGTCGAGCAGGATAACGCTCCCTCCACCGGTGACTCAATCGGTCAGATGAAGATAAGCCACGATAATCTGAGACCCCTGTTCTAAGGTACAACGCTCACAAAAACAGAATAAATACTCTTACAGTAAATTAAATTTTAATACAAACAGCAAAACACCGTCAGACGTTATTCTGACGGTGTTTTTTATGCAAAAAAGAATTTACCCCATACCCGTGTCGAGTTTTCCCGTTATCCACCCGCTTCAATCAGCTTCTTTTCCCTCTTCACTTTTTGCTCTTAACTCTTCCCTCTTAACTCTTCACTCATAACTCTTCACTCTTCACTCTTCACTCTTAACTCTGAACTATTACCTTTTCCTTTTCGCTCTTATCTTTCCCTATATAAGAGTTAACTAAAAGAAAAACAAAAAAGCCTCGGTTGCCCGAGACTCCACATATATGAAGAGCAGATAAGGATCCATTCCTTAAAATGCTCATTAAAAACCGAATAAGAGAAGAAACGAGAAGCTTTAGTAAATGTGCTGCTTGAAACAACAGTTCAAGCCCTCGGTCAATTAGTATCGTTCAGCTAAACACATTACTGTGCGTACACCTACGACCTATCAAACTCGTAGTCTACAAGTGACCTTACTCATTTAAAATGATGGGATATCTCATCTTGAGGTGTGTTTCACGCTTAGATGCCTTCAGCGTTTATCACATCCGTACGCGGCTACCCGGCTATGCCCTTGGCAGAACAACCGATGCACCGGAGGTACGTCCAACCCGGTCCTCTCGTACTAAGGTTAGCTCCTCTCAAATATCCAACGCCCACGACAGATAGGGACCGAACTGTCTCACGA
>JAFTSU010000011.1 GCA_017467105.1 Clostridia bacterium
GAAGTCGATACCTGCCTTAACGGGAGAGTAGAACTCCTCGGCATCCTCGGGGATAGTGGGAGCGTCGGGTGTTGCGGGAGTATCGCCGCTCGCCTCCTCGTATACGTGCCAGAAGCTAACGTTGTCTATATACATCTTAGCTCCGGACTTGTTGTCCATAGAGAGCTTGAACTTATCTGCAAGAGCCGGTGTTGAACCGGGAGTAACGGCGCCGGAATAAACCTTCGCCTCGTTTACGTAGAGATCCCATGAGCCGTCCACAGCGTCGATAATAAGCTTCACGGAAGCCTTAGTGCCGACTACGATGCCGGAATCAACGGTACCGAGAGACTTGTTTCTGAGGTCAACTACCTTGATAGAGGAGCCTGCGTCAGTACCTGTAACGGTGAAGTAAGGAAGAGCCAGCTCTGTGCTGCCCTTGTAGATCCAGAGCTCGATAGCGCCTGCCGCAGTAACGTCGGTGTAGAGGATATCGAAGGCGATAACCGTAGTGTTAGCGTTTTCCTCGGTAAGGTTTATAGCGTCATTGCCTTTTACGATCAGACCGCTCGTGGTTTTATCGCCGGACTTAACCTTATTTACAAGTATTGCCTTATCGCCGTCGCCCTTATCCACAACCGTAACGGTGTTATCAGTATTGTAAATTACGCCTTCGTATCCGGAGGGAAGAGCGTCAAGCTTATCAAAATTAACGATAGGATCGGTGACGATCACCTCGTCCTCTGTCTCTATCTCTGCGGGAACGCTCTTCAGATACTTAATGGAGTAATTATCGAAGTAGAAGTCACCTACGTTTGCGCCGGGAAGCGCGATTCTAACGTAGTTTATCTGATATAATTCGGGATAGGTTGTGCCGCTTCTCAGATGATCGCCTGAGAGAACGTATTTATCGTTCAAGTACAGATCGTATCTTTCAAGCTCGGGATAGTACTCGATTCTGACAGTTGCGAACTCACCGACTACAGCGCCTGATGCAATTGCCGGCTTTCCGGAGCCGTGATCGTATACGTTGATTTTGCTGCCGTTCTGAGTTCCGCTGAACGTGAAGTAGGGAAGGAAATACTCAGTGTTGTTATTTCTTACGTAGATCTCAATGCCGCTTGCTGCAGTGAGGTTCTCTGCCAGCATATCGAAGCTGATAATTACAGCGTTTGCATCCTCATCTATAGCATTTACGAGATTTGAGAAGTTAATGGAAACGAATCCGGACTCCTTCTTTACGTAGAGCGCGTTATCGCCGTCCTTAACCGAAAGACTTGCCTCGGACTTGTTGGTTTCGCCTATGCCGACGATAAGATAGTCGTTGGGCATCTCGTCAAAGTCGAGAGTCTCAGGGAAGGGAACTGTAGGCTCACGGTCAGTGCCACCGCCTAAAGGTCCGTGCTTGATTATATATTCCTGACTGTTCATTATGTCAAGGAATCTGAACAGATCCTCGCTTGTGTATACGGGAACGTCCGCAGTTAAGTTGAAGCCGTATACCGAGCAGATAGCATTGCAAAGAAGTGAAGTAGAGCAGTTTATAGCGTCAAGGTCAGAAAGGTTATCCGCAGAAACACCAACGGGAAGTCCGCCCTGCCATGTTGCAGTACCGCCGGAGATGTTGTGCGCAAATCCGCCGTCGCTCTTCTTGAACGCCATAACCTTCTCAAGACATTTGTCTATCGCTACCGCTGCATAAGCTTTGTCAAGGGTATCGCCTGTTATGATATCGATCTTTCCTTCGAGAGTATTATCAATATATGCAAGCAACTCTGCCTTATCATTACCGGTGTAGTAAGTAGTAATATTTTTCTTTAAGTTGTTGAGAGATGACCATACGTTGTAGATAACGAGAATGTTGCCTGCAACGTTCTCATCGGAGTTGATGCACTTCAGCAGGCTTTCTGCAGCCTTCCAGGGCTCGGGATATGCAACGCCTGCCTCACCGTATCTGCCGATACCCTTGAGGAAGCCGTTAGAATTCTGATATCCCCATCCGCCGAAGAAGCCGTCGTACTTCGGGCTGTAGTCACCGTCTCCGTCCTCTGCCAGAACGTATTCGCCGTCAACGAGATCGTATCTGCCGTTCTCGTCCTCAACGTAATCGTTGGTTATCTTACCGAACAGACCTGCCTCGTTGATCTGGCTGTTCGCCCATCTGATAATTATGTCATAAAGTGTATCGCCGTCGTAGATTTCAAGCGTTTTTTCGTTAAGAGTAACAGTAAGGTTACCGTCATGTCCGCCAAGGGAAGCATTCCAGTCCTTTATGATGCTTGCTACGGAAGATGTTTCGCTCATTGCGCTGTAGGGTTCGTTGTCTACGTCCCTGTTAAGCAACCACTTTGCGAAGTTCTCGTGGCTCTCGAAGTGAGTTGTTGCGGTAGAGTCAGAGGAGTCCGAGCCGGGAAGGTCCGGATCTCTTACCTTATCTGCCCAATATATAACCGGTCTGTCATCCTCGGTAACAAGTCCCGCATCCACGAGGCTCTGCCAATACTGCTTACCGGTAATACCGTCACCCTTCATATCTCCAACGTCGTATGTGGGAGTACCGCCGAGTCTTGTGAGAAGTCCGGTACAAGCGTTACGGTCTCTGCCCATACGGTTAGATGGTATCTTGGACATTGGCATCTGAGCTACGTAGAACTCACCGTTCTTTGCCTGGATGCTCTTAATGTAGTAGATTATCTGATATTTCTGAAGCTCGCTGATGGCGTATGCCTTGCCCTTTACCTGATTCAGCATACCGGTAGATACCATATAGCTGAGCATCTGTGAGGTAGCCTCGATGTGAGGATACATACCACTTGCGTTCTTACCTGATGTGGAGGAGTAGAACAGACCGGATGCAGGATCGTAGTAGGTTGCTATCAGGTCAACCATCTCGTCTGCGAAGAGAGTTTCCACCATATCCTTGAAGGAAAGGTAGATATCTTCGTTTCCGATGGTGTTCTTTACGTTCTGCCACTTTTCAGCAGCCTCTGCCTCGTCAAGCTCTATCTGCTTAGCCTTGACGTCAACGGTGCCGGATGCTATAACACCTTTTGCGAAGAACATCTGGTCCTTATCTCTGATACTGTCCTCGACAAACTTCGCCACAGCATCAAGGATGGGCTCATATTTTGTAAGGGGGTTGACCTCGTATGCAAAGGCGATCTTTCCGCTGTCTGCATATATAACGTATCTTACGTCATAGGTCTCCGAGCTTTTAGGAATCTCGCCGAGAAGTCTGTAGGCCTCAGCCGATACAGCCATATCGGGAAGGTATCCAACAAGGATACCGTTGCGGTAATTGCCCTCTGCAGTGTTACCGTTTACAAGATTGCCCTCAGTCGCTATGTCGGAGCCGATCTCGTTCATCAGATCCTCAGCGATCTGCTGTGCGTATTCGTCGGAAGAGAAGTAAAATGCGATGTCCGACTTCTTCCAGTAGAGTGTTTCGTCGGGCTCGTACTCGGGCTCCTTTTCGCCCTCATCCTCACCGGGCTGATCGCCGCCCTCGCCGGGCTGGTCGCCGCCGGAGCCGCCCTGTTCGCCGGAGCCGCCTTGTTCGCCGGAGCCGCCTTGTTCGCCGGAGCCGCCTTGTTCGCCGGAGCCGCCCTGTTCGCCGGAGCCGCCCTGTTCACCGGAGCCGCCCTGTTCGCCTGAGCCGCCTTCGCCGCCCTCCGAGCCGCCGCCACAGGACGTAAACGCAAGTGTCACTACCATAAGGATAAGCAACACCTGCCAAAGTGCACTAAACTTTTTCATTGTGTTCTCCTTTCGGTTTTTATTCACTTAGATAAAATCGGAATTCATCAATATGATATCGATGATATCAGTATTTTAGCACACAAAAAAAGGGAAGTATATAATTTATTTAAATTTTTTAATTGTTTTTATGTTTCAATTGTTAATTATTCACAATGATTTTCTTGATAATTTGTTAATATTTGCCGACAAAGAAATAAAAAGCACATCTGCGAGACTTAGCGTGATACTTTTAACGGAATACCACGCAGAAGATCCGTCTTATACGGGTGAAATCGCTCTATCGGTGAAATCCTGCTTCGAAGGGTTAAAGCGAGAAGGCTTTGATTTCTCCAAGGATATGTCCTTGGATCTCAACCGAACGAAGCGAAGATTGCGTAGTTGATGTGCAAAGATTTCATTAAACTAACAGAAAAAAGAGAGAACATTTCGGAAACCGATCCGTTCTCTCTTTTTGCCGGTTGTACGGGTTTGGGATTAGCCCGTTTTCGTTTGCCAGTTCAAATTAGATGCTCGAACTGAAGAGATTATTAAAATTCTACGTTAAGAATGGCAGCCCTTGCGCCCCACGGGTGCTTTTAATCGGTATGCTGACCTTTTCTTATCTCTTTAATTGCCTGTCAGCCTACTCGGCTGTCGAGCAGACCTTCTTGCATACGATATTATCGTAGATCGTGTCGTGGATAGTAGCGCTTTGTACCGCGAACATGATCATATTAATCTTGTCGAAGTCTATCGTATCTGCCTTAACGAAGATGGCTGTGGAGTCACCGATGGTGATGGTGGTCCTGCCGCTTATCACACCCTCGTTTTCTATCTTGGTGTACTCAAGTCTGAAGTGCACCCATTCACCGGCAGGAGCGGTTGCGGCTCCAAAGGTGACTGCGCTCGTTCCGTTTGAGATAATTCCCGTGTAATACGTGTTGTTATCTGTCGTGGTTTCGGGATTGGTAATGTAGATCGCCATCTGATTGAACTGCGTAACCAGCATATCACATTCGAATATGAAGGTATCAGCGTTTTCCTCAGACTCCGAGACCATAGCGAACAGGCCGGCCTTATTCCAGCCGGTACTTAACTTTTGTACGCGAAGAGCCTTGTTGCCCTCACCCGTGTCAACTATTGTGTGGGTTACAGCGGTGCCGGATGTGCCGGTGATAGCCTCGGGGATCTTGCCGTCATCGAAGCCTATAGCGTCCGACGTACCATCACCTTCATTCTCGTGTCTGACGAGAAGGTTATCGATAAGCATGTTGCCGACGTAGGCGGATGAGAAGTTAAGCTTGGCAGTGGTAACGTCTGCGGGAGCGATCACGTTGCCTGTAGTCGCGTAGTAGTAGGAGGATGAATGAACAAGAGAGCCGTTTACGTAAATGTTGAATTTAAGATTCTCTCTGTCACCGCCTACGTATTCTATTCTGAGCTTGAACCACTCGCCTTCTACCGCACCGATATCGGATACGGGGTTGGTAATCTTATCATCGTTGTATTCGGTGAAGATAAGACCGCCGGAGGTAAAGCTGAACCATCCGTAATATACGGTGGTATCTCCGCTAAAGAGTCTTAAGTAAACGTCACCGCTGGCGGACGTTCTGTCAAGCTTCATCTTCGCTTCGTATACGAAGATCTCGCCGTCGGTATCAAAGGAGCCGATAGAGATGGTGGGCTGTCCGCCGCTTGACGTTTTTTCAAAGGAGAGAACGCCGTTTTCGCCGTCCTTTGTAACGGTTAGAGTGGCGTTAGTTGCGCTGCTCTGTATGATGGACGTGCCTATAGCGGAGCTATCGTCGAAGGTGAGAGCGCCGGGTGTAACCGTATCTGGCTTTTCGGGATCGGAGGGAGAGTCGGACTCATCCTTTTCGATAAAAATAGCCTTAGCGCTCAGATTGTCGAATGACGCTTCTCCAAGGAAGTTTGAGCCCGGATTAAATATTATTGATGAAATGTCGCTTGCATCAGCGATGCTGCCTGAGATGCTGTGATATACGCGGCTTTCGCCTACAAGCTGATCGTTTGCGTATATCTTGAAGGACAGGGTATCTCTCGTTCCCTCGTGGAACTCAAGTCTGAACTTAAACCACTCACCCGCCTTCGCGTTCAGGGTCTTAGCCGCACTCACTACGCTCTTGCCGGCAGAATCCTTGTAGAAGTCCTTGAATGTCAGATTTGATCCGTTACTTACCTCGAAGAACGCATTGTATGCGATATTGCCCTTTGATGTACGGAATGACACGTAGAAGTCCTTTGAGGCCCCCTCTGTATGAGTCAGACACATTTCTGTTTCCAGAACGAATACGTTAGCATTCTCCTCCTTCTTAGTGGGGGAGAAGGTCACGGAGGAGCTTTCACCCTTAACGAGCTTCGTAAGGTGCATATAGCTGTTGTCCTTATCGTCCTTTTTTACGGTAAGAGTGCCGGTGGAGGCAGATGCCGCGGCATAGGTAAAGGATGCGCCTATCTGTATATCGAAATCGTCGAAGGTATGTATCTCCGGGATCTTTACGGTATTTTCCTCGGGTATTTCGTCCACGTAGGTCTTTACAGACTGAGTGAGGCTTACGTTATCGAGATATATATTACCTACGAAGGTCGCGTGTGTGCTGATACGCATAAAGCCGGATCTGTTGGCGGATACCGCCTTGCCGTGCTCTACGTGGTAGTATTTCGTGCTTACTAAGAGAAGCTGATCCTCTACGTATACCTTAACCTTTACAGATCCGTCGGTATCGTCGTAGTACTCAATGCGAAGATTAAACCATTCGCCAAGCTTTGCCTTGGTGATAACGGTAGTGTTATCCTTTGCGGAGGAATAGTCGGTAAGCTTGATCTTACCGGAGGACACGTCGTAGGAAATAGCCGTCTGATACATATTGATAGCGGTTTCCTTGCGAAGACCCACGTAGAATTCCTTGCCGCCTTCAATGTGCTCAACGAGTATATCAGCATCAAATATAGTGACGTTTGCCTTGCTATTCTTTTCGGTAACGCCGAAGTCAAGATGCGCCTGTCTTACCGCCTTAGGCTGAGCGAGCTTCAGCGCCTTGTCGCCGTCCTTCTCAACCACGAGTGCGCCGGAATCAATGCTGCCCGCGGAAAGTCTGACGTACTTACGGTATGCACTCTCGATATTCTCGAAATCACAGATCTCGTCAAGCTCGTCACCAAAGAAAGAGGGAGTGGGTGCGGGCTCGGACTTCTCAACCTCGGGAACCTCGGATAGAGATGCGGGAAGCACAGTTGCCTCGCCGCCGTCGGGACGAACGTTAACATATACGTAGGATGCGCCGCCCTCGGTAAATACCTTGGCGTAGCTTACTCTGTCGCCCTGGGTTACCTTGACTGCCTCACAGCCCGAGGGAACGGAAAGCTTAACTGTGAGATCGTGATAGTAGATCTCGTCATCCATTTCGTCGGTGAGGACGATTTTCACCGCGCCGTCAACCCAGCTGACAGAGAGAGTAGCGGTAGTCTTTTCTCTCATATACATTACCGCGTCCTCAAACTGCGCGTTCCAGAGTGTGCCCGCCTCCTTGTGCTGAGCTATGCGTTGACACATGGTCTCGGCAGCGGAATAGGTGGTCCAGGAGCTTTCTCCAACCACGTCTAGCAGGTCGTCGTCAATTATATAGTGGTTATACACAAGGAAGAACTTGCCGTCGTTTGCGCAGGAATCAACGGTGTTCAGAATGCTGTTAAGATTGCCGAGAGAAAGGAGTGTGTATGGAAGCTCGTTCCACTTGAGGCTTTCTGCAGGTGCCGCAGGATTTCCTCCGAATCTTCCGCCTATATAATACTTGCCGATCAGCTCCTTCTCACCCTCGCGAAGAGAGTTAGAACCGCCGTTTACAGAGCTTGCGTTACCCGTCATAGCGTATGTGAGAACACGCTGAGAGGGAAACGCCGCGCGGAGCTTAACTGCGGATTCGACGATCTCCTCATAGAGTCTGTTTTGATCCACCACGAAGCTTGCGCCGCTACCGGTGCCGTACGCCTTGTGAGTCATAGAGTGACAGATAACGGACCATCTGCCCGTATTGAGAAATTCGTTCCAAAGAGAGACGTCACGCTCCTTAAGCTGAGTGTACGCTGTGTCATAATAGAGGTTCTTAGCAACCATACCGATGCCGCCGACAAGATCGTACTTTCTGTATAGCTCATCCATGCGGAAGAGAGTCTCGAAATCGCCGCTGTCGTTATCGGTCATCAGAACTATAATACCGTTGGTTCCGCCGTAGCCGTTTGTGATAGACGCAGCAGGGGAGAACTCCTCGAATACGGAGCCGTATTCTTCACCGCCGCCCTCACCGGGCTGGTCACCGCCGCCCTCGCCGGGCTGATCGCCGCCGCCCTCACCGGGCTGGTCACCGCCGCCCTCACCGGGCTGATCGCCGCCGCCCTCACCGGGCTGATCGCCGCCCTCACCGGGCTGATCACCGCCGCCCTCACCGGGCTGATCGCCGCCGCCCTCACCGGGCTGATCACCGCCGCCCTCGCCGGGCTGGTCACCGGAGCCGCCTTCTGAGCCGCCACCGCATGACGTCACAAGCGCCAGGGTCATAATCGCCAGCGCTAAAATCAAAAACATTGAAAGTATTTTTTTCATACCGTACTCCATCCCGATCAAATATAGTTGACCGTAATTTATATTCGCCGTTGGTGCTTCAACATAAAATATTATATTTATTTTAGCATACGAAGAGCAAAAAGTAAATTGACAAATTGCATAATTTTGTCACTATTCTTTTGTGCAGGTTTGTTTTTAGAAAAAAGTTAGGTTTGACAATTGTGAAGAAACGATCGAAAAAGCGAATAATTAAATGAATTTGCAACGGCATAATCACCATGCAAAACAAGCGAAAATGCCTATTATTATTTACATAATCTGTAAGTTTTCGGCAAGTTCTTTATTAAAACAAAAAAGGAAACCGAACGTCTGCGCCTGGATCGTCTGATTTCCTTTATTTTTATTTCATTGATGAAACGCTTATTCTATTCAGCGCGCGCTTCAGCTTCGCCTCCGCCAAAGCCAGCTCTCGCGCGTTTTTTGCGCGACCCTTTAATTCCTCCGCTTTCTCCGCGGCGTGCCTTGCTCGATCTGCGTCTATGCTTTTTGCAAGTTCGAAGGTGGTTGCGACCACCTTGACCTTGCCGTTCGATACCGTAATAAATCCACCCTGTACGGATGCGTATTCTGACTCGCCGCTCATTATTATTCGCGCTCTGCCAACCGACAGCGCCGCGACGAAGTCAGCGTGTCCCGCAAGTATCTCAACGTCGCCGTCTGCCGTGCGGATGAGCAGGCTCTCCGCCTCACCGCTCAGGATTAGGCCGTCCGGAGTTACAATCTCAAGTGGGAAGCTTCTCATATGATCTGCCCCTCCTTGCCTTAAGTTCCAAGCTTTTTTGCCTTCTCCACAGCCTCGTCTATCGTTCCGACAAACAGGAATGCGGATTCGGGCAGATCGTCGTGCTTTCCGTCAAGTATCTCGCGGAAGCCGCGTACGGTTTCCTTGAGGGGCACGTAGCGTCCCTGCATACCGGTGAACTGCTCCGCAACGGAGAAAGGCTGGGAGAGGAAGCGCTGAATCTTTCTGGCGCGGCTGACAACCAGCTTGTCATCCTCGGACATCTCATCCATACCCATAATTGCGATGATATCCTGCAGCTCCTTATATCTCTGGAGAATTCTCTGCACATCTCTGGCAACCTCATAATGCTCTATTCCCACAACGTCGGGGGAGAGAATTCTGGAGGTAGAGTCCAGAGGATCTACCGCAGGGTATATACCAAGCGATGCGATGCTTCTCGATAGAACGGTGGTTGCATCAAGATGGGCAAATGTGGTTGCCGGAGCGGGGTCAGTAAGGTCGTCCGCAGGCACGTAAACCGCCTGAACGGACGTTATAGATCCCTTTTTTGTTGAGGTGATACGCTCCTGCAGCGCGCCCATCTCTGTAGCGAGAGTGGGCTGATAACCAACGGCAGAGGGCATACGTCCGAGAAGCGCTGAAACCTCAGATCCCGCCTGAGTGAATCTGTAGATATTATCTATGAAGAGAAGAACGTCCTGTCCCTCTTTGTCGCGGAAATATTCCGCCATAGTAAGACCGGAGAGCCCGACTCTCATTCTGGCTCCCGGAGGCTCGTTCATCTGACCGTATACCAGTGCGGTCTTGGACAAAACTCCGGATTCCTTCATTTCGTTATAAAGGTCGTTTCCTTCACGGGTCCTCTCACCTACTCCGGTGAACACGGATAGACCGCCGTGCTGCTTCGCAACGTTGTTGATAAGCTCCATAATAAGAACGGTCTTGCCAACTCCCGCGCCGCCAAACAGACCTATCTTGCCGCCCTTAGCGTAGGGTGCGATCAGATCCACGACCTTAATTCCCGTTTCGAGTATCTCGGTCGTACCCTCCTGCTCGGAGTAGGGAGGCGGATCTCTGTGTATGCACCAGCGCTCCTCACACTCGGGCTCCGGACCGTTATCAATAGGCTCTCCCAACAGGTTGAAGATTCTGCCGAGGGTGGCTTTACCTACGGGTACGGTGATGCTTTTTCCTGTATCCACGGCGCTCATGCCGCGAGACATTCCGTCGGTACCTGACATAGCGATGCAACGCACCACGTCGTCACCGACCTGGCTGGCAACCTCGCATACAAGCTTCTCGCCGTCATGCTCTATCTCTATTGCGTTGAGAAGATCCGGCAGGCGACCGTTTTCAAATTTAATATCAAGAACCGGTCCGATTATCTGTATAACTTTTCCGATATTCTGACTCATCGTCTGTTCCTTTCCGTGACGGTTTTTCCGTCTTTACCCCTTAATGTATTGGGGCACGTGTTTTCTTTGTGTAACGCTTTTCTTGGCAGCTCTTCAATACAGCGGTATGATTATTACCGATACGGTAGCGGATTTTCGTTCATTTTGCGCATTTTTGACACTAATTACATCTTTAATCAGCTTGAGCCGTAAACCGCTCCCGAACGTTTTGACTTAATGGTAAAAAAGCACTGATCTCTATGATCAGAGCGCCTCAGCTCCCGAGACAATCTCGGTGATCTCCTGTGTGATCACAGCCTGACGTGCTCTGTTATATCGAAGCATCAGGTTTGATATCATTTCCTCTGCGTTTTTGTTGGCTGCGTTCATTGCCGTTCTTCTGGCTCCGGATTCCGAAGCGAGAGCTTCCGAAACGGCGGAGTAGATCTCACCGCATACGTAGCTTGATACTATGGACGCGAGTATCTCCTCGGGCTCACCGCCGAAGATTAAATCATTATTGCCACCGTTCTTTGTGTCCGCAAGGGGCAGAAGCTCTCTGTAGGTAGGAGTTTGTGTGATCATAGAATCAAATCTTGTGTAAACAAGGGTGACACGGCTTATCTCACCGCCAAGAAACGCGCGGCAAACAAGGTCGGATATCTCAAATGCATCACCAACGGATATCTCATCCACCTCGTCGAATGAGGTCGCGAAAAGCTCGCTTCGTCTGTAATGCTCCAGCGCTTTCTTTCCGATAGGAAGAAACAGCGCATCCTTGCCATTAGAGAGAGAATCTGCCAGTCGGAAGACGTTATTGTTATATCCTCCGGCAAGGCCTCTGTCACCTGCGATAACTATATAGAGGGGACGACCCTCTTTCGCTCCCTCTGCCCAGACGGAATTGTCCGTTTCGTCAGAGCGTATGACTGCGGTGAGAGCGTCTCTGAGGACAGTGCTGTACGGTCTTGAGCTTTCCGCTCTCAGCTTAGCCTTGCGTAATTTAGAGGTGGCAACCAGCTCCATGGCCTTGGTTATCTGCATAGTTCCGTTTACACTTTTTATTCGCGATTTTATATCATTCATTCCTGCGCCTGCCATGTGAC
The DNA here is from genome assembly GCA_017467105.1 of Clostridia bacterium. Taxonomy (GTDB): domain Bacteria; phylum Bacillota; class Clostridia; order Oscillospirales; family CAG-272; genus UBA1740. Next base: position 11,605 of record JAFTSU010000011.1, read on the forward strand.
CGCCTCCTTTTATCCTATATTTTGTATGGTATAGTTGTCATAATTCCGTTTTTCGCTTTTTTACATTGAGTCGGTTACGTATCTGAAAACGATTTTTTCAATGTAACGCAAAATGCAGTGAGCGTAAAATCAGACAAACTTTTCCTTGCAGTGAAATATAGCCTCTACGAGAAGAGACTCAGCCTCCTCCGACAGCGCTCCCGTATCTCTGATGGAGGAGAGAAGCGCGTCGCACTCGGCGATAAGATACTCGTACAGATCACTCTCGAACGCCTTGATCCTGTCAAGAGGAATATCCGAGAGGAGATTGTTCGTTACTGCGTAGATGATAGCCACCTGCAGCTCTACCGCTACCGGAGCGCCACGGTCCTGCTTCAGAACCTCAACGATCCTGGAGCCCTGATCCAAACGAGCCTTTGTATCGGCGTCAAGATCCGATCCGAATTGGGCGAAGCCCTGCAGCTCTCTGTACTGAGAGTAGAGCAGCTTCAGCTTTCCGGCGACCTTCTTCATCGCCTTTATCTGAGCGTTTCCGCCAACTCTCGAAACGGATATACCCGGATTTACCGCGGGGCGTACGCCCGAGTGGAACAGCTCTGTTTCCAGGAAGATCTGTCCGTCGGTAATGGATATTACGTTAGTGGGAATATATGCGGATACGTCACCTGCCTGCGTCTCTATAATGGGAAGAGCGGTCAGCGAGCCTCCGCCGTACTCAGGCGCCAGCCTTGCCGCGCGCTCAAGAAGTCTGGAGTGAAGGTAGAAAACGTCGCCGGGATATGCCTCTCTGCCCGGGGGACGTCTGATAAGAAGAGACAGGGCGCGATACGCTACCGCGTGCTTTGATAGATCGTCGTAAACGATAAGCACGTCCCGTCCTTTATCCATGAAGTACTCGCCCATAGCGCAACCGGAGTAAGGCGCGATATACTGGAGAGGAGCCGGATCAGAGGCGGTGGCAGATACTACGATAGTATAATCCATAGCGCCGTTTTTGGTAAGCGTTTCCACCACTCCCGCAACGGTAGACTGCTTCTGTCCGATGGCTACGTATATGCATATAACGTTCTTTCCGCGTTGATTTATGATGGTATCGGTGGCAATAACGGTCTTACCCGTCTGTCTGTCGCCTATGATCAGCTCACGCTGACCTCGTCCGATAGGAATCATAGAGTCGATCGCCTTAATACCGGTCTGCAGAGGCACGGAAACGCTCTTTCTCTCTATGATGCCGTATGCGCGACGCTCGATAGGACTGTATTCGGAGGCGGTTATAGGGCCGCCCATATCAACCGGCTCACCGAGGGCGTTTACCACTCTTCCGATCATACCCTCTCCGACGGGGACGGAGACTACTCTACCGGTGCGCTTTACTACGCTGCCCTCGTTTATTCCGACGTCACGGCCGAGAAGCACGGCGCTTACGGTGTTTTCCTCAAGGTTCAGTGCCATTCCGTAGGTACCGTTTGAAAACTCAAGCAGCTCGTTCGCCTTGCACTTATCTATGCCGTAGACCTTGGCAATACCGTCACCGACAGAAATAACGTAGCCGATCTCGTCCTGCTCGGTCTTGCTTCTGTAATTTTTGATCTGTTCCTTGATTATCTTGCTGATATCGTCAATTTTTGATTGCATTTTATCACCAGCCTAACTATATAACTGTATTCTTCAGACTCTTTTCAAAGGCGTCGAGTCTGGCTCTGACCGTGCCGTCCTGCTGTATGCCGGAATAGCGCACCTTGATGCCACCGAGAACGTAAGGATCTACGGTAGGCTCAAGTCTTATCCTCTTGCCCGTGATAGCGCCGAGCTTTGCTGTCAGCCTGTCGGCTTGGCCGCTCGTCAAAGGAATTGCGCTGATCACCTCAACCGAGATGATGCCGCGTGACTCGTCATACAGAGCGGAGTAGTCATCCGCGATTTTTGGGATCAGGTAGCAGAGGTGCTTTTCCGATAGGAGCATAATCAGGTTGCAAAGATTGCAGTCAAGCTCCCCAAAGGCGCGCTCCGCCAGAGAAGATCGCTCCTCCTTCGGTATTGCGGGCGTGTCCAGCAGCTTTACGTAATCAGGCGATTGTCCGATAGCGCTTTTCACCAGCCGCATCTCGCCAAGCACCCGATCGGTCGTACCCGCCTCCTCGGTTATCTCAAATAGAGCCTTGCCGTATTCATTGGAAGCAGTCATTTATCATTACCCATATTTTCTATAAATTCGTTGATAAGCTCCTCGTGGTCGCGCTCACTTACGTCTCTGCCGATTACAGCCGACGCGATATCCAGCGCGATAGCAGAAACCTGATCCTTCATCTCGTTTACGGCGCGCTTTTTCTCTAACTCGATCTGCTCCTCGGCTCTCTCGAGAGCGCGGGCAGCCTTATCATTCGCTTCGCGGAGGATCTCCTCCTCCTTCAGCTGCGCTCTGCGAACAGCTGAGCGGACTATCTCCTCGCTCTCGTCCTTTGCCCGACTCATCTTCTCCTCATACTCAGCCTGCAGCTCCTTGGCGCATCTTTCGCTGTCGCCCGCGGACTTGTACATATCATCAATCTCCCGCTGCCTTGAATCTATCATATTTTTTATAGGCTTAAAGAGGATCTTCTTGAGAATAATGTAGAGAATGAGCAAATTGATCCAAGCGAAAATCATAGTCCAGAAATTTACGCCAACGAAATTCTCAAATTTCTCTATAATCGTTAAAAGTCCCATTAGGGTTCTCCTTGATGATTACTGTTTTCTTTCCTGCGCTTATCAGAACATAAAGAGGAGAAGAAGCGAAATAACCAGAGAGTAGATACCCGTAGTCTCTGTAATAGCACATCCAAGGATCATATTTGTACGGAGAGTTCCCGCCATCTCGGGCTGGCGCGCCATAGCCTCCAGCGCCTTACCTACTGCGTTACCCTCACCAATTGCGGGGCCGATAGCTCCAAGACCCATACACAGTCCTGCTGCCAAAAGTTTTGCTGCACTTGCATCCATTTTAAATTTCCTCCTTAAATAAACCAAAATAATATTTGTTTGTATTAAATTTGTATTGTTTTTGCCGAAAATGCCAATTAAAGTTAGCAAAGAACATTATTTAACGCCCTTTTTCTTCTTTTTCGGGAGCTCCTCAGGCGGAGGACAAGCGCCGCCAACATATATCATAGTCAACAGCGAAAATACCAGCGCCTGCACGAATCCCGAGAAAAGATCGAAGTAGATGGAGAGGGCAGCAGGGATTCCTGCCGTGAGAAAGGGGATCTCTCCTATGATACCGGGAAGCCAAGAGAAGAGCGCGCTCGATGCCGCCGTAAGCGCTCCGTAAATCAGCGCCGTCAGTACAGATCCTCCGGCTACGTTTCCAAAATGACGGAATGCCATAGAGATCGGGTTAGCGATCTCCGACACTATATTCATAGGTGTCATAACGACGATAGGCTCTGTGAATCCCTTGAGCCAGGTGCCGAATCCAAAGTTCTTTATATTGTTGTACCACACCATTCCCGTTGTTACCAGCGCCCAGGCGGCTGTAACCGAAAGATCCGCCGTTGTAGAGCGGAAGAGCTGTGTCATTCCAATCAGCGTGCCGCATATTGACGACAGAAATATCGTGCCGATATAAGGGGCAAACTTCATGTTGTGCTTACCCATAGTGCCCTCGACCAGCCCATAGAGCATATTAACGAGCTTTTCTGTGATCACCTGCAGTCCGCCCGGTCTTTTTGAAAGGGAGCGTGTAGCGATCAGCGCAACTACAATGAGCAGTACCGTTACTGCCAGTAATGATACCGTGGTTTGCGTGATCAGATTTTTCATAGTAAAAATGCTGCTGTCCGGCAGTTCAAAGGGGAGCTCCAGGTAGACCTTCGGCCCCTTAACCTCTAAATTCATTGATCATCATCCTCCTCCGCACCGTCACCGTAGCTTATGAGCTTATTTGGGTCGGGAGCCTTGTCGCTTTTTTTAAGAATAAGCTCGCCGATTGTCAGAATAGGTCTGAACGCAAGGAGCGGTATAGCTGTTGCTAAGGGCGCGAACCAGTCGGATATAAATGCCAGCGCCAGAGCTACGAGCATGGTTACCGTTCTTATGATAAACGATGTTTTTACGGTGTTCTGTATTTCCATAGAGTGAGCTGCGGTGAACTGCGCTGCTTCCTCCTCGGTCATCTCCCGATTTCCGCGCAGCTCGACGTATCTGTCAATAGCGCGATTTACGGATAGTGAAAGGAAGAAGAAATTCAGCACGGTCACGAGGGTTCCAAGTATCGTACCCATGATCGCGCGAAGCATATCCACTTCCTGCTCCAATCCGAATTTCGCTATTGCGTATCCGCCTATCACCAGAGCGCTGACCGCGATCTCGCCAACCAGGAGTATGGTAGTTTCCTTTATGCTAGTATTACTTTTCTTCATATTATTATCCTTCATCTTAATTAGAGACCGACCTCAGCCGTCGAGCTCCTCGGTATTATCGGTGTGCCCGAATTCCCGTTGGCGCTCAAGTCGCTCGTATGCTGACATGGCGGATATTACGAATCTGACCATAGAGACGAGCCCTGCCAGAACTCCAAGAATGATCAGCGGTGCGTATATCCAATCTCCAACCGAGGCGTAGCGCACCAGAAGCCATCCCACTAAGAAGAATAGCCCTATAGGAGTTATGAGCGAGAAGAGCGCCTGAAATACAATGTTCATCACGTATGCGATGCTTAAAAACCTCTTGTACATCTCACACCTCCGTCCGAGATTTTGAAAAAACCAAAACCTCCACAATATTATCCTACCATATTTTTGATAATAAATCAATAGACTGACCGAAAGTTAATTATTTAACGAAATATTCTTCGCAATAGTGAAATATCGGGCAAAAAGCTACTCTGCTGCTTAAAAATGTAAGTGAATATCCAAACGGCAGAGAAAAACGCATAACGCCTCTGCCACTCGGAAGGGTAAGCCAATCGTAAAGATAAGAAAGAAAGCGTTGTGTTCCCTTGGCGATTTATGAAGAGTCTGTCCTTCGGCTGTCGTCGCGATGAACTAAAAGCATCTGTCTTCGGGCAGCTGACGCAGCACCCCAAAATCGTCTGTCCTCAGACCGCCTTCACGGTTACCCGAAAGCCTCTGCACCTGGATCCTCGCCACAACAACCCAAAATCTCATTTATCTGAGCCTTTACCTAAACAGCTCAGAATTTCTTGTCTGCATTCCTAAGGTAAAAAAAGCGCCTGCAGCCACGGACTTCCGCGGTATACAAGCGCTATGTGATACTTATAATTTCGAGGCTTTACTTTACATAGGACCTGCCGTCAGCTTTATCAAAAGCTCCATATCGTCCGGCTGCACCTTTGCCTCGTGGGCGGCGCGATTGCGCACCTCCTCGCCGCATCTCTCACAGCGATGAATAATAACGTAGCCTCTTTTTGAGTCTGGCAGAACCTGCACGGGTCTGAGAATGCCTCCGCATTCGTTTGCTCTGTCACCCGGATTTATATCCACGTGCAGAGAGCAAAGGCAGAACGGGCAGTGGTTTCTGGAGGTGTATCCAAGGGGAAGGACCTCCTTGCCGCAGCTTTTACACATAAAGCCGGAGTCGTTTTTTCGGAATCTTTTATCTTCCATCTTTTCCTCACTTTCCTACGCAGAACCTGGAGAAAATATCTGCAACCACCATATCGTTTACCTCTCTGCCGTCAAGCTCACCGAGCGCGGATATGGCACGCTCTATATCGGTAGATACGGCATCCTGAGAAAAGCCTCCGAGCAGGCTGTCGCGGGCAATGCTCATAAGCTCGATCGCACGATTAAGAGTGGCGTGCTGTCGGGCGGATGAAATGACGGCATCACGGCCTATATGAAGACTTACGTCGGTGAATAGCATCTCCGTTATCTCTTTTACGGCTTTGATGCTATCCTCCTCGCGCTCGGTAGAGATCTTTATTACGTTATTAAATTCCTCAGCAATCCGATCTGTGTCTAAAGCGGTAGGCAGATCCGTTTTGGTGAGTACCGCAACGACTGTGCCGTGCGCGTTTTTTAGCTGCCTTATGATCTGCTCATCCTCCTCGTCCAAAGGACGCGAAATGTCAAATAATGCAAATATAAGTTCACATTTTTCCAGCATTTTACGGCTTCGGTCTATGCCTATGCGCTCAACCTGATCCGTTACGTTCGACGAGCGAATACCCGCTGTATCAAAGAGCTTTACGGTTACCTTGCCGATATGGGCATTACGCTCGAGAACGTCTCTTGTCGTGCCCTCAATATCCGTTACTATAGCTGCATCCTCGCCGAGAAGCATATTGTAGAGGGAGCTTTTACCTGCGTTTGGCTTACCGCATATGACGGTGCTTATGCCCTCGGATATAGCCCTTCCCGTTCTATAGGTATCACGGAGAGCTACGGCCACCGATATGACGCTCTCAAGCTCTTTTGCAAGCTCATCGTCCGAGAAATCGCCGAGATCCTCGTCCGGATAATCAATTCTCGCGTAAATTGAGCTCATCAATCTGACGAGAGAGTGACGTATCATATCTACCTTTTCATTCAGACGCGCGCGCGACGAGTGTGAATTCAGTCTTATCTGCTCTCTGCCTGAGGCATCTAACAGATTTCCTATCGCCTCTGCCTCGGTGAGCGTCAGCTTGCCGTTTATAAAGGCTCTTTCGGTGAATTCACCCGGGCCTGCCGCTCTTGCCCCGGCGGTCAGAAGCGCCGAGAGCACAGCCGCCGTAACTGTGATTCCGCCGTGGCAGCATATCTCCGCCGTGTCCTCACCCGTGTATGAATTTGGGGCAGGGAAAAGGGTAAGGAGAACGTCGTCAATAATCTCTCCTGACTCTGTTATATATCCGTAGGTCTGCTTTCGAGACTTAATTTTGTCGAAGCTGTATTGTCCTGCCGTTACGAATACCTTCCTCGCAATATCAAACGCCCCGTCTCCCGACAGTCTGATAAGGGCAACCCCACCCTTGCCGGGTGGGGTCGATATTGCCGCGATCGCGTCAGTGTGCCGCGACATTATTTAAGCTCGTCATCGGAGCCTACGATCTCGTCAGCGGGGCGAAGCTCCTCAATAGCGGTCGATTCGCTTTCCTCACCCTCGGACATACAGATCTCGTTAGCTACGATGGGATCGGTTATCTCGTTTGCTTCATCGGGAGCAAACTCCTCGGAGAGAGGAGTCTTTTTCTCCTCCTCGAAGATGCCGCGAGGCTTCTTGTCGGTAAGGAAGATAACGATCTTTCTGTTATTATCGGAGCCGATAGAATTGGTGGAAACACCATCTATTCCCTGAATTTCGGAGTGAATGATCCTTCTTTCGTACGCGCTCATAGGCTCAAGCATAACGCTTCTTCTGTTCCTCTGAGCCTTAGCCGCCATTCTTCTCGCGAGAGCTCTGAGAGTTTCCTCTCTCTTCTTTCTGTATCCCTCGATATCGAGAGTAACGCGGCTCTTATCTCTCTCGCCCTTGGAATTCTTCTTCGCGGATGCGAGATTTGCAAGATACTGAAGTGCGTCAAGAGTTTCGCCGTGGTGACCGATAAGCACGGACGCGTCGTCACCGACTATGGTGATCCTTCTGGTTCCATCCTCGCATGCGTACAGCTCTGCGCTGGCGGAAAGACCGATATCGGAGATCACGGTTCTTACGAAATCGTAGGACATATCCTCGCCCTCGCCTATCTCGCGGCGTTCCATCTTAAGCTCTGCCTCGGGAATTACCTCGCTCTTGGGAGCCTGAGGCTTGTCCTGACGCTCGGGTTTGTCGCCTCTTTTTTCGGGCTTGTTCTTTCTCTTCTTCTGTGCGGGCTGTCCCTCTGCTCTCTCGGGACGGGGTGACTTATCGCGCGCAGGCTTCTCGTGTCTCTTAGGCTTCTCGGGAGCGTCGGGACCCTCGATGAAGGCTCTAACCTTTGCGGGTCTTGACATAAATCCGAAGAAACCTCTTGTTCCTGCGTCAATTATCTCGAACTGAACATCGTCAAGCTCGCCTGCGCCCAGAGCGACGCGGGCATTTTCCTTAGCCTCGAGGATGTCCTTTCCTGCTGCTGTTATTTCCTTGATTATCATTATTTATTAATCCTATCGTCAGTCTTTAATGTCGGGAATATCCATACCCGTGTTGATGTTTTTCTTGTTATTTGTAGGAGTGATGTCGGGAAGCTCTTCGTAATCGTCCTCGTCGATGTAGTGGAGAGAACGGTATCTGGGAGCCTCCTTGAGGGCTGCCTTCTGCGCCTTTTCTGCTGCCTTCTGCGCCTTTTTCATTGCCTTAAGCTCCTCCTCTGTATACTTTGGGAGAGGCATCACGCGAGAGAGAATGAAGGTTTGCAGAATGCCGAGAGCGGACTGATATATCCAGTACAGACCCAGCATGCCGGAGAAGCTGAACGCGATAAAGAGCGTCATAGCGGGCATCATAAGGTCCATCATCTTCATGGAAGCCTGCGCCTGAGCATCCTGTCCTGCTGCCGCGGGATTTGAGTTGCCGTTCCACTTGCGTGAGAGGTACATAGAAAGCCAGGTAAGTCCTGCCGCGATGAATGGGATCAGCACGGTTAAGGAAAGGTTTTCGGTGAAGCTGGGGTTAGCCGCAAGATCCAGACCGAAGAGAGAGAAGCTGGGTCTGTTTGCGAGCTGGTCGGCAAACTCGCCGAGTCCCTCGCCGCCGGCGGAGAGGTAGGTGTTGATCTTACCGATCAGACCGATCTGATCGATGCTCTTGAATTCGGCAAGCTCAGGTATAACGCCGTCTACAGTATTAACTATCTGGTTGATCTTGCAGACCGCTTCGTCGCCGAGCTTACAGATGTAGGAGAGGGGATTTCTGATAATGTTATAGAGGAAGATAATTATTGGAAGCTGCAGAAGCATGGGAAGACATCCCGCCAGAGGGCTGTAACCCTCCTTCTGCTGAAACTCCATAATTTCCTGTTGCATTTTCTGTTGTGTCTGTTGGTCGGTTCTGCCTCTGTACTTGGCCTTTATAAGCTCAAGCTTAGGGGTGAGCTTTGCCATTTTGATCTGATTCTTCTGCTGCTTAATAGAGAAGGGAAGAAAGAGCAGCTTAAAGACCAGCGCGTAGAATAGCAGACCCACGGCATAGCTGCCGCCGATGCTGAACCACGAAAGCATGGTTCCAATTAGTTCATACAGCCAATCTAGCATTTTGTATTATTCCTTTTCTTCTGTTGTGTCGGTAGTGTCGGAGCACTCTGTAGCCGATATTCTGCTGGTGTGTCTCTTTTTTCTTTCGGGCACAGGATCGTAGCCACCCTTCGAAAAGGGGTTGCAACGAAGTATCCTCCAGACCGTAAGACCGAGACCCACGAAAAAGCCACGTTTGGTAAATGCTTCAATAGCATAGGCAGAGCAGGTTGGTGTGAACCTGCAGCAGGGCGGTTTGATCGGCGATATAAATTTCTGATACAGACGTATCAGCCATATCATCAGGTGCTTCATAGCTTAAACATACCGAGCTTTTCAAATGCGATATTAAGGTTCTGCTTAATATCAGTGCTTTTAAGCTTGACCGCAGATGACCTTGCTGCGATAACGATGAGGAAACCTACCTTCAGCGGCTTCTCACGCTCGAGAGCCCTGAGACCCTCGCGCAGAATTCTGCGGACGCGGCTGCGCACTACTGCACCGCCAAGCTTTGTAGATACGGTCAGACCTATTCTGTTGACCGTCCTTCCTTCCGGATGAGCCTTCGCCAGCTTTTTTGCTGAGTAGTCGGGCAAAACGTAAACCGCGAGAGCTGACGTCACCGCTCTCTTGCCCTTTGCATACGCTTTGGAATACAGATGGTTTTCGCATATTGCTCTGAATTTCATAGCTGTATCCCCCGTTTCTTTCTGTAGGTCGCATTACGGTCGCGACCGTGACCCTGCGGATCGGAGCATCCAACCCCAATCAATTAAAATCCTCCGATAAAGAGCCGTCAGAACCGCTTCTATCGGAGGTTTTTATAGTCGCACGGCGACATCAAATCACAAGACTTGATTAATAGGTGAGCTTAGCTCTACCCTTGGCGCGTCTTCTTTTAAGAACTTTTCTGCCGTTAGCGGTCGCCATTCTCTTTCTGAAGCCATGCTCCTTTTTTCTCTGTCTCTTCTTAGGCTGGTATGTTCTCTTCATGTCGGCACCTCCTTGTCCAAAGTATTAACGTCACGGGCGGAAATATGCCCGTTTTTGCGTATTCATACGAAAGCAGACTATATTATAACTTAAAAAGAATAATTTGTCAAGAGCAAAAACGAAAAAATAATTACAAAAAATCTTAAAGCGTGGAAAGAGCAAAAAAATAATCCCGAAAAAATGAGAAAAAACCGCCCGGAGTCCGTCTTCCCGTCTTGACAATTACTAAGCTTTCTGTTAAAATAAAGATTGATTTATTTTATCCTTGGGAGATTGTCTTATGATGAATAAGGACGTAGCAAAAATAATGATCGGCGAGGAGGATCTTGACGGTATAGTCAGCCGTCTTGCTGAGGAAATAAGCCGTGACTATTCCGGAGATGACAAGAGGCTCGTGCTTCTCTGTATTCTTAAGGGCTCTATCGTATTTACGGGAGATCTTATGAAGAAGCTTACCGTGCCGGTAGAGATCGACTGTATGAGAGTTTCCTCCTACGGAAACGGTACGGAGTCGGGCGGTAACGTAAATATACTTCTTGACCTTGTCCGTCCGGATCTTGATAAATGCGACGTTCTGATCGTCGAGGATATTATAGACAGCGGCAGAACCCTTGCTTACCTCGTAGGATATCTGAAGCACAAGGGTGTTAAGAGCGTAAAGACCTGCACGCTTTTGGATAAGCCCTCGCGCAGAGTAGTTGAATTCGAGCCGGATTACAAGGGCGTTGAGATCCCCGACGAGTTCGTTATAGGCTACGGACTTGATTACGCGGAGATGTACCGCGCGCTTCCTTACGTCGGCATACTTAAGCCGGAGGTTTACGAGAATAAATGATGGACCGTCGCTACACGGTTGGACTTTATACTCTCGGCTGCAAGGTCTCAAGCTACGAGACCGAGGCGGTTGCGGAGGCGTTTTGCGATGCGGGCTTCGAGATAAGACCCTTCAGCGAGGTCTGCGACGTGTACGTGATCAATACCTGTACGGTTACGAGTGAGAGTGATGCCAAGTCACGCAAATACGTCCGACGCGCGATCAGGACGAACCCGAAGGCTAAGGTGATAGTTATGGGCTGCTACAGCCAGCGCTCGCCCTCCGAGGTAATGGCGATAGACGGTGTTGACGCTGTTATAGGCACTGCGGGCAAGATGACTGTGGTGGATAGGGCAATATCGCTGCTTAACGGCGGTGAACGTCAGATGGACGTTTGCAGTCTTGATGGAGCGGAGTTTGAGCCTATGGCTGTGATGCGGGCGCCCAGAACGCGCGGATACGTTAAAATTGAGGATGGCTGTGAGTGTAAATGCACCTATTGCGCCATCGCGGATGCCAGAGGACCGGTCAGATCAAAAAGACCGCAGGACGTTATATCTGAGGTGCAGCAGCTTTATCGCAGCGGTACTCGTGAGATCGTTCTGACGGGAATAGAAACAGGCTCGTACGGTTCTGATTTCGACTTCGAGTACGGACTTGCGGATCTTATTGAGGAGTTGGATAGCCTTCACGGAGCGGAGAGAATACGCCTCGGCTCTATGGCACCCGAGCTTCTGAACGAAAAATTTATCAAGAGAGTCGCGGGGTGCGGTATACTCGTTCCTCACTTTCATATTTCTATGCAGTCCGGCTCGTCAAGCGTGCTTCGCCGTATGCGACGCAGATATTCGAGAGATATGGCGCTTCGCAGCGTCGCGCTTATAAGGGAGCTTATTCCAAGGGTCATGCTGACCGCTGATCTTATGGTTGGATTTCCCGGTGAGACCGATGAGGAGTTTCTTGATACCGTAAGCTTTGTAAAAGAAGCGCGGCTTCTCGACTCCCACGTATTCGCGTATTCTATGCGAGAGGGAACACCTGCGGCAGCTATGCCCAATCAGATAGATCCGTCGGTCAAGCAGGAGCGATCGGAGAGGCTTCGGAGAGCTCAGCAGGATATGCGCGACGAGGTATTATCCGCGGTCGTAGCGGAGGGGTATCTGCTCCCTACCGTTTTCGAAACGAGGCGCGGCAGGGAGTACACAGGTCACTCGGACTCCTATATAGAGGTAAGATGCACCTCGGATAATGATGTCAGAGGAGAGATAATCGACGTGATACCTAAATATCATAGCAATGGTATTCTGTACGGAAATATACAGCAAAACATAACTTAAATTTACAAAATAGATTAAGATAGAGGTGTAACAATGAAAAACACGGAAAAAACAATGGATAAAATCGTAGCTCTTTGTAAGAACAGAGGCTTCATTTTCCCCGGCTCTGAGATCTACGGCGGTCTTGCTAATTCCTGGGACTACGGTCCTCTTGGAGTTGAATACAAGAATAACGTAAAGCGTGCTTGGTGGAAGAAGTTCGTTCAGGAGTCCAGATATAACGTAGGTCTTGATTCCGCTATCATTATGAACCCGGAGGCATGGGTGGCATCCGGTCACGTTGGCGGATTCTCCGATCCTCTTATGGACTGTAAGGGCTGTAAGGCGAGACATAGAGCGGACAAGCTTATCGAGGATTATGCATTCCAGAACGGACTTTCCGACAATCCTGCAGGCTGGTCCTTCTCCGAGATGGCCGACTATATAAAAGAGAAGGGAATCGTGTGCCCTGATTGCGGCGGCTCCTATTTCACGGATATCAAGAAGTTTAATCTTATGTTCAAGACCTTCATAGGTGTAACCGAGGATTCTACCAACACGGTTTATCTTCGTCCCGAGACGGCGCAGGGAATTTTCGTTAACTTCAACTCAGTTCAGCGCGCCTCCAGAAAGAAGCTGCCCTTCGGTGTTGCCCAAATCGGTAAGTCTTTCAGAAACGAGATCACTCCCGGAAACTTCGTATTCCGCACCCGTGAGTTCGAGCAGATGGAGCTTGAGTTCTTCTGCAAGCCTGGTACTGATCTTGAGTGGTTTGCTTATTGGAAAAACTATTGTCATCAGTGGCTTCTGAACCTGGGTATGAGAGAGGAGAACCTTCGTCTCCGCGACCACGATCCCGACGAGCTTTGCTTCTATTCTAAGGCAACCACAGACTTCGAGTTCCTCTTCCCGTTCGGTTGGGGCGAGCTTTGGGGCGTAGCTGACAGAACGGATTACGACCTGGGTCAGCATCAGAATCATTCCGGCAAGGATATGACCTACTTCGATCAGGAGACAGGTGAGCATTATATTCCTTACGTTGTCGAGCCATCTCTTGGCGCAGACAGAGTAGCTCTCGCGTTCCTTGTTGACGCATACGACGAGGAGACCATCGGTGAGGGCGACGTGCGTACGGTGCTTCATCTCCATCCCGCTCTCGCTCCCGTTAAGGCGGCGGTGCTTCCTCTCTCCAAGAAGCTCTCAGAGAAGGCGCTTGAGCTTTATGATGAGCTGTCTCGTGAGTTCAACGTGGACTTTGACGAGACCGGCTCGATCGGTAAGAGATATCGTCGTGAGGATGAGATCGGTACTCCATTCTGCATCACGTATGACTTCGACACCGAAAACGACGGTTGCGTAACAGTTCGTGACAGAGATACTATGGATCAGGTGAGAATTCCTCTCTACTCCGTAAGATCCTATATCAGAGAGAAACTTGAGTTCTGAAAATAATTACACGAAGGGTTGCATATCTACTTGCAACCCTTCAGGCATAATTGTATGAAAAACACGAAAAAAGCAAACAAAAGTGTGCATTTATCAGCATTAAAAGCGGCGTTTCCCCATACTGTGCCTATTATGGCAGGCTTTCTGTTCCTAGGGGCTTCATACGGAGTTCTGATGGCGTCGGAGGGATTTTCGTTCCTATATCCTATGGCGACCAGCATTCTTGTTTTTGCCGGGAGTATGGAATTTGCTCTGGCAGGACTTCTGCTCGGGGGCTTTGATCCTCTCTCAGCTCTTATACTTACGCTTATGATAAATTCCCGTCATATATTCTACGGAATCTCTATGATAGATAAGTACAAAGGTATGGGACTTAAAAAAATATATATGATTTTCTCTTTGTGTGACGAGACATTCTCGGTTGCGTACACCGCAGAGCCTCCTCCCACTGTGGATCGGGGATGGTTTACCTTCTATATATCTCTTCTCGATCATAGCTATTGGGTGATAGGAGCTACCCTTGGCGGCATTTTCGGCTCTCTTATTCCCCTTGGTATCGTTGGCTTTGACTTCGCTATGACGGCGCTGTTCGTGGTTATTCTGTTGGAGCAGCTTATGAAGGAGGGAAATTTGCTTTTCGTTATTATCGGTGGGTTGTCCTCGGTTCTGGCTCTGCTTGTATTTGGACAAGATAGCTTCATTATCCCCGCAATGCTGCTTATGCTTTTAGCTATTGTGCTGACGAGGTCTGTAGTTGATAAGGATAAATCGCAAAGGGAGGAGCCGTCATGACTTTTTATGAAGGTATAATTACTATAACGATAGTGTCTGTGGCAACTATGCTGACGAGATTTTTGCCCTTCCTTATCTTCAAGTCCGGTAAGCTTCAGAGCGGTTATATGAATTACGTAGGTCGAGCGCTCCCACCTGCCGTATTTGCCATGCTGGTGATATACTGCTTTAAGGGGATGAGCTTTGCGGCTCCGAGCGGCTTCTTGTCGCAGCTTATAGCTACCGCGGTTGTCGTTATCCTGCATCTCGCCTTTCGCAGAACTCTTCTGTCAGTCGCCGCAGGTACGGCCGTCTATCTTTTGCTCGTTAACCTGTTTTTCGTATAACGTATTGCCGTTTTTTAACCTGCCGCGGCGGTGAGCATCGCCTGCCCTTGCAGGTGGCTCTCGTACGCTTACCGCTGTAGGTTGTTTTATATGAATACTGTTTTGGTGGGAGAGTTCGGATATTGCCCATCTAATCAAACTAAAAGGATAATAATATGGTAGAGAAAATTGCTTCATTTACGGTGGATCACGATCTTCTTGTCGAGGGTATTTACGTGTCCCGCATAGACGGTGACGTTACCACCTACGATCTTCGCACCAGGATCCCTAACGGCGGAGATTATATGGATAATCTTACAATGCATTCGGCAGAGCATATGCTGGCAACATATCTTCGCTCCGGGGAGATAGGCAGCGACGTAATCTATTTCGGTCCTATGGGATGCCAGACCGGCTTTTATCTTCTTGTCAGAGATGCTGATAACGGTCGCGTTCTGGCGGCTCTTAAGACGGCGCTTATCAATACTGTAAACCACTCCGGCGAGATGTTCGGCGCTGTCCGGAGAGAATGCGGAAATTATAAAAACCTTGATCTCGACGCTGCAAAGCGAGAGTGCAAGAGGTATCTTGATATACTGAATTCAAGAGAGCAGGACTTCACATATAAGGGCGATAAGGTATAGCGCTTTAAGGTACAGATTAGGCAGAGCGACCTGTTTGCCGCACGGCATAACGTTGAATTTTCTTAACACGGGTATAGGCATTCTGCGGGAATGGGAAGAAAAACCCTTTATTAAAAGCTAAGACGTTTATCTGAAAGGAAAAGAAATGAACATAGAGATCGGAATAATTGGCGCTATGGATAAGGAGCTTGAGGATCTTATATCAATGCTGGAGGATCGTGGCACAGACAGCATAAGCGGTATAGATTTTCATACGGGCATTCTGTCAGGCAAAAGCGTGGTTATAGCAAAATGCGGCATAGGCAAGGTTTTTGCCGCTATGTGTGCAGAGATAATGATACTGAGATTTTCGCCCACGCTCATTATTAATACCGGTGTTGCCGGCGCGGTTGCGGATGGCATCGTAACAGGCGATATAGTAGTTGCAGACACTCTTTGTCAGCACGATATGGACACGTCTCCCATCGGCGACCCTTTAGGTCTGGTGTCCGGAATCAACAAAATATACTTTGACGCTGATAAAAGAGCCGTGGAAATACTTAAAGGTCGGGCGGCTGATATGGGACTGAAGGTCCACGTTGGCAGAATAGCTACGGGTGATAGGTTTGTCGCGGGTGCAGAGGAAAAATCCCGTATACGTAAGCTGTTTTCCGCGTCAGCCTGCGAAATGGAGGGCGGCGCAGTGGCTCACGTTGCGTTCGTAAATTCCACTCCCTTTGCCGTCGTTCGCGCTATATCCGACTCAGCAGATGGCTCTGCGACTGAGGACTATCCTACGTTTCTCTCAAAGGCTGCAGCAAGGAGTGCGGCGCTGACGCTTGCCCTTGTGGAGCGTTGGTGATTTCTTTGGAGGAATTATGGAATATATAATCAGAAATATGATTGAGTCGGACAGAGAAGACGTTCTTTCTATGATGCGGCTATTTTATTCATCCCCCGCTGTGTATACCGACGGCTCAGAGGAAATATTCAATGCGGATATAGATTACTGCGTCGGTGACTCCCCCTATCTTGACGGCTACGTTATAGAGGACGGAGGGCGCTTGATCGGTTATCTGATGGTCGCTAACGGCTTCTCTACCGAGTTTGGCAGAAGATGCGCCTGGATCGAGGATATCTACGTTAAGGATGAGTATAGGGGACGGGGTATTGGTTCTATGTGCCTTGAGTATATTGAGGAAAGATACAAGGGTCACCTTCTTCGCCTTGAGGTAGAGGAGGAGAACGGCAGAGCTCTTCACGTATACAGAAAATGCGGCTTTGATCTCCTTCCGTATATGGAAATGAAGAAGCTGACCTGACGGGCAGTTTGTTGTCAAAATATTCTGTTAATAGGCACCCGTGCTGAATTTAATCAAAATTTGCGGTGTAAAAGCGGGAGGAAATATGGGCAAAATCAGAAAATCAATACATCCAGATGACGCCCCTCATTATGAGAAAATGGGTCTGTCACGGGATAAGGTAGAAATATGGGAGGACGGCGCGAGAGTCGACGGCTCGGGAAGCTCGTATGAGTGGTGGTATTTCGATTCTCATTACCCTGACGGCACGGTCTTAGTTATCTTCTTCTACTCTAAAATGCCGATAAACGTAAACGGCCCCATAAAGCCGATCTCTTCCATGGAGCTGACTCTTCCGGACGGTAGAAAGCTCTCGGAGGAGGTTTACGCCACTATTGAGGAGAGCCACTACTGCAAGGATATGTGCGACGTTAAAATAGGGGAATGCTATTGCAACGGCGACCTTAAGCACTACGACGTAGTATTCAAGGGTAAAACCATGAGAGCAAGACTCACCCTTGACGCAAATATAAAAGCGTGGAGATCTCAAACCGGCAGCATCTTCTTCGGTGACCGTGAGGAGCATTATTTTGCTTGGCTTCCCGCAGTACCGGAGGGCAGGGCAGAGGCGGAGATCGTCTATGACGGCGGCAAAACGAAAAGACTCGTTGGCTCGGGATACCACGATCACAATTGGGGCAACGTCTCGATGCTCTCTCTTATGCATCATTGGTATTGGGGCAGAGCAAAAATAGGAGATTACAAGGTTATATCCGCTTGGATTACAGGAGAGAAAAAATACGGTTACAAGGAGTTTGACGTATTCATGCTCGCCAAGGGTGATGAGATCATAGGAGATAACTCAAACCATACTCTCCGATTCAGACCCGAGTGCAGATATATAGACGCGCACACAGGTAAGCCGGTGTATAACAAGATCGTATACGAGTATACCACCCCATCCGGCGATGAGTACAGAATTATATATGACAGACACGGTGATATTAACAAGACTCGATTTACTGACGTTTTACCAAAGCCTCTGGGCTTTATGGCTAAGCTCGTGGGATTCGACGGCGGATATCATAGATTTGAGGGTGTTGCTACGGTAGAGAGGCTCGAGCGCGGTGAGGTTAAGGAATCGGTAAGCGCACCTGCGGTATGGGAGCTTATGTACTTCGGTAAATCAGGCGCGGATGAAAAATATAACGGATGACGTACTGTCAGCGCATCAATCATCACGCAGGCGCAGATGCTTCAAGGTAGCATACGACGCTTCGTTAAAGTCAAGAGAAAGTACGACGTAATAAATAATTAAGGTAGAAAATGGAGATCAAAGCGGAAGCGTTGATCTCTTTTTTCTTTGCAATTCGTAAGCTCTGTAATTATCAAGCTATCTCTTGCTTTAACAAAACGCAAACAAAATTCAAACCTTTGGGAAACAAGCCATCGCTATAATATGGGTGTAAAAAGTAAAACAATATATTATGGGGGGAGACTGTGAAAATTAAATACAAGGTCAGCAAGGGCAAGGAAACGATAGAGCGAGAATACAATTACATTCAGGTTCGCTATGTTGTTGCGGTTCTCATTACGCTTTTTGAGATAGTCGCCATCATTGGTATTGTGGTCGCGTGTTGCTATTACATTCCGTATTTTTATATAGCTGCTTGGATGACCGAAATCTTCTGTATTATTAAGATAATTGCCTCGGATGACAATCCCGATTACAAGGTTCCGTGGCTCTTATTCGTTCTCATATTACCTATTGCGGGCTTTATGATATACTTTCTTTTTTACTCACGGAAGCTTGAAAAGAAATTTATTCGCCGTCTTGAAGAACTGAAAAGGTATCGGTACGATCAACCTTGATTATCGTAGTCTCGTGCATCATTTTGAAAACGGAGTGTGGATGTATCGGTGCGATTCTGTCAAGTCTTTGCGACAGGATATTGAAAGTACCATGGAGAGATCTATAGAAGTAACGCCGGATATGCTGAAAACGGGACTTATTACCGGGTTTATCCGTTCGGTTGTCAGAATTTTTGCGCCGATGCTGTAAAAATATGTTTTATAACATTTCAGAAACAAATCAGAAGCAAAACTCAAAAAACAGCACCTTATAATATAATCACAATGAACGACAAAAAACAGGAGTATTATGAAAAACATCAATTTTAACTACACGTATTCGGCTGCCAGAAACAAGGAGGTCGAAAGCATCAGAAGAAAATACATGCCCGAAGAGGAAAGCAAGCTTGAAAGACTCAAGAAGCTTGATTTGCGCGTGCAAACGGCAGGCACGGTCGAAAGCCTATGCTTCGGAATCGTGGGCGCGCTCGTATTTGGCATCGGAATGTGCTTTTTCCTTGCTGTGTTTGCAGGCGAGGCTTGGCTCTCGGCACTTTTTATAATCATCGGTTCTCTTATTATGATCCCTGCCTACCCAATATACCGTCGTATTGCACGCAAAACAAAGGAAGAGCTTACACCCGAAATTCTTCGTTTGTCCGAAGAAATAATAAAATCCGAAAACAATTAGGATTAACAAAATGCAAACATTTCACAAAACAATCAAAAACAAACGCTTGCTATAATATAGTCACAAAAACAGACAGAGAGGTAATTTACAATGAATAAGAATGATCAGCAGTTTATAGCGCAGAAGATCCGCACACAGTACATGGAAAAGACTCCCTCCGAGCTTGATGCTCTCCGCGAGCTTGATGCAAAAGTAAAGCGTCCCGCAAACGTATTCGCTTACGTATTCGGA
Organism: Clostridia bacterium; assembly: GCA_017467105.1. GTDB lineage: Bacteria > Bacillota > Clostridia > Oscillospirales > CAG-272 > UBA1740. The sequence continues at coordinate 31,099 of JAFTSU010000011.1, forward strand.
AGCATTTCCGCCGTTGTTATGGGCGCAGGTATGAGCCTTGTAATGACCGATATCGGCGCGACCGTCGGTATCGCGAGCCCGTTAGTGCCCGGAATCATCATCGGTGTTCTGGGACTTGGCATGGCTCTTCTTACCTATCCGATATATAAGGGAATTCTTAATTCGCGCAAAGATAAGTATGGTGCTGAAATTCTGCAACTAAGCGATAAAATTATAAACAAATAATAAGCAACAGAAAGACAAAGGAGAATTATACAATGGGAATCAAGGCATTTTTCAAGAAGGCATTTAGTGACATGAAGGAAAGCACCAAGGCGCAGCACGAGGTCGATAAGGCAAACTTTGCCGCGGCAAAGGCAGAGGCTAAAGCGCAGTGGGAGGAAGCAAAGATGTCACCCTCACAGAGACAGGCAAAAATGCAGGAGGAGCGCGAGGCGCAGATCGCGGCGGCGAACGAGCGCAAGGCGGCAGCCGAAGCTCGCATTGAGGCAGCGAGGGAAAAATAAAAATTTGATAGCGCGAGCGAGGCGTAGCAATACGGCTCGCTTGTGTTGCGTTTACACATAAAAAGGAGTAAAAAATGAACGCTATTGAAATCAGAAATCTTTCAAAAAGCTTTCGCGGAATGTACGCGGTAGATCATCTGAATATGACAGTTCCGCAGGGCGCGATCTACGGCTTTATAGGCGAGAACGGATCGGGCAAATCCACCACGGAGAAGCTTATTTGCGGTCATCTCGTTTCCGACGGCGGTGAGATCAAGCTGTTCGGCAGAGATTACACCGATCCCGGCGTAAGAGCCAGAGTCGGCGCACTGATTGAGAACGCAGGCTGTTTTCCCGGTTCGTCCGTGTATCAGAACCTTATGATGCAGTGTATCAATCTGGGTATCGAGAACCCCGACGAAGAAATACGCCGCGTGCTTGAGATCGTGCGTATGGAGGACAACGCAAGCCTCAAATTCAAGAGCTGCTCTCTCGGTATGAAGCAGCGTATCGGTATCGCCATGGCTCTGCTTGGAGATCCTGCGCTTCTTATTCTCGACGAGCCGATCAACGGTCTTGATACCGACGGTATGCGTATTATGCGCGAGATTCTCGTTGACATCACAAAAAAGTACGGCTGTACCGTTCTCATTTCCTCCCACATCCTCGGTGAGCTTGAGAAAATAGCCACTCACTACGGAATTATCCGTCAGGGAAGGATGATTATGGAGCTTTCCGCCGAGGAAATGGACTCCAGAGCGCAGGTGTTTACCTCTCTTAAATGCGCGGATATGCAGGACGCGAAAAAAGTTCTTTGCAGTCGGTATGACGACGTGCGCGAGGAAGAAGGATATATCCGCGTTTATGACGTGGATGATACCGCTTCTATCGTGGATTACTTAATGAAAAACGGTCACGTTGTCAGCGAGATTTCAAGAAATAAGATCGGTCTTGAAGAATATTACATCGAGCTGATGTCGAAGAAGGAGGCAGAATAATGAATACAACACGTGATATTAAATTTGAATCGCCTACCTTTGCTTGCAGAATTAAGGGTATGCTTGGTGTGGACTTCTACCGTCTGTTCCACACGCCTCTCTTTTACATTTTCCTCGCCATTGCCGCTATCATCCCTGCGATGGTATCGGCTATGACGACGATGCCGGGACCCGACGGAGAGCAAATTGAGCTTTACTCAAACGTCTGGCAGATCATTGCCGCGGGTGAGCCTCTTTACGTTATAAAGGGAATTGCCGATTATGCAAACATGAATATGGTATTCATATTCGGCGGGATAATGGTATCGATTTTCATAGGTCACGATTATAAGTCGGGCTACGTTAAGCAGCTCTTTACCACACACGCAAAGAAGCAGGATTATGTGATCTCCAAGAGCCTTGCTTGCGCCTTTGCGATTATCTGTATGTGCGTCACATACCTTATTGGTGGTACGGTGGGCGGCTTACTTGCAGGATATGAAACCGACGTGAACGTAGGCTCGCTTATTATCGCGATCCTTGGCAAAGCGGTTATGTCGTTCGGTTGGGCAAGCCTTTACACCTTCCTGAACGTAATTTTCAGAAGATATTTCGGGATTTCCGTTGCCTCGTCCTTCTTCTTCGGAACGGGTATCATTATCATCGGAGCGGCTGCCATAATAGAGTCGTTAGGGCTTCCCACCTACGTGCTTAATCTTTTCCTTTACGGTTCGTCGGTTAACGCATGTTTGAGCAGTAACGTAGGAACGCTGATAGTCTGCGCGCTTGTGTCGGCTTCGTGGTCGATAATATATAACGTGGTAGGTACAATGCTGCTCAATAAATGCGACGTTTATTAAGGAGGTCGAAAGGATGAATGCGGTTGAAATAAAAAACTTATCTAAAAGCTTCGGCCCAAAGCAAGCTGTGTGCGGTCTTGATATGACCGTGCCGATGGGCGCGATCTACGGATTTATCGGAGAAAACGGATCGGGAAAATCCACCACAGAAAAAATGATTTGCGGTCTTATTCCCACGGGCGGAGGCTCGATCAAGCTGTATGGCAAGGATTATACGGATGAGTCAGTTCGGACGAAAATGGGCGTCCTGATCGAAGCTCCCGGCTGCTTCCCGGGACTTACCGTGTTTGATAATATGATGATTCAGGCGGCTAATCTGAATATTGAAAATTCGGTCAAAGAGGTCACCCGTGTATTAAAAACCGTGCGAATGGAGGGCGCCGCAGGCAATAAATACAAGAACTGCTCCCTCGGTATGAAGCAGAGAGTCGGTATCGCAATGGCGTTGCTTGGCGACCCTACGCTACTTGTACTCGACGAGCCGCTGAACGGTCTTGATGCAGATGGCATGAGAATTATGCGCGAGGTATTTTTAAACATTGTAAAGGATGGCAAGCGCAGCATAATAGTATCCTCTCATCTTCTCGGAGAGCTTCAGAAGGTAGCTACTCACTACGGCATTATCCGTCACGGAAAAATGATCGTAGAAATGACGGCAGATGAGCTTGACGCAAGTTGCCGCACATACATGGCATTGCAGTCTGCTGAAATGAACAGAACCAAGATGCTCCTCGGCTGCAGATATTCACGGGTGGAAGAGGACGAAGCGGGTTATATCCGTGTGTACGATCTGACTACACCCGAAGAGATTGTAACATATCTCTACGAAAACGGAGTATGCGTAACCGAAATAAAGACCGACAAGATCGGGCTTGAGGAATACTATATCGATCTTATGAAAGGAGGCAAATAAGAATGGAAAACACAATGAAATTTGAAAAGGTCAGCTTTTGTAAGCGCGTGAAAAGCATGCTCAAGGTTGATTTACGCAGAATGTTCAAGTCAAAGCTGTTTTACATCTTGATTGCCTGCGCACTCGTAATGCCCATACTTATGACGGTTATGATGTCGATGATGGACGGTCAGGAATCTGTCAATCAGCAGACCGGTGAGATCACTATTATGGAGGGTCCCGAAAACGCTTGGCAGAATATAGGTACTCTTCCCGGCGGCGAAGCAATGGGTGGCAACGAGGTATTTATGATGTGTAATATCAATATGGCGTTTATGGGCGTTGCCGTTTTCGTCTGTCTCTTTGTTTCTGACGATTTCAGAAGCGGATATTCTAAAAATCTCTTTACCGTTCGCACGAAAAGAGGAGAATACGTGCTGTCTAAAATCGTTTGCGGCTTTATCACGGGTGCGCTGATGCTTATTGTGTATTTTGTAGGATCGATGCTGGGAGGAGCGATCTCAGGACTGTCCTTTGATCTTCACGGTCTGAATGCTTGGAATATTGTAATGTGTATGCTCTCAAAGATTCTTTTAATGCCCGTGTTCGTTTCCATATTTACGCTGATCAGCATTGCCGCAAAGCAGAAGGCGTGGCTGTCAATATGCGGCTCGTTGGGCGGCGGTATGCTGCTGTTTATGACCGTTTCGCTTATCACGCCCCTGGACTCAACTCCCGTTAACGCCATTTTGTGCCTTGCGGGCGGCTTGCTTTTCGCTATAGGTCTCGGCTTTTTCAGTAGAGCGGTATTGCGTAAAACCGCTTTGGTTTAAAATGCGCCTAATTATTAACAATTACTGTCGTGAGTTAGTGAGTATTCCTTAACGTCACAACGCTAAAGAGAGCATTTGGGTTAAAATGATATTAAGCTTTAAAGGCAGCTTGAAAGGCACGCAGAGTTTTTCAAGCTCTCTGATATGTTTTTTATCAAAGCCGTTTTGCTCTCTTTTTGATTAGATTAGGTTTTTAGAAGCAGAAGCTTTTTGGAGATAAAAATCCTTGGCATGCGTAGATTATTTGGAAGGATCATTCCGTGAATTAGTGAGAGGTGCCGGCAGAGCAACCAAAAATTTTCGAAAAAAAATCAAAAAGGTATTGACAAGCGCGTTTTTTCGTGCTAAGATGTAAGAAAATTTGAATAACACAAAACGACTATGATGAAGACGGTCGGAAGGTAGAGCTTTGCAGAGAGTTGTCGGGCGGTGCGAGACAATAGTGATTTCTTCCAAGTGACCTATCACTTCTGAGTCGGAGGACCGAAAGGCGAATGCCGAGTAGACTCCTTCCGTAATGCTGCGTAAAGGCAAAGAGCTTGCTAGAGCTCGGAAAGTGGCGGAGATCAAGCTTCCGCAATTTGAGTGGTACCGCGGGTTATATACTCGTCTCAAAGGTTTTACTTTTGAGGCGAGTTTTTTGTTTTATTCAATTTTGTAATCATCATACGAAGAGTTTCAGGGAACGAAAGGAGACAAAAGAATGGATTACAGCTTGAAAGAGGTTGCGGGTAGAATTAAGGACCTGCGTGAAGCAAAAGGATACACCCAGGAGGAGCTTGCCCGGCTTACCGGTGTTTCCGTTGAGGAATATCGCGTACTCGAGACCGGCGAAACAGATTTCAGCTTCACCTTTATTTATAAGTGCGCCAAGGCTTGCGACGTCGAGGTGGTTGATCTGCTCGAGGGACGAAGCACGACCCTTACCTCCTTCGCCATAACGAGAAAAGGCGAAGGCTTAAAGATCTTAAAGCAGCACGGTGTTGAATACAACAACCTTGCTCCTAAGTTTAAGGAAAAGCTCGCCGAGCCGTTCCTTGTTAAATTCCCATATATCGCCGAGGAGCAGAACGCGCCGATAAAACTCAATTCTCACAACGGTCAGGAATTTGACGTTATCGTTAAGGGCTCACTTAAGGTTCAAGTCGGCAACCACGTGGACGTTCTCCACGAAGGCGACTCCATATTCTATAACAGCTTGATCCCTCACGGTATGATCGCGGTGAGCGAGGGCGGATGCGAGTTTCACGCCGTGGTTCTCAATCCTCAGGACGGTCTGGTCAGCGAAGAATATCCGGAGGTTCGGTACGTTGCTCCTAAGGTGGTTGAGAAAACCGATACCGTATCAACGGTTGCAGATAACTTCATAGAGTCCTTCTATGATGAAAACGGTGTGTTCAGCGACATTAAGTTCAAGAACGAAGACAAGTTTAACTTCGCGTTTGATTGCGTCGATGCTATCGCGAAGAAAAATCCCGACAAGCTCGCTATGATGTGGGTAGCCAATGACAAGACCGACAGAAGATTTACCTTCGGCGATATGAAGAAGTATTCCGCGAAGACTGCAAACTACTTCGAATCTCTCGGTATCAAAAGAGGCGATACCGTAATGCTTGTTCTGAAGCGTCATTATCAATTCTGGTTCTGTATGCTGGCTCTTCACAAGATCGGTGCTATCGCGATCCCTGCAACAAATCAGCTCGTAGAGCACGATTTTGATTACAGATATAAGGCGGCTGGAGTCAAGGCGATCGTTTGTACCGCCGACGGCGACGTATCCGTTGAAGCCGAAAAGGCAGCGGTAAATTACCCCGGTATGTTAAAGATTATGGTCGGCGGCGAAAAGGAAGGCTGGCACAACTTCAACGTTGAAATGGAGCGCTTCAGTACACATTATTACCGTACTGAAAATTCTCCCTGCGGTAACGATCCTATGCTGATGCTCTTCACCTCGGGCACAACCGGCTATCCCCGTATCGCAACCCATTCCTACAAATACGCATTAGGACATTATCCTACCGCAAAGCATTGGCATAACGTAAATCCCGACGGACTTCACTTCACTATATCCGATACCGGTTGGGGTAAGGCGCTTTGGGGCAAGCTCTACGGTCAATGGCTCTGCGAAGCGGCACAGTTCACCTATGATTTCGACAGATTCCATTCGGAAGATATACTGCCGATGTTTGCAAAATATCATATCACTACGTTCTGCGCACCCCCAACTATGTACAGATTCTTCATTAAGGAAGATCTTTCCAAGTACGATCTGTCTTCTATCGAATATGCAACAACGGCGGGTGAAGCACTTAACCCGGAGGTGTTCAATCAGTTTAAGAAGGCAACCGGGCTTACTATTATGGAGGGCTTCGGACAGACCGAAACGACTCTATCTATCGCAAACTTTGTGGGCTCTACTCCTAAGATCGGCTCTATGGGTAAGCCCAGTCCCCTTTATGACGTTGTTGTTCTCGATCCTGACGGTAACGAGTGTAAGATCGGTGATACCGGTGAGATCTGTATCCGTGTGAAGGACGGAGAAGCTCCCTGCGGACTGTTCATCGGATATTATCTGGATGAAGAAAAGACGAGTGAGGTCTGGCACGACGGCTTCTATCACACCGGTGACCAGGCCACGATGGATGAGGATGGGTACCTTTGGTACGTCGGTCGTATTGATGACGTTATTAAATCGTCCGGTTACCGTATCGGCCCGTTCGAAATCGAGAGCGTTATTATGGAGCTTCCTTACGTCCTTGAGTGCGCGATCACTCCCGTTCCCGATGAGGTTCGCGGTCAGATCGTAAAGGCAACCGTTGTGCTTGTGAAGGGTACGGAAAAGTCCGACGGATTGAAAAAGGAAATTCAGGAGTACGTAAAAACTCATACCGCGCCTTATAAGTATCCGAGAATAGTCGAGTTCGTTGATGAGCTTCCCAAGACTATCAGCGGTAAGGTAAGACGTGTAGAGATCCGTAAAAACGATATGGAAAAAATGAGAAAATAACAAAGGCAGGAGCCGGGATTAAAATTCCGGTTCCTTTTTGCTTATTATAACCATCAAATTTTTGATCGTTACTCTCTTTCGAGCTTTCACGATACAGTTCGCTTTTGTGACAGCGCGCAAAATATAATTGATAGGTAGAAAAGCTTGCGAAAATATGATATAATGATCTAAAAGATAAATTAGAATTTGTAGGAGAAAATTAAATGTACGTATGGGTTGCAGTTGACGTAGACGAGCAAGTGCGTGAGCTTAGAGAGAGTACAGAACACTATGTAAAGAATATTGGATCATCTTCACCTACATTTACCTTGCCTTTTCATATTTCTCTGAAAATCTCTTTTAATATTCCGGATGATATAATCAACGAGGCAATAGGCGACATAGTTGAATTATGCGGATCATTGAACCCGTTTCCGATTTCGGTAAAAGATATTGAGCAAAACGGTCCGATCGTTTGGATAACTATGCAAGAAAGCAAAGAGCTTGAGCATATACATAATAAGCTTGACGAGTTAGTGTTGAAAAAGTACGGCGTTCTTCAGCACGCTTTTGATAAAGCGTTTATATTCCATACGTCTTTAGTGATTATGGATGACGAAGAGCAAGCTCGTCTTGCCCTTGACACGATCAAAAAAACATCTATACCCAAAACACTTATTGCAAAAAAGATTATTATCGGCACTTCTTTAGAAGGGAAACCGGGAACTTACAGCATAAACGAAGAAATTGATATTTAGCGTTCTTTTTTACGCAAATTGACAACTTTAGTTTTATTTATCACTTAAATCAATAAGAATATGACGAGGCGATCTGACGCTATGAAAAAGAAAATGCTTTTGATAACTCTGTTCTTGATTATCGTATTTGCGATCATTTTACCGATTTGCTTTACTTCTGGAAACGCCGTTATTGAAGATATTACAATTACGGTCGGAGTTACTCTCTACCACTTTGTAATGCGGATTGCCGTTGGAGCTGCCGTGGATCTGATTATGAAGAATAAAGCCAATTATAAACATAGGTGGTTTCGCGAAAGGAGCTTTGAAAAAAGGTTATATAAGCTGCTTCGCGTACGAAAGTGGAAAAAATACGTTCCAACGTACAGTCCGGACACTTTCGATACCGGCAAAAAAACAGTTAAAGAAATAGTAGGAGCAACCTGCCAGGCAGAAATCGTACACGAGGTCATTATGGTGCTCAGCTTCTTGCCGATAGTCTTAATACCCTTTCTTGGCGGCGCGGCGGCATTTGTTACAACCTCTGTTTTGTCGATGCTGATCGATTCCGTATTCGTTATACTTCAGCGCTACAACAGACCAATGCTCATCAGAGTAATGGAGCGATTTGAGAAATTGAGATAATCTTTTTCGGTTGTAGCAACAGACGGTTGCTTGTTAATTCAGACTGTCTATGATATAATATCATCAGAACAGCTAAGGTGGTGCTTTAATGGAAACAGATTATGTTATTGTGCAAATTAAGAGTTGACACAAACGGAAAAATGTGATATAATTACAGAAACAAATAATTATAAAAGGAACCAGCTGACTGCAGAGGACGTTGGTTCCTTTATGCTTTTTAGAGGAAAAACTTATGGTTAGGAAAAAGAAATTTAAGCTTTCGACCACGCAGATCATATTGCTCAGCTTTCTTGTGACTATCCTTGTGGGAAGCGGACTTTTGGCATTACCGATAAGCTCCGCAAGCGGAGAAGCCGTGCCGTATCTAGACGCGCTCTTTACGGCAACCACCTCCACCTGTGTGACAGGACTCGTTACTCTACCCACGGTATCCACTTGGAGCATGTTCGGGCAGGTCGTTATATTGCTTCTGATACAGATCGGCGGTCTTGGTATCATTACTATTATGTCAGGGCTGATGATTCTTCTTAATAGAAAAATGGGTATCGGCGACCGTTTGCTTATTCAAGATGCATTCAATCTCAATACGATGTCGGGGCTTGCCAAGTTCGTTAAGAACGTACTGTTCGGCACGCTGATCATCGAAGGAATCGGTGCTGCTCTTTATATGTTCGTGTTCGTTCCCGAGTTCGGTGCGAAAGGAATGTGGATATCTGTGTTCAATTCGGTTTCAGCCTTTTGTAACGCAGGTATTGACATAATAGCGGAAAACAGTCTTTGTAATTACGCTACGAACCCTTTAATAAACATCGTCACCTCCGCGCTCATCATTCTCGGCGGTCTCGGATATATCGTGTGGTGGGATGTTCTGCGTGTGGTTAAAAGCCGTTCACCGAAAAACAGACAAATATTCAGGCACCTGACCTTGCACTCAAAGATTGCCATTACGGTCACGGCAGGACTCGTTCTTGTCGGTGCAATTCTCATATTTATTTTTGAATATGCTAACCCATTAACCATCGGAGAGATGTCCTTGCTCGATAAAATTCAAGTATCTCTCTTCCAATCGGTTACTACGAGAACGGCAGGCTTTGCTACAATTCCGCAAGAGAATTTGACAAACGCCTCCGCTGCCGTATCTATTATTTTGATGCTGATAGGCGGCTCACCCGTGGGAACGGCAGGCGGTATGAAAACGGTTACGATTGCCGTTCTCGTTTGTTCGGCGTTTGCAACGATAAGAAACAAGAATGGGGCAACCCTGTTCGGTCGCCGCATTTCCGAAGAATCGATAAAGAAGGCGGTTGCTGTTGTTGTCATGTTCCTTACGATATGTGCCACCTCAACCGTGCTTTTGATGGCAACGAGTAATGTATCCGCCCTTGATGCAGTCTATGAAACGGTCAGCGCAACTGCAACCGTCGGACTTTCAAGAAATCTGACGGCAACGCTGAATACTGTTGGAAAGCTTATTATCATTGTAACTATGTATTTCGGCAGAGTTGGTCCCATCTCACTTGCGGTGGCGCTTGGCAGTAAAAGCGAAAGTCAGAACGTCATTTCCGAGCCGACGGAAGATATCAGTATAGGATAAAGGAGAAGAATAATGAAAGCAAAGAAAACATACGCAGTCTTTGGACTTGGAAGATATGGCACAGCCGTGGCACGTGAGCTTGTAGAGAACGGTATGGAGGTCATTGCAGTAGATACAGATGAAAGGATCGTCAACGATGCGGCGGCATATCTGCCGGTTTGCAAGTGTGCTGATGTGACCGATGCGGAGGTTATCTCACGCCTTGGAATTGGAAGTATTGATACGGTCATTGTATGTATGGCAAGTAACCTTGAAGCCAGCGTCATGGCGGTCACGCTTTGCAAGGAGGCGGGCGTTAAGAACGTTATTGCAAAATGCGCCAATGAGATGCATCAAAAAATATTGCTCCGTGTGGGTGCAGATCAGGTGGTTTTCCCTGAAAACGAGTCTGGTATACGCCTCGCCAAGAACCTACTCAGCTCCGGCTTTATTGATATGATCTCTCTGTCAAAGGACGTGTCTATGGTTGAGATCGATGTGAAGGACGGGTGGTGCGGCAAGAACTTAATTGAGTTAAATCTACGCAAAAAATACGGATTCAATATCGTTGCAATCAAGAAAGGCGAGAAGGTCAACGTAAATATCAATCCCGAGCAGGTGCTTGATGCAGAAACAACTCTAATCGTTATTGCGAATACTACGAAGCTTGGAAAGTTGAAATAAGCTGTCAAATCCCAAATTGTCGAGTAGATAGCAACAGACAGTTGCTTGTCAATGCCAACAGTCCGTGATATAATATAACCACAAAAATTCAGGTGGTGATTTTATGGAAACGAAAGATATTATCTACGAATTAAGAACGAAAAAAGGACTCTCGCAAGAAGAACTTGTCGAAAAGGTTTTTGTAACAAGACAGGCGGTGTCTCGATGGGAAAACGGCGAAACAATACCGAACATAGATACGCTCAAGCTACTTTCCAAATTGTTTGACGTGTCTATCAACACACTTCTCGGGTCTCCAAGAGAGTTAGTATGTAAGTGTTGCGGTATGCCGCTTGAAGATTGCACCACAAGCCGTGAAACCGATGGCAATTTTAATGAGGAATACTGCAAATGGTGCTATGCCGACGGTGAGTACACTCTTGATATCTGGAAGCGATATGCCGAAATAGGTGGAAAAGAAAAGCTCGAAGAATTTAAACAACAGCTAATTCATGAATTCAACACGCTTTTGCATATCGAAGGATTGCCTAAGGTAGAGAATTTAAACGTGCTATCAGGTGAATTCATCAATATGGAATACACTCTGCCTAACGGAGAAAAAGTGAAATTTCTTGACGATAAGCAGACCTACCTCGGTAGTCAGCTCGAAAGCGAATTCGGCGGCAGATGCTTTGGTATAGCAGCAAACATGGACTTCCTTCTCGTCTGTACTTATGAAGAAAACGGAGAAAATCCCGAACTCGTGATTTATAAAAAAAGATAACGCAAAAGGCTGGCGAAAAACAATCGTCAGCCCTCAAAATTTGCGTCGCAGAAAACAAAGAAAAGGGATTTTCAAAAGACTATAAAAAAGCCATGAAAAATCCCACAAAAAGCTAAAAAAATCAGGCGAACATGTGGTCAACTGAAAAGAGCCGATTTTGTGAAAAATATATATAAAAACAGCCGAAAAAAGTCAAAACAGCTTGTTTTCGGCTGTTTTTTTGGTCGAAGTGACAGCGACGCATCCGAAGAAAATAAGGAGACGGCAAAGCCGCAGACTTGCGAAGGCGATAGGCGACGACTATATTTTCGAGCCGTCGGAGAACCTGCGATATCATCGACCCGAAGCGGCTCAGAGTAGCCTTTTGACTACTCTTATTTACTTTTTTAGTGCTTTTGAGTCCGAAAACGATGCTAATCTGTGCTCTCGTTCGCACTGTTTCCGCACAGTCCAAGTCCGTAGATGGTCAAAGGTGTGGTCAAGCCGAATTATCATCCAAAAACCGAGCCGCGATTATAGCTAACTCAACCGTCAGGTGACTAAACAGTTCACCCCGTGTTGAGTTTTTTATTCTGCCATCAGTATACCATACATTTTGATTTTAGTCAACAGACCTTTCTGAAAACTCAAAATTTGCATCGCAGTAACTCTTTGGAAACTCCATTTACTAACGGCTTTACAGAAGGCTGCAACAACAAAATTAAGGTTCTTAAACGAAACGCTTACGGCTACCGTCGTTTCGACAGATTTAGAAACCGTATTTTACATATTTTCTCCCACCAAAACGCCGCGTAGATAAGGCAAGAGGCCCCCACTTCGCTTCGCTCCGTTTCAGCCTCTTGCCTTATCTTTGTCCCTCTTTGGAACTTTATTCGATTTTATTTAAATCTTTTTCCACCCCAACTATTGACAAAGAGCCTAAAGTTTTTGCGGAGCTTTTTTCAAAAAGCGACCTTTAACACTTGACTTTGTACATTATAATTAACATTTAATCCGATTTATCGGGATTTAACTTGAGCTTTATTTCAAGTATTCCTCCTGCAGTTATTTCGGAATAAGTTAAATAGTATCTGTTAAGTAGATTTCCGTTTAAATACATTTCTCTGATGTACGGGTACTCCAAAGGATCCTTGTCGCACTCAACTTGGAAAATATCGTCGTTGATACAACTGTGATATTTTGGAGATAAAGCAAGGCGTATTTTTTTGAATAGCGGTGTGTTTATATAATATTTATCGTCAGCCGGACATATCTGTGCAAACCCTACAGCTGACAAAACATACCATGCGGAAAGCTGACCGACGTCCTCGTTTCCGCAGAAGCCAAAAGCTCCGAGTCGATACGCTTCTTTTTGCACTCTGCGCGTCCAATATTGAGTTCTATCTGGTAAACCGAGAATGTTGAAATAATGAGTAATATTATGACACGGCTCGTTTGAATGGTTGTAATTTTCGTTCCAAAGAGCTGAAAAATCCGCTTCTCCGAACAGACGCTCGAGCAGCGAGACCGATCTTTCTTTTCCAAAGAGATCGCATAACCCCTCAACGTCGTAAGGAACAAACCAAGACTGCTGATATATATTGCTTTCAACGCATCCGTACTTGTCGTATTCATTCTTTGTGTTTACAAATTTTCCGTCATTATTCCTAGCATTCATAAATCCGGTTTTGGGATCGAAATTTTCTTTATATCTATTTACCCTGTCCATAAAATAACTCGCGTCATCGTTCTTTTCCATTGAAATGGCTAATTTATACATTGCGTAATCGGCGAGTAAAAATTCAAGAGTTTCGCTAAGGCGCTCGGGAACATATGCTTCGGCGAGATATTGTGGGATTTTTGGATGAATTGATTTGAAGTCCTTGCCGTATAGCCTTTCAGCGCACTTCGAGGATGCAAGGCATATATTATACGCCTTGTTTACGTCGTAATCCCGAATGCCCTTCAAATATGAATCTGCAAAAACCAAAAGTCCGGGATCGCCAACCATGCAGCCGGAATCTATGCCCATCAGCTCCCATTTGGGAAATGATGAATTACATAAAATTGCGATGTTAAGAAGAGACTTTACGGTATCGTTAACTGTATCCGGTCTTATTAAAGTCAATAGCGGAAATTCGCTTCTATATACATCCCAGCCGCTGAACATGGTTCGATGAGTATAGTCCGCTTTTAATATTTCTCCCTTTGCGTTACGATATCTTCCGTCAACATCAATAGAAGTCCTCGGATCAAGCAAGCAATGATATAGGCAAGTGTAAAAGATAGTTTTGAGAGTCTCGTTATCAGACTCGATTTCCATGCATTTTATTGCTTTTTTCCATTCTTCGGATGCTTTCTCTGCCGTTTTGTCAAAATCAAGCTCTACGCACTCGGAATTAAAATTTGCTTGAGCTCCTTCGATATCGGTATATGAAATACTGCATTTTACTGTTATTTTTTCATCTTTGCAAGTCTTAAATCTTGCGACCAGACCGACATCTTTTCCCTCACACTCATTTATGTAAGCGTCCAAATATTCTTCGTCGCTTATAAATCGCAGGCTCTCGGCGGGCTTGCTTAATTCAATTTTAAAGAAAAGATCGTACGATATTCCGCCCAATCCTCTTCCGAAGCCTCCTCCGTTTGGAGTGCAATGTATATGTCCTTCGATACTAGAATTATTTATTATCTTAATCTTTTCCGAATCGGCACGCCCCGCAATTCTTCTTGAAAAATTGAAAATAATGCCTGAATTGTCGCATTCGGGGTATGTAAATCTTAACAGTCCCGTATGGTAAGATGCGGTTGCCTCTGCAAATATTCCGTACCTATCGAGAAATACCGAATAATATCCTGCTTTGGCGTTCTCTTTATCGTGAGAAAAAGGCGATTTCCATCCGACAGTTCCTTTTTTAAACGGTACTTCTTCGTTACTTCCGCTTCTGAGGTCGGTATGGTTTATTACTGGCATAAGCTGAATGTTGCCGAGATCGCCGTACCAGCCGATTCCGCTCATGTGATTGAAGCTGAATCCTTCTATACTTGTATGGCAGTAATTATACCCTGTACCGTTATCACCGCCGGTTACCGTATCCGGAGATAACTGTACCATTCCTCCGGGCAAGCTCGCTCCGGGATGGGTTTTACCTCCGCCGTGAAAGCTGAACCCCTTCTCGTCTCCTACCGTTCCTATCATTGGATCTATATATTTAACTTTATTCATAATGATCTCCATTCTGCCGTCACCGGCGACTGCACAAATTGTTAATTTTGTTTTAGAACAGGCTGCAGACGCAGTTGCGGCGAAGCAACAAAATTTACATAGGCTTGCTTACGATTTGGGACCGTAATTCAACGTCGGGTGATATCACGTCTTCCTCTGTAAAAACTAACAACCGTATTTCCTTTGCGCCCGTTCTTTCTCTGTCGTAGGTCAAATATATCTTGTCATCGAAGAAATCTACGTCCGGATAAGTCAAAAGATAATCGGATTCATCAACGATTTTTTTGTATATAAAGCTTTCCCCGTCATCCTCTGAAAGCCATATGCTCATTCTTTGTCTTACGTCTGCCGAATCATTATTTACGAGAATAATTCTGCCGCTCGGTGTTCGCGAAACGTAGAATCTGGTACTAGGAGATAAAATTCCGCTAAGGAACGTATCGGACCAGCTAATTCCGTTATCCGAGGAGAGTGTTTCAGCCAACTGTCCGCTCTTATTACGGGCGAACATACGTATTTCACCGTTTTTCTTCTGATAAGCCATGGCCTCATCAAACGGTGTAGGAATTTTTTTCGCTCCATAGCGGCGTGTGAAGGTTTTACCGTTATCATCGGAAATACTGTATCCATAGTTATCGTTTAATTGATCGTAATTGAAAAATATCCATCTGCCGTCGGCGGTCACCAAGGGTTTACAACGTAAAAATCCGATGTCGAGTAAACGAGGCTCGGAGAATACGGGATCCTTTGCATCAGGATCGTCGCAAATGACGCACCACGAGGTATGTCTCATATCGGGGAACAGATATCCGCACCTATCCACAACGGGAAGCATGCTTTCCTGTGCAGCCAAGAGCAAATGGTTGTTCTCCTCCGTTAGTGGCAAGGCATTGTTTTGAACCCAAAATACCCAGAGAGCACCGTTTGGAGCTATCCAAAGCTGAATATCCAAGGCGTGTACGTTGCGCTCCCTATCGCTTTGAATAACTAAAAGAGGATCCCCAAAGCTTTTCCCCCCGTCGTCGCTGTACACGAGATAATTGTAATTATCCATATGCGGCTCACCTGTTCCGCCGGAATACCATCCTAAAAACACTCTTCCGCCTCGGGAAATGGCGACCGTGGGACAGCCCTGGAATTCTCTGATGCTTTCATCATATTTCGGATCAGCTGGCCTATACTGAACCTTGCAGGCGATTTTTGCCTGATCATTTCCGAAGCCTTTTAGGCTCTCATCGATTACTTCCTGTTTATGCAAATACATAATCAATCTCCTTCATATTCGAAAATTTTAACTGCGCCTATGGCTGCGGCAAGCTCCGAGTAGGAATCGCTTATTTCGCTCACAGAAAGCGATAGACGGTTTTTCAACAGATATATCAAGCTTTTACGAATGTTTTTTTGACCGCATATATATATTTGATTTTTACATTCAGCCAAAGTCTCTGCTTCTTCGCAAAGAATAGCACCGAGGAAAAAGCTATAAAGCTCCATGGGCGTTTTTTTTAGTATATTATCCATTATTCTTGTATGGAACAAGGCGCGATTGATACCAAGCTCTCTGACACAGTCGTAGCCCGAAAGCAAGGCTTTCCCATCAAAATCCGCAATAGACAGATCGATGCTTTTGGAAAGAATAGTGTTTTGCGAAAGCGCGGCGATCATCTCACCGCTTAAAAAGGTTCTTAAAGAGGATATTCGCTTATTTTCGTCGGAAAAAATATGTTTTGTATGTGAGCCGGGCATAATACAAACTGAATTTGGAGCAAGCTGCTCCGAAATTCCGAAATACTCGCATTCCTCACCGCGCATCATATCGATTTGATACGCATTTTCTGATTGAACCTTGACGCCCGGTATAAAATAGCATGGAATGGTGCTGATTTCCGTATCCGCACGCATCATAGAATCGTGAAGCTCCTTGATGCCCACCGGGGCTGTCAGATGCGGAAGGTTATATAAGCCGAACTCAGAGGTAAGCATACCTGAAACGATTATAGATCTAATATCTTTTTCTTCGGCGTTTACGGCCCTCAGAAGCTCCTTCAGCTTTTCCTTTATAAGATTTTTGTGAGTTGCATTTCCGAGGGTACAGTCCTTTGCGCCCATAGCGATACGAACTTCCGACGCTACGGTATGCTCCCTCACCAGACGAAGTCTGGTATTTGTCGTGCCTCCGTCAATAGTAATATAGTTGCTCATAATTACCGCTCTCCGCCTTAGTTCGATTCTATTATTTCTACATATTCGTGCGCCAAACACCGTATAGCCGCAAAATTCTTTTGTTCTATATACCCTTTGTGCACGATGTTAGACCCTATTCCTACGCCGTCGACGCCCGCCTTAAGATATTCTTTAAGATTGGCAAGGTCGACCCCTCCCACTGCAAGCAACGGAACGTTGGAAAGGGGAGCTCTGACAGCTTTGATATATTCGCCCCCCAGTGCTTCCGTCGGAAATACTTTGACGAAATCAGCACCGAAGGAGTAGGCGTAGGCAATTTCAGTTGGGGTTAACGCTCCGGGGATAGAAACAAGCCCGAGCTTTTTGGTTTTTCTGATAATAGATCTGTTCGTGTTTGGGGAAATAATAAATTTTCCTCCGGCCTTCCGGGTCAAAAACACCTGTTTTTTTGTGATAACTGTTCCGGCTCCTACAACCAACCGGCCGTCAAAGTGCTCACTTATAAGGCGAATATCGCGCCCAATTTTCTCGTCACTGAGACCGTCGGATGAAAAGGTTACCTCTACCAATCGTACCCCACCGTCATAAAGCGCTTGACAAAGTGGGAGCAGATCCTCGCTCTCCACGTTTCGAATAATAGCAATCAGCTTGTGCTTTTTTATAAGCTCAACGGTATCCTTCATTTTTCTCTCCCTTCTTCGTACTTTAAAATTTAACATGTATAAATTGAAAAGTCAATATCAAAAAATCTAAATTATATTGCAAAAAATACAAACAGGTGATATAATATGATTATGGATACGAATTTTGTAAAGAAAATAGAATATGATCAGGTATATTTCCGATATTCACGCGGTCCGTCGTTAAGAAAGGGGCACGAAATACACTCGCATCACGAAATTATTTATTACATAGACGGAGATGCAACCTTTATATCGGGTAACCACAGCGTTTTACTTAAAAAAAATACGCTGATTTTTGTACCAAAGGGGCACTTCCACAATTTTAACATCAAAAATCAGGACAAATATGTTCGTCTGACGATCGCTTTCCCCGATATTTCGGTTTTAGATGCACTTCTCGGGCAGATTTGCGACATTGTAATCACAAGAGATGACGACGTTATAGGTTTTGCTGAAGCCATTATCAAAAATTTGAAATGCGATTTCTTTGTTGCCCAATCGCTCTCGATCTACGCCTCGTTTTTGTCCTTGATGTCCGAATTGACAAAGGAACAGAGAACAATTATCGTGCCTAAAGCGGAAAAAAGCACGGTTTCGCAATGCTTAGCATTTATAGATGAACACTTTGAAGAAAATATCAAGGTGTCTGATTTGGCTAAAAGCTACTACGTCTCAAAATCATATTTGTTTTCCAAATTTAAGAGGACTTACGGAATAACGATACATCAGTATATAACTCAGCGAAGGATGATTTACGCACAAAAGCTTCTGGGTGAAGGGAAAAAAGCGACGGATATATATTCCCTTTGCGGTTATTCGGATTACTCCACTTTTTATAAAGCGTACACCAAGCGTTTTGGAAAATCTCCAAAGGTTTTCAAGAAGGAGTGATGTCACCGCTGCAGCGTTCGGAGGTGGTGGATTTTTGTTGTATAGCGAAGACTTTTTCTAAGTCTTCGCAGGAAAACCACCAGTCCGGCGGGTGGTTCCAAAAAGCTTTAGCTATGCGTAGAAAAAGTACCTACCTTGGTGTATAATAGGAGGTTTCCATGAAAAAACTATCAACGATTATTGAGGTACTTGCAATCTTGTTAACAAACATCATGTGCATTGTTGTTATATACAATTGCACCGTCCTCCGATATGCACCCGGTAATAGTGCCCCTTGGGATGTAGGACTTCTATTTGCAATTCCATTTGTAATTGGAATCATTGCTTGCTCCGCCGTTGCGTATATTGCAAAAAGGAAAGGAAAATAAATCTCATTTTGTCGTGATAAACACAAAGGGCTGGCGAAAAACAACCGTCAGCCTTCAAAATTTGAGTCGCAGTAAGCAAAGAAAAAGGATTTTCTGAAACAGAGGAAAAATTGCGATGAAAAAACAGTCTAAAGGTTCGAAATTAGGGCAAACATGTGGTCACCCCAAAATCGCCATTTTTGTGCAAAAAGTATAAAAAATAGCCGAAAACAAGTCAAAAATGGCTCGTTTTCGGCTGTTTTTTGGTCGAAGTGACAGGTAAGCGAGGCATAAATAGTTGATAACTGTTTATGCCGACGCGCCCGAAGAAAATAAGGAGACGGCAGAGCCGCAGACTTGCGAAGGCGATAGGCGGCGACTATATTTTCGAGCCGTCGGAGAACCTTGGTTCGAGTCCTGCGGGAAAAGAAAAAGGAACCACCCAAACTTTTATTGTTTGAATGATTCCTAAGTGGTCGAAGTGGCGGGACTCGAACCCACGGTCTCCAGTTCCCGAACAAATACGCCATCGTTTTTTGAC